>CAZWBJ010000009.1:0-41094 GCA_964632175.1 Hadarchaeota archaeon (SeqCode)
GTCCCAGTCCTCCCTCCTTCCGCCCATCTCGAACTGGAATCCGGAGATGCTGACCTCCCCAGAGGAAGTGAGGGGGGGAACTCACTCACTTTCGGAGTGACTCTCTAAGGAACTCTATGATGTCCTCAACGCTCTTGCTTTCAATAGCCTCGAAAATCCTCTCCACCCCTATCTTCTCCACCAGCTCAGCGTACCATTTTAGATTGCGGATGCTCTGCTCGCACGCTTTTACGGGATCCTCCCTGTAAGGGTACATGTCGAGGGAGTACCAGCCGTCGTACCTCAACCGCTGCAGCCAACTCATGAGTTCCAGATACTCCCAGAAGTGGATGGAGCCAGCGATCATGTCGTCGTCCCAGTAGCGGTAGGCGTCGTTGAAGTGCAAGTGTATCTCCCTTTTCGAGCGGTGTACCAGCGAGAAGGACTCCGCTAGGTTTTCTTGAGCCATGAGGGCATGCCCCACGTCGATGGTGATCCCTACGTTTTTCCTTTCCACCAGCTCGGCGAGGAGGAGGCACTTCCCCACATCGGAGATGAAGCAGTGAGTTCTGGGCTCCTTCAGTTTGTACTCGAGGAAAAGCGTCACCCTCTGATCGTGGTCGGCGCAACGTCTGATCCCCTCCACAAGCCAATCCCAGGCATGTGTGTAGTTCACTTGGAAGGGGTAATCGAAGCCGTCCTGGCCCAGCCAGAGGGAAACCCGCCTGCATCCCAGTTCGACGGAAACATCCATGGCGTCCTTCGCGAGCTTTACCGCCTCTTCCCGGATTTCCTTTTTGGGGGAAGAGAAGGAACCCAGCGCCCACTTGGGGGTACTGTACACATCTAGGCCGACCATCGCCACCTCAAGTTTGTGGCTTCTCAGCAGCCTCTTGACTTCATCGAGGTTCTTGGTCTCGCCTGGATGGCAGATTTCCACACCCTTTAGGTCCTTTACCTTGGCTGCTAGCTCTATTCTCTTTTCCAGCGTGGTCTCCTCCCTGTACCCCTTGGTGCAGAACCTGTCCAAGCAAGAGGAGAAAATCCACAGCCCGGCGGCGAATCTCATGCTTCTTTCGACCCGGAGGTATATAAGAATGCCTTGGCCATTTTTTGTGTCCTATCGATGCATATGCATACTCCAAAAATGAAACGTTCCATTGAGCCCCCTGTGATGCCTATGCGTTTAAGGGTCGACGTAATGCGTCATCTCGAATTTCATGCTTTTTTCGGCTTAGCGTAGGTAAGAATGCTAGGAGGGTATTTCGACAGTATTCTGGAATTTGATCTGAGTTCAGGGGAGGGAAGAGTTCTTGAGCTGGGGAGATTGGCCTTTAATTACCTGGGAGGAAGGGGGGTTGCCGGCAAGCTCCTGTATGACCGCCTCCCCCCTCGCGTTGACCCGCTTTCTCCTCAAAACGAGCTGGTTTTCATGAGCGGTCCCCTCACGGGCACCAATTTCCCCGGCTCGGGGAGGATATGTATAGCGTCCAAGTCCCCGCTCACCGGTACCATCTTTCCCAGCTCGATGGGCGGTTCCTTCGGTGTCTTCCTGAAGGGCGCGGGGCTGGACGGCATCGTGATAAAAGGGAGGGCGAGCAAGCCCGTTTACCTTCTCGTGGAGGACGGCACGGCTAGGCTGGAGGACGCGACCGATCTCTGGGGAAAGTCCACCCTTGAGGCGGAGGAAATCCTGAGGAAGAGGCACCCACACTCTGGGGTGGCTGGGATAGGTCAGGCTGGCGAGAACCTCTCCCCGCTCGCCTGCATCATGTCCGAGGGCAGGACGGCAGGGAGGGGGGGTCTGGGTGCTGTGGCAGGCTCGAAGAGACTGAAGGCGATTGTCGTCCGCGGGCAGCAGAAGGTAAGGATAGCCCATGAAGAGGCCTTCAGGAAGATTTCCCAGCGGATCAGGAGAACCATCGAATCGCATCCCGTTTCGGGCAAGGATGGGTCTCTGGCTAGGTTTGGGACGGCCATGCTGGTCCACAGGATAACCGCTGCCGGAATCCTGCCCGTAAGGGACTTCTCGGGGGAAAAGGTGGATTTTTCGGATGTGGACGGCTTCTCGGGGGAAACCATCAGGGAAAAGTTCTTGGTGAGGAGGAGAGGCTGCTTCGCCTGTCCCGCGGCCTGTGGAAGGGTGGTGAGGTTGGGGGAGGAGGAGGTTAAGGGGGCAGAGTACGAGAGCATCGTCATGCTTGGGCCCAACTCGGATTTCTGGGACTACGAGAGGGAAATCCTCCCGCTGTCCCTCCTCTGCGACGAGCTGGGGATAGACACGATTTCGAGCGGGGTGATCCTTGGTCGCGCCAGGAGGGAGGGGAAGGTCCGGACTCTGGTGGAGGCCATGGAATTCCTCAGGAAGCTGGCGGGGAGGTTCGAGCCACCCCCCGGTCTTGCGGAGGTGAAGGGGTTGGGTCTTCCGGCCTACGATCCTAGGGGGGTCTGGGGGATGGCGTTGGCATACGCCACCTCCACTAGGGGGGCGTGCCACCTTCAGGCCTACCTCATAGGACCGGAGATCCTCAGCATCCCCGAGTTCGTAAACCCAGCCTCCAAGATGGGAAAGGCGAGGCTCGTTAGGAGAATGCAGGATGCCTTTGCGGTCCTTGACAGCCTCATCATCTGTAAGTATTACTTCCCCGCTCTGTTCACAAGTCTCGAGTTTGAGTTAGACGAGCTCGCAGACCTGCTCACGTCCCTCACGGGTTGGAAGTGGACGGGGGAGGGCCTGCACGAGGTGGGCTCGAGAATCTTTGGGACAGAGAGGCTGTTCAACTTGAGGGAGGGGTTTGGTCCCGAACACGACCGGCTGCCCGAGAGTTTTGGGATGGACCTCTCGGATCTCCTCCTCGAGTACTACAGGGAGAGGGGGTGGGATGAGAGGGGGGTTCCAAAAGCCGTACCCGAAAGGGAACCGGTGCTAGTGGAGAGGATGGAGTTGCCCCTTAGCCCCTTGGAGAGGCTCCTCCCACCGGAGCTGCAGGTCGCGCTCGATCTTGACGCGGATGTTCGGACCATAGTTGAAATAGCTAGGGCGGCCTACGAGGGGGGTGCCAGAATAGTGGAGGCTGGAACTCCCGCCATAAAGAGGCACGGGGTGGAGACGCTGCTACCAGCTCTCCGCTCGGCCTGTCCGGATGCCATTCTGGTGGCCGACCTCAAAACCATGGATGTGGGGAACTTGGAGGCGAGGATCGCCTTCAGGAGGGGGGCCGATATCGTGGCGGTGATGGGAATCGGGGGGAAGGCGAAGATCTTCGAGGCCTTGGCCGAAGCGAGCAGGAGGGAGAAAGCCATTCTGATAGATCTGCTTGATTGTGCGGACCCCCTCCGGGAGATTGAGGAGCTCAGACAGGAGCTGCAGGAGCCCAAGAGGGTGGCCTTCTGTCTCCACAGGGGGATAAGCGAGCAGATGAAGGGCAGGGGAATCTATGAGCAAAGTCAGCTCATCCGGGAGGCGAAGAAAAGGGCAGGGGACTTCCTCCTCTTCGTGGCCGGGGGAATCAAGGCGGGCGTGGCGGGCAACGTGGTAGCGGCTGGGGCGGATGTTTGCGTGGCTGGAAGCGCCATTTACAATTCGGCGGATCCTAGGGAATCGGCTCGGAGGATGCTGGAGGAGATGCGGAAGGTAAGAGCCCCTCCCCGCTAGAGAGCCGCTGAAGCCTACTCAGGATGGTGGCCAGAGATTCTAGGAGGTTTTTCCGGTTGTCGAACCTCCGCAGAATCTCCCGTTGCTCATCCGGCCGTCCCCTCAGGTTTTCCACGGTTTTGACCAGCAGGGGGAGGGCGCGCACAATGTTGTCCACGATGGTTATGTCGGCTGAGAGGGAAGTTCTTGAGAGGGGATTTAGGTCTATGGCAATCACTTTTTTTCCCATTCTCCTCAGTGCCTGGGTCCTGTCTCCATCCTCCAGCGGTACGAGGACGGTGTCTGCTTGGAATATTCCCCTTTTATCGACCTTCCTTCTGTGGCTCTGGATTTCTGGTATGGTTGTGGCGTAGTTAGGGTCAGTTCCGAGCACCTCTCGGGCACCCTCCTTCCGAAGGAGTTCGGCTATCTTCTGCTCCCTTTCTGGGGAGGGATGGAAGAGGTTCACCTCGAGAGCCGCCCCCGTTAGCTCGGAGAGTTTCACAAGCTCAGAGGCCACTAGGGCAGCAGCGTTTCCGTTCACCGAAATAACGGGCCTAGAAGAGGTGAGGAGCAGTGCTGCGCCCGCCCCGATTGCCCTTCTAGCTGGCTCCGTTGTAGCCTCCCCTAGGAGGTAATCGAAGGCTTCACCCCTTCCGTGAGCGGCAAGCCCCTCCGGAACTACTATTCCTTTCTCGAAGGCCTCGGAGAGTTTTTTCCTTATCCGGAGAGATTCGGCGCGCGGATGGTTGGGGAAAATTTCCATTAAGAGAGATTTACCAAGAAATTTAGAGCTTCGGTTCTCTCACTTGGTCGGCCACAAGCTATAACGGTTTTTCCACAGCTAAACCTGGGCCAATTTCCTCTGCTCCTCCAACAACCTTGCCAAACCGAGTTCCGTCGCTCTCCTATTGAGATACTTTTTATCCAGCCCGTCGGACCATCTAGCAAGTATCGCTTGCACATCTTCCAGATCCCGGGGTCTCGCGGAACGCAACTTCTGGAGAATAAGGTCTTCTGGCCGGCATATCCAGACTGGTATACCAAAAACTTTCGCGCGTCTTCTCCTCGCAAGCATTTCTCGCTCCAGTGAAGTTTTAGCCAGCCAGAAATCCACCCTATATTTTTCCGGCGATTCCACCACGAACCTATTTCCCGCCCGCGTAAGCAGGAGCACCTCCTTCTCATGAAATCTGAAGCCTGCCTGACCGGCAAGTTTCAGGAGTTTCCTGATGCCTGCTTCTTCCGGTTCTATCACCAAATCTAGGTCATATGTTGCCCTAGGACATCCGTAATAGTTCGCCGCAAGCCCCCCTACTATCATATAGGGGATCTTAGCCTCCCTCAGCACTCTCAAGATCTTCTTGGACACCTTTTCGTAGCTCATTTTCGCTCTCCCCAGAGGTCGGAGTTCTCTGAGCCTCCCCCTTCGCTTGAGGGAACTCGTGAGAACCCTAAGCATGGCATCGGAGACTTCGGCACCCATCTTGGCGGTCGTTGACCCGCTCAACTTCTTGAGGGATTTCACTTTTTCCGCTACAGGTTCATAAACTTCACTCATCCTACTTTTTGCTCTATGAAATTATCCGAAAGCGTGTTACGGTTTGTCAGCCCGCGTGAGGCGAAAGCCCGAATTTTAATGAATATTAAAAGGAAAGATAAAGAGGCGATGGTAGTCTCGTGGACAAGGACCATACTTTTCTTGGCCTTCATCGCCTGTCTTCTCGTGGCCGTCCGTGTAGAGCATCTTGCGCAAAGAGCGGTGGCATTAGCGAGCGCAGTCGTCCTTCTGGCAACTTTCTATCTCTACAAACCCAAACCTCCCCCTGCTCCGTCGGAAAGGCTCCCCGTGGCCGACTTCACCGTCTGGGTGGAGGCGGGGGAACCCTTCCTAAAAATAGAGAACATGGGTGGCGACCTCAAGTCCGCAGCCAGTTTGGTCAGACAGGATGTGAAGGATCTGTGCGCAAACTTGGATCTCCTCGCCTCGAGGTTGGAGATAATGGAGGGGAAGGGAGTGGGAGTGGAGGGGCTTAAAGAGGCGACGTTAGAGGTGGGGAGGAGGATGGAAATTTTCTCTAGGGAGTTCCCCGAGTTCCCTGGCAGGGCGCTTGAGAAAAAGGACTTCCTCCTGAACACCCTTGACCAGTGCTCCACCAACTTAACTTATGTTTCCGAAAAACTTTTGGAGTTATCTAGAACCCAGCCTCCAGAACTCTCGACTCCCCTCTCCCTATTGCAGGCGAGGGCGGGTAAACTTGCGGAGGATTTCAGGAAGGCGAGGTCTCACTTGGGTGTCCTCCTCGCGTCGATCAAACCGCCTTCCGTGGCAGTCGCCCCGGCCGTACCCCTGCCGGAGCTGAAGCCTGTTGAGGTCCCGCCGCCCGAGGGGCCCCCCGAGAAACCGCCGGAGAAGCCTCAGGTTCCCGAAAAACCGGAGGAGAAACCGCCTGAGGTAGAGGGGGAGAAAAAGCCTGAGGAGATTCCCGCCCCCCCGCCCGAGCCCGAGCAATCCCAATCGGCGCCCCCCGAGGTCACATCTTCTGAACCCAGACCCGAAGCCGGCGGATGAAACCTCACGTAAATCTGGTCTTCATCGGGCATGTGGACCATGGGAAATCCACCGCCATTGGCAGGCTCCTCTTCGAGCTAGGGCTGGTGAGCGAGAAGGATCTTCACCCCGAGGCAGGAAGCTTCAAGTTCGCTTGGGTGATGGACAGGGAGAAGGAGGAGAGGGAGAGGGGGGTGACCATCGGGATAGCCTACCAGAAGCTTGAGACGGAGAAAAACCTCATCACCATCATAGATGCTCCCGGCCACAGGGACTTCGTCAAGAACATGATCACCGGTGCGAGCCAGGCGGACGCAGGCGTGCTGGTGGTGGCGGCCGACGATGGCATAATGCCCCAGACCAGGGAGCATGCCGCCCTAGCTTTCACCTTGGGCGTCAACCAGCTAATCGTGGCCATAAACAAGATGGATCTGGTGGACTACCAGAAGAGTGTCTACGAGAAACTGAAGGCGGATCTGATCGCCCTTCTCACGAGTATAGGATACAAAGGGGCAGAGAACTTCCCCTTCATTCCGATGGCCGCCTTCCACGGGGAGAACGTCACCAAGCCCAGCCAGCGGATGGGCTGGTACAGCGGCCCCACCCTGCTCCAAGCCCTTGAAACTCTGCGCGAGCCCGAGAAGCCGGTGGACAAGCCTCTCCGCATCCCCATCCAGAACGTCTTCTCCATCACTGGGGTCGGCACCGTTCCCATCGGGAGGGTGGAGACGGGCGTGCTGGAGGTCGGGGATGAGGTGATCTTCCAGCCTTCGGGCAAGGGAGGAGAGGTGAAGTCCATAGAGATGCACCACCAGCCCAGAAACAAGGCATTACCCGGCGACAACATAGGGTTCAACGTAAGGGGTCTGATGAAGACAGATATCTCCAGGGGGGACGTGGCCGGTCACCCGGACGCCCCGCCAACCGTTGCGAGGGGGTTTCTTGCCAGAATAGTAGTCCTGAACGTCCCTCACGAGATCCGGCCCGGGTTCACACCGAGCTTCCACTGTCACACCGCCGATGCCCCGGGAACGATTGAGGAAATTCAGAAAAAAATAGACCCCAGGACCGGCGGGGTGGTGGAGGAGAACCCCTCCAGCCTGAGGAAGGGAGAGGCGGGCGTCGTGAGAGTTACCCTCCTGAAGCCGATGGTCGTGGAGAGGGTGGCCGAGATACCCCAGCTTGGAAGGTTCGCCATCAGGCACGGCGGGCTTACCATCGGAGCGGGAATCTGCACAGACGTTTTTTAACCCAGAGTGACCCTTCACTGGGATCCGATCTGCTGGCTCGTCCTTCCTTGGAAGGGGATGGTCAGGAACCGCCAAGGCCATTGTCACCGACAGATGTTTCAAAGAGCCGATGGGTGTAAAAGAAGATGGGGGTCTTTGAACTGCTTGCGCCGCCAATCCAGAGGTTGGTGGCCGAAAGGGGATTCACGGAGCCCACCCTCCCCCAAGAGAGGGCCATACCGCCCATCCTAGAGGGAAAAAATGTCCTCCTGATAGCGCCGGCGGGAAGCGGCAAGACGGAGGCGGCCTTTCTCCCCATCCTGCATCAGCTCCTCTATCTGCCCAAGGAGAGGGGGATTAAACTGATTTACATCACACCCCTGAGGGCCCTCAACAGAGACATGCTTGAAAGGCTTGAGTGGTGGTGCAGGAATCTGGACTTTAGGATTGCCGTCAGGCACGGCGACACCGAGGCAAGGGAGCGGAAGATCCAGACCCTCGTTCCACCAGACATCATCATCACCACGCCCGAAACCCTTCAGATTCTCCTGCTGGGGCGGAAGCTGAGGGAGTTCCTCAGGACAGTTCGCTGGGTGATAGTCGATGAGGTCCACGAGCTTGCGGAGAGCAAGAGGGGGGCCCAGCTCTCCCTCACGCTGGAGAGGCTTAGGGAGGTGGTTGGGAAGGATTTTCAGATCGTGGGGCTTTCAGCCACCATAGGTTCGCCGGAAGAAGTGGGGAAGTTTCTGGTGGGGGAGGGCAGGGAGTGCGAGGTCCTCGATGTCAGCGTGGCCAAGCAGATCGAGATCCAGGTGATCTACCCCGAGGTGAGGAGGGAGGACGTCCAACTGGCGGAGAAGCTCTACTCCTTCCCGGAGGTGGCGGCCAGACTGAGGGTCATGAGGGAGCTGATGGAGGGGCAGCGTTCGGTCTTAATCTTCACCAACACCCGCCCCATGGCAGAAATCCTCTCCAGCCGGTTCAGGCTCTGGGACATGGAGGTCCCGCTGGCCGTTCATCACGGCTCCCTCTCGAGCGCGGTAAGGGTGAGGGCTGAGAAGGGCCTGAAGACGGGAGAGCTGCGGTATCTCATCTGCACCTCTTCGCTAGAGCTCGGACTGGACATTGGAACCGTTGATCTCGTGCTTCAGTACAATTCTCCTAGGCAGGTGACGAGGCTCATGCAGAGGGTGGGCAGGGCGGGGCACAGACTCACCGAGGTCTCTAAGGGCAGGATTATAGCCCTAGATCCCGACGACGCGTTGGAGTCCATGGTGATAGCGGCCAAGGCTAGGAGGGGCGAGCTGGAGTCTACCAAGATTCCACAGAAACCCCTCGACGTTCTCCTACACTCCTTGGTGGCCCTGCTCGGGGAGAGGAAGAGCGTGAGTATCGAGGAGGCTCTCAGGATCTTCAGGAGGGCCTACCCGTTTCGCGAACTCTCAGAAGAGGAGGTGCTTGGCGTGCTGGAGTTCGCGCAAAAATTGGAGCGGAGGCTGCTCGGGCTCTCGGGGAAGGAATACTACCGCCCCCTCTCCTCCCAGCGCACCTTCTCCTACTACTACGAGAACCTTTCCATGATCCCGGAGCTCAAGCAGTACTTGGTGGTGGAGGACGAAACGAGCAACCCCGTGGGAATTTTGGACGAATCCTTTGTGGCGGAGTACGGGGAACCTGGAACCAAGTTCATCATCGCTGGGAGGCCCTGGAGGATACTCCAGATTTTCAAGGACAGAATATACGTCAAGGCGGAGGAGGACCCCCTCGGTTGCGTCCCGACTTGGATAGGGGAGGAGATACCGGTTCCCTTCTCCGTGGCGCAGGAGGTCGGGAGGATAAGGAGGAGGGTGGAGGAGGGGAAAGCGGAGCAGCGAATCCTAGAGGAGCTTTCCCGGGAGTACTCGGTCCCGATGGGGATGCTGAGGTCCGTTCTGGCAGAGGTCTGCAAGCAGGTGGAGGAAGGAATCCCGGTGCCAACGGACGGAAGGATAACCCTAGAGCAGGTGGGTGAGTTCTGCGTGCTCAATTCCTGCTTTGGCACCCTCGCCAACCGGGCCCTCGGGAGGCTGCTGGCTCACCTGCTGTCTGAGGCTACCGGGGGAACCGTGGCTCTGACCGTGGATCCATACAGGATCGTTCTGCGCTCGGAGTTGCTGAGTCTGGAGCAGGTGGAGGAGGTTCTGACGAGGAGACCACTGGAAGAACTGAGGGCCTCCTTACGCGAAGCGGTGGAGCGCAGCCACTTTTTCGCCTGGAGACTGGTCCAGGTGGCCAAGCGGATGGGGGTGATAGAAAAGGAGGCAGAGATCACTGCGCCCATCGTGGAGAAACTGCAGGTTGCTCTCAAGGGGACACCGGCCTATCATGAGACTTACAAGGAGGTGCTGGACAAGGATCTGGATTTCGAGAAATGCTTTGAGATCCTGCAGGGCATAAGAGAGGGAAAGATGGATATCGCGAATCTCGGCGTCAGGAAGAGCCCCACGCCCATCTCCTCCCTCTTTTGGAAACAGCCAGCCTTCTATCTGGAACCCGTGGCGCCGAAACGGATGAGGGCCCTCATTCTAGCCTCCACCAGGGCTAGGCTCATGAGTGAGGTGAGGGTTTTCGCCTGTGTGGAATGCCTTCAGTACGTAGGCGAGAAGAAGATATACCAACTCGAGGAGAAACCGAGGTGTCCGGTGTGCGGCTCCGCCAAACTGGGAGTGGTGGATTCGACGGAGGAGGAGGTGAGGGGGGTGCTCGAGTTCAAGCGGAGGGGGAGGACTACCAAGCTGTGGAGGGAGCTACTGGAAACCTCAAAGCTTGTGGAAGCCCACGGGAAGCTGGCGGTCTTGACCCTCGCTGGCAGGGGTGTGAGTCCTCAGGCGGCTAAACGCATCCTCTCCGCGAGCAAGGAGCCGAACGATAGGTTCTTCGAGCTAGTGGTGGAAGAGGAGAGGCGGGCGCTGTTCAGATCTTTTCTAAAAAGTTAACTTGGTTTTAGCCGTTCATCTTCTCGGCAAGACCAGCGGGATTGCAGGTTTCCAAGATTCTCACCTGTCTTTATTCCTTCAAGATTTTGCAGAAAGTAACTTTTGGAAGCAGTCTGGCCGAAGCTCGGATTCTATTCACGCTCTCGATTTTTGGCGCAAAGTCGGAGGCTATTTACCAAAAAAGAAATGCGGAGAAAATCGTGATAAAAGCAGAATTGGCCGTCTTGTACCTTCGAAAGGAGCATGTCGTTAGGGATCAGCTCGCCGCTGAAGCCGCTGAAAAGCTGGAAATATGGCCAGATCTGCTTCCTTTTGCTCCTCCCATACGTGGGAGCACAGTTTAATCCAACTATTTGCACCAATTGATGGAAAAGGAAGTAAAGTGGAGGAGGATTAGAGTGCAGAAAAGGCCGGTTTGGAGGAGAATTGTGGTTGATAAATGGCCGTCAGAGTGAGGGTGAGGATAGAGGCGGGGGGCAGGGCGATTGAAACCTCTGGATTTGTCAACTCGGGTTTCGAAGTTGATATCCCCTTAATTGTTTTACCCTTGAAGGCTGGGGAGAAGCTAGGTTTTGAGCTAACCGGACTGAGGGAGGAGAGCTGGAGGGGACCCGGAGGGGTCAGTGTCATGGTATTCCCACTAAAGGAGAAGGTCAAAATCTCGGTGGTGACGGAGGATAGAGTAGAGGGTCCGGTTGAGACACATGCCGCAATCAGCGTCGGGGAGACAGAAGTCACCTTGAACGATTTCGTTTCGAGCGAGCTGAAAATAGCACTCGAGGACATGAGGGAGGGCATTTGGAGGTTCAGGGACGAACAAAAAACCAGAAGGAGCGTCGCCAAGGAGGAGTGGTAAAGCTCACGCAGAAAAGGCTTTACAGATCTTTCGATTTCTCCTCGGGCTTCGCCTTTGCGGTCTTCCCTAAGAGTAGGCCCAGCAGGGTTTTTTCGTCCACCTCTGCCCTTGTCCTCCAGCCTATGTATAACATCCCCTCCTCGTCCTCCTCGAGGTACCCCCTCCGGATGAATTTCTCGATGGCCGCGTCCACCCTGAATTTCGGGAACTTCTCCTCCAAAAGTTGCGTGACTTCTTTCAGGGGAAGCTTTCCCCCCCTCACCAGGAGCTGGGCCAAGACAGCGGTCAGCATCCCCATCTCGTCCACTCTCCACCCGTAGGTCCTGGCCGCGGCGAGGGGAGGGGGCTCTTTGAGGGTCACGAAGTATCTGTCCGACTCTGCTTCTCCACCCATGGAAACCTTCTTTAGCGCGAGTCCCAACCTTTCCAGCTCCACCTCCAGTGCTTTTAAAATCTGCTCATAGTTCTTTCCAAGGGCATGCCTGAGCTCCCAGACCTTCGCCCCCGGCTCCATATGATGCTTGAAGAAGAGGAGCTGAACAGCTCTCGCCTTCTTTTCCCTGAGTTCTGCCTCAGTTTCCTCCATGAGAGCTGGAGAGGGGAATGGGGAGGGAGAAGACCTCCTCCCTCTTCTCCGGTTTTTCTCTGGCCTCCACTTTTATCTCCTCCCTCAGCGGATCCATCTCCACGGACACCATGCCGTACGTGATAAGGAAGCTGAGGAGATAAGCCCTTCTGACAGTTTCCGTATAGTCCTTCCCCCTCACGAAGTCCCAGTAGGAGATTTTTCCTTTTCTCTTGAGCTCCATCCAGAGCTGATCGAGCATCTCCTCGAAGAGTTCTTTGGGTAGGAAGCCCATCTGCCCTAGTTCCTCTCTTCCCATCAGACCCGGCTCCACCTCCTCCACTTCAAGCCCCCTCAGCCTCTCCTCTAGACTGGGGAGGAGTCTCCAATACTCGTACCCCTCTTTCAGAGAGCTGGGGGTGAGACACTCCTGCTCAAGGACCGGATGCCAAGATCTGACGAACACCTCCGCTAGCTCCTCGGCGGAGAGGGCTTGGATCTTCAGGAGCACCAGCAAGGGGTCAAGGTAGAGAAGGGAGGAGCGGTGCTTTATCCACTCCCCCTGTTGGTAGATCACGTCCGAGAGCCCCACCACGGCCTGCAGGTCCAAGTAAAGTTCCTCGTGCTTTTTTAGAAGGGGGAGGAGTTCGCGGAGTCTGTCGAAGAACTCTCTCACTTGTACGTCAAAGGGATTGAGCCCCTTCTTGCTAACCGACTCGCAGAGGTCTATAATTCTAAGGATTAGCTCCCTTCGCTCAGTCCCCTTCAACCACCCTCACCTGCGACTTGCCACCCACGCTCTGAACCACAATCACCGAGGCCTTGTGCAAACCGGTGAGCCAGCCCGGCGTGATCAGAAGGTACTGGGTTTCATCCCCGCCACACACCTCCATCAGTCCCCTCATCAACTCCTCTCTGTTGTGGGGGTCGAGGTGGGCCTCAAACTCGTCGATCGCCCTGAAGGGGGATTTTATCTTGTTCTGGAGGGCCAGCAGGAAGCACATGACGGCAACGGTCCGTTCCCCGCCGCTCTGAGTGTAGGCGTCCAGCAGGTGAGGTGCGGCTCCTCGGAAACCCACGTATATTTCGAGCCCGGCCTCCTCCACGTCCTCCGGGTGGGAAAGCGCCAGATCACCCCTCCCGCCAACCCTTCCCAGCAGCTTGTTGAAATTGACCTTCACTTCCTCCAGTAGATTCTCCAGCTCATTCTGCCACCGCTTCCTCCTGAGCTCCAGCTCCTGAAGTGCCCTCTCCCTGTTCTGGGCGGCTATTCTGCTCTTCTCCTCCAGCTCCCTGAGGTTTTCCTGATAGCTCAGGTACATCTTCTCCGCCTCCTCCGAGACGTCCGCAAGGCCGGTGAGCTGGGCATTTACTAGTCTCAGCTCGTCCAAAATTTCCGCGGGTTTTCTGCTGGTTTTCACTCTCGGGCCAACCTTCTCGGCTTCTGTACGTAGCTCCCCGAGTTCCTGAAGGACTCTTCTCAAGTCCGACTGCAGCCCAGAGATCTCCTCCTCCACCAGCCCTTTTCGAAAGTCCAGAACGGCCGTCCTCACCCTGCAGTCGACATATGCCTCCCTTTTCTCGGTCAGCAGCCGCTTGAGCCTGGATACCTCAGATTTCTTTCCTTCTATCTCCTCCGCGATTTCCGGAAGTTCCGCCCTCGCCCTTTCCCTCTCCTGTTCCACGCCCGGTAGCTTGAGTTTTTCCAGCATCTTCACTCTCGTTTCCGCCCCCCCCGCTCTCCGCTCGAGCAGGATGAGGCTCTGGTATGTCGAATCTAGCTCGAACTCCAGCTTCCCTATTTCCTCCCTCAGGTCTGTCTCCTCCTTGGACCCCCTCTCCAGCCCCTGCACGATTTCCGCCAGCTCCTTCTTCAGACCGGAAATCCTCTCCCGGAGTTCGGCTGCCTCTTCCTCCTTCCTCTGGTACTTCGACCAGGCGTGTTCGAGCTCAAGTCTAACCTTACTCTCCTGGAGCTCCTTCTTTCTCAGGAACCTCTTGTACTCCGATTCCCAGTGTTTCAGCGTCTCTTGGGCCCTCTCTAGCATGCTCCGTATGGCCTGCTCCTCGCTGAGGGTGTGAGAGAGCTTCTCCCTCGCCTGCAGGATCTTCTCCCTGTAACCCTTGAAGCCCACCGCCTCCTCCACCAGCTTGAGCCTCTCGGAGGGATCTAGGGCACCGAAAAGATCTATCATGTTTTGGTGCATGATGATGAGCATGTTGTCTGGGTTCAGATGGAGTCTCTCCAACAGCCTCTCCACTTCCCCCTTCAGCACGCTCCGGTTGTTAAGCTCCTGCCAGTAAGTTCCGTCCGTCCTGAGGTACCTAGAGAGAACAATCTGATCCGATTTTATCTCGGGGATGGGCCTGGACTTGCCGTCCCTCGGGAGATTGTCGAAGACGACCGTTACCCTTCCAATGTTCTCCCCCCTTCTCACTAGTTCCCCGAGTTTTCTTGAGCGCTCCGTGTAGGACTGACCCAGAGCCACTGCTAGGCCTAGGAGAATGGAGGACTTGCCCGAGCCGTTGGGCCCGCAGATGATGTTGAGTCCGGGCTTGAGGGGGATCCTGCTGTACTTGTGGCTCATGAAGTTTTCCAGAATGATTTCTTTGAGGAGCGCCATCAAATATTTCCCGAGATAAAATCAGGGTGCAACGAGGTGCTGGGGGTTCAGGAAGACCCTAGGAGCCTAGTGAGCTGCTTCGCGTTTTCATACATGGCATAATTGTTGAACATGCAGTAGACCATCTCGTGATCCTTTTCAAGCTTCCTCAGCTTGCGGGCGAGCTCCTTCAGCTCGGCCTCTGTGTACCTGTAGTCATAGTCGTATTCACGCGGATTCAGCCCGTGAAGCCTCAGATAGCAGAGGGGGTGATCCGAGAGGGGCTCCCTCCGCATGGGATCCACCACATGGGTGAGCTCCAACTCCCTGCAGAGCTTCTTGATCTCCTCTGGGTGATCCTTCCAGTCCCCCCGCGGCTCCCAGGCTAGGAAAAGCTTGCCCCTGTCGATTTCCGAGAAAAATTTCCTCAGGTTTTTAACGTTCTCTGGGGTGAAGCCGAAGGTGGGGGGGCACTGGATCACGCACACGGTCGCCTTCAGAGTCTCGCAGATTTCCTTCGTCCTCTCCCACGCCTCAAAGTTCTCCCTTGTGGGTCTTAGGAGGCCGTACTTGTTTTTGGTCTCTTCCGTCACCTCAATCCCGCTCCTCCTCCAGGTGGGGCTCGTGGGTGGATGGGTGATCGCTTGGAAGGCCTTGCAGGTGAACTCGAATTCCTCCGGAACCTCTTTTCTCCACCTCTCGGCGGTCTGTGGGAGGGGAAGTTTGTAAAAGGTCTGCTGAACCTCCACCAGCCCAAACTCCTTGGCGTACGCCTTCAGGCCTCTCTTGTAAAACCCCCACCCGCAGCACCCGACTTTTATCATGGTACCGGGGGTGTTATCCTTCTCGCTGGTAGGATTTGGCAGGGGAGGTAGGAGATCCTCCCTATCTGGGCCCTCAGCCCAATCTTCTCCATCTCGCTCAGGGGCAACCTAACGAGGTAGTGATCCGGGTATTTTTTGGGGTCGTAGAGCGGATCCTCTAGGTAGCGTCGATCGGGGATCCATTTTTTCCTGAGAGGCCCCCCCATCCTCCCCTTGAAGTAGAAATGGACCTCCTCGTTCTCCTCCAACTCGCAGACCAGAGCCAGCGCGCCCCCCAACACAGCCACGTTTCCCCTGAACTTTCCTTCAGGATAAGGCGAGAAGGGAAGCTTGTATTTCTCGACGATGGGGTGGAGTCTCGCCGCCAGCTCACGCACCTGGTGTTCGTCTAGGTTCCCAAAGAAGCTTTTCTTACCGTACAGCCTTGCATCCAGCTGGTAGAGTGCGAGGCTCAACTTGCTGGGCAACCCCTTGGACCAAGGCCACTTGAAACCGAACTTTGGGAGGGGAGGTTTTTTCTTCCGCAGTTTTTCTATCCTCCCCTCGAAGCGCTCGACCTCCTCGAGCGCCTTCTCCAGCGGTTTCATTACCAGCTGGTTAGGGAATCGATTAGTCTATTGTATTCCTTGATGTCTCTCAACAGCCTTGCAGTCAGGGCCTTGTACTCATCGCGCTCTCTCTGCACCTCCAGAACCCTGTTTCTCAGTTCTCGGATTTCCTTGAGTGCCCCCCGATACCTCTGTTCAAGCTCCCTCACGCGCCCTTCGAGAGCCTCGCAGCGAATCCTATATTCATCGCTCTGAGCCACCCTCTCTCGGAGGCTTCTAAGCATTTCCAACCGGTTTTTTGTTTCTCTGAGTTCCTCGGTTACCTTCCGCAGAGGACTTCTATCCTCTCTTCTTTGCATATTTCCTCAGGACGTGGGGGTTTCTAATGACTTTGGCCAACTCGTCGGTGAGCCTGTTGTACTCTGAAAGTTGCTCAACAAGTGCAGCGGTTTTAAGCTTACACTTCTTACAAACCGCTTGATGACTGTTCAGTTTCGCCTTCAGGTTTGCACTTAACCTTTTGTATTTGGCCACCTCAGCCCTCAGCGCCCTAGTTTGTGTTTCATACTCTGCCAGCTTCCTCTCGTACTCGGCGATTCTTCCAACAATGCCAGAAAATACAAGTCTCACCTTATCCTGCCTTTGTGCCCTCGCCATCATTATTTTTGACATTTTTAAATATCCCCGTTTGAACTAGAGCAGCTCAGTGAGTTTTCCCCGATTCTCTAATAAATGATGGAGATTTTTTCACGATCCTTTCCAGCACCATCAAGCCCTTTTGATATTCCCTCAGTTCGTCCTCCCTTTTCTTTATGAGTTCCTGATATCTCTTCAGTCTGTTGCGTGAGGCCTGAAGTTTGCGCGTCAATTCCTCGATTTTGGCCTGGTGGGTCCTCTCAAGATCGGAGAGTTCGGTTTTGAGCGTTGAGAGCTGAGTGCCCAGCTCTTTGTTGATTTCTTGAGTTTCCTTGAGTTTAGAAAGCGATTCCTCCAGCTGCATCTCTAGGAGCCTGCATTTTTTCTCGTATTTCTGGTTAAGCGAGGTCAGCCTGCTTATCTCCTTTTTGGTCTCCTCTTGGAGTTCCAGAATTTTCTCTCTCACCCTCTCGACCGGCTTCCCTAGCGTTTGTTCGTACTCTTTTAATGCATCCTCTTGCTGCGCTATCCTTGCCTTGAGTAACTCATGTTCCTCCCTTAGTTTTCTGTTTTCTTCGCGGAGTGCTTTGAGTTTCTCTCGCAGATCGCGCTCGGTTTCCGTAAGCCTTTTGTGAACTTCTCTCCATCCCACCATCAGATTTCTTGCTCACCAAAAATATTCCTGGTCTTTCAAATTGTTTGCCATAAGTGGTGCGGGGGGAGGGATTTGAACCCTCAACATTCGGATACCCGCCAACCTGGTCTTCAGTTTTGCCCCGTTGGGCCCGACACTCTCCCAGGTTGAGTTACCCCCGCTCTCAAAACTTTGAAACGCGTTTTAAATTTATCCCCAATCTCTGATGGAGGCAGTGCTCGTCATAGACATGATAAGGGAATTCGTGACGGGAAAGTTTGGGTTTGAGGGAGCCAGGAGAATAGTTCCCCCCCTTAAGCGGGTTCTCACCAAGGCGAGGGAGAAGGGGGTATGCGTAATTTTCGCCTGCGACTCTCACCAAATCGGGGATCCGGAACTCTCCGTGTGGGGGGAGCACGCCATGAAGGGAACGGCAGATGCGGAAGTGATTCCCGAACTGACCCCCGCTTCAGGGGAGCTGGTGATCAAAAAGAGAACTTACAGCTCGTTTTTCGGGACGGAGCTTGAGAAGGTCTTGAGGGAGGCCGGAGTCACTCACCTCATCCTGACAGGAGTGGTTACGGATATCTGCGTCAGGCACACGGCGGCTGATGCCTTTTTCAGGGGATTCAGGCTCACGGTTCTTTCCGACTGCACCGCCTCCCCGCAGGAACTTTCGCACTCGGAGGCCCTGGATTACATGAAGAGGATGTACGGGGCGAGGATCCTGAGCTCCGGGGAACTGCTGGAGGAATGGGGATGAGGTTCCACATCGCCAGCCCGGAAGAGATAAAGAAGGGTCTCACCACTGACGTGTACTTCACTAGGACCAAGGAGATCCTGGAGAGGAAGGGGATTAGGGTGAGGGCCCTGGCGGAGGTTACCTCCGGAAGGCTACCCAGAAATTGGGGCTGGGCGGTTTTGTGCGGGGTGGAGGAGGTCGCGAGCCTTTTCGAGGGTCTCCCCGTGGATGTGTACAGCCTGCCGGAGGGGACCATCTTCTCGCCTCAGGACGCCAGGGGGATGAGGGTCCCCCTGCTCACCATCGAGGGGATCTACACAGATTATTGTCTTTACGAGACCCCCATGCTGGGAATGCTCTGCCACGCCTCGGGTGTTGCCACCATGGCCGCACGCATCCGGAAGCAGGCCTGGGGAAAGCTTCTGATTGCCTTCGGGATACGGAGGGCCCATCCCGCGCTTTCCCCCATGCTGGACAGGGCGACCTATATCGGGGGCTTTGATGGGGTCTCCAGCCTACTGGGGGCCAAAACCATCGGGAAGGAACCCATGGGGACCATGCCGCACGCCCTGATCATATGCTTTGGAGATCAGGCTAAGGCTTGGAAGGCCTTTGACGAGATCATGCCGGCAGGCGTTCCGAGAGTGGCTCTAGTCGACACCTATTACGATGAAAAGGCTGAGGCGGTCTTAGCCCTACAGACGCTCGGCGAGAAGCTTCACGGGGTGAGGCTTGATACCCCAGCTTCCAGAAAGGGGGACTTCACAGAACTCCTGAGGGAGGTGAGATGGGAGCTGGATCTCAGGGGCGGCAAGCATGTGAAGATAATCCTATCGGGCGGGATTGACGACTCAAACATTAAGGAGCTCTCGGAAGCGGGGGCGGATGGATTCGGTGTGGGGACCTCCATCACCAACGCCCCAGTCCTCGACCTCGCCATGGATCTGGTCGAGGTAGAGGGAAGGCCTGCCGCCAAGAGGGGAAAGCTCGGCGGGAGGAAGAAGGTCTGGAGGTGTCAGGCCTGCCTGACCACGCTTGTCCGCCTTCCGGGGGAGATGGAACCTTCCTGTCCCAAGTGCGGGGGCAAGATGGAGGAAATTCTGAAACCCTTGGTCTTGGGGGGAAAACCCTGCAGCCTTCCTTCCGTCGATGAGATAAGAGAGTACGTCCTTTCCCAGCTCCAGAAAATCCCGTAAACTACGCATATACGTAGAGCCTGTGAACCGGGACGAAATATAGATTCTCCGTTGCGTGACTACGCACTACGTAGAGTCATTTCAGGCTTCCGAAAAAACTACGCACCTACGTAGAGGGTTCTCCTGACCATGCATAGACCACAATTCACGAGTTCGAGAGTACGCAAAAGCCCATTTTTGGGTCTGGAAGACTGCCTAGTGCCGGATCTTGGACTACGCATATACGTAGAGCCGCCGGTTGCGACTACGTACCTACGTAGAGTTGATTTTCGTAGGGCTCGACGGCAGCAAGGCGTGTACCCCATCTGTGGCGGATCGCTAATCGGCTCGTTTTCGCCACCACGTCCAAGACAACCCAGCCGAGGACTACGTACCTACGTAGAGTTTAGCGAGCTGCCTGAACCAAAGGGGTCAAGACTACGTACCTGCGTGGATATGCTTCTGACGGACTACGCACCTACGTAGAGTCGCCACAAGGATCTCGGACTCGTATACACGTAGACCCGACCGAGTCGAAAGACTACGTATATACGTAGAGCTCCCTCCCGCTCTCAAAAGACTACGTACCTACGTAGGGGGTTCTGAGAGCGTCCGCCTCTTACAAGCTTCTGAGAATCAGACTAGTATATACGTAGAGCCTGCACCAGCGGGAGGACTACGTACCTACGTAGAGTTGCCAAGTCATCCGGACTACGTATATACGTAGGTCTTGGTTTAACGAGCGAGACTATTGCGTGGTGCCGATGTTGGAAAGCCTCGTGAAAAATACAATTTTAATGAGGTTGGCTACTTCCTCCAAGGGATCTCCACTTCGTCAGTTCTCCAGCGCTGCCTCACCGCACTCTCCTCTATCTTGGTGACAGCTCCATGTTTGAAGGCAAGGATCCCCGTCCAAGCTATCATGGCACCGTTGTCCACGCAGAACTCTTGGGGGGGGACGTAGAAGCTCGCCCCCTGATCCCTGCACATCAGCTCGAGCATCTCTCTCAGCCTCCGGTTCGATGCCACTCCCCCCGTGAGCACCACTTCCCCCTTCTCGGTGTGGGCCAGCGCCCTCTCCGTCACCTCGACTAGGGCGGCAAAGGCGGTTTCCTGTAGACTGTAGCAAACGTCTTCAAGCCTCTCCCCCATCCCCACCTTTCTTATGGCCTCACTCAGGAGACCGGAAAAGGAGAGGTCCATCCCCTTGACCACGTACGGGAGGGGGATGTACCTCTCGCCCCTCTCGGCGAGCTCCTCCACCGCCGGGCCACCCCCAGTTATTCCCACCTCCCTAGCGAAGGCATCCAGGCAGTTGCCCACCGAGATGTCCAAGGTCTCCCCAAAAACTCTGTACCTGCCCGCGTCAAAGGCTATAATTTGAGTGTTCCCCCCACTTACGTAGAGGACGACGGGATCTCTCGCCCCCGTCTGCATCCTGGCCACTTCGATATGGGCCACGCAGTGGTTCACCCCCACCAGCGGGAGTTTATAGTAAGTGGAAAGAGCCCTGGCAGCGGTGGCTCCGGTCCGCAGGCAGGGTCCGAGTCCGGGCCCCATGGAAAAGGAAATCAGGTTTAGCTGAGAAAAATCCTTGCCTGAAACCTCGAGCGCTTTTCGGATGGTTTCCGCTGCGGTTTCGCAGTGGTGGCGGGCGGCCTCTCTGGGGTGGATGCCCCCCGGTCCCCTGTAGACGCTTGAGACATTGGAGAGAATCCTTCCTTTCTCGTCCACCACACCCACCCCGAAGGTGTGTGCCGTGGACTCTATGCCGAGGGCTAAGAGAGGACTATCCCGTGACCTGCCAGTCTCCACCTTCCACCTACTCTCCTGCTTATCGCTACTCTCTCCCCCTGCTCCACGCATACGGGTGTCTTGAGCTTGACCTCAACCCGCTCCCCCCTGAGTTTGGTGAGGGTCCCCAAACAGGTTGAAGTTCCGACCGTGAGAACTATCATCTCGTTCGGGGAGAGGGGGGAGGATTTTTGCTCCTCAGCCGTTCCGACTATCCTCTCCATGAGATGCACCTCCAGCTCCAAGCTCTGGACGGTGGGGGGGAGCTTTCCCACCTCACCGACGATGGAGCCGGCTAATCTGTCCGCCTTGGTGAGGCTTGGATCAAGGAGGGTGCCCACTCCGATTAGTCCACCTGGCCTTGCTTCCTGAAGGCTTGTTTTTTCGGCGCGGAGGCTGGCAACTTTGGTATACAAGGGTGTCCACCTCCCACAGGTTTCCAGTCCAGGTTTGATTTCGATTTCCTCCCCCACTGTCAGCCTTCCCTGTTTGAGGGTTCCGCCCAGCACCCCCCCCTGCAGGTTCTCCGGCTCGGTTCCCGGATAATTCACATCGAAGGATCTTATGGTAAACATTCTTGCGGGTAGGTTCGGATCTCTGGCTGGAGTCGGGATCTCCCTCTCTAAAGTCTCGATGAGTTTGTCCAGATTAGCTTTGTGAATAGCGGAGACGGGGAGGATGGGCGCCTCGGCGTAGGGAGTTTTGGAAAGGAAGGATTTGATCTGGCGATAGTGTTCTAGGGCCTTTTCCTCCGAAACCAGCTCTATCTTGTTCTGAACCACCACGAGATTTTTGACACCCGCAATCTGAATTGCCATCAGGTGTTCCCTTGTCTGGGGCTGGGGGCAGAACTCGTTGGCGGCAATGACCAGAATGGCCCCGTCCATTACCATGGCCCCGGAGAGGACGGTTGCCATGAGCATCTCGTGCCCGGGCGCATCCACAAAGGAAACCCTCCTCTGGAACTTGGTGGGTGAGCCGCAGTAGGGACATTTCGGTTTGGTGGAATACCTCTCGCAGGAGGGGCACTTGTAGAAGGAGGTGTCGGCAAAGCCCAGCCTTATGGAAATTCCCCTCCTCAACTCCTCGCTGTGCGTGTCCGTCCACTTGCCCGTCAGGGAGGCGGTTAGAGTGGTCTTCCCGTGGTCCACGTGCCCCACCATCCCGATGTTTACCACTGCTTGCATCAAACCCTACCGTGCGGTTCAAAAAGCGACTAACTTGGAGGCTTGAGCAGTTCCTCGACGGGTTTCTCCCCTCGCTTCACGATCTTGGTGTTGATCTGCACAATT
Source organism: Hadarchaeota archaeon (SeqCode) (assembly GCA_964632175.1). GTDB lineage: Archaea > Hadarchaeota > Hadarchaeia > Hadarchaeales > JAWBSP01 > JAWBSP01. The sequence goes on from CAZWBJ010000009.1 coordinate 22,038, forward strand.
GCCTCGGAGATGGTGTTCCCCCTTACCTTCTTCCTTCTCCGCTCCCCTTTCCGCCTTGGCCGGTAACCGGGCCCCCTTGCAAGCAATACATTGTACCTTCCCGTACCCGTCAAATCGCTCCTCATGGGGAAGCCGTCCCTGTCCGTTCCCCCTGTGATTTGGAGCTCGTAACCCGGTAGGCCGACAATTCCGCCGTCAAAGGTGTCTCCTATCCTGAGGCCGAGGAGCCTTCTAGCCTGGGGATCTTTCACCTCGCTCTTGAAGGTTTTTCCGCTCTGCGGGTCGGAGATGTTCACCTTGAACATCTACATCACTCCATAACCCGGTTCTATTCTCTTTTTAATCCCCACTATCTCCTCCAAAACGGCGAGGGCGTCCTCGGGGAGGAGGGACGAGAGTTCACCCTTCAGCGCGAGAACGTCGTTCCGCGGGATGTCTGAGTAGAGGATGGAATTCTCAAAGAGGTTCCTTCCAACCACCCCACCCTCGACCGAGACGGCGACCTCCTGGCCTTTCCTCGCCTCCGGTAGTCCCCTCTTCTCGCTTTGAATCTCCCTCACGGTTCCAACCTCCCGTGCCTCCTCCGTGATGAGGGGAACCTTGGGCCTGAGGATACCACCGAGTACCTCCACCCCCACAATGGCGGGCCCGCTCCTCCTGAAAATATACCCCGGCTTCACCCTGAGCTTGACGGGCAGAGTGAGGCCCTCCAGTTTTTTCCTTCTGAGTTCCTCCTTTCTCCCCGCCCTCCACTCCTCCAGCCTCTCGACCAGCCTGTAAATGATGTTCTCCTCCAGAATGCTCACCCCCAGTCTCTCCGCCTCCTCCCTGGCGTCTGGCAGCACCTTTACATTGAAGGCGAGAACCACTCCCAACGTGGGGTCGCTCCGCCCAACCGCCCCAGCCTCCACCACATCCCTCTTGGAGACATCCCCCACGTCCGCAAGCCTTATGGGGACATTTTTGGAGGTCAGAAGATTCTCCAGCGCCTCAAGGGAGCCCAGCGCGTCGGCCTTGAGCACCACCCCGTCAATCTTGGACTCTATCCTCAGCCTCTCGAGCTCAGTCTGCATCTCTCTCCAGAGTTCCTGGGCTTCCTCCTCCTTGGTGATTCCCCAGAAGGGCGCGCCCGCCACCGCTTCCTCTAGGTCGGAGGCCGCCACCTTGATCCCGGCCGCCGCCGAGACAGACTTGACCCTCCTGAACCTTTTTTCTGGATCCCTTATCTCGTCTAGGGGCATGGGCTGGAGGATGGCCTTGACGGTGGAAACCACTACCTTCTTCAATCCCCCGACCGCAAAGAGATCCCCCTGTCTGAGGCAACCGTCGTAGAGGATGACATCTATGGTCTTTCCCAGGCCCACCTCCTCCTTTACCTCCAGAACCGTTCCTCTCGCTGCTCCTGGCCTCACCGAGAGTTGCCGTTTTAAGAACTTTTGGGCCAAGCCTGAGAGGATGAGGAGGAGCTCGGCAATGCCCTCCCCAGTTTTGGCGCTGAGGGGGACGATGCACACCTGTTTGGAGAAATCCGTCACTCTGTCAAACCTTTCGGCCTCAAATCCCAGCTCGTGAAGTTTTCTCACTTCCTCATAGATCCTGTCCTCCAGCTCCCCCACCACTGCTGGTCGCTGGATCTTCAGGCTCTCGAGGAAGCTCGGGCTGTTGGAGGGTCTCCAGCCGGGAAGAGTGTCGATCTTGTTGGCCGCGAGCAGGAAAGGAGTTCTGTAGGTCTTCAGGATGTTTATGGACTCAAGGGTCTGGGGCATGAATCCCTCCTTCACATCCACCACCAGGACGGCGAGGTCGGCCAGCGCTCCCCCCCTCTTTCTAAGGTTGGTGAAGGCCTCGTGCCCGGGCGTGTCGATGAAGAGGAGTCCGGGTACGGTGAGGGACACTTTGAATGTGTCCAGGAGAGGGCCGCAGATTTTTTTGATGGTTTCCACGGGAACCTCGCTGGCCCCCACGTGTTGCGTGATCTGGCCCGCCTCCCTCGCCGCCACCGTCGTCCCCCTAATTCGGTCTAAGAGGGTGGTTTTGCCGTGGTCCACATGCCCGAGGACCGAGACGATGGGCTGGCGAATCATTCACATTTCGGGTCAAGATTTCAAATCTTTTGCAGCCAAGGTTCTTTCCGAAAACTCGCCTGAGCTCCCGAGAAGATGGAAATGTGGAGGAATTTCTTCATCGCGGACGAACCTATAATTTAAAAGTGCTCCGCGTTTTATCGATAAAATTTTCTGGATGAGTTTACCTCTTCCGTCTGCCACACTATTGTTGCCATCGCAAGGACACGATTACGATGGTGAGCATTGCTGTAATCGGGATTCCGGCTAAAGGGGCGATAATCGATGGGGCTCCTCGGTAAGAGGTGTTGAACCAAACTGTCCTGCCACTCGACCTCAAATATGTGGTAATCGACCCCGATGGGAGAGCTCGATCCAATCCTCTATCCGGCAATACGGACCGTTGAAATTGAACCGGCCCCTCTGTCTCTCAGGCTCGCGTTGAACTTGTTGAAATTGCGTTGTATCCAACCAGGACGAAATTCGATTTGATATAATCCCTAGGCTTGGTTTCTGCCACCAGGTCTTGCCCGATGTCGAACCACGAATAGCTCGTTTCATCTGTACCTGTTCCAGGTGGGTGGGGTGAACTTATTTGGAAGAAAAAATACGCTCAGCGAGAAAAGTTAATCCACTTTTGATTTTCCTTTCGGGGTCCTGGTGCAAAATTAAAAACGGGAAACCAAGAAAATTGGCATGCCGAGGTACCCGGACGGTGTTTCAGAGGTTCCTCTTCTTTCCGCGGAGAGCCGGGAGTTGCAGCGCATAAGCAGGGAGCTGGGGCTGAACCTGAACCTTCAGGAGATGAAGGCCTGCAAGCAGCACTTCTCCAAGCTGGGGAGGAACCCCACTGATGTGGAGATGCAGAGCATCGCCCAGACTTGGTCCGAGCACTGCTTTCACAAGACCTTCAAGGGGGAGGTTGAGGTCGGAGGAAAGAGGTTCAGGCTCTTCAAGGACTTCATCGAGAAGGCGACCAAGGAACTTAACCCCCCGTGGTGTTTTTCCGTTTTCGAGGACAACGCCGGGCTGATAGATTTCGAGGGAGACTACCTTCTGGCGGCCAAGGTGGAGACCCACAATCATCCCTCCGCCGTCGAGCCCTTCGGAGGCGCCGCGACGGGGGTGGGAGGGGTCATCCGGGACATCCTGGGGGTCTGGGGCAAGCCCATCGCCTGTATCGATGTCCTCGGATTCGGCCCGCTGGATTACTCCGGCCCCCTGCCTCCGGGAATCAAGCATCCAAGATACATCTTCAGGGGCGTGGTGGCAGGGATAGGCCATTATGGGAATAATATGGGGATACCCACGGTGGCCGGGGCCATCTGGTTCGATGAGTCCTATGTTGGAAATCCAGTGGTTTATTGCGGCTGCGTGGGACTTGTCCCCAAGGACAAATATGTAAGGCAGGCAAAGCCGGGGGATCTCCTGGTGCTGGCGGGGGGGAGGACTGGCCTTGACGGAATACACGGGGTGACCTTCGCCTCTGCCGAGCTGACGGAGGAGTCGGAGGAGTTGAGATCGGCCGTTCAGATACCCGATCCTATCGAGGAGGAGAAGCTGAGGAGGGCCATTCTAGAAATCCGTGACCAAGGTTTGGCCTCCGCCATCACGGATCTGGGTGGAGGGGGGCTTTCCTGTGCGGTGGGGGAGACAGCGAGGAGGTTCGGATGCGGAGCGAGGGTCAGGCTAAACCGCGTGCCGCTCAAGTACCCCAAGATGCTTCCTTGGCAGATCTGGATTTCAGAGTCGCAGGAGAGGATGTTGCTCTGCATTCCACAGCAGAATAGCAGAAGGGTTATGGAGGTTTTCTCCAGGGAGGGGGTTGAGGCCGTCGTTATAGGGGAGCTGGAGAGGGGGGGCCTGTTGAGGGTGCAGTGGAAGGGGGAGGAAATTGCAAAACTCGACCTGAATTTTCTCTTCTCCCCGCCGGCCGTGAAAAGGAGAGGGGCACCGAGGCGCAGGAGGCTGGAGGAACCCTCCTTCCCCGAACCTGACGACCTAGACAGAATCCTTCTGAAGCTCCTCTCCTCCCCCAATGTCTGCAGCAGGGAGGTGGTGGTGAGAACATATGATCATGAGGTCCAGGGAAACACCGTGCTGAAGCCCCTACACGGAAAGTGGGCCGGCCCCTCCGATGCGGCCGTGCTCAAGCCGCTGGAGCACTCCAAAAGAGGAGTGGTCATATCCTGTGGCTTCAATCCGCGGTACGGGAAAATCGATCCCTACTGGATGGCCGCTCTTTGCATCGAGGAGGCGCTCAGAAACAACGTGGCGGTCGGCGGGAGGAGGGTCGCCTTACTGGACAACTTCACTTGGGGCAATCCGGAAAAACCGGACCAGCTCTGGAATCTCTTCAGATGCTGCGAGGGCTGCTACAGGTTCGCCAAGGATTTTGGAGCGCCCTTCATCTCCGGGAAGGACAGTCTCTACAATGAGTCCCCCCTCGGCCCGGTTACACCCACCCTTCTGATAACCGGGGTTGGGGTGATGGACGATGTCTCCCAAGCCGTTTCCTTGGAACTGAAGAGGGAGGGCGATCCAGTCTATCTGCTGGGAATGACCTACCAGGAGCTTGGGGGATCCGAGTATTACGCCTTGAGGGGGGAGTTGGGCAGGAGCGTCCCCAAAGTGAGGATCAAGGAGGCCAAGAAAATTCTGGAGCTGGTGCAGGAGGCGATAAGAAGGGGGTATGTGCTGGCCTGCCACGATCTCTCTGAGGGGGGACTCGGGGTAGCCGCCGCCGAAATGGTCATGTCTGGGGACTTGGGGATGGAGCTGGAACTACAGTCGGTACCCACCGATCTGATCAGGAGGGAAGATTTCATTCTCTTCTCCGAGTCGGCCAGCAGGTTCCTACTCGAGGTGAGGAAGGAGGAGGAGAAGGAGTTCAGGGAGCTGGTGGAGGGGGAGGGAGCGAGGGTGGGAGAGGTGATCTCCGAGCCAGCGTTGCGCATCTACGGGCTTGAGGAGGAGGCGTACGAGCTGGAGGCGGAGGAGCTCAGGAGGGCCTGGAGGAGGGGGCTGTGAAGGTCGCCGTCCTGAGGGCCCCTGGAACCAACTGCGACGCGGAGACCAAACTGGCTCTGGAGGCTTCCGGTTTGAGGGCGGAGGTACGGCATGTTAGTCTCTTGGACTCCAGGCCAACCTTCGACGCGCTGGTGATCCCTGGCGGATTTTCTTACGGGGACCACATCAGGGCGGGCTCGGTGCTGGCTAGGAAAGCGGAGAAGACTCTCCTCGCCTATGCCGAGGCCGGAAAACCCATTCTGGGGATCTGCAACGGGTTTCAGGTTCTGGTGGAGGTTGGGCTCCTCCCGGGATGGAAGAGGGGGGTGCCGCAGGCGGCTTTGGGGACCAACGACTCCGCCAGGTACGAGTGCAGGTGGATTTACCTGAGGCATGAGAAGAACAAGTGCATATTTACCACGGGTGTGGGGGAGGGAAGGATCCTCCACCTGCCGGTGGCCCACTCGGAGGGGAAGTTTATACTTCGCGGGAGAGATGATTTCGAAAGGCTCGTGAGGGGTGGCCAGCTGGTTTTCCGGTACTGCGATGAGAAGGGGAGGCCAGCCGGGGGCAAGTACCCCCTCAACCCCAACGGATCCCAGTTTGACGTGGCGGGGATCTCCGACTCCACCGGGACTATCCTCGGGCTGATGCCGCATCCCGAGCGGGCCTACTGGGGTTGGCAGCTACCGGAGTGGACCAAGGAAAGGAAGGAATGGGGAGACGGGAAGCTCATCTTTGACTCACTTGCAAATTTCCTAAAAGGCAGAGTATAATGGCGAAGGTGGTAATCCTCTTGGGATCGAAGACGGACGAGGAGTTTGCGAGACCCATTGTGGAGAGGCTGGAGGAGGTCGGGGTGAAGTATGAGGTGCATGTGGCCTCCGCCCACAAGGCTCCCGAGAAGCTTCTGCAGGTGGTCAGAGCGTACGAGCTGGAAAAGGGAGTGGTTTTTGTAACAGTCGCGGGCAGGTCGAACGCTCTCTCCGGTATGGTGGATGCCAACACCCCCCACCCGGTTATAGCCTGTCCCAACCTGAAGGGGGAATTTGCCCCCTTTGATGTTTTTTCTTCTCTCAGAATGCCCAGTGGAGTGGCCCCGCTGGTGGTGATGGATCCGCAGAATGCCGCCCTAGCGGCCCTGAAAATTCTCTCGCTGTCCGAAGATGAACTGGCCCAGAAGGTAGACCAGCTGCAGGCGAGGTTCAAACAAGCGTAGTTCGACTGGCGAAAGATTTTTATCTTCTATTGAAAAAGCCGATGAACAAGTGCCGCGATAAGTGCGGGGTTTTTTTAGCCTGTGATTTGAGTGGGAACCAAGTTGCTATGGCACTCTATTGGGGGCTGGTCTCTCAAAATCACAGGGGGCACCACTCCCACGGGCTTATAACCTTCGAGGGCAAAATGCACAGGTATTCCGGTCTAGGTCTGGTTCCGTCCCTCAGAAGGTTCTTGGCGGAGGGTGCGCCGGAGAGGCTGAGGGGGAGCAAAGGGATAGCCCATGTGAGGTACGCCACCTCTGGAAGTGGGGATCCCGAGCTCCTCGCGCGGGAAACCCAACCGTACCAGCTGGGGGAACAGCTCGCGCTGGCTTACAACGGTAACCTTGTGAACGTGCACGCGCTCAAGGAGGTCACGGGGGCGGTTTGTGAGGTGGAGGCCGCGGGCAGGAAAATTTTGGAGAAGCTGGGAGATGGGCTCTTCTCTGCGGTGGAAAACTTCGTGAACTCAGCGGAGGGGGCCTATTCAATGGTGGGAATGACTGGAACGGGGTGCGTGTTCGCCTTCAGGGATCCGCTGGGGATTCGCCCGCTCTGCTGGGGGAGGAAGGGGGAGTTCTTCGCCGTTTCCTCGGAGACGGTAGGTTTAGATATCAACGGCATTTCTCCCCAATCCGACGTCCCACCTGGCGAACTCATGGTTTTGACGGAAGGGGGTCTTGAGAGAGTGAAGGTGGCCGAGTCCCCGCGCAGGGCTCTTTGTGCTTTTGAGTTTGCCTATGTGGCCCGGCCTGACTCGGTTCTTGACGGTGGCAGGCCAGTTTACAAGGTCAGGGAGGAGTTCGGGAGGAATCTGGCCAGAGAGTACCCGGAGGAGGCCAGAAAAGCCGACGTAGTGATCTCCATACCCGAGACCGGGGACGACGCTGCCTATGGCTTCCACGAGGAGACCGGGATCCACTGGGAGAGGGCTGTGAGGAGGCATAGGTTCATCACGGACAGGGCCTTCATCTCCTCCGCAAGCCAGAGGGAGCTCATCCTTTCGAAGAAGATAAACGTTTCAAGGGAAATCAGGGGCAAGAAGGTGGCGGTTATAGACGACAGCATCGTGAGGGGGGATACCTCTAGGAAGATAATCGGGCAGATAAGGGAGGCCGGGGCGACCGAGGTTTACCTCTTCGTGACCTTCCCCAAGATCATCGCGCCCTGCTTCTACGGGATAGACATGGCCACCTTTGGGGAGCTGGCGGCCTCCAAATATAGCGAGGAGGAGATAGCCAAAATGGTTGGGGCAGATAAGGTCTGTTACCAGTCATTGGAGGGATACATCCGAGCAACGGGGCTGAGGAAAGAAGAACTGTGCCTGGGCTGTCTGACCTGCCAGTACCCCACCCCTCTTGCCCAGAGGATGGCGGATCGCGCGAAGAGCAGGTTTCTGGCCGGGGAGAAGGAGGCGGGCAGGGTCTACGAAAGCGTTCTAGATTTCGCGTGAGTCGGGTGATTCACAACATCAGCTAAGCCGGAAACTCGCGAAAAAATGAGAAGCTGTTCTCCCCGTGAGCTTAAGGCCCTCCTCTTAACCTCCGAACTCTCTCCACGCTTCTTCGTACGTACTCCGGCAGGGCTATGTCCTCCCGGTGCCTGAGTGGGCCGTCAATCCTTCTCACGGCGGAATAGGCTATTTCCCTGGCTTTCTCGAGGTTCTCTCCTATTCCCACGCAGGCCACGGTTCGGGAGCCTAGGGCGTAGCATCCGTCCTCCCTTTGCTCCATGGATCCAGGGTATATCCTCAGGCGATCACCGACCTCTTCCCTCAGTTTTTCGGCCCCAGCTAGGTCAACTTTGGCCGGCCCGGTATAGGTGGCGTATCCACCGTAGGAGAGGGGGGTAGCGTACACCACCACGCTTGCCAGCTCCTCGAACTCCAGCCGGGTTAGCCCTCCCTCCAGCCATTTGAAGCAAACCTCCACGAAATCCTGCTTGAGGAGGGGGAGGACGTTCATCACCTCTGGATCCCCCCACCTGCTGTTTATCTCCAGCACCTTCACCCCCTCCTTCCCGATGATGTAGGCCATGTACATCACCCCCCTCGCTTCTGGGTTACTCTCCCCTCCCCGAAGCGCGGAGTGGATTCTCTCCCCGATTTCTATCGCCTCCTCCCAGTCCCGCTGGGTCATAAAGGGGAGTAGGTTCCCAACATCCTTGTAGGAGCCCATGCCGCCCGTGTTTGGCCCCAGATCCCAGTCGAAGGCCCTTTTGTAATCCCTGACAGCGGGCGTTGGAATGAGGTTTCTTCCATCGGTCAGGAACTGGAGCGAGAACTCCTCCCCCTCTATTTTTTCCTCAACGATGACTTTCCCCCTCCGCAGGTTTGGGAGGAAGAACTCCTGAAAGGCCTCCTCCCTCGACCTGAAGTGATCTCCCCAAACACCCACCCCCTTTCCGGTGGCCGGTGCGTCCGGCTTTACTGCCACCTCCTCCCCGATTTCGTCCAGCCATCGGTAGAATTCCTCCCGTGCTTCCTCCTCGGACCTCAGCAGGGCCGGATCGAAGACCCGGAATTTTGGATTTGCCTTGGGGATGGTCCGCTCCATCAGCTCCCTCTGCTCCACCTTGCTGCGCTCGATGAAATATTTCTGGGTGGGGCAGATCATCCTTATCCGCGTCTGGTTCTCAATGGCGTCCCTGAGCCCAGCGATACCCGGCCCCTCTGGTCCCAGGATTCCAAAGTCTATCTCGTTCTCATGCTTTTTTGCAAACTCCACTATCTTTGGCACTTCCAGTCCGGGGATCGTCACGTGCTCTCCTCCCGTCAGCTGGCAGAGTCGAAGGTTGAAAGGGTTGAGCTGCTTGTCGGCGATGAAGAGCCTGACCTTCTGTCCGCTCCTCACCAGAGCGTCCGCGATGCAGGCAAACCTGCTCCCGTAGCTTATCCCGAGAACGCCTACTCCCATTCGTTCACCATCACATAGGGCCCCCTAATCCAGTTTTCTCCCCTCTTGTGATAAACCTCCGAGTTCTCATCCAGGGCTAGGGAGCCGGTGGAGAGGAGCTCGAGGGTCTTCCGGTAGGCTGGTCCATCACATTTCTGTTTCATCAGCTCCTGCTGTTCGGCGGGCCCCCTGTTCTCGAAGGGCAGGGGTTGCGAGACGCACAGGATGGGGCCGTGGTCAACGTCTTCACTCATGAGGTGGATGGTGGAGCGCGTGAATTTTTCCCCGCACGCGAGCTGTTTTTCCACCGCATGGAGTCCGGCGTACTTCCTCCTGCCCCCTTCCGTGATTCTCAGGTCGGCAGGGTGAACATTGAGGATTCTATTGGGGAAAGCTCCTAGGAAGGAGGAGGTCAAGATATACATGTATCCCGAGCAGGCCACTACATCGGGTTGCCACTTGGAAACGATGCGGGCGAGTTCGAGATCGTACTCCCTTCTCCTTTCCATGTCTGTGATCGGTCTTTCCCCGTAAAACTCGCGGATGTCAAAAATCTCCACGGGTATCCCCAGCTTCTCCAACCTTTGTATCCCGCTTGCTTGCGGGTTCGAGGAGACCGCCCCCGCCACCACGTAGTTTTCAGAGGAGAGCATGAAGGGCGCCGCGCTGGCCCCCCCTGAGAAGAGTATCACTACCCTCATCTTTCTGCCCGCTCGCGGGGAGTAGATGGGAAAGAGGTGCTCGCGCGCTTGGGCGTGGCCGCTTTTCATCCTCCCCTCCTTTTCTATAAAGAAAGAGCAAGTGGCAAGCGTAGGAACCTATTTAAATATTCGACCCTAATTCTCCAATGTCCAAGCCTCACCTGAACCTGATGACCATGGGCCATGTGGACCACGGGAAGTCCACCCTACTGGGGAGAATGCTCTACGAGCTGAAGCTCTTCCCCGAGGAGGAGATCAAGAAATTCGAGGCCATGGGGGACAAGGGTAAGAGCTTCAAGTTCGCTTGGGTCATGGACGATTTAAAGGAGGAAAGGGAGAGGGGACTTACTATCGACCTCGCCCACCGCAGGTTCGACACCGATAAGTACTACTTCACCCTCATAGATGCTCCCGGCCACAGGGACTTCGTCAAGAACATGATCACCGGTGCGAGCCAGGCGGACGCAGGCGTGCTGGTGGTGGCGGCCGACGATGGCATAATGCCCCAGACCAGGGAGCATGCCGCCCTAGCTTTCACCATGGGGATCGGGCAGCTGGTGGTGGTGATCAACAAGATGGACCTGGTGGATTACAAGAAGGAGGTCTTCGAGAAGCTCAAGGGTGAGGTCACCGAACTCCTGAGAGCGGTGGGATACCGGAATCCCGAGAAGTTCGCCTTCATTCCCACCTCCGCCTTTTACGGAGAGAACGTTACTCAGCCCAGCTCCAAAATGACTTGGTACAGCGGCCCAACCTTCCTCCAAAGTCTGGACACCTTCGCCGTCCCACCCAAGCCCCTCGACAAGCCCCTCAGGATTCCCGTCCAGGATGTTTACACCATCACCGGCGTGGGGACGGTCCCTGTGGGAAGGGTTGAGACGGGAGTTTTGAAGGAGGGGGACACGGTCGTCTTTGAGCCCGCGGGCAAGACCACGGACGTGAGGTCAATAGAAATGCACCACGAAAGGATACCAAAGGCGGAGCCAGGTGACAACATAGGGTTCAACGTCCGGGGTCTCTCCAAGACAGACATCCGGAGGGGAGATGTGGTGGGGCACCCGGATCAGCCTCCCACGGTGGTTAAGGAGTTCACCGCTAGAATTTTCGTTATCCAGCACCCCACAGCCATCGCAGCCGGTTATACTCCGGTCTTCCACGTCCACACGGCCACTTGCGCCTGCCAGATTTCTGAAATTCTGAACAAGCTTGATCCCAAGACCGGGGCAGTCCTAGAGGAGCATCCACAATTCATTAAGAAGGGGGACGCGGCCACCGTAAAAGTGGTGCCCACTAGGCCTCTTGTGATAGAGAAGGTTTCGGAAATCCCCCAGCTAGCGAGGTTTGCCATCAGGGACATGGGGATGACGATCGCCGCCGGCGTTTGCATCGACCTAGTGAAGGCTAAGTAATTTTGAGAGCCCAGCTGAAGCTTCTGAGCCCAGATTATAATCAGCTGGAGAAAGTCTGTGGACAGATCAAGGAGATTCTGGACAGGATGGGTGTGGAATACTCTGGACCCATTCCCCTGCCCACTAGGCGCGTGGTGATCCCCGTCAAAAAGGCACCCGACGGGGAGGGAACCATCACTTGGGATAGATGGGAGATGAGGATCCACAAGCGCCTTTTCTACATCCAGCCGGATGACAGGGCCCTCAGGCAGATCATGCGGTTGCCCATTCCCGATGTGGTGAGACCCGAACTCAGGCTCAAAAGGTAGTTACAGTTTCTTGCGGAAGTTTAAAAGCCGGGGTAGCCTAGCCTGGTAAGGCGCACGCCTTGAGAGCGTGTGGCCCTTTGGGCCTCATGGGTTCAAATCCCATCCCCGGCGCCGATTCAAATCCGGACGGTTTTTATAGGATGAAAGCAGTTATTAAAAGCACTGGGGTCACGCTGGCGGGGAGGGTCGAGATGGCGGACACTTTCTGGAAGAGACTGAAGGGAGGGATGTTCAGGAAGAAACCCTGTGCCATGTTGCTAAAGGGGGGAAGTCTGCACGTTCACACTTGTTTCATGCGCTTTCCCATCGATCTCCTCTTTCTCGGGAAAGGCAGGGTGCTCAAACTCGTCCACAAGATGAAGCCCTGGAGGTTTTGTAAGGCGCCGAGGGGATGTGACAGTCTGTTGGAGCTCCCCCCGGGAACGCTCGCTAGGTGTGGGGTCAAGATGATGGATGAGATAGTTTTTGTGGGATGAAAGGAAACTTTACTCCAGCGTCTCGGGCCCGTGGTCTAGCGGTATGACGCCACCCTTACAAGGTGGAGATCGAGGGTTCGAATCCCTCCGGGCCCACCCTTCTATTCCTCCACGGCTCCCTGCTCGATGATTCCCTGGAGGAGTTTGAAGCTTCCCCTCGGTTTCCTCTCCTTGGTTTTGAGATCCACCGCGCACAAGCCGAACTTGTTCCTGAAGCCCCTCGCCCACTCATAGTTGTCGAGCAGCGACCAGTGGAAATATCCCCCTATCCGGTGTCCTCCCCCGATAAGCTCCTCCACCACCAGCAGGTGCTTTTTGATGAAGTCGGGTCTGAGTTTGTCCTGGCCGTCTGAGATGCCGTTTTCGGTGATGTAAAGCCTCTTGGAGTATTTCTCCATGATCTCTACACATCTCGCCAGGCCTTCCGGGTATACCTCCCATCCAAAGTCCTCGGAGACGGGATTTCCCTCAAGCGAGAGGGATTCCGTGGCGGACATCTGTCCCGCTCCAAAGATGGACAATCTCCTGACCCCGCCTAGGATTCCATAACCTGGAACGGGTTGTGGAATGACGGGCAGGCCGAAAAGCTGCTTGAGGAGGGGGAACACCCACCCCCTGTTCACGCTTCTTGTGTAATAATTGATGCCTAGCCAGTCCAGTTTTCCCTTTAGGCATCCCTCCTCCCTCCTCCGGTTGGGGTCGAACCCCACATCCAGAAGGCCGGAGGAAACCGCCTGCAGGAACCAGTGAACCGATAGATAGTCCTGAAACTCGGCAGCCCTTTCATCGAACGGATTTCCCTTCCTCAGCGGGTAGGCTGGGGTGATATTGTATATGAGCCCAACCTCTGCCGTGGACGCGCTTCTTCTCTCGGCCTTCTTTCGGTCATACTTCTTTATCTGGTCGTAGGCCCTGCAGTGTGCCAAGAGCATGTTCAGACCCGCCTTCGCAAAGGGAAATCTGGAGAGTCTGGGAGCGAGTTTGAGCACGTTCGGCGGGAAGCCTATCGGGAGGAGATAGCTCAGGACTACGCCCATGGGTTCGTTGAAGGTGGACCAGTAGTCCACAAGATCCCCGAACTTCCAGGCCATGTAGGCCGCGTACTTGGTGAACTCCACCACCGTCCTCTCCTCCAGCCATCCCAAGGGCCCCTTGGTGAGCCTGCTTTTTCTCGCCATCAGAGGGTCGTGAATCCAGAGGGGCAGGGTGAAATGGTTCAGGTTTAGAAAGACGGTTATCCCCCTGTCTCTGAGGTCCTGAATTATTTTTCTATATTTCTCAACCGCTTTTTTGTTTGCCAGCTCATCTAGCTGGCGGAGTGCCTGCTCGTCCACCTCCAACCTCTTTATCAACCCTCCTTCCCTCTCCACGTCAACCTCGACTTTGTCAGTCGGGTTGGGGAAGACCCTGCTCCATTCGGTGGACAGTCTGAAGGCGTTGAGGCCCAGCTCCTGCGCGAGCTGGTGGTCCCGCTTGTACAGCTCCCAGTAGTTCACGCCGTTCTCTGGCAGGTCCCCGCTGACTATCCCCTTTTTTATATTATATTCATCGTGAGTCCAGACCCACCAGTCCGTGTTGGTGTCCCAGTCCTCCCTCCTTCCGCCCATCTCGAACTGGAATCCGGAGATGCTGACCCCCCAGAGAAAATCTTTAGAAAAGGTCATGGGCCCCTCTTCAGTTTTGCAAGCGGCCTACTTTCATCAGCGGAACTTCTTGACGAGCAGAGCACATACGATGGCAATGATCGGAACTCCTACGAGCGCCCAGGGAATCTGTATTCCCCTACCCATGGCCTCTATCCTCTTGAGGGCCTCTCTGGGCGAGAGGGAGCTTATGGGGAGTGTAGTCCCCACGCCGACTGATTGGAGTGCTTCCTCTAGTTCTCCAAAGGAGCCGCTCAACTGGGCGGGCACTCTCCCCTCCGCACTACCTAGAGCCGATCCGAGGGTGGAGAGGAGGTCCGCCGTGTTCAGGGCAAAGGCCACCCAGTTTTTCTTAGCGGGTGAGTAATAGCCGGTGAGGGTGAGGGGGAAGATTTCGGAGGATCTAGGATGGATTTTTATCTCAAGGCAGTGATCCCTCCCACCGTCTACCTCCATCTCCACAAGCCTCGTGCACTCGCACCATCCTTCCACGACCATACCCGTGGTATACTCCTCCCTGATTTCCTGCGAAAAGCTGTTTTCGTAACCGAGCATGCTCACCTTACCCTCCACCCAGCCGTGCAGGGAAAAACTAGCATGCACGCCGCTAAGGAAGCTCCAGTTCTCCCCCACCTCGATGGGGAAGCAGAAGAGATCGAGGGGCTCGTCGGTAGTGAGGGAGAGGTTGAGTTGGAAATCCTTGGCCTTGAGTTTCGCCTCCAAGCCCGGACCTTTCACGCTGAAGGAGAAATTACCGACCGCCGTCATCTCCGCATTCTCAAAAGCCAGCTGTTGTGTGGTGAAGAAGAGTATCCCATCGACTTTCTCCACCCCGTAGCCTGAGATTTCGGCTGGCACCCCTTGGGAGGTCGCAGAAATTTTAAAGTCGAGTTCAACTCCGCTCTTCAGGGAGGTGCGGTAGTGCTCCCCTTCTACGGCCTCCACCCTCATCACGCCATATCCCTCCAGCTTTCCCTCACACTTCGGATTTCCGATAATCCCGCTGGTCTCCAGCTGTTGGAGGAGGGATGAGAGGGTTTCCTTCAGGTCGTAGCTTCCCCCCCACGCCCACTCGTCCCCCGCCTGCCAGTTCGGACACTCCGCAACCTGTGCGAAGGCGGAGCCCGCCAATGTGAGAAGAAGGAAGAGCAGGAGCAGGGTGTTACGCATTCTCTTTTTGTTATCAGTGTATAAAATGCGGACCGCTAAGGTTCTTTCCTTCGACATGGACGGAACGCTTACCCGGCTAACCTTTGCCGACGAGGTCTGGCATGTGTGCCTCCCGAAGCTGCGGGCACGGAAGATGGGAATTTCGCTGGGCGAGGCTCAAAGACTGTGCCGGCTGGAGTATGACGAGATAGGAGACGGAAGAAGGGAATGGTATGACCTGGACTACTGGATCAAGAGGTTTGGGCTGGAGGTGAGGAAGGAGGAGATTTTTCGGAGCTGCGAAAGAAAAGTCAGGCTTTACCCCGAGGTGAGGGAGGTCCTGAGGAGGCTTCACAGGAAGTATAAGCTCGTTATCTACACCAACGCGCCCAAAGACTTCGCGGAGTTCCAGCTTAGGGTCTCCCGTATAGCTCCCCTCTTCAGCAGGGTTTACTCCTCCATCACGGACTTCGGGGAGGTTAAGAGGAAGGAGTCCTTCTCGTTCATCCTCTCAGAGCTCCGGGTAGTGCCCAGTCAGATGGTCCATGTGGGGGATCACCCAAAATTCGATTTCGAGGTTCCAAGGTCGCTGGGTATAAGGGCCTATCTTATGGACCGCAAGAAAAAGTTTAGCGGGGATCATGTCATCCGCAACCTCCGGGAGCTGGAGGAAAAACTCCCATGACCTTCTCCATACTCGCGAGGGAGGGGAGGGATTTTGGGGTTGCCGTGGCGTCCGGTTCAGTGGGGGTTGGGAGGAGGGTTCCCTGGGCGGAGAGGGGGACCGGGGCGGTGGCTACTCAGGGCCTAACCCAACCCTCATACGGTCCCGCGATACTTGAACTTCTCCGGAAAGGTCTGGCTCCGGGGGATTGCCTGAAGAGGGTCCTGCGTGGGGATCCTGAGAGGGAGGAGAGGCAGGTTCTAGTGCTCGGTCCCGCTGGTCACGCGGTCCACACCGGCAGGAACTGTCTCCAGTTTTGCGGGCATGCGGTTGGAGAGGATTTCGTGTGTGGAGGGAACCTGCTAGCCGGCAGAAAGGTTTTGGACGCCATGGTCGAGGGATTTCGAGGGGAAACGCTGGCTGTCAAACTCCTTTCCTCCCTAACCGCGGGGGCGAGGGCGGGAGGGGATCGTCGCGGTCAGAGATCTGCTGCCCTCCTCCTTACCGGTTCGCCGCCCATTAAGTTGGAGGTTGTGGATTCCCCCGATCCCATTTCAGAACTCTGGAGAAGGCTCGAGCGGATCACCAGGGTTTGATAGAAATCCTCTTGGCCCCTCTAACCAGCTCCCCCACCGCCTTTTCTACATCCTCTAGGGGCTGTTTGGGGGGGAGAGCGGACGGCAGGGGTTCGGGGAGACGCAGCTGCGAGGCGACCTCCCCCAAGGTCCCCCCATTCATTCCCACTAGGGGACGAAGGACGGGCAGGGGGCAAAATCTGTCCAGCTCAAAAACTTCCGGCGAGAGTTCCTCCAGCCATTCCCCCCTGACGACCGCATATGCCCCAATCTTCCTGCCCAGCTCGCCCACCGTCTTCATACCCACCACAAGGTCCCTCCAGCTTTTCAAGTCAAGGGGAACCGAAAACCCCCACATGGGCTGGCGGAGTTTTTCCAGCTGGGCAGTTACCCGCTCCGGTTGTGAGGAAAGGATGATGGGGCGGAGGGAGCATCCCCTCTTCAGCATATACCATGCAGCAATCACCTCCTGGGGTTTCCCGGTGCAGAGGGGAGAAACCGGCCCCTCCGTGCCCACGGGTAGTCCGCCCATCCCCTCCACCCTTCTCCAGAACAGGTATGCCTTCTCCCCTCTGACTTCCACCTCCAAGGTCAGGGAAGGGGAGGAGAGATCCACCCTAATTCCTTCAAGGGAGGAGAGGACACGCCTGCCGATTTCCTCCTCCAGCCACCGGCCCGAGAAGGGTTGATCCACACACCTCACCCTCACGGCAAAGCTCATGCCGGGTTGGAGGCACCTTTTCGCGAGCTTCACCGCCTCCCTGATGATGAGGTCGGGTGTGGCCTTGGTCCGGATGGCTGGGCTTATGGAGGTTATTCCCGGAACCCACCGGAGTCTCCCGAGAGCAGCGGCTGACTTCGTCTCCAGATAGATCCTCCCCCTTTCCCTCTCTATGGAGAACTCTATCCCCTCTAGGACCTCCCGAATGTTTCTCAACAGGTACCCCTCCCATCTCCGCCTCACCCTCTCGCTCTTGAGGAAGGCCTCCCCCGGCCTCAGTATGAGGATCATCTTCTCCTCCTCTCTCGAGCTGAAAGCGGCCCGGTTGAGCTGATGAATTTTTGCTAAAATATGTTCAAGCAGTAGATTAGTAATAGCGGGGTAGGGCAGTCTGGAGTGCCCGCTGGGCTCATAACCCAGAGGTCGGAGGTTCAAATCCTCCCCCCGCTACCCTCTTGGTAGCCTTCAGTTATCCCCACCAAGGCCCCTGACTCCACTAGTGCCTCTCCAGCAGGTCTGGGGCCAGCTCGATGAGCCTCCTCACCACCCTCCACGATCTCCTCCCCCTTCTCCAGGCCTCCTCCGCCCTGAAGGCCTCGGCCTCCGAGAGACCGCCGAGACCTAGAGCAGTAGAGCCCTCCCTCGGGGTTCCTGAAGCCTAGCGGGGGCAGACCTCCCGCTCTGGCCGTCCCCATCGCGTAGAGCCTCGTCAGGGTATCATCCCGTCCCTCCCCGAAAGTGGACGTAGCGGCCGGGGACCTGGACCACGCCTTGGAGTGCCCGGGAGGCTGGAGAGGGTGAGCAGGAGCTACGTGCTCTCCCTCCTGCTGGCGGCCCCAGGACCTCCCCGAAGAAGAGGACCTAGAGATGCTGGAGGGCCATTTGGATGGAGTTCCCCGCCTGAGCCGAGCTCCCTAGGCCTGATCGAGGGCCTGAGCGAAGCCAAAAAGGAAGAGGGCTGGAGGAGAGGGGACCTTCACGTCTTTGAGCTTCTCGCCTGCTCTCCTCCACGCCCCAGTTCTCCTTGGGCACCTCGTGGAGTATGACCTCCACCGTCTCCTTGGAAACGCTCATCTCCACGAACACGTTGGTTATCGCTATCGCCCTCTTCTTGGCCGCGGTGGAGACCACGTGCACGACGGGCACGCGTCAGTTCTCCCCACCCCCTCCTAAAATCTTCCGGCTCGCCGCGATGGCCCGGCAAAGGGAAAAAGGCCGAGGAGAAGGGAGAGGATGTGCAGGCTGCTCGGGCTCATCGCCAACAAGCCAGTGGACCTGGAGTTCTCGCTAGAGAGGTTCAGGGAATTGGCCAAGAAGCATCCCGACGGGTGGGGAATGGGCTGGTACGAGGAAGGGGAGGCTAGGGTCTTCAAGCAGAAGATCTCGGCGTTGGACCCCCAGAGTAAGCTCCTCCAGCTCTCCAAGAGCGTCATGTCCAGGATCTTCCTCTGCCACGTGAGGAGGGCCAGCTGCGGAGAGCCCAGGGAGGAGAACTCCCACCCCTTCATGTTCGATAACTGGATCTTCGCCCACAACGGGACCGTGAACAGGGAGCAGCTCAGGCGGAAGCTCAGGGGGAGATACGCTGAGGGGATCGCCGGAGAGACGGACTCCGAGGTCTACTTCCGCTGGCTCCTCCAGTGCATCGAGGAGGAGGGGGAAGTGGAGGAGGGAATAAGGGTGGCGGTGGAGGAGGCACGGAAGTCGACCAACAAGGCGCTCAACTTCCTCCTCTCGGACGGGGAGCACCTTTACGCCTTCAGGTACGGGGAGAGCCTCCACAAGCTCAGGAGGGAGCCGGGGGGGCCAGGGGAACTCTCTTACACCTCATCCGAAACCGGGGTCCTGCTGAAAAGCAAGTTGCTCCGAGGGGAGAGGGCCTTCTTGGTGTGCTCGGAGAGGCTCACCAAGGAGGGATGGGAGGAGGTGGAGGAGGGAAGCCTGCTCAGGGTCGGAGGGGATCTAAGGGTTAGGGAGGTGAGGGTGCTCTGAACCCGCGCTATCACGGCTGGTCCAAGGCTGGAACCTCCATCTTGGGGGCCGTTGCCTGCGCCTTCGAGACGGCGGCGGGTGGGTTCAGCCCTCACGGTCTGCCTCTTTAACGATACTTTTCTTTTCCTCCCCCTGCTACCCCGTTTGAAGGGTTTTTCTGCTTTAAAAGGGTGCCCCCACCAATACAAGCAGAT
>CAZWBJ010000010.1:0-37824 GCA_964632175.1 Hadarchaeota archaeon (SeqCode)
GTTCCGCCCGTCTCCTCCGTCCTCCCGATCTCCCCCTATTGGCGCTCCACCTCCCCCATAGGGATAGAAGCCACCGCCTCGGATGCGGACGGCCTCGTCACCAGGGTGGAGCTCTGGTACCGCTGGTCCCCCGACAACTCTTCCTGGGGCAGCTGGATACTCTACGACTACGACACCGTCCCGCCCTACTCCTTCAGCTTCTATCCACCCAGCGGGGAGGGATACTACGAGTTCTACTCTAGGGCGAGGGACAACTCGGGCAACTACGAGCTCCCGCCGGAAGTGGCGGACGCCAGATGCGGCTACGACCACACCGCCCCACCGGCCCCAACGCTGGTGGCCCCGGAGAACGGAGCGAGTGTTGATCATTGGCCAACCCTCTCTTGGACTTCGGTGGCGGATCTGTCCGGCGTGAGGTACGAGCTGATAGTAGACAACGAGCCCCTCTTCCAGGAACCCCCGATCTACAGAAAGGTCGGGCTAGTGGAGAACTGGCATACGGTGGAGAACCTGCTGGAAGTGGGGGTCTACTACTGGAGGGTGAGGGCGATTGACGGGGCGAACAATCCGGGCCCCTGGTCGGAGAACCGCTCCTTCACCGTCCTCAGGGGCTGGCTGCTCCTCGACTCCTTCTTCTCGGGTGCACGGGCGGCGGCGGGATGGGCGACCCTTGAGCAGTACTCGGCGGCAGCAACGGCCAAGATCGGCGAGTGGGGGGTGCTTGAAGTCGTGACCTCATTAGCTTATACTTCCTTCGCTTGGAGGTCAATAGAAACTATGATTTCAGAAGCTCCCGCGCTTTCGACTTGGAGGTTGCTTGAAGTCTCGACTTGGGATGTTTTCGCCCCCTCCGCCTGGAGACCCCTCGAGGCAATTACCTCGGGCTTCGTCCCCCCTGTTTGGGTGGCGCTCGAGAGGTTGGAGGCTCAGCTCAAGGCACCCGCGGTAGGTTTCTCGGTTTCCCTCTCACCGAGCACAGCCGAGGTCGTGCAAGGGGAAAGCGTGAGCACCACAATTTACGTGACTAGGCTCTATCCCTGGTACGACAGGGGGGTCTCCCTGAGCGTGCAGAACCTGCCCCCCGGCACCACCTTCACCCTTTCGGTTTCGGGTGCCTCTCCGAACTATTCCTCGACCTTGACCATCTTCACCAGCACCCAGACTCCTCTCGGTTTTTACCTTGTCACGGTGGTGGCGACGGATGGGCTGGCAACCGTGACAAGGACCTTCCGGCTGGAGGTCAAAAGCCCGCCGCCCCCGCCGCCGCCCAAGTATCCACCCGCCTCGAGGGTGAAGCCCATCTCTCCCTTCTGGTGGTCGAGCGTTCCCGTACAGGTGGAGGCGGAGGCATCCGACAGCGACGGGACGGTGGTCAGGATCCTGCTCTACTACAGACATTCACTGGACAATGCCACTTGGGATCCATGGAAGCTGTATGGGGAGGACAACCAAGCTCCCTGGAGCTGGGGCTTCTCGCCCGTTGAGAACGAGGGTTACTATGAGCTCTATTCCATCGCGTTCGACAACGACGGGCTCGTGGAGAATGCCCCGGCCCTTCCGGACGCCAGTGTTGGTATCGATCTCACGGCCCCCGCCATCCCCACTCCCTTATCTCCCGTTGGGGACGGCCTCACGGGTTCGAAGGTGAGGCTGTGGTGGCTGGAGGTCTCCGATCTCTCAGGGGTGGCGACATACGAGGTTCAGGTGGACAGGAGCTCTGACTTCTCCTCACCCTTCCTCCAGCTGCAGACCCCAGGCACCTCAGCGGAATTCGATTCCCCGTTCGAGGGAAGGCTGTTCTGGAGGATCAGGGCCGTGAACGGGGCGAGGCTGGCTTCACCCTGGAGCTCCGCCGCGAGCTTCGTCTGCATACTGGCGCCCTCCATGGAGAAGAGCATGGAGTACCTACCGGCCTTCCAGCCGGTGGAGTTCGACCTCGTTCCCATGGAACCCCTCTTCATCAGGAAGGTGGGGATCACCTTCTCCGCACCGCTGGAGAGGGCGACCGTCTCAGCCTGGGAATTTGAGAACGAGGAGTTCACCGAAACGTTCTCCTGGCTGCCGCCGCCGGAGTATAGGTATGCGGCTTTGTGCTCAGTTGATATTTCCCGCAACCTCATACAGCGCACGGAGGTCGAGTTCCAGATCCTCCGCTCTTGGTTGAGGGAGCATGATCTGGACGAGAGCACCGTGGTTCTCAGGAGGCTGTACAGGGGGAGGTGGGAGAACACACCCACCACGCTCATAGGCTCCGATGAGGAAAAGTTCTACTATACGGCCAGCTTCTCGGGCTACTCCGGCTTCCTCTCGGCCACCGCCTCAAAGAGGGCACCGCCACCCCCGCCACCTCCACCCCCGCCCGCACCAGCGCCACCATACCTACTTTACGCCTTCCTCACAGTGCTTGGGGTGGCCGGCGTAGGGTTTGCTTACTTCTTCTACCAGCGCAGGCTCGTGATAAGGCCAGCTATCCCGGTGGAGAGGGTTGCCAAGCCCACGCTCCCGCCGGCCATCCGTCCGAGTCTCCCCCCCGCCGTCCCGCTGGAGAAGCTGGGGCCGAAGCCGGAGCTTAAGGTTCTGGCCCTCCCCGCCAAGCCGGCTCCCTTAGAGGTGAGGAGGGTGGTGCCGAGGGTGGTGCCTACGGGAGAGTTGCTTGAGGCCATGAAAAGGGCAGCGCTCAGGCCGGCCGTGTCTCTGGAGAAGATGGCGAGAGTGGTCAGACCACCCGTTCCACCGGCCGTGGAGCTCGAGAAGATGGCGAGGGAGGTTAAGCCGCTCCGCGTGGAGGAGGTGAGGAGGAAGGTGCAGGAGCCGGTTGAGATCCTGAGGAAGCTGAAGGAGGTTTCTAGGCGGGAGGCCGAAACCCTTTAAACTACTACTACCACTACTACTAATGAGGGTGAGGTGCCACATCTGCGGGTACCAGTGGGACTACAAGGGTTCCAACAAATTCTACGCCACTTGTCCGCGTTGCCTGAGGAAGGTGAAGCTGGCGGATCCGGGGGGGAAGCATGGCACTTAGGCGGAGGAGGGGGCTGGTGCTAGGCGTCTTCTCGGCCAAGGGAGGGGTGGGGAAGACCACCACAGTGGCAAACCTAGGGGCAGCACTCTCCCAGCGCAAGAAGGGCAAGGTGATCATCGTGGAGACGAACATGACGGCCTCGAACCTCGGTCTGCACTTGGGGGTGGTTGATCCGCCCGTGACGGTTCAGGACTTGGTTTTCGGCAGGCTGAAGGTTGAGGAGGGGATCTCCAAGACGGAGTACGGGCTCCACCTCCTCCCCGGCTCCATCGCCTTCACCACGGACGTGGGTTCCATTGATTTGACCCCCATCATCGAGAAGCTGAGGAGCAAGTACGAGGTGATCATTCTGGATTCGGCCCCCGGCTTCGCGCCGGAGGTGATCTCGGCGATGAAGGCCTGCGATGAGGTCTTGGTCTGCTGCCAGCCCCAGATTCCAGCCATCGCCGGGACCCTCCAGAGCATGAGAGCTCTGGAGAAGATGAAGATCCCCATTCTGGGGGTGGTTCTGACGAGGGTGACGGGGAAGAGGTACGAGGTCTCCACCTCCGAGATAAGGAGAACGCTGGGCTGGCCAACCTTGGTGGAAATACCCGAGGACGACATGATTCCGGAGAGCATAACTAGGGGAATCCCCGCCGTGCTGTATGCGCCCGAGTCCCCCGCTGCCCAGCAGTACCTCAAGCTGGCGCGTCTGATCCTGGCGCACATGAGGGCCAAAAGGCCGGGAAGGGTGAGAAAGGTCAGGAAGGCCAAGAAGAAGAGCAGAAAGAGAGCCCCCGCCTTCGACCTCTGGGCCTATGTTTACGGACCTAGGGCGAGGAAAAGGGGCAGAAGGAAATAGCGAACTAGAAGAGGCCCGATTTTTCTACTTCTTACCCAGCGCCAGCTCGAACTTGGGGGCGAGCTTGGTGGCTGGGATGTCAAGCCTCATCAGCTCGCTGGCTATGCTCCTGAGGGCTAGGGACGCTGGGGCTTCGGGGTAGAGGGCGACCACGGGCAGATCCCTCCTGAAGGCATCCTCCACCAGCTCGTCGTCCTCCACCACTCCCAGAAGCTTGGCGATTTCCTCGGCTTGGATGGTCCATTCCTCCACCCTTGCGTTTCTGGGGACGCGGTTGAGAACCACCCCAATCCCGTCCAGCCCCAGAAGCTGCTTGAGGCCCAGAGCGGTCTGCTTGGCCGAGAGGATGGAGTCGACATCAGGATTGACCACGTAAAGGAGGCCGTCGGCGATGGCGGTCAGGATGAGGTGCTCGAAGCCCACGGACGCGGGCGTGTCCACGATGATGTAAGAGAACTTTTTCCTGAGAACGCTCAGCATTCTCTCGAACCTCTTGACGGTGGTCTGGACGAAGCTCACCATGTCTCTCGAGCCGGGGGGAAGAAAGCGCCCGCCGGCGGGGAGGATGGCCAGTTTGGGGAAGAGTGGCTTCCCGTCGGCCTTCAGCTGGCAGGCATAAACCGCATCGGCGAGCGAGCACTTCCCCTCCAAGAAGTGGGAGAGGGTCAGATCGGTTCCGGGGCACATCTTGAGTTCCACCGTCCTTACGTGGATGTCGCCATCGATCAGGAGCACCATGTCCTCCTGGAGCTTGCTCAGCCAGCAGGTTATCCCCATGGCCACCGTGCTCTTGCCCACCCCCCCCTTGGTTCCGAGGACCGAGATGACGGGCATCAGGTCTTCCCCTTTATCTGCCTGAGGCTTTCTTTGGCCTTCTCCCTCACTTCGACTCCCCGCAGACCCCGCAGCACTTGGGCGAGCTCCTTCTCCAACCCGCCATGGGGGACCTCCTCCTCCAGCGGCTTCACCTCCAGCCTGAGATCGAGGCTACGGTGGACTATCTTGGCATTTCCCAATCCCACCTCGAACCTTATCAACCCCGCCTCCTCCAGCCTCTTGAGGTGGTAGCTCATGAGGATGTTAGTGATTTTCCTGCCAAACTTCTCGCTGGCCCTTCTCGCCAGCTCCGCCTGTCTCGCGGGTCCCTCCGCCAGGACGGTGTAAGCCCACTGCCTTATGGGGTCGGATAGGGCCTCGGCTATTTTGAAGAATTCCTTCAATTCCAGCGGATGCCAAGCCTCACCGGCCGGGAAGAGCCTCTGAGGTTCCCCCTTTTCGATGTTCACAAATTAAATTATCCACGGTGTATAAATGATTTTTTATCTCCTAGACTTTTGCCATGTACCTAACCACTGGGTCGGGAATGGTAAAGTATCCATCCTTCGTTTTTCTTGTACCGAAGGAGGAAATCTATTTTTTCTTGGGTGCAGGTCAAACACAGTTCTACCCCTTGAACTTAAAGCTAATGGTTGGGTCGAGTTCAGAGTCGGAGGAGGGGGGTGCCTAACTTCCCCGCCACGAGGGAGGGGAGATCCAGAACCTTCCGGTGCTTGAGGATGATCGCGCGGTCGCTTGTGGCAATGAGGTCGAAGCGCCTCCTGAGCTCGAGGTCGACCCCCGCCACGGTTTTGGCCGTCCCGTCCAGCTCCTTCTCCTCTATCTTCCCCCTCGTGAGCTCCGCAAGCCTCCCGCTCCAGCTCACTTGCTTCTCGTACAGGAACTCGACCCACGCGGGCCTCACGGAATCTAGGAGGGAGAGGAGCTCGTCCAGGGCCCTGCTGGTTTGAGGAGTTATGCGGTGTTTTCCAAAGACCGCGCTCACATCCCTGACCCACCCGTCGTCGCACAGGAAGACGGGCCTGCCGCTCACGATGGTCTCCACCGTTATCAGGACGTTGTAGCCGTCTATTCCCACCCTCTTCCCCAGTGCCTCCCTCAAATCCGCTTTCCTCCGCTTGAGCTCGGCCGCCTCCCTCTCGGAGAAGACGGTGCGCGCGAGGATGTTCCTCTCCTTGAGGGAGAGCTTGTAATGGTTGCACACGAAGGTTAGGGCGGACTCTTGGGGGTACCCCCTGTCCAGTAGCCACCGGAGTTCCTCGCCCGCCCTCCTGACCTCCTGTTTTAGTTCACTCAAGGTAGATCGCGGGTCTGAGGGGTAGAGCTTTAGCCCCCCTTCCGATCGGGTCGTATTTTTCCGGATCCTCCTCAGAGTACACCTTGACCTCCGCTCCAAGCTTTCTCCGCAGGTACTCGAGGTTGCGTCTCAGGTACTCCTCTTCGCTGAGGTGGAGGACTTGACCGAGCTCCTTCATTTCTCTTATCTCTTTTTGAATTTTTTGGATGAATGCGGCGGCCTCCTCTTTGGGGGCCCCTTTCTCGGTGGCCGTCCGCATGAGTTCCTTGAAGTCGGCGGTTTGGAGTGCCTTTCTCGCGACCTCCTTCTTCCATCCTGCGGCTACGTACAGGCAGACGAGCTTGGGCTTTCTTCCCAGCACTTGGGCTATCTCCTTGGCGTCCTCTAGGACCGATTCTAGATAATCTTCCATCGTCTCCACTTCTTGATTCAGGAGCTCGTCCTTCGGCTGGGGCCACTTCTGCTGGCAGAGCAATCCCCTTCCCATTTTGGACCAGAGTTCCTCGCAGAGATGGGGAATGAAGGGCGAGAGGAGCTTGAGCCAGTCCCCCACCACCTCCCGAAGCGCTTTTCCACTTCCCCCGCGCTCGAGGTAGCGCTCGACCTCCCTCATGGCCTCGAAGAAAGACAGCTGGAGGGCCCTTCTGGTTTCGAAGTTCTCCATGGCCTCTTCGGTTTTTCTCACGAGTTTCTGGAAGCGGCTGAGCAGCCACCGATCGATGTCCGTTTCCTCTTCCCCCGGCAGCGACAGGGAGGTTTCCACCAGCGAGACGAAACGGTTGAGATGTCCGATAATAGAAGAGGCCTCCTTCTCCCTCCAGTTGAAGTCCTGCCACGGTTCCGTTCCGGAGAGGAGGTACAGCCTCACGCCGTCCGGCCCGTAGCGCTTGACCGCCTCGGGTATGGTGACGAGCCATCCCTTGGAGGAGGACATCTTTTTCCCCTCGAGCATCACCATCCCCAGGCTCAGGATTCCCCGGGGCAGCCTGTCCGGGAAGAGGAGGGAGTGGTGAAAGACGAAGAAGGTGAGATGGTTGGAGATGAGTTCATAGGCCGAGATCCTGTAATCCAGGGGGTACCAGTACTCAAATTCCCTCCTCATCTTCTCCAGCAGGTCGGGTGAGATCCCTTTCCTCTTCCCCAGCTCCTCCGCCTCTCCCCGTCCCTGGAAGATGAAGTCGAAAACCTCGTCGTCGAGCTTCTCCGCCTCCACCTGACGGAGGAGGTGCGAGATGGTGTAGTAGGCCATGTAGATGGTGGAATCGCTCAGGGACTCTATGATCCAGCCCTCGGTCCAGGGTGCTGGGGTTCCGAGCCCTATCTTTCTGGTGCATGGCCACTCGCGCAGCCAGTTGACGGTGAACTCGTACTGGGCCCTCGTCTCGGGGGGGATGAGCTTCATCTGCGAGAAGGCGGCTAAGGCGAGCTCCTTCCACTTCGGATCCGCGTAGTTGAGGAACCACTGATCTTCCACCACCTTGACCAAGCAGGGGGAGCCGCACCTGCAGATGACGGGAAGGCTCGAGAACTCGTACATCACCGCCCCATTCCCATTCTCCAGCAGGTCCTCTCTCACCCTGACCTTCGCTTGGGACACGGGCAACCCTCCGTACTCTCCCGTCCAATCCCTCATCCTCCCCTTGGCGAATTCCTCCCTGTAGACCTCCCTGGTGGCCTCCTCCAGCTTGGGATCGCGCTGGTTTTCGATTCCCATTCTCTTCACCACCTCAACGGCCGGAGCCTCACCGTAGCCGGGAAGCTCGATGAGCGAGATGGGCGTCAGCCTCCCGGCAAGCTCCCCCCAGATTGGATCTCGCTCCAGATCCTTCAGGGCGACGTAATCGTAAGGCGCATGGGCGGGAACCGAGCCCACCACCCCTGTACAGGAGTTGGGATCTACGAAGTCGGCGGGGAGGATGGGCACTCTTTTTCCCGTGAGGGGAACCTCCACCTCCGAACCGAACTCAGGCTGGTAGGGAGCCTCCACCCTCACTTCTTTCCCCTGTTCCCTCAGCTTCTCCACAGCCTGCTCGCTTACCACCCACTTTTCCCCATCCACCAGTGCCACCACATATCTGGCCGTGGGGCTGAGCCAGAGGTTGGTCAGGCCAAAGATGGTCTCCGGCCTAAGGGTGGCTGCGGGGAAGACCAGATCCCCCTGCCGGTACTTGATGAGGGTGAAGTCTAGGATTTCCACTCCTTCGCCCTCCAGCAGGTCGTGGTCGGTTACCGGGTTCCTGCAGCTCGGGCACCACTTCACCGGGTGCTTGCCCCGGACTATGAGCCCCCTCTCCCACAGCTTGTGGTACTGCCAGGTGATGAACTTTTTGTAGTGCGGATCGACCGTGGTGAACTCCCTCCTCCAATCAATCGAAAGCCCCAGTAGCTCCATCCCCTTCCTGTACCCCAGTTCGCTGACTCTCGCCCAGTAGTTGGCGAAGTACATGGGGTCCTCAAAGTTTTTGAGCTCTTCCTCCTCAACGCCGAACCCTCTGAGCATGGAAATCGTCTGGGGGTCACGGTTCTTCACGCGTTTGGCCACGCCCACGATGGGCGTGCCAGTGAAGTGATAGGCCATGGGGAAGAGAACGTTGAAGCCCTTCATCCGCTTGTATCTGGCTATCACGTCGGGGATGAGGTAGGTTCTCGCGTGACCGAGGTGCATGGGCCCGGAGACGTAGGGGTAGGCCACGGTGAGGTAGAACTTCGGCCGCCCGTCGGGTTCGGCTTCCCAAACCCCGGCCTGCTTCCAAGCCTCCTGCCATTTTTTGCCCACTTCAACCCAGTCGACGGGCATCTAGAACTTGGTGGAGGTTAAATTGAGTTTACCTAAGCCTGACTCCCCTGAAGTTCTTGTTTCTCCAGCTGTAGCTGCGTATCCGCCGCGAGCGCCCGTAGCCACAGGCCGCGCACTTCTTCTTCTGGGGGTTGTAGGCCCTCCTCCCACACCTCCTGCACCTGAGGTGGGTGACATGGTGTCGCTTGCCTCTGGACGGCGTTCCCTTTGTCATGGTTTCAGCTCGGGGAGATGAAGATCACATTGTCTCCCCGGATGACCATCCTCCCGTACCTCCTGATCACCTCGCCGTCTTTCAGCTCCTCGGCGTCCTCGAGAACCAGGTTGACGTGCGGGTCAAAGCCCGCGAGCTTCCCCCTAACGGTTTGTCCCCCCTTCAGGCCCACTAGAACCACCGAGTTGAGCGAGCGCACCAGCACGTCGAACGGTTTGATGGGAGTTGACATCATAAAACCCGGGACGCTCTTAAAAATGAGGAGGGCTTTTCTGAGCAAGAGGGAGACGAGGGCGCTTCTGGAGGAGCTTCGGGCGCTTGGGTTCCGGGGAGAGCTTCAGCAGGTTGAAAGGGCGGAGACGGGAAACGCGGAGATTTTCCTGGCGGGGGGCAAGCCCCTCTGTTTCCGGAGGGGTGGAAGGCTCTATCCCTCCCTCCACTGTGCGGAACTCTTCCAGCTCAAGAAGGTGGTGGTGGATCTCGGCGCCGTTCCACACCTGTTGAAAGGGGCGGATGTGATGGCACCCGGAATTGTCAAAATGGAGGAGCTGAAAGAGGGCGAGTTGGTCCTTGTGGTGGATGAAAAGTACGGAAAGCCGCTGGTGGTGGGGGTCTCGCTCCTCGCGGGGGGGAAGCCGGAAAGGGGGAAGGTGGTGAGGAACATCCACCGGCTTGGGGATGAGATCTGGAGGTTGGGGTTGTGAGAGGAAAGCGTCCGGCGCTACGAGCTGTCTCTCGGGGAAGTCACTGTTTGCTCAACATTCGGTCATTCGAAGTCGTGAACCATCCGCTCAGCTCAATCCAGGAATCTGTACTCCCTCCTGCTCGCAGGATCATCTCCAGCATCCCACCAGTCATGTCCCCGTCGTATTCCCTCACAGGTCTCAGCAGGTCCCCCTCGTCCACGAAAGCGAGCAGGAGATTGCACCCGCCGACTCTATTTTCTTACGGTCTTGTTTACGAGCCCTATGGATGGATACATTTCTGGGCCAAACATTTTTGCTTTGCCATCCTGAAAGGGACGAGAGCAACAGCTCTCGCTAGATCCTTTCGGTTTTCACTTAAAAGAGAGAAAAATTCGGCTAAAATTTGAAGTGGACCGGGCGGGATTTGAACCCGCGACCTCTCGCATGCCAAGCGAGCGATCTACCGCTGATCTACCGGCCCTCTAAAATTTCTGGTTTTGGAGAACTTTAGCCTTTAAGTATCCTGAGGTCAATCAGAACCTTCCTCAGGACCTCCCTAGTTTGCTGGCTTACCTCCGTAAGCGGGAGGCGCGGTGCACCAGCTGGCAGGTCCATCATCTCCAGTGCGGCCTTGACCGGAGCCGGGTTGGTCTCCAGGAAAAGGGCCTTGAAGAGGGGTGAAAGTCTGTAGTGAAGTTCTCTTGCCCCCTCTAGGTCACCTCTCCGAAAGGCGCGTACCATCTCCGCCACAAGTTTTGGCGCCACATTGGAGGCCACGGAGATGACGCCTACTCCACCCAGCGCCAAGATTGGAAGGGTCTGGTTGTCGTTTCCCGAGAAGACCACGAAGTCCTTCCCCCTCGTGAGCTCTATGATTTCAGAAACCTGATCCACGGTGCTCGCCTCCTTGATCCCCACGATGTTTCTCACTTCTGCAAGCCTCGCCACGGTCTGGGGCAGGAGGTTCACGCCGGTGCGGGAGGGTACGTTGTAAAGGATCTGCGGGAGGTCGACCTTTTCCGCCACCTCCTTGAAGTGCCTGTACATTCCCTCCTGTGGGGGACGGTTGTAGTAGGGCACCACCAGAAGGGCGGCGTCCGCTTTCACCTCCTTTGCGAATTGGGTCAGCATCAGGGCCTCGCGGGTGGAGTTGCTTCCCGTGCCCGCGATTACCGGCACCCTCCCCTTGGCCTCCTCCACCACTATTTCTATCACGCGCTCGTGCTCCTCGTAGGAGAGGGTGGCGCACTCCCCGGTCGTCCCCACCGGAACCAGCCCGTCTATCCCCTCCTCGATTTGGAAGCGCACAAGCCTCCTCAGGCCCTCCTCGTCCAAGTTTCCCTGCCTGTCGAAGGGTGTCACAAGGGCCGTGTACGTTCCCTCGAACCTCAACCTATCTCCTCCATCACCCTCTCCAGAATTTCCGCTCCCCTTTTCCCATTTTCCCAGTCGAGCAGGAAGCTGATGGAGGCTCTGCTGGTCATCATCTCCACAATGTTTATCCCCTCTTTGGCCAGCGGCTGGGTCAGCTTGGCTATCATTCCAGGAGTGTCGATAAACTTCTCACTCTCGCACACGATAAGCGCGAGCTTCCCCGCTTTGGTTACGGACTTCATGTGCTTGTCGGCGACGACGGACCGATGAAGGATTTTCAGGGCCCTTTCCCCCTCTTCCTCCTTCACATAAATGGAGAAGGAGCGCGGACCGATGGAGACCCCATAGATGTTTATTGCCCGCCTGCTCAGGGGGGAGACGGCCTTGGAGAGGATGCCGGGAGTAGTCTGCATGTTTTCTCCGACCACCGTGACCATGGTCAGGGGCTCCTCGTGCAACCTCACGCTCACGGGTCTGGAGGTTGGTCCCACAATCTCCGTTCCTTCTGCGGATAAATCGCCATGCCGGAAGTTTATGATCTTCGCCTTCACCTCTGGATCTTTAAAATCTAGGGCTCTCGGGTGGAGTTTCCTCATCCCGAACCGGGCCAGATCCCGGAGTTCCTCCGCGGTGATCCGCGGTAGGAGCCTCGCTTCTTTCACGAGGGAGGGGTCTGTGCTCATGATTCCGTCCACATCGGTGACTATGATGGTTTCGTCGGCCTTGAGGCAGCTACTAAGGACGAAAGCGGTGATGTCGCTTCCACCCCTGCCCAGCGTGGTGAGATTCCCAGCAGGATCCCTACCCAAGAAGCCGCAGACGACCGGAACCTCCCCCCTCTCCAGCATGGGTTCCAAGAATTTTTTCACCCTCTCCCTTGTGGCGGGAAGATTCACCTTGGCGTTGCCGTGATTTGAGTCGGTCACGATGGGCCATTCTGCGCTTTCTGGCGTGAGGGCTCTTGCTTTCAGGCCTAGGCTCGAGAGGGCGGCTGAGAAGAGCTTGGCTGAGAGCATCTCCCCCATGCCCATGATCCCGTCAAGCTCTTTAGGGGAAATCTTTCCCCCCGTGGCTTCTCGGGAGAGGGCGATGAGGTGGTCGGTGGTCTCCCCCATCGCGGACACCACCACCACAACCCTTCTCTTCTTCACTTCCTTGGCCACGCACTCCGCTGCCTTTCTTATCCTCCCTGCCCCGTCAAGGGTGGATCCCCCGAACTTGACCACGATCAGGCCAGCCATGTTGGAATCCTATCCAACCTTGTGAGATCTTCGAAGGTCTCTCTCTCCCTAATAACCTCCACCCCCCGGTCAGAGACGAGCACCACGGCGGGCCTCGGGTGGGCGGTGTGCTGGCTGGACATGGAGAGCCCATAGGCCCCGGTGTCGAAGATAGCCAGTAGGTCTCCGGGCTTGGGCCGGGGAAGCCTTCTCTCCCACCCCAGCACGTCAGAGGTCTCGCAGAGGGGCCCCGCGACATTCACCGTGCAATCGTGTTCGTCTCTCATCCTGTTGGCGAGCTCGATGTGATGGTAGGAGCCGTACAGGGCGGGCCGCACGAGGGCGTTCATCCCCGCGTCCGCGTACACCCATGAGGGAAAGGTTTTCCTTTCCTTGAAGGCCCCGACGGTGAGGAGCAGGATGCCAGCATCAGCCACCAGAAACCTCCCGGGTTCGAGCACCACCGTGGGCGGGGGCAATCCGTCCCTCTCGACCACCTTCCTCACCTCCCCCAGCATCCCCTCCGCCATTTGCTCGAGTGGCATCGGCGTTTCTCCCTTGTAGGGTATGCCCACCCCTCCCCCGAAGTCCACCTTCTCTATCTCGCAGATTTTTGAGACCTCGGAGAAGAGCTCCATGATTTTCCTTGCCTCCTCGATGAACGGCTCGGGCTCGAGAATTTGGGAACCGATATGACAGTGGATGGCCTCTATCTTAACGTGCCTTTCCCTGCTCGCCCTCCGATAGGCCTCGAGCGCTTCCCCCGATTCCAAATCCAGCCCGAACTTGCTCTCCCTAGCTCCTGCCATGATGTAGGGGTGAGTGGGCGGTTTAATGTTTGGGTTCACCCTGAAGCCTATGCGGGCGGTCCTCCCAAGGGCACTCGCAACGGAGACGATTCTCTCAAACTCGTCCAAGCTATCTAGGTTCACGAGGACTCCCTCCCTCACCGCGGCCTCGAGCTCCTCCCTCCCTTTATTCGGCCCGTTAAAGACGATTTTTTCGGGGGGAACTCCTACCTTCAGCGCGATTTTCATCTCGATGAGAGAGGCCACCTCTGCCCCGGCCCCCTCCTGCTGGAGGATTTTGCAGATGGCCAAGGTGTTGTTTGCCTTGTAGGCGTAGCAGACCAAGAGCTTGGGCCAGCTGGAGAAGGCTGCTCTGAATCTCCTGTAGTTCTCCCTTATTCTAACCTCATCCATGACGTAGAGGGGGGTGCCGAACCTCTGCGCGAGCTCCACAGCATCGTATCCCCTGATGGTGAGGTGACCCTTTTCGTTGATCCCAAAGTGTTCCTTCAGCACCTTCCCTGCACCTGCTTGACGGCCTCTTCCAGAAGGTCCAGCCCGAGTTGCAGCTCGTCCTCCCCTATGATCAGGGGCGGGGCAATCCTGATGGTGGAGTTCCCCCCCCGGAAGACGAGCACTCCCCTCCTGATTCCCTCCCTCACCACCGAATCCCTCTCCTCCGGCGCCGGTTTCTTGCTTCTTTTGTCTTTGACGAACTCCACCGCGAGCAGGAGACCTTTCCCCCTCACGTCTCCTACAATGCCGTATTTTTCCTTCCATTCCTCTAACCTTCTGAGCGTCTTCGCTCCAAGCTTGGATGCCCTCTCCACCAGGTTTTCCCTCTCGAGTATCCTTATCCCCGCAAGGGCGGCAGCACAGGCAAGAGCGTTTCCCCCAAAGGTGTTTGCATGCGCCCCCTTTTCCCAGTTCATCACCTCCTTCCTTCCCACAACTGCACCGATGGGCACCATCCCCCCGCTGAGAGCCTTGGCCATACAAATCAGGTCGGGTGTGACTCCCCAGTGCTCGATGGCAAACATCTTCCCCGTTCTGCCCAGTCCGGTCTGCACCTCGTCAGATATGAAGACCCATCCGTGCTCCTTGCAGATCTCGGCTATCATGGGAAAGAATTCCGGCGGGGGGACGATGTAGCCCGAGGTTCCCTGGATGGGTTCGGTGATCACGGCCCCGACTTCGCTTGGGGGGAGGATGGTCCGAAGGGATCTGCGGAGGTATTCCACGCAAAGGAAGTCGCATCCGGGATAAGTTTTCCCGAACGGGCACCGGTAGCAGTAGGCGAAAGGCATGAAGTGCACACCGGGAACCAGGGGGAAGAACCTCTCCCTGTGTACAGAGTTGCTCCCCGTCAGGCTCAGGGCTCCCATGGTTCTGCCGTGGAAGGCGCCTGTGAAGGAGATGATGCCGGGTCTCTTGGTGTGCCACCTCGCGCACTTGAAGGCCGTCTCGACGCTCTCCGCCCCGCTGTTGCAGAAGAAGACGAACTTTCTGAACCTCCCTGGCGTGAGGCTGGCGAGTTTTTCCGCGAGCTCAACCTGCAGGGGATGGTAGTAGTCGGTCCCGGGCACATGCCCCAGCTTTTCGCTCTGTTCCTTCACGGCTTTCACGATCTCTGGGTGGCAGTAGCCGTAGTTCAGCACGAACATTCCAGCTGAGAGGTCTAGAAAGGTGTTGCCGTCTACATCGGTGAGATAGCAGCCGCTTCCCCTCTCCCAGACGAGCGGGTCCTCCCTAGTGCAGGAGGGCGAGATGACTTTCCTGTCTCTGGCTATGATTTTCTTGGCGTTCGGTCCGGGTATCTCCGTAACGATTCTCGGTCCCTTTCGCATATGATTTTAATTTACCAGCAAATAAAAGAAACTATTTGTTACGCACCGAACTTCTTCGTCTTCCCCATAAGGTTGGCGAGGATGGGCACGAGCTCCCTCCCCCTCAGGTATCCCAGACCTCCGTGTGCACAGGATCTCTCGCCGAAGGACTTCACCTCATCCCTTCTCACACCGGGTCCAGCGAGGGCGATTGGAACGGGATCCCCAGCATGCTCTTTAAACTCCACAGGGGTGGTGTGGTCGGCGGTCAGGAGGAGAAAGTCGGCCTTTCCCCACAGCCGCTCCAGGTAGGAGTCAACGGTCTGTATGAACTCCACCTTTTCCTCCACTTTTCCATCGTGGCTCAATTCATCGAACGCCTTGATGTGGAGGAGTACCAAGTCGTTCCTTTCTAGAGCTTTCAGGGTGGCCTCGATCTTGCCCTTGAGGTTAGTCTGGGTGTTTCCTGTGGCACCCTCCACCTCCGCCACCTCCAATCCCGCGAGCCTGCAAACTCCTTTCACGAGGGCGGCGGCGGCCACGCAGGCGGCTTTCATCCCCGTTCTCTTCTCGAAGGGCTCAAGATGCGGAACCACTCCTGCCCCCCTCACCAGCACCATGTTGGCGGGTGGAAGGTTTTCCTTTTCCCTCTGCCGGTTCAAGGGATGGTTGCGAAGAGCTTGGTACACCTTTCTGGTGAAGAGGTTGAGGATTCGGGAGGTCCTTCTCGCCGCAGCAGTATTGTCGAGGGCCCTTGCCTCCAGCACCTTTTTTCCCACCTCATGCGGATCCGTGTCGCTCACGGCCGCCGAGAGCCCCCTTCCCTTGAGGACTAGCACCGCTCGGTGACCCACGGTGTTTTTGAACTGGAATTTGACGGGGAGCTCGATCTTTCGAACGGCTTCCTCCAGCTCTGGTGGTCCTTGGATTCTTCCTGCTCTCCTGTCCGTCACCACGAGGTTACCGTCGACGCTCGCGTAGTTCGCCCTGAAAGCAACGTCCCCCGGTTTTAGTTCCAGACCAGCACCGGCCGCCTCAAAGGGCCCTCTTCCCGTGTAAACTTGGTAGGGATCGTAGCCGAGAAGGGCGAGGTGAGCCGTGTCGCTCCCCGGCGGAATTCCGGGCCCGATGGTGTACATCATCCCGCATATCCCCTCCTCTGCTATCCTGTCCATGTTAGGTTTCTTGGCAGCCTCCAGTGGGGTCCTACCGCCCAATGATTTCACCGGTCTATCAGCCATGCCGTCGCAGATGATAAGGACGGCCTTCATCGCTCACTCCCTTTGAGCACCACTTTAAAACACCAACAACCAAAAGCCGGGGCGCGAAAATTAATAGGGCCCGTCGTCCAGCCAGGACAGGACGTCTGGCTTCGGACCAGAAGGTCGTGGGTTCGAATCCCACCGGGCCCGCTATTAGCCCTCCTCGAAAGCCTGTTTAAACCTCTGATAGGCCTCCTTGCCGTAAAGACAGATGGTGACTTTTTCGACAAATTTCCTCTTTTTCGAGAATTCCTCCAGCTGCTTTCTCATAACTCGCGCGCAAATCTCCATGGGATATCCATACACCCCTGTGGAAATGGCGGGCATGGCGAGGCTCTTGAGCTTCAGTCGGTCGGCAGCCTCCAGGGAGTTGCGTATGGCCTCTGCCAGCTTCTCCTCCCCTTCCTCCCCATACACGGGCCCCACCGCATGAATCACGAACTTGGCCTTGAGCTTCCCCGCCCCAGTCACCGCCACTTCTCCTGTCCTTAGCGGCCCGTGCTTCCTGATGTATTCGTCACTCTCCTCTTGGATCTCTATTCCTCCCCTCCTCACGATGGCAGCGGCCACCCCTCCACCGTGTTTCAAAAAGCGATTTGCCGCGTTCACTATCGCATCGCTTTCAAGAAGCGTAATGTCCCCCTCGACTATCTCCACTTTCAGGCTTCCCAGCTCCATTTCAATCTTTAGTGAGATGTTTTTAGGGGGGCCGGTGGTCTAGCCAGGAAAGGACGGAGGCCTCCGGAGCCTCTGGCACGGGTTCGAATCCCGTCCGGCCCGCTTCATGTCGCGACATGTCTTCTGTGTCGTCCTGATAACGAACGACAGGCACTTCGATAGAATCAAGAAGGAGTGCCTGAAGAAGTCTGGAACGTCGACGGGGCTATTAGGAGGTTGCTTTGAGGTTGGGAAGTGGCTGGATCCTTTGGGTTCGAATCGCCCGATAATTTAGCTGGGGAATAGGTGGGGATGAAGTACTCCCAGCTTTTACAAGCTTTGGCAGTGATGCTGGCCATCTTAGGCGTGGGATGCCTTCACTGGTACTGGAGCACGCGCGTGCCCGCTTACTACACCTACAAGGTTGAGGCCTTCCTCACCTACATCAGTTCACCGGACAACGTGCCGCTTGAGAAGGTCTGGGTCAGGTTCCCTGTGCCCACGGTGGATGGGGAGTGGCGGGGGTCGCGGACGGGGAAGTGGAGTCTTTACTGGCTGGACGAGAACGGGTTGCATCTCCAAGCTTCCCAGGAAGGTGGCGAGAAGGAGCTGAGGCCCCCTCGTACGTCCGCAGAGATAAGAGGGGGCGCGGACCTTGACTCTGAGTATGCCCCCAAGGCTCTCTTCGTCGTCGATTATCTCTACCCCGGGGAGGTGCTGAAGGGGGTGATCTGGACGGAAAGGGTCGAGTCCAAAAATGCCACTCTGGCGGAAGGGGGGCGGGCGGAGGCACTGGCCGTCCTAAGCCTGGAGAACGGTGAGATCCCTTCCGGGAGAGTCTCGGTCTCGGTCACCCTCTGGGGATGGAGGAAGGAGAACCTGCGGTTGCTTGAAAACTTCTATGGAGAAGCGGAGAACGTTGAGGAGATCTGGTTAGAGAGGGTTGGGCCCTAGCTCGTGTAGCAATTTATAGCGAGCCGCCCTCTTACAGATGCCGAGGGTTTCGGAGAAGGAGATAAGGGAGTACTTGGAGCAGAAGGGCGGGTCGGCAACGGTGGAAGAGATGAGGGCCGACGGCTTGGGAGATATCGGAAAGGGATGGGACACCATCAGGGTGCTGAGAAGGATGCTTGAGAAGGGGGAGGTGGAGAGGGAGATAAGGCACACCCCGGAGCGTCAGACCGTCATTCTTTGGTCCTTGAAGAAGAGGGAAGCAGCGCCACCCAAAAAGCGCTGATGAGGGAGTACCATGATTTCCGCGACTCCCTGAAGAAGCTGGAGCTCATCCACACCTTGGGTCCCCAGAACCTGGCAAAGTTCAGATTTCTGGTGGATACTGGGGAGCAGAGCGTTGGAGAAGCGGTGAGGGCCCTCCTGCGCATGGGCAGACTCATTCTCGGTGAAGGGGCACCAGAGGAAGATGTTGAGGTGGTGAAGATGCTGGGAAAGGGGGGGATCCTCTCACCTGGCAGGGTGAGGAAAATGGAGAGGCTCCTCTCTTTCCGCCGGGCACTGCTTGAGGCAAAGGCGGCCGATGGGGAGGAAGCTATCTCCGCTAGGGAGGTCTACGCGGCTTTCGAGAGGCTGAGAAAGGATTTGACGGAACTGGGGGAGACGCTCAGCAAGTATCTGCCGTTCGAGATGAGGGAAGGTTAGC
Organism: Hadarchaeota archaeon (SeqCode); assembly: GCA_964632175.1. Taxonomy (GTDB): domain Archaea; phylum Hadarchaeota; class Hadarchaeia; order Hadarchaeales; family JAWBSP01; genus JAWBSP01. The sequence continues at coordinate 18,482 of CAZWBJ010000010.1, forward strand.
CTATGTAGCTCAGCTTCTCCTTCTCTCCCCCTTTCGGCTGCTGGGGCGGTGGGGAGAAGGTGGGCAGGGGGATGGGAGGGGGAGCGCCCACCGTTTTGGAGAGGATCACCGCCTCAACCAGCGAGATGTTGGTTATAGTCTGGAGAAGGCCGGCGGGCGGGGGAAGACGCTTTTTGTAGTCCTCTTGGATCTTCTCTAGCTCTTCCTTCCCCCCGGAAACGGTGGCCCTTCCCTTCAGGTTTATCTGAGCCACGGAGGGGTTGTAGCTGATGGAGGCCACGAAGGGCAGCACGAGCTTGCCCTCCGCCTCCTCCATTCCAACGATACTGACGTTTGCCGAGACTTGTACATTTTGGGGGAGGGGCCTGTTCGCCTCCCACAGCTTCTCCGCCGAGACATAGTAAATTTGTACGTTTATCTCCATCCACAACCTGGTTTTCAGGCTAAAAGTCTTCCCGTCCAGAAATCGATGGGGCCGTGGTGTAGCATGGTCTAGCACGGCGGGCTCCAGCGCGTGGGTTTCGGGCTGACTTGATGATGACCCGTTGGAGCGAAGAGACCCGCAAACCCGGGTTCAAATCCTGGCGGCCCCACCTTTTTCCCCCTTTTATTCAGCCTTCCCACAATTTTCTGTCAGGGAGGTGAAGGGGGGCGGTGAAGGGAGAAAGTGCCCGGAGGAAGGCGGGATTTCTCTTCCTAGTCGCTTTACTCATCCCCCATGTTCTCCTTCTTTGTACTCCCGGGCCAGCCTACGCCTGGACCGCCACAGGTGGCGGGGACCACCTGGGGGAAGATTGGATAATCTCCTCAAACACCACCATCGCAGGCAATCACTACAATATCAGATTGTTCCGGATTCCCAGTGGAGTGACAGTTACAGTCCAGGCATACGACGGGACGAACTACGGGTGGGTTGAGATTCACGCCGAAAATATCCTCATAGAGGGGATCCTGAGCGCAAAGGGATCAGGGTACCAGGGTGTGACGGGCGAGGTGAATGGCAACGGTCCCGGGGCCGGTACCCGCGCGGGCGGCTATGGCGGAGGTGGAGGCGGAGGATATTGGCGCGGGGGTAGCGGCGGAGGAGATGGGGGAGGAGGAGGTGGGGGAGGAAGCGGCGGAGCTGGTGGAGCGGGAGGAGGCGGGGCCGCCGGAGGAAGTGCGATGAGCAGCATCGTGTTTCAAATGGGAAGTAGCGGTGGAGGGGGCTACCTTGCGGCTCAAAGCGGAAGCGGGGGCGGGATGGTTTCTCTCTATGCTGAAAACGTTGTTATCTCGGGAGTGGTCGATGCCAGTGGAACTGATGCCTCGGAGAAACCCTCAAGTACAAACGCGCAAGGTGGTGGGGGCTCCGGCGGGTGTGTAAAGATTGTTGCTAGGTTTCTAAGCGTCACCGGGAGCATACTCGCAAACGGGGGGAAGGGAGCTTCTAACAGGAGCGGGGGATCGGGGTGCTCTGGTGGCGGGGGAGGAAGCGGTGGGCTAATATACGTTGAAGCATCTACAACCGGTGGGGGAACCCTTAGAGCGAACGGAGGAAATGGAGGGGAAGCAAACGCCTTATATTCTTCGACTGGCAGTACGGGCGGCGGTGGAGGGGGAGGAGGATGGATTCGCGTGCTTTCGAGAACCGCCATAACCCCATCATTCTCAGTCGCTGGCGGCGCTGGAGGTCCCTCTAAGCCGGGGTACTACGGGTATCCCGGGCAGAGCGGTGTGGTGGAAAACATAAGGCTTCCACCCGAGGCACCACAACTGTTAAGCCCACTAAACAACGAAAATGTCATCGACCGGGTCACTTTCAGCTGGAACAACGCCCTTGGTGCCGACAGCTACCAGCTGATAGTGGACGATGATCCTTTCTTCGAAAGTCCGGAAGTAAACATCTCACTCTCAGGCACATCTTATGTCACCAGTCTGCCCGCGGAAGCAACCTATTATTGGAAAGTCAAAGCCGTGAATACGGGAGGAGAAAATGTCTCGGAAACCAGGAGGCTGACCTTCCGATACAGACCGGAGATAATCGAAATACAGGCGGACAACAGGCTGGTGGACAGAAAAAAAGACACGGATTTTGCCACCACCGCAACAGCCACGAGGATTTCGGTGACCATTCGAGACAACGGGGGGGCCCCAACAATAGCCATCAAAAACGTTAGGTTATGGATAAGAGCTTTCGATAACTCTGTGGTGGTGGACAACCAGCAATTCGCCAATTTTGAGACCGTTGACGAAAACACCAGAAGATTCACTTTTGTGTTCGATCCTCCCGATTCTCTTCCCGTCACGGCTCTCGGTCCCTTCGACGTTCAAGTTTGGGTATCAGACGTTCACGGCATCACTGCCATGGGGAATTATGAAGGGAGAGGAAAGAGTTTGTTTACCGTGGATGATCTCCAGGTCGGCATAAATCTCGCTGACAACACACCAATCTACCAACTCGTTATTTCTGGTAACTCTTTCAGAGTCTACGACAACGCCAGCACCACTCTCGACAACGTGGTGGTAGTGGATAACAATGAAGGGTTGATTCAGGCCAGTTTCACGGGTAACTCTTATTATAAGAGTTACGGTTTGGTTTCACCGGTTCGGTTAGGGCGTGGCGACCTCGGCCGGGTTTACGTTTGGGCTAGGGACAACGTGCTGGACGGCGTTAGCCCCGCGCTCACGTATCAGGTCGAGGGGGACAATGTCAAGTTCCTCAACTTCATCGTCAACCGGCAGAGCGACCAAACTTCTGTCACCTTCGATGCTACTTGGTCTTCAGACGGGATCGGGGTCTCTTACGGGACACCCTTCCTCCCTGAGAACTCTCAGCTGATGGGAAATGTATCAAGCGGCAACGGCTCGATAATGATTCCCCATTCTACACGCATAAACTCGGGCAACAAGACCCTGTCGTTGTTTGACAATACGGATCGTCCCCTCTGGAATGTTCAGAGCCAGACATTTTACTTTAACATTCTACCCGTTGCACTCGGCTTAAGGGGCGACAACCGTTCACTACCCGCGAGAGTCACCCCCCGCCCTGTTTTTGGCTGGGTGTTTCAGGACAATAATCCCAACGATTCGCAACTGGGGGTGAGAATCCAAGTTGGAAGCACCCCCCACAACAACGATCTCTGGGACTGGACGGATGCAGGGTTCACCGCACAGGAAGTTACCTACGGTGGTCTGGACCTAGTCAGGGGCCAGACATACTACATTAGGATGATTGTCCGCGACTCGCAGCTTGAGTGGCAGAATGCCGACAACGCAGAGTGCTGGACGAGATCCTCCTTCACGGTGAATCAACTCCCTGTCACCTCTGATCTTCTGGTGGAGGATGAGGTCAACCCCAGGATAGACACCCTCTTCCCGACCTTTTCCTGGACCTATTCAGATCCCGACGGTGACGGGCAGTCGCACTACCAGGTATGGGTCGGAAGCTCCCCGGGTTCCAACGACATGTGGGACTCAGGGGAGGTGATTTCTTCTGCCGGCTCGGCGAAGTACAGCGGAGCGCCGCTCTCATGGGGCAGGACTTACCACGTTCAGGTGAGGACCAAGGATGGTCTCGAGTGGTCGGAGTGGGCGAAAGGGACCTTCACCTTAATCGATAACAATCCTCCCACTCAGATCCAGCTTGTTTCTCCCCCCAATGGTTCCTCCCTGGGTACATCCACAGTCACTCTCAGCTGGGAAAGCGCCACTGACAGCGAGTCCGGCGTGGATCACTACGAGCTATCGATCTCCGGGCGCATCTATACTGTGCTCGGTACCTCCAAGAGCCTCCCCCTGTCCCACGGGAACTATTCCTGGCGCGTGCGTGCAGTGGACGCGGCGGGAAACGCGGGCCCATGGTCGGAGGAGTGGACCTTTAGCGTCAACGTTAAAGCGGAGGGGGGTGCGGGTGGGGGCGCGGGAGGGATCCAGGAAAATGCGGATAACGCTCCCCCCAGAGTGGTATGGATTGATGTGGATCCGAGTGAGATTCTACATGTAGCGTTTGAATGCTGGGACGAGTCAGGGATCTCGTCGGTAGAGGTCTGGATTGACAACAGGCGGTGCTTGGTGAACTGGGACGGAAGAAAGGCCGAGGTGACGGAGGAAAACATTGGAGAGGGGTTACACACGGTGCTCGTGAGGGTGGCGGACATCCTTGGGAACGAGAATCTCCTCCTTCTAAATTATACGGTTAAACCGCACCGCGAACCCGCTGCACCCTCCGTCCCGCCGGTGGTTTCCTCCATGAGCTTGTCCGGTCGCCTGCTGCGTGTTCAAATTTTGAACGGAGAAAACCGCCGACTGGCCCTCCGTGCACACATCTATGTTGATGGACGCCTGTTCAGGGTGCTACCGCTCGAGCTTCAGCCTCTGGAGCCAGTTTCGGTGGAGGTGGAGATGGGGAATCTGAGTCCGGGGGAGCATGTTATATCCATTCAGGATGCCGAGGGACACCTTCTGGGTTCCGAGTCCATCTCGATACACTCTGAGATGGTCGGTTCTGCATCCCCGCGAAGTACCCCCTTGTGGTTGGCTGGGCTGGCGGTTCCGATCGCGGCAGGGTTGGGGTTGAGGATCTCTAAGCGGGGAAGGAAAGTCATGCCGGCTCAGGTGAAAATGGAAGAGATTCCCGAAGTGGTAAGAGCTCTAGCCCCCCTGCTAAGGGAGGAGAAAAATGACTAGCCTGGCCGTTGCCGCTGTGAAGGGGGGAACGGGCAAAAGCACGATAGCCCTGAGCTTGGCGATAGAGTTTTCAAAACTCTCCAAATCGGTACTCATACTCGATGGTGATCAGCACGTCAGGACAACGGAACTCAAAATGATCGAGGTGGGGAGGGGCGATCCCAGGCTGAGGGAGGTTTTGGAGGGGAGAGCGGAGTGGAGGGAGGCGGTTTACGCCTGCTGCCTCCAGAGGGATGGGGAATACATGTTTCCCAACCTGTACGTCCTTCCCGCGGGCGCCGCTTTCCTCCCCGATCTCGAGCTGGGGTTCGATGTCCTAACCTTCAGGGAGAGGGTGGAAAGGCTGGATGAGGTGCTTCGCGAACTGGAGAAAAGGGTGGCGTACATAATAATAGACACCCCCGCCAACTTCGGCAGGGAGCACTTGGTTCTGCTTTCCGCAGCCGATGCCATAATACCAGTTCTCAATCCCGATGACGACACTTACCTTTCCACCCGCCGCAAGTTCTCGGAGCTTCAAGCGCTTCTTGGGGAGTTTCAGATCCTGGGCTGTGTGCTCAACAAGGTGCCCTCCGACTTCGACGAGCAGTACTGGGTGGAAAGGGCGGAGAGGGAAATAGGCAAGGTGCTGGGTGTGGTTCACTTTGACGAGATGGTCGCTAGGGCCTTCAGCGAAAACTTGCCTATTCAGGTGAGATATCCCGGATCCAAGGCGGCGAAAGAGCTGAGTGCTCTAGCTCTGAGGGTACATGCCCTTAAGGTGAGGCGAAGGAGCAGGAGAATCATGGAGAGGATAGATGAGGCCCTAGCAAAACTCCAAAAGATGATCAGGGGAAGCGCTTGATTGGAGTAAGAAGACCCACGCTGGAGGAAGTGGGGAAGGAGTGGGTGCTGGCGAACGGGCTGGGTGGCTACTCCTCCTCGACCGTTCTGGGGATAAACACTAGGAAGTACCACGGGCTACTGATTGCCACCACTAACCCTCCTTGGGGTCGGAAGCTCCTCCTTTCCAAGCTAGAGGAGGAACTGGAGGTGGGGGGCGAGGTCTATCCCCTCTCTTCCAATTTCTATCCGGGTGTGGTCCATCCCCAGGGTTACCTGTATCTCTCCGAGTTCCGGCTCTTCCCCTTTCCCACTTTTGTTTACACTCTGTCCTCGGTTAAGGTGGAAAAGAGGATTGTCATGCCGCACGGTTTTAACGCCGTGATGGTGAACTATCGGGTGGCGGGCGAGGGTGAATGGAGGCTCCGGATTTTTCCGCTACTCAACTGTCGCGATGTTCACTCTTTGACCAAAAAGGGGGAGATAGTTTTTGAGGAGGAGCAGGTGCGGGGGGGAGTCAGGATGTCAGTCTCGGGGGAAGAGATTTACTTGGGTTCGGACCTAGCTAGATACATCCCCTCCGACCTCCCGGAGACAAACCGATGGTATCTAAACATGGAGTATCCGGAGGAAAGAGAGCGCGGGTATCCGTTCAGGGAGGATCATTACTGCCCTGGTTGTTTTGAGTTCCGGGGAAGAGAGGCCAGCTTGCACTTGGTGGTTGCTGGCGGGTGGAGGGGGGAGGAGGCGTGGCGGTCCCTCCTTCAGGATCCACCTCTAGTTCTACAGAGGGAGGAGAGGAGGCAGCTGGAGGTGACGTCGGCGAGGAGGGAACTCTTTCCCCTCCTGCTCGCAGCCGACAGCTTCTTCGCGGAGACCCCCAAAGGCACTTTCATCCTAGCCGGTTACCACTGGTTCTCCACTTGGTTCAGGGATGCCCTCATAAGCCTGCCCGGCTTGGCCCTGCTCACCGGGCGCTATCTCTTGGCCAGGGAAGTGTTGCTCACGATCGCCAGCATGGAGAAGGGGGGCATGCTCCCGAACTTTGTAGAGGACGGACGCGTCGATTTCGGGGCAGCTGATTCCTCTCTCTGGCTCTTCTACGCTTTGCACAAGTACCTCTCCTACACGGACGACACCTCCATACTCCAAGTGATGACTCCAGTCCTGCGGAGAATCGTGCTGGCGTGCGTGAAGGGAACGGCGGCAGCGAAGATGGACAAGGATGGTCTTCTCTCCGTTCCTCCGGGATACACCTGGATGGATGCGAGGGTGGGGGGAGTCCCCGTCACGCCGAGGGGAGGAAAGCCGGTGGAGGTAAACGCCCTGTGGTACAATTCCCTGCGGTTGATGGAGGTGCTCGGGGAGAGGGTCGCGGGCGCACCTTCGCCCGAGGAGGTGAGGGATAATTTCTTGAGGCAATTCTGGGACGAGGGGAGGGGGTACCTTTGTGATGTAGTTTGCGGGGAGTCTAGGGACTGGAGTCTCAGACCGAACCAAATCTTCGCTCTGAGCCTTCCCTTCCCCCTGATTACCGAAAAGGAAAGGGCCTCGAGGATCCTGAGCCTGCTGTGGAATAAACTGCTCACGCCCGTCGGCCTCCGCAGCCTTTCCCCAGACGATCCCCACTACCGAGGGAGATACCTCGGGGACGTTTTCAGCAGGGATGCAGCATATCACCAGGGTACGGTGTGGGGGTGGCTGATCGGTCCCTTCGTCACGGCCCTCATCAGGTTCGGGTGGGAAAGGGAGACGGGAAGGAGGCTCTTGGCACCCCTCATGACCAAACACCTAGAGGAGGCCGGACTGGGCACCATTTCAGAAATCTTTGATGGTGATCCTCCACACCTGCCCAAGGGGTGCATCTCCCAAGCTTGGAGCGTGGCTGAAGTGCTGAGAAGCTACATAGAAGACGTGCTAGGCATTAAGCCCCCATACGAGAAAAAATATGTGAGCTGATGACCGATGTGTGCCTTGGATTCGAAGTCCACCAGCCCTACCGGGTGAGCCAGAAATTCAAGGAGGAATTAGCGAGTGGAAAATCTGCTGAGGAGCTTTTCGATCTTTACTTTGATAACTCTAGGAACAAGGAAATTCTGCAGCGCGTGGCGAGGAAGTGCTACCTGCCGGCGGGGAGAATCATCCTGGAGAACATCGAGAGGGCGGAGAGCTGGGGCAAAAAATTTAAAGTATGCTACAGCATCTCAGGAGTTCTGCTGGAGCAGCTGGAGAGGTGGGCTCCGGACGTTTTGGAACTCTTCAAGCAGTTGGCGAGTACGGGGTGCGTGGAATTTCTGAATCAGACCTACTATCATTCCCTGTCCAGCCTTTTCTCCGCGGAGCGGGAGGAATTCGTCGAGCAGGTTTTGATGCACCGGGCCCTCGTTCGGGATCTCTTTGGCCAAGAGCCGGAGGTTTTTGAGAATACCGAATTCATATACAACAACTCGATAGCCAGAACCGTGTTCCTGCTGGGATTCAGGGGAATGTTTACTGAGGGCGCCGAGAGGATTTTGGGCTGGCGCTCTCCAAACTACGTTTACCGGGCGAGGGATGTGGATCTCAAGGTTTTCCTCAGGAACTGTAGGCTCACGGATGACATCGCGTTCAGGTTCTCCGCTTGGGACTGGCCGGGCTTTCCCCTCACAGCCGACAAGTACGCGGCATGGTTGGCGGCCACACCTGGCCAGTGCATAAACATTTTCATGGACTACGAAACGCTGGGGGAGCACCAGTGGCCGGAGACCGGGATCCACGAATTTCTGCGCTGGCTACCTGGGGAGGTGCTCAAGTGGGAAAACCTGCGCTTTGTCACCCCCTCCGAGCTCTTGCGCCACGAGCCAGTGGGGGAGGTGGACGTGTTCGAGTACGACACCCTCTCTTGGGCGGATGTGGACAAGGGGGTGAAGGCCTGGTTGGGAAATGGGATGCAACTCACCTGCTACAGGGCGGTGAAGGAGATGGAGCCCTACGTGAAGAAGCTGGGGGACGAACGCTTTCTCAAGCTCTGGAGGATGTTCCAGATAAGCGATAACATTTACTATATGTATCAGGAGTTTGGTCCTTCCGGGATGGTGCACGGCTACTTCAGTCAGATGTTTCCCACGGATGCCTTTGCCGTTTTCACGAGGGCCTTCTCAGATTTCCAGGAGAAGTTGATGGAGAATCTGCCTCAGGAGCGCTCCTCTCTCGTTGCTCTCAGGATTTTCCCGCCGGAGAAGGCTTTTCACTTCTTTGAGGGGGGGAGATATCTCGGTTCGGTTTTTAGTCTCCTTGAACTCTGGGAGAAGCTGGGAGATTTCCCCGAGAGCTGTCTCCGGGCCAATTTGGAAGATTTGGAAAAGTGGGTGAGATGGACGATTGGCGACCCCCTGCTGGCCGATCAGATTTTGGGGCTGAAGTCTAAACCGCAAGTTAGGCGGGGGCTGGCAGAGCTACTTGCAAAAAGGTTTGAGGGAATAAGGGTGAGAGGACTTTGAGGATTGCGCATTTCTGCTGGGAGTCTCTTTACGGCATCCGCTGCGGCGGGCTTGCGAACTCCGTTACGGGTTGGACGGAGGCGCTGGCGAGGAGGGGCCACGAGGTTCACCTGTTCACGAGGTGGAAGGAGGGCTGGGAGAGATACGAGCTGAGGAATGGCGTTCACATCCACAGGTGCGTGTTCGATTACAGGGGGAACATGCTCGAGTTCGCTTGGAAGATGTGCAGGGCGATGCTCGACGATTTTGAGGTGGCCGAGAGAGAGTTTGGGAAGTTCGACTTAGTCCACGGGCACGACTGGCATGTGGTGGATGCCCTCCATGAGCTGAAGAATAGGGGATATCCCGTGGTCATGACTTTTCACTCCACCGAGTGGGGAAGGAACGGGAACAGCTTTGGCGGATGGTGGGAGTTCAGGGAGATCTCGGCTAAGGAGTGGTACGGCGGATACATCGCCAACAGGATTTCGACGGTTTCAAGGGCCATGAAGGGAGAGCTCATGTGGCTCTACCAGATTCCCGACTGGAAGATAGAGGTGATCCCTAACGGGATCTATCCCGAACGCTACAGGTTGCAACTGGATCAGGGAGAAGTAAAGAAGAAGTATGGTGTTCATCCGCTTGCTCCCATGATTCTCTTCGTGGGGCGGATGAGCTACCAGAAGGGTCCCGATCTTCTGGTTGAGGCCATCCCGCACGTGCTGCGCCACAGGTGGGATGCCGTTTTCTTTTTCGTAGGTGAGGGTGGAGCTAGGCCTTACTGCGAGTGGAGGGCCGGACAGCTTGGGGTTTCTGGTTCGACGAGGTTCTTGGGCTGGGTTCCGGACGAGGAGTACATCCGTCTCCTGAACGCTTGCGACATCGTGTGCATCCCGAGCAGGAACGAGCCCTTCGGGATAGTCCTGCTAGAGGCATGGGCGGCGGGGAAGGCAGTAGTGGTGACGGATGTGGGAGGGCTCTCGGAGAACGTGGAGAATTTCGTTGACGGGATCCGGGTTTATCCCTACCCGGAGTCCATCGCTTGGGGAATCAACTACATAATCAACGATGCGTACGGGGTGAGGTGGATAGGGGAGAACGGGAGAAAGAAGGTTCAGCAGTTCACCTGGGACGCTGTGGGGGAGAGGATGTGCCAGTTATACCAGAAAGTCAAATCTGGATGAGCTGGGCCTGAACCCTTTCTTTTACCGTGAGCTCGGCAGCGTAACCCTTGGAGAGGGGGCCTGGATTCACGATGACTGTGGCTCCTAGGTTTGAGATGCTCCTCCCCTCGTGAGCGTGGCCGCAGCAGTTGGCCAGGGGGTGGGTTCGCTCGATGAAGGCCCTGATGCTCTTGCTGCCGATGTAGGTGCCATCGGGTAGTAGATCTGCCGGGGTGCCGTAGGGGGGGGCGTGGGTCACCAGAATGAAGTTCTTGCCCGCCTCTTCCGCCAGCCTGTCCAGTTCCTCGGCGATTTCCGCTTCCGTGAACTCCAAGGGGGTGTTGAAGGGGGTAACGTTTGAGCCGCCTAGGCCGATGAAGGTGAGGTCCCCCAGCTTGACACATTTCCTGTGTAGGTTCACTCCTCTGGCTTCAAGCACCTCCACCGTGTTTTTGGGGTCGCAGTTTCCTGGAACGCTGAGGATGGGGAGGTTCAGTTTTTTCAAGGAATCAAGTAGCTCTTCGATCATTCCGAGCGGGCCCAGCTGGCTGATATCTCCGATGAGCAGCAGTCCCTCGTAGCCCCCCTCAAGTAGCCTCATGAGGTTCCGCTGGGCCACGGGTTGCCCATGGAGGTCGGCTACTACCAGTAGGCGCATCTTCAACTCAAGGTTCACCCCCTTTTATCCCCTCGGATGCTCCCCGGTCACGGGGTTAAAGTTAAATCATCCAGCTATCGGATAGATGGTGGACCTCCTCATCAAAAACGGCCTGATTTTGACCATGGACGAAAGCCTTTCGATTAGAAAGGGCTCAATTGCGGTCGAGGATGGGAGGATAAGAAAAATTGGCAAAGACTTCACAGGACAAGCAGAGGAGGTGCTGGACGCGGAGGGAAAGATTGTGATGCCCGGTCTCGTGCTTTCTCACTCTCGTTTCCAAAATGCCTTTCAGGCTCTAGAGCGGGAGGATGGCATCTCTCCTCCGGGCTGGTCCCCGCTTGAGGAAGCCCTGACGGCTGAGGATGTTCTCGCGGGCACAACTTTCTCCTGTGCGCAACTGCTCTCTGGGGGTGTAACCTTCTCGATCAACATTCTCTCCCTGAAGGAAATTTCGGGTGGGATACTGGAGGAGGGTTGCGCCAGGGAGGAGGAGATGGGGATGAAGGGATTGATCGGGGCAGAGGTGTGGGATGACGAGAAAGTCGATGGTTCAAAGACCCTGAGGGAGGTGGAGAGGTTTTTCCGGAGGAACCGCTCAAAGACGATCGGTTCCCTAGCGAGCGTGCGCGCCTCGTCCTCGGATGAGATTTTGGATTGTGTGCGCGAATCGGCGGAAGAGCACGGGTTGAAGCTTTCGATCAGGATCTCCAAAACACCGGCCGAGTACTACTACTGTAGGCAGAGGGCTGGAGATCCTCTCTGGAGGCTTGAGAGGCGGGGGCTGCTGGATGAGAATGTCATCCTAACTCATTTCACCTACCGGGTAGGAGAGGAGGAATTGAAAATCGTGCAGAAGAATAAGGCGAAGATTGTTCACACCCCGCTGGATTATATATATACCCGCTGCCTTCCGGCAATAGAGGAGAGCATCAGGATGGGGATCGCATCGGGTGTAGGCACCGACGATCTCTTCGATGTTTTCGAACTCCTTCGGCTTACCTATCTGCAACAGAGGGCGGCGGGCAAGCAGATCTGCGCCTCTCACCTTTTGAAGATGGTCACCAGGGAGGCGGCAGAACTCTACGGACTGAAAGATTTGGGGAGTATTGAGGTTGGAAAAAGTGCGGATATAATTGTCCTTGATTTGCCCCCGCTGAAGGACGAGCATGTGTACGAATACCTGCTCTTAAGAGCATCTGCTCAAAGAGTGGATACGGTGATTTCGAGCGGTAGAATTTTGAAACGCGGGGGAAAACCGTGCTGGGATGAAACTAAGGTGCAGCGGGAATTTGCCAGATCGATGAGCTCGCTGCACAGGAAGATACTCCATGGCAAAACTGTCGGTTGAGATATGCGGGCTGAAGTTGCGAAATCCCATTCTCACAGCAGCTGGACCAGCGATGTACGATGCTTCAGCTCTTCTCGCCGCCGCGGAGAACGGGGCCGGGGGGCTGGTCACCAACACCATCACTAGGAACCCTTCCCCCTGCTATCCATACCTCTGTAAAGTGAGGGACAGCATCCTCAGCGCAACTCTTTCGAGTTTCCTCAGAGCGGAGGCCTGGGTGCAGGAAATCGCGCAGGCCAAGAAGGTGGGGCTCCCCCTGATAGCCAGTGTGGGTTTCACCTTGGATGATGTCAGGGAGATCGCGCCCATGGTGGTTGAGGCGGGGGCCGATGCCGTGGAGGTTTCGGTCGCACGCTCCACAACTCTCTCTGAATTCAGGGAAATGGTTTCTGGCGCACGGAAGGTGGTTCCCAAACCTCTCTTTTTCAAGCTCAACACAAATATGGTAAATCTTCGGGAATTTGCCCAAGCGGCTCAGCAGGAGGGGGCAGATGGGCTCACCGTGATAGATGCGGCGGGTCCTGGCATCTCCATAAGGGAGGACGGGTTTTCCATGTTGGGAAGCGCCGGAGGGGAGGGCTGGCTTTCTGGTCCTTCCATAAAACCGCTGGCGCTCAGGGCGCTTGCGGAGGTGTGCTCCTCCGTCTCTTTGCCTGTGCTGGGGGCGGGGGGGATCAGCGATGGCAGGGATGCAGCGGAGTTCATCATGATGGGTGCGTGGGCGGTAGAGGTGAATTCGGCGTCCATCCTGAGGGGACCCAAGGTCTACGGGCAGCTCATAAGGGAGCTCCTGCAGTTCATGCAGATGAGGGGGTACGAGAGCGTGGAGGAGATGAGGGGCACGGCACTGCGCCACCTGCCCAAAACGCCCTTCACATCTCTGAAGGTTCCAGAGTTGCTTCCCTCTAGATGTACCGGTTGCGGGCTCTGTGTTCGCTTTTGCCTGTACGGCGCCGTGAAGCCCGGGAGGGTGCCAAAGTTGGAGGCGAGCAGATGCAGGGGGTGTGGCCTTTGTGTTTCCGTCTGTCCGGCTGGGGCGCTGAGGTTGTGATTTAAAAAGGGATTTTCTCTTAATCACATATGACACGGCGGGCAAGTTTCTGTTAAATATCCTCTAACGAAGAGAAGTCGGCGGGGACGGAAGCCCGCGAGTGTAGCAGAACCCGAGCCTACGGGCAAGGGGGAGCCACCAAAAAACGGGGCTCAAAAACCCCGGAAGGTGGTGGATAAGCGCCGGGGGGTTCGGCGCGATGCTACAAGCGCGGGAAAAAGGCCCCGGACGTGAAAAAGCGGGAGTTGCAGGGGAGGTGGTCGAGCTTCCCGGACTCCCGTCGAGTAGCGGAGGGGTCGAAGTCCCCGCCAATTTTTTTTATGGTTAACGTTAACTCGTGAGCTTTGAAATCAAGGATGCGTGGGATTCTGCTGGATGCGTGCGAAGAGGGATCCAGCATAGAACTTTTCGTGAAGGTAGACGGGAGGGTTGTCAAGGCGGTTGACGAAAGTTTCCACCCCTACTTTTACGCCCTCCCCGCACAGAAGGAGAGGGAGCTGAGGATACTGTCGAGGCTAGGGGTTAGGGAAGGTGAAAGAGAGATACGACCCCTCTCCGTCTCCCTAGAGACCAAGACGCTCAGGGGGAATCCGGTGGAGGCGATTAAGATTTCGGTTTCGCGGAACTCTGACATCGATCCCCTCAGGCGCCTGATAAGGGACTCGCTGAAGCTGCCGCTTTACGAGTACGATCTCTCGCCCCTTCGGAGGTACTTCATCCTCCACGGGCTATACCCATTTTGCGGGGTCGAACTGGAGGGCAACGAGGAATCGGGAATCTTCAGGCTCTCCTCCCCGCCGCAAACGGTGAGCCTTCCTGAACCGGAACTTTCCGTTCTTGCGTTTGATATAGAGGTATACAACCCGGCGGGGGCACCGAGGGTTGAGGAGGATCCCGTCATAATGATCAGTCTTTCAGACACGGAAGGTTTCAGGAAGGTTCTCACCTGGAAGAAAGCCGCCGGGCTGGATTTTGTGGAGGAGATGGAGGGGGAGAAGGAGATGCTGTCAAGGTTCGTGCAGCTAGTCAAGGAGAGGGATCCGGATCTGCTGGTGGGGTACAATACGGACCTCTTTGACTTCCCCTATCTCCGGAGGAGGGCCGAGCTGTTAGGTGTGAGGCTCACGCTGGGCAGGGACGGTTCGGAGCCTTTTGCTAGGAGGAGAAGGTTTGCCTCCGCCACTAGGGTGAAGGGCAGAATTCACTGCGATCTTTACGCGATGGTGAACTTCCTCGCCCTCACTGGGGGCATCAGGTTGATTCACTACACTCTCGGGGATGTGTATCAATACCTGCTGGGGAAGCGGAAGCCGGACCTCGAGTTCACGGAGATTTCAAAAGCTTGGGACGAGGGCGGGGAGGGCTACAGGAGGCTGCTGGAGTATTCCATGTCCGATGCCCAGGCCACCCTGGAGCTCGCGCGGGAACTCCTCCCGCTCTTCGTGGAGCTGGGGAAAATCGTCGGACAGAGTCTCTTCGAGGTCTCCAGAATGACGCCCGGTCAGATGGTGGAGTGGTTGCTCATCAAGGAAGCCCAGCGGAGGGGGGAGCTGGTTCCTCCTAGGCCGGTGGCTGAGGAACAGGAGGAGAGGGAGGGAGAAACCTATACTGGGGCCTACGTGATGGAGCCAAAAAAGGGCCTGCACGAGGATCTCGTGGTTTTTGATTTCAGGTCGCTCTACCCCTCCATCCTCATCACCCACAAGATAGACCCCTTCAACCTCAACTGCTCCTGTTGCGGGGAGGGGGAGGCCACGGTGGTCCCGGAGCTTGGATATCGCTTCTGCTCTAAGAGGGAGGGGTTCATCGCCCCAGTGCTGAAGAGGCTTTTGGAGGAAAGACTCAAGCTGAAGCGGCAGCTGAAGGGTGTGGACAAGGGATCCGAGGAATACCGGCTCCTCTTCGCCAGACAGAACGCCCTGAAGATAATCTCGAACAGCTTTTACGGCATGCTGGGATTCTCTAAGGCCCGCTGGTACTCCAAGGAATGCGCCGAGAGCATCACGAGCTTCGGGAGGCACTACATCAAGAAGGCCATGGAGATGGTGGAGAGGGAAGGGCTGGAGGTTGTTTACGGGGACACCGACAGCCTCCACTGCAAGCTCTCGGGCAAGGGCAGGTCGGAGGCAATGAAAATACTGGAGAAGGTGAACGATAATCTGCCGGGAATCATCGAGCTCGAGCTGGAGGATTTCTACAGGCGAGGGATCTACCTGACCAAGAAGCGGTATGCGCTGATCGACGAGCGGGGGAGGTTGACCGTGAAGGGGCTGGAGTTCGTGAGGAGGGACTGGGCAGCCATCGCCAAGAAGACCCAGGAGAAAGTGCTGGAGGTCCTGCTGGTGGAGGGCTCCCCGCAGAAGGCCTTTGAGGTCATCCGCTCCACGGTCAGGGAGTTAAGGGGGGGAAAGGTGCCGCTCGAGGATCTGGTGATTTACACGCAACTCAAGATGACCCTGGAGGAATACAGGGCTATCGGTCCACACGTGGTGGTCGCGAAGAGGATGAGGGAGCGGGGAAGGCCGGTGGAGCCGGGAACGATGATCGCCTACATCGAGGCGAGGGGACCAGGAAGCATAAGCGACCGGGCTTTTTCGGTGGAGGAATTCAAGGAGAGAAAACTGAAATACGATCCAGAATATTATATTAATCACCAAGTCCTGCCAGCTGTGATGAGGATCATGGAAGTCTTGGGTTACACCGAGGAGGATCTAAAAGCTGAAAGTGGTAGGCAAGTTAGTTTGGGTAAATTCTTCAAATAATGGAGTCCTCGGAGCTGGAGCTGTACCGGAAGGCGGGAAAGATCGCGGCTCATGTCAGGGAGAGGCTAAGGGAAATGGTCAAGCCCGGCGTGAAGATCTTGGAGATAGCCCAGCGGGCAGAGGATCTCATCCGGGAACTGGGGGCTTCCCCGGCCTTCCCCTGCAATGTTTCGCTGAACGAACTGGCGGCTCACTACAGCCCTCCCCCTTGGGACGAGACGGTGATAAAGGAGGGTGATGTGGTGAAGGTGGATTTAGGGGTTGAGGTTGATGGTTGCATCGGGGACACCGCCTTCACGGTAGGGGACGAGAGGCTGGTGCAGGCCGCTGAGAGGGCCTTGGAGGAGGCAATCAAAGTGGTGAAGCCCGGAATAGACGTGGGGGAAATAGGTGCGGCGGTGGAGGCGGTGGCCAGATCGAGCGGTCTCAAGCCCATCCAGAACCTCACTGGACATTCCCTCGCCAAGGGAGAACTGCACGGGGGGATATGGATTCCCAACGTGGGAGGAGAGACTGGACAGAGACTGGAAGTCGGACAGGCAATCGCGATAGAACCCTTTCTGACGGACGGTGCTGGATTTGTAGAGGACGACGAGAGAAGGGTTTACATTTACTCCTTCCTGAGGGAGGCGCCGGTCAGGACGAGGATGGCGAGGGAGATGATAAGGGAAATTAAAGAAAGATACCCCTCCCTTCCTTTCTCCATAAGATGGTTGGGCAAGGGGATGTCGCGGCTCAGGTTGGAGCTGACTTTAAGGGAGTTGAGAATGGCTGGAGCCATCAGACCATATTATGTTCTAGTGGAGAGGGCCAAGGGGAGGGTGGCGCAGGCCGAGCACACCGTCATCGTGACCGAGAACGGTTGCGAAGTGACTACTGTGATTTGAGGTGCACTTATCACCTTTAAGCACCCCCTTTTGAGTTACCCCTTAGCACGGAGTAAGAAGAAGGCGTGGTCTTTTTCAAAGGGTTCAAGAGTTCTGAAATCGACTATTTCCATCTTCTGCTCCAGCTTTTTCCTCTCCTCCCGGTAGACCTCCTCCGGCTTGGCGGCGACGTTCACCGCTCTGGCCTTGAGGGCGAGCATGGCATGTCCACCTCTCTTGAGGTAAACCTCCGCGTTCCTCAGAAGGATTTCCGACTGATCTGGCTGGGCGACGTCCTCGTAGATCAAGTCCACCTCCCCCACCAGTAGCCTGTAGCTCTCTGGTGTTCGGGCGTCGGCGAGGAGGGGGATCATGTTCTTCCTCCCGGCGCAGGAGATCAGCAGGTCTCTCAGGGAGCGGGCCGAGAACTCCACGCAGTATACCAGCCCCTCAGGACCCACCAGATCGGAAACGTGGCTCGCCGTGGTTCCGGAAGCCGCGCCCAAGTAAAGCACTCTGAAGCCTCGGTCTATGGGCAGCTCCTTGAGGCCTTTGAGGAGGGCGGCGGCCAGCTTGCTCCGGAAGGGATCCCATATCCTATACTCCCTCCCCTCCAGCACCACCAGCTCCTCCCCGTAAACCCTCCTCCCCGGAGTGAGGTTGGGAGTGGCAGGCCTCCTCCTGTTTCCCACCTCCACCCATCTGAGCTCACTCATAAATTCTCTCCAGCCTTTTCTCCAGTTGTTTCCGGAACTCCTCCCCCATGAATCTCCCGGAGCTCGCGTCCACCCTCGCGGCAAGGACCAGCTTTCCGGCCAGTGCCCTGGCGATTTTCCCCCTCAGCTTTCTGGGGGCGCCCCTCAGCTTCGGATGGAGGTAGATGAGCCCGTGTTTGGGCCTCTTCCCTCCTCCCCTGAGCGACCTAAAGTAACTCTTCTCCGCCCCGAGGATCTGGAGGTGCCCGGCCGTCATGCAGGCCAGCTCTCTCAGCCCCCCGGCTTTTGAAAGGAGCCTCGCGCCCAAGATCCCTCCAGCCAGGGCCCTCAGGTTGGGAGCCACCTCTGCCATCAGTCCGTCTAGGTGGGTTTCAACCTCTTCCCTGAGCTTCCGGAGATGGAGGAGACCTTCAGCGTTCCTCCGGAGGAGCTCAAGGGTTGCAGGCGGAAGCTCAGCCCCCATGGACCTCGCCGCCGCCGACACCACCTCCCGTGCCACGGACTCCGGGATTCCCGCCTTCTTCAGTTTTTCGGGGGTCAGCTCTCCCCTCCGCCCTAGGGAGACCACGGCAAGGTTTTCTTTGGGCTCTAGGTTCAGACTGGGGAGCTCGGGGAAGTGCAGCGCATACCATTCCATCACCACCGAGTAGAGGGCGTTGAGGTACTTGTCTAGGTTTTCTAGGAACCTCACCCCCAGAATGATTAGCTCCTCCTTCTTGGAGGCCTCCGCTCTGACTTCTTGCGCGGCGACCGAGCGCGCCAGCTCCCAAAGCTCCTCCTTCGGGCAGAGGGTGCTCAAACTGGCCCTCAGCCATCTGCCCCCCCGGCTGGGAAATTCCGCCCTGAAGTCCGCCCCGGTCCTCTCCCTCAGTGAGCGTGCGAGGGCGTTTGATTCCACCGTGAAACTTCTGGACCCCCCGCTCATGAGCTCTTGGATGAGCTGTAGGTGCTCCTCCGTCGGCTCCCCTTTCTGAAGCAGTCTAAGCCGGTCCTCCCTCGCCTCCCGGGGGAAGAGCTTCCTGGCGACCTCCCTCCCCTTCTCGTCGAAGGCGAAAACACCGAGGAAGCATTCAGCGATTTCCATTGAAAAAGGAGCACCCCAAGTTATAGAGATGAGGATAGCGGCATGCGCCGATATTCACTCGCCGATTTTCTTGGAGGATTTTTCCCGTTCGCTGGAGTCGCTCGGAAAGGTCGATCTCTTCCTCCTGGCCGGAGACCTCGTTTCAAAGGACAGGGTGGAGCAGCTCTCGCCCGTGCTGGCATCCATCCGCCGGGTTTATGCGGGTCCCATCCTCTCCTGCTTCGGGAACGAGGAGTACGAGCAGGACAGGGAGGGGTACAAGGAGTACGGGGAGGTCAGGTGGTTGGAGGAGGAGGCGGAAGTGATCCAGACCGGCGAGGGCGAGGTGGGGGTGATCGGATCCAAGGGCGCCCTGGACAGGCCGACCTTCTGGCAGAGGAAGAACCTTCCCGGAATTTGGCAGGTGTACCGGGAGAGGGTGGGGAGGATAGATTCGCTACTGGCGGGCTTGCGGACTAGGATAAAGATCGTTCTGACTCACTACGCTCCAACTTACAGGACGCTGGAGGGGGAGAGGGAATCAGCCTGGCCGGAGATGGCCTGCCGCCGCCTGGAAGAGGTGATCGCGAGGAGGCAGCCCGACCTCTGGATCCACGGGCACGCGCACCGGGGGAAGGTCCCGCTGGTGGAGGTTGGAAGAACGCTTGTGGTTAACGCCTCCCTTCCAGCAAGGGGCTCGGTAGTTGTCTTGGAACTGCCCAGAAAGGTGGGGCTGCACAGATTCCTCCCCTAAGCCAGCTTCCC
>CAZWBJ010000011.1:0-30724 GCA_964632175.1 Hadarchaeota archaeon (SeqCode)
CCTGCTGCGCCCCGTAGGGCCTGGGCCCTTGTCTCAGTGCCCATCTCCGGGCTCCGACTCCCATCGCCCGTACCCGTCGTAGGCTTGGTGGTCCGTTACACCACCAACTACCTGATAGGGCGCCGTCCCATCCTGGGGCCCCTTTCGGGATTTGGGTGCGGGCGCCTTCCAGCCTCCCGCGCCTATCGGGGATTACCCTCAGTTTCCCGAGGTTATCCCCGTCCCCAGGGTAGGTTGACGACGTGTTACTGAGCCGTGCGCCAGGTATCTCATCCGGTTTCCCGTCGACCCTATGACTCGCATGGCTTAGTCGGACCCCGATAGCAGTGGCCTCCGGCAGAATCAACCGGATCTGGGTGGCCGCAAGAGAGACGGGGATGCCGAACCTTTCTCAGACCCGAGCTCATTTTTCGGATCCACATCCTGTACCCACATTCGGACCACGACCCTCATGATTCAGGCCGCTCGCCGGCTGTGGGCTATATTAATTAACTCCTTACCCCATAAATCGCTTTCGAACGGGGGATGAGCTGAAAGCAATCCTCACCTACACCGAATTAAGGATGATTATCCTCCTGTGCGGCCCTCCCGGTGCGGGGAAATCCACCATTGCTCGAGTGCTCGCCCAGAGGAGGGGCGCCACCCTCCTGTCCACGGATGAGTTCAGGAGGAGGGTGTACAGCAGGCTCATGGAGGAGGTGCAGAAGAGGGCGGGTGAGGAGCTGGTTCTCGACGGCACCTTCTACAGGAGGGTGTGGAGGGAAAGTGTGAGGAAATTTGCAGAAACCAGGGGAATCCCCCTGCTGGTGGTTCTGGTGAAGAGCTCCCTTCAGACCTCCCTCCAAAGGGACGCCCAGAGGGAGAAACCGGTGGGCGAGAGAGCGGTGAGGATAATTCACGCGGAATTCGAAGAACCGGAGGCGGACCTCGTCATCGACTCCGAAAAACTCACCCCGGCGGAGGCGGTCGAGCTCATCCTTTCCGCAGCGAAAACAGCCGCCTGCAGGCGCCGACCTCCTTCATGAACTCCAGCATCTCCTCGCCCCTCAGGTTGTCCCCAAAGCTCACCCTCCCCTTCCCGTCACAGAGGTAAACCCTGAGCTCCTCCCTCCTGAGTGCACATACCAGATAGGGCAGCGATCCTCCCCTCACCAAAAGGTCCGGGAGCCTGCCTCTCGTCATAAACGTCCTCTGGCCCATCCTGAACACGTGAACCTCCTTGGCCCCTTTCTCCAGCTCCCCCCTAGCCAGATCCTTCAGGGCCTCCAGCGGCGTCTTCATCCGGGAGGTGCTAGGTATATTGAAGGATCCTGCACCCCAGCCTCCTTGAAGGCGAGGAATCTCCTCCTGCAGTTAGAACATGTGCCGCAGTGGACGGGTAGCCTTTCCCCCTGCGCCTCCCTCCAGCCAGCGCCGGCATAGCAGGAGTAGGTGTACTTCCAGGGCACACCCAGTTTCTCCCCAAGGCTTACCACCCTGTCCTTGTCCAGCTGGATCAGGGGTGCCAGAATGCGGTAGCCCCCGTGATGCGTGGCCTGCTCCGCCAGCCTGTTCATCTCCTCGATGAATGCGGGGGTATTGTCCTTCATGGGCACCGGGGTCTCCCTTCTTATTCCAATATAAACATCGTACCTCTCCCCGCTCGAGATGTAGTAGGACTCGGCGTGCGCTAGCCCCACCAAGAGGAGGATGGCGTTCCTGCACGGATCCCACCACTTCAGGATCCTCTGCCTCGCCTTTTCCGGATCCCAGAGGTCCTCGATCCTCGTCTCCGGGAGGGGGACCTGCTTGGTAAGCAGGGAGGTGCTGATTTGGCCCAGCCACTGGAGGTCTATGGTTCTTAGCTTGGCCCCCAGCAGCTCAGCCACCCTCTCTATGCAGAAGCGTTCGTACTCGGCCGTCCTCTGACCGTAGTTGCAAAATATCAGCTCGAGCTTGGGGGGGCTCACTTCCTTCTTCACGTAGTATGCCGTGGTGACCGAGTCCACACCCCCAGAGACCATGCAGATGGCGTTCCTCATCCCAATCTCCCGCTTCACGCCTGAGGCTATTTAAATTAGGAGTAAAGAAGGATGGCGAAAGAACCCTTCGATGCCGAGGTCTTCATCGAGAAAAAAACCCGCGAACTCCGAGAAGAAATCGGGGAAGAGAAGGCCCTAGTAGCAGTTTCCGGCGGAGTCGACAGCATGACCACCGCGGTTCTCGGGAGCAGGGCAGTCGGGGGGAGGCTGCTCGCGGTTTTTCTGGACGATGGCCTGATGAGGGAGAAGGAGGGGGACTGGGTTTCAAAAATGCTCCGCAAACTGGGGGTGAGAGTGGAGGTGAGGGATGTCTCCAAAAAGTTCTTCCAGGCCCTCAAAGGTAAAACCGATCCCGAGGAGAAGAGGAAAGCCTTCAGGGAAACCTTCTACTCCTGTCTCTCGGAAGTTGCCCGCGAAAAAAAGATTGGAATTCTTCTACAAGGAACCATCGCGGCCGATGTAGTTGAAACGAAGGGTGGAGTGAAAACGCAGCACAATGTTCTAGAGCAGGTGGGGATCAATCCGCTTGAGAGGTATGGGTACCGCGTGCTGGAGCCGCTGAAAGAGCTCTACAAACCGCAGGTGAGGGAGGTGGCCAGAAAACTTGGCCTGCCCCCCGAGGTCACGGAGAGGCGTCCCTTCCCCGGGCCTGGTCTCTCCGTCAGGATTCTGGGGGAGGTAACACCCGAGAAGGTGGAGCTGGTGAGGAAGGCGACGAAAATCGTGGAGGAGGAAACCAAAGAAATCCCCTGCTTCCAGACCTTCCCCGTGCTCATGTCTGATCAGGGGACGGGTGTGGTGAAGGGAAAGCGGAAGTACGGAAAGATCATGGTGCTGAGGGTGGTGACCTCCGAGGACGCCATGACCGCCCAACCCGTGGAGCTACCTTGGGAACTCCTAAGGAGGATAACCGAGCGCCTCACCTCGGAGCTTGGGGTGGTTAGGGTCCTTTACGACCTCACACCCAAGCCCCCGGCTACCATCGAGTTCGAGTAGCTCACGAGCAACCGCTTGCCGATTTAGTCACCTAGATTACGGCCTCCTTTCAAACCCCTTAAAGACACCTAGCAATCATTTGATGGCTAAAATTTATTTCGACAACGATGCCGACCTCTCCGTGCTGCGGGACAAAACCGTGGCTATCATTGGGTACGGAAACCAGGGACACGCACAGGCCAACAATCTCAGGGACTCAGGAGTAAGGGTCATCATCGGTAACCCGGAGGATCAGTTCGCCCAGAAAGCGAGGGCCGATGGCTTCAAAGTCTACAGCATCTCGGAGGCGGCGGAAAGAGGGGACATCGTTCACATGCTCATCCCCGACGAGGTTCAGGCCAAAGTTTACAGGGAGCACATAGCCCAGCACATGAAAAAGGGTAAAACGCTCTGCTTCAGTCACGGATTCAACATCCACTTCAAGTGGATCCTTCCCCCCCCAGAAATCGACGTCATCATGATCGCACCGAAAGCCCCAGGAGCGATGCTGCGCCAGATGTATCTGCGGGGCTCGGGAACCCCCGGAATTCTGGCCGTCTATCAAGACGCCAGCGGGCACGCAGAGAAGACTGCCCTGGCCTTAGCGAAGGGCGTAGGCCTGACGAGAATTGGGGTGGTGAAGACCACCTTCAAGGAGGAGGTGGAAACAGACCTTTTCGGGGAGCAGGTGGTGCTCGTGGGGGGGGTCACCGAACTCATCAAGGCTGCTTTCGAGACGCTAGTGCAGGCGGGCTATCAGCCGGAGGTAGCATACTTCGAGTGCCTGAACGAGCTCAAGCTGATCGTCGACCTGATATACGAACACGGCCTGAGCGGTATGTTCGCCGCCGTTTCCAACACCGCAAAATACGGGGGATTCACGCGCGGGCCGCGGCTCATCGATGAGCAGGCACGGAAAAAGATGCTGGAGATTTTAAAGGACGTACAGAGCGGAGCGTTCGCGGAGGAATGGCGGAGGGAAACCGAGGCCGGATTACCGAACCTGAAAAGGATGCGCGAGGAACTCTCCAAACACCTCATCGAGCAGGTGGGGAAGCAGCTCCGCAAGTGGGCCGGAATAGAAAAGTAGCCCCCTAATTTGGATGAAAAAGCTATTCTGGGTGATTCTCCTCCTTCTTTGCCTACCGCTCTCCTCGCCTGAAGCCACCCAACGGAATCACCAAGCTGCGCCCTCGCTGCAAAACTCCCCCGCCGTTTCGTTGGGGCTTCTAACCATCAAGGGCTCGAGCCACCCCGAGGGCCCTTCTCAGACCTGGGTTCCCATCGCCACCCTCTCGCCCGCCCCCGACCCCCCGGTGGTGGGCTATCTCATCATAACTCGAGGGATGTTCCTCCCCTCGCTGGAGAACTTTAAAAAATGGAAAGAAGACCTAGGCTATTCAACGACCATCCTCACCGTGGAGGACAACATCCTTGGCCATTACGGCGGGAGAGACATTCCGGAAAAAATCAGAGCATGCATTCTGGACTATTACGAAAACCACGGGGTTCGGTGGGTCCTGCTGGTGGGGGATGCCGACCCAGCGGATGGGCCTCCCCCCGGCGGTTCCCCCAACTACCAGCTGGACAACGAGTGGGAAGTTCCGATCAGATACGTGTGGAACCCCGATAATGCAGGCGACACTGCCTCCACCGGCCTCTCGGACGACTGGACGCCCACCGACCTCTACTACGCCGGCTTAGACGGGGACTGGGATAACTACTCGGCCGAGAACCGCTTCCGCTTTCCAGACTGGACGGCAGAGGTTTACGTCGGCAGGTGGCCGGTGAGAACGGTGCAGGAACTCCTAGCAATTGCCAACAAGACCGTGAATTATCGGGCACCTTCTAGGAACTTTCTAGTCATTGGGGCTAGACTCAGCACCAACGCGGACGCTCTGGACGACGAAGGGGTGATATGGACGAAAGAAAATGTGAGAAGACAGGCCATTCAAAAAAATTTAACCGCTTACCCCTTTTACGATCTTTCCCCTTCCTGCTATTCCATCTCCGTTTCCAAGAGCGGCGGGCTCATAGCGGCGGGGACCAGCCAATCGGGCAGGTTCTACCTTTTCGAGAATTCTGATAACCTGCCTAGGCTCACCTTCGTCGCGGAAAACGAGGTCACGGCGGTTGCGGTTGCCGGGGAAGAAAATTTTTCGGTGGCGGGAACCGACAGCGGCGATATCTTCTACTTTGAAAACTTGGACAACCATCCCCGATGGAGCATCAGGTTAGGAACCCCGGTGCGGACTCTCTATCTCTCCGCCAACGGAGGAAGGGTGGCGGCCCTAGCGGAGAACGGAATTTATCTTATCGATAATTTTGGGCAGATTCTGTACGCGTATAACAGTCCCGCCCGCTCCATAGAGCTCTCGGAGAACGGCGATTCGCTGGTGGCCTGTGGGGAGAACTGGGTAGCCCTGATGGGAGACTCCGGGATCGTCTGGCTCCACTCCCAGCCCGACAGCTTCCTTTCCGTTTCCATTTCTCAAACGGGCACGGTGGTCGCCGGCACCCAAAGCGGCAAGGTCGTGAGATTCGGACCCGACAACCAAGTTCAATGGGTTTGCACAGTGGCCTCACCCGTGGAGAGAGTCCTAGTGAGATCCGGGTTCATTTTGGCGGTCTCCCCAAACGAGAACCTCCTCCTGTACTTCAACGAGAACGACAATGTACCTCTGTGGCAGAGAGAACTGGAGGCTCCTCCCATCCTCGCAACCCTTTCCGGCAACGGCAGGCGAGTCGCGGCCGCGGTTCGGTATCCCTCCTCCACCCGCGTATACCTCCTAGACAACGAAAACAACCTGCTGGGAACCTGGATATCGGAAAACATCGAGGGAACCAAGGCTTACGGAAAGTTCTACGATCTCCGCTTCCCCGAAAACGGCGAATACCTAGCGGTGGGCGCCTTCGAGAATTTGGTGATACTCGACCCCACGGGGATCCCGCTGTGGTCCTTCAACCCTCAAGTTTTTCCCAGAATAGACAAGGAGGAAATCCTGAGCGCGATGAACAGCCTGAACCCCTCCTTCGTCAATTCCTACTCACACGGGAGCACCGACGCCCTGAGGGCTTGGAAACCGGGGATAGGGTTAGGCTACCGCTTCGAGAACCTCCAGACCGGGAGCCTGCTCGCCAACACGGGCTTCCTCCAGACGGCCTTCGCCTGCCTCTCCGCCGCCATAGACATAAGCTCGGACTGCCTGGGGGAGAACCTCCTGAAGGCACTAGGCAGAGGGGCGGTCGCCTACATCGGGGCAAACAGGGCCATGTGGGTGACCGAGAACGCGAGCGGAATAAGAGAACTCGATCAGGATTTCTGGGACAACTTCCTGAACGATCCCCTCTATCCCTTCAGACCGGGGAGGGCTCTCTACAGCGCCATTCAGTCGTTTGGAACACACGGGTTCGACCTCGGAAGGGAGGAGTGGAGAAAGAACCTCCTCTCTCTCACTCTTCTGGGGGATCCCGAGCTGCGAGTTTTTCCCCTTCCCCGTCCTCCCCTCCCCGTCTCGCCGGCCCGGGGGGAGAACCTCAGAGAAAACCTAGTAAGGATAGAATGGTGCAAAACCGAGCCCATCGAGGAAAACTTCATACTCCATCTTGACAACGATCCCCAGTTTTCCAGCCCGATCGTCTGGGAGATCCCCGAGAACTTCTGGGAGAACCAACTGCCGGATGGGACTTGGTACTGGAAGGTTCAAGCCAAGGATGCGACCGGCACAGGAGAGAGCTCTGAAACGTGGTGGTTTACCATCGACACGGTCCCACCATCCATCCTGCAGATTGGGGTGAGCGCTGGGTTTTCCTCTGCCACCATCACATGGCAGACAAGTGAACCGACGTATGGAATTCTGGAGGTGGGGGGAGTGGGCGTCTTTCAAACGCCTCTTGGCATCTACCATTCGGTGGCGGTTGGCGGTCTCTCCCCAGGGTGTACTTACCAGTACTCCATCACCGCTCTGGATCCCGCGGGGAACGGGGTCTCTTCAGGTACCCGAAGCTTTACCACGCCCCGCCCCAACTCGCCCCCCGTGGTGGATTTCTCCTTCTCTCCCTCCAGCCCCAAGGAAAACGAAAACGTGCACTTCTCCAACCGCTCCTACGACCCGGACGGCACCGTGGTCAGCTGGCACTGGGATTTCGGGGATGGTAAAACCTCCTCCGAGCGGAACCCGATCCATGCCTTTGAGAAGGAGGGGTCCTATCTCGTGTCGCTAACGGTCTGGGATGACCGGGGAGCAAGTGCCACGGTTAAGAAAAGGGTGGAGATCCTCCCTCTCAATCTACCCCCCGTTGCCTCCTTCACCTACTGGCCGCCCGATCCCAACACTAGGGATGAACTCCTCTTCGATGCCACCTCCAGCACCGACCCCGATGGTGTCATCGTCTCCTATCTCTGGGATTTCGGGGACAACTCTTCCGGGGAGGGAAGAACGATAAAGCACTCCTATTCCTCCCCAGGAACCTATCGGGTGAGTCTGAAGGTTCAGGACAACGGAGGGAAGTGCTCCATATGCACAGAGAACCTGCTGGTCACTGAACCGCAACCCGCCCCCGCCGCTTCGGAGCTCGCCAATCTCTCGCCGGAGAACATCTGCTGGATCCTCCTCCGCTCCGAGCCCTCCAGCTCTGCGAAAACCTTCGAGCTCCTCACGCTCCAGCAGAGGGTGGAGGTCGTGAGGCTGGCCGAGAACCACCTCCAGAAGATGGCGGACATCCTAAGCTTCACCGAACCGGGAAAGGTGGGCGAGGTCCTGCTCCTGACACCCACCCAAGCCCTTCCCCTCCTCCGGTTGCTGCTGCAATCCGCCCCTGCCCACGCCACTCGGATCCTACTCCAAGGGCCAGTTCAGCTGGTGGAGAATTTCCCCCTTCCGGAAATACTCACGGTTCTCCAGCACGCGGATGAGATAAATTCAATACTGCCTGCCCTCTCCAGAGAGAAAAGGGTTCAAGTGATAGAAGAGCTGGTCGCGAGGGAGGATTTTGAAATGGTGGAAAAGATCTTCAGCTCCCTCCCCGAAGCCCAGGCCGCAGAGGTGTGGGGCTCGCTCCACCCCGGAACGAGGAATGCCATCTTGCCTCACCTCTCCCAGCGAACCAGAGAAAAGGTGGAGAAGAAATCCCCCGTCTTTGTGATTCTCATCACATGTCTGATCCTAGCGGTTTGCTTGATGGCTTGGCTGAAACGCCCGAAACATTTGCCGAAACGCGCAAGGCTGAGGGTTACTTAGAGCGCTCCCCCCTGCCCAAGCCCTTTTCCGGCTTGACGTTCTGGAGAATCCTGAGGAGGAGCTTCTTGAATGATTTTATGGCGGAGGAGTACTCGGAGCCGAGGGACATTTCCTCCCTCAGAACATCCGCCATGGCCGCCGCCGCCGTCCTCGAAACGGCCCACATGATAAGGCAAAGCTGCCGCTCCTGGCCCTCATTCACCTTAGTGCATTCCTCCTTCAGGGGGCATTCCCCGCAGTTCAATCCAATACCTTCCCGATGTTTAAAATGTCTTTTTTCTGGTTTAAAAGGAACCTCCCACCAATACTCCCTGAGCACGGAAGGCAGTAGAGTCCACAGGAGAGAGATGAGAACGGGAGGCTGCTGCCCCAGCCCCTCCCGCTGATCTTTTCCTGCCGCTATTTATGCCTTCCGACGCTCAGAAGCCGCCGGTGGGGATCGAACCCACGACCTACCGCTTACGAGGCGGTCGCTCTACCGGCTGAGCTACGGCGGCATCAGAATTTCACCTCAAAAATCAAAATCGTTGCTTTAAGGAGGATACCGGGAAGATTACTTGATGGAAATAATCGTGGGCTCAGAGAGGCTGAAAAGGGGCTTTGCCAAGATGCAGAAGGGGGGGGTTATCATGGACGTTACGACCCCGGAGCAGGCTAGGATAGCGGAGGAGGCCGGAGCCGTTGCCGTTATGGCTCTCCAGGCCGTGCCGGCCGACATCAGAGCGGCTGGAGGAGTAGCCAGAATGGCCGATCCCGCCATCATCAAGGAGATCATGGATGCGGTCAGCATTCCCGTCATGGCAAAATGCCGGATTGGACATTTTGCCGAGGCCCAGATCCTTGAGGCGCTGGGGGTGGACATGATAGATGAAAGCGAGGTCCTGACTCCCGCGGACGAGGAGTTCCATATCGACAAGCACAAGTTCAAGGTTCCCTTCGTCTGTGGGGCGAGGGATCTGGGGGAGGCCCTCAGGAGGATTGAGGAGGGTGCCGCCATGATAAGGACGAAGGGGGAGGCGGGAACCGGTAACATCGTGGAGGCCGTCAGGCACATAAGGCTCACCAAGAGGCAGATCTCCGAGCTGAACGGGGGGAACCTACAAGAAAAGGCGAAAGAATATGGGGTCTCGGTGGAGCTGGTGGAGGAAGTGGCTAGGCTCCGCAGGCTCCCCGTGGTCTGGTTCTGCGCCGGGGGGATAGCCACGCCCGCGGACGCCGCCATGGTGATGCAGCTCGGGGTGGACGGAATCTTTGTGGGCTCCGGGATCTTCAAATCCAGCGACCCCCCACGGATGGCGAGGGCAATCGTCGAGGCGGCCCGCCACTACAACGAGCCGGAGGTGCTGCTGGAGGTCAGCAAGAACCTTCCCCAGCCCATGAGGGGAATAGACGTAAGAAAGCTGGACCCAACCGAGCGACTGGCCGCAAGGGGACGCTAGTGAAGGTAGGAGTAATTGGGCTTCAGGGGGATGTAGAGGAACACCTAGAGGCTTTCCGGGGACTGGCGGAGACCTCGTGTGTCACCCGCCCCCAGCAACTGGAGGGGCTGGACGCCCTGGTCATCCCGGGCGGGGAATCCACCACCATAGGAAGGCTCCTCGTCTCAACCGGTCTTTTCGAGAGGGTGAGGGAACTGGGTCTCTCTGGTCTGCCCATTTTGGGCACCTGCGCCGGGATGATCCTGCTGGCCAAGAAGGGCGATGAGGTGGTGGAGAGGACGAGGCAGCCGTTGCTAGGGCTCATGGACTTTGCGGTGAAACGCAATGCCTTCGGCAGGCAGAGGGAGTCCTTCGAGACCGAAATACACATCCCCGTGCTGGGTCCTCAGCCCTTCAGGTGCGTTTTCATAAGGGCGCCCATAGCCACGGAGGTGTGGGGAAGAGCGAAGGTGTTGGCGACCTTTCAGGAGAAGATAATAGCCGTGCAGCAGGACGGCATGCTGGCCCTCTCCTTCCACCCGGAGCTCGTCCCGGACGACAGGATGCTCCGGTATTTTCTGGCCCTCTGCAAAAGGTAGCTACTCGACCGTCACGGACTTGGCCAGATGCCTGGGGCGGTCGGGGTCGCATCCCCTCTCCACCGCCAGGTAATAGGCGAGGAGCTGAAGGGGGATGACGGAGAGGAGGGGGAAGAAAATCTCCTCGGCTGGAGGAAGGGTGAAAGTTTCCACTCCGTGAAGTTTATCAAAGGCTATTCCTATCACCCTTGCGCCCCTCGCCCTGACCTCCTCGATGTTGGAGAGCATCCTGCTTCCGGCCTCCCCAGGAGGAACCAGCGCTATCACCGGGGTACCCTCCTCGATGAGGGCCAGCGTCCCGTGCTTTAGCTCCCCTCCGGCCATCGCCTCCGCGTGGATGTACGCCACCTCCTTCAGCTTCAGCGCCCCCTCCAAGGCGATGGGGTATCCGATCCCCCTGCTTATCAGGTACACATCCTCCACCGACCTGTATTGCGGAGCCAGTTTTTTCACCCTCGGCTGAAGTTGCTTCAGCACGGTCTCCATCATTCCCGGAAGGCCCGCCAGATTCACCCTCTTGGAAGAGAGCAGGAGAGCAAGCCGCAGAAGGTACGCTAGCTGGGAGGTGAAACTCTTGGTCGCCACCACGCTGATCTCCGGCCCAGCGTGGATGTAGCAGGTCAGGTCACTCTCCCTAGTGATGGTGCTCCCCACCACGTTGACCAGGGAAACCAGCCTGACCCCCTCTTCCTTCGCCAGCCTCACCGCCTTCAGGGTGTCAGCAGTCTCGCCGGACTGGGTTATGGCCAGCATGAAGTCCCCCTTCCTCGGCTGGCAACTCTCCCAGAACTCCGAAGAGAGCACGGCCTCCGCGTGGAGCCCCGCCAGCCTGAGGAGCAGGTTCTTGCCAACCAGCGCGGCATGGTAGGAGGTGCCACAACCGACGAGGTAGATCCTGTCCGCCCTCTCCATCTCCTCAGCGAGTTTCTTCAGCATGACCGGATCCGACCTGAGGGTTTCCCTAACCGCCACCGGCTGCTCGAAAATCTCCTTGAGCATGAAGTGCGGATAGCCCATCTTTTCCGCCATCTGGAGCGTCCATCTCACGGTGGTCGGGCTTCTCCTCACCGTCTTCCCCGTGTCCAGGGAGGAAATCCTCATCCCCTCCGCCGTCAGCTCCACCATCTCCCGCTCGTGCAGCGGGAGGACCTTTCTGGTGAACCTCAGGAGCGCCGGAAGATCGGAAGAGAAAAGCATTTCGCCCCGCCCCACCCCCACCACTAGCGGGCTCTCCTTCCTGACGCCTATCACCTTGGCGGGCTCTCGCGTGCACAGAATTCCCAAGGCAAAACTACCCTTCAACCTCGCGCAGGCCCTCCTAACGGCCTCGGCAAAGCTGGCCCCCTTCTGTAGGTGATAGGAAATCAGGTTGGGAATCACCTCGGTGTCCGTCTCCGAAACGAAGGTGTAACCCTTTCCCTCAAGAAACTTCCTCAGCTCCAGATAATTTTCGATAATGCCGTTGTGCACGACCGCCACCTCCCCCTTGGAATCTAGATGCGGGTGGGCGTTACGCCGGGACGGCTCACCGTGGGTTGCCCACCTGGTATGACCCACTCCCACGTTCCCCGGCAGTTCCGAGAGTCGGAGCCTTTCCTCGATCTCCTCCACCTTTCCCTTGTCCTTCTTTACCAGCAGCCTTCCCTCCCAGAGAGTGCACGCGCCCGCGCTGTCGTATCCCCTGTACTCCAGCCTTTTCAGGGCCTCCAAGAGAACGGGCGCCGCCGCCCTTCTTCCCACGTACCCCACAATCCCGCACATACGAAAGATTCCTCCTAGGGATATATTTCCCGTAACTGGAGCTCGCTCCGAAGGAGTAAGCATCCACACGCACGTTAACAAGCCGCCCACCCTCAATGCTGGCAAATTTAACCATGCATAAGTTAGGATGAGCGCAGGCCAAAAGTCCATCAGGGAGCTGCTCGTTGAGATGAAGGACATCTCCGACTGGATGGTGGATCTTTCCTTGGCTTCCGTATACTTCGAGGACGAGAACCTGGCGAAGCTCGTCCATTCCCTGGAGAGCAGGATGGATGACCTGACCTACGAATTCTTCCAGCGCTCGGCCATGGTTTCGAGAAGCAGGGAGGAGGCCAGAAGGATGGTGAGCCTGATGCAAATCGCCGCGAGCGCCGAGAACATCTCAAACGCCTGCGGAGATTTGAGTTCCCTCGTGCTCAAGAAGGCAGAGGTCCACACCGTGCTGAAGGAGGCGCTCGCGATGGCGGCGGAAAGGCTTGCCAAGATAAAGGTCAGGGAAGGCTCCCATCTGGCGGGCAAAGAGCTCGGGCAACTCCGTCTCCCCTCCTCCATGGGCGTCTGGGTTCTAGCGAGGGGGAGGGGGGAGGAATACGAGATCCCCAGGAAGGAAACCCTGTTGGAGACCGGGGACCTGCTGGTGGTGAAGGGCCCCCCTGAAGGCATACATCGCATCCACAGGATAGCGGGGGAGCCCCTCCCACGGGTCAAGTCCTCCCGCAAGCTCAGGAGCCTGAAGAGAACCCTGGCCGAGATGAGGGACGCGGCTGTCCTGTCGGTGGACCTAGCCTACTCCTCCGTTCTCCTAAACCTAGCCGAGCCCGCGGAACTCGTGAGGGAGATAGAAACGAAATTCGATAAGCTCTCCTATAAACTTTGGGCCGAGACCCTGAAGGCCGCCAAAAAGGAGGGAGAGAAAGGTCTGACCAGCGTGCTGGAGACGGTCAGGTGTCTGGAGAGAATTACGGACTCGGCCGACTCCATCGTGGATTCCCTCCTGAGGGGAATCGAGCCCCACCCCGTGCTGACCGAGGCCATGAGCGAGGCGAATGAGAAAATTTCCAGGATTCAGGTGAGGTCGGGCTCGGTCCTCGAAAACCGATCGATAGATGAGCTGGATCTGTGGACCACCACCGGAACCTATGTCCTCTTCATTCAGAGGGGGGAGAAGTTTCTGTACACCCCGAGCAGAAAAACCAGAATCCTGGCGGGAGATCTCGTGGTTCTGCGGGGGGCCTACGCCGGGATCGAAAAGGTGAAGAAGCTGGCCGAGGTCAGCGTTTCCGAGCCCTGAAGCTCCAGCTGCCTCTGAGAATCCCCACATACGTCAGGGGACCGAGCACCTCCGCGGAAATCTCCACATCTGGCGTTTCAAGCTCCACCTCCGGTTTGACGCCCGTCCTCTGCTCAATGGCTTTTTGGAGCTCCGCCCCGATCTCCCGCTCGAGTTCGGGCGTGGGCTTCTCCAGGCGGTGGGATCCCCTCTTGTGAAGCCTGAAGGAAAAACTCTCCCCCCTCCCCACCAGCTCGCTCACCCGCAGAGCCGCCCGCTTCACCCCTTCAGGATCGCTGGTGGTTTCCGCCATCACGGGGACGGCCCTCCCGACGCTGGGGCACCTGTTGAGCTCCCTCGCCAGCTCCATTGGCTCCCCCTCGGCTTCCACCACGAAGACCCCCCTGAAACCTGAATGCCTGATCTCCGCCCTGGGGAGCAGGCGCCTGATCGCCAGATAGGTCTGCCTCGAGCTCAGAAAGTTTCTGCAGGTCACCACCAGCTTCATTTGAGTAGCTCGAGCAGGGCGATTTTCTCCATGACAAACTTCCCCATTTCCCCCGCCGTGACCGTGGGAGGGAGGGAGAAGGTTTCTCTGAGTTCCTTTTCCTCTCTCTTTTGGAGCAAGATCTCGTCGTCCCTTACAAGAAGCCCGCTCACCTCCTCCGCCGCGGACCTCACCGAAGTCCCATCTTTTCCAACCACGACCACCGCCACTTCTTCGGTTGCAGGGGTTACCCCCACCTTCCTCAGCGCCACCTCTATCTGCCTCTCGGCGGCCACCCAGCAGAGCAGGTTGAGCGCGGGGTTATCGGCAAACCTCTCCCCCCTCCCCTCGAAGAGGAGGGCGAGGCTGACCGCGTGCAGCAGATGCTCCTTCCCGGCCACCCTCCGAGCATCGAAGACCTGAGCAATCACTCCGTGCTTGGACTGAATACCGGCAACTCGACGTATGGCCTCGTCAGCTCGCACCCTCAGCCTCCCACCCAGGACTGCCACCACCCTTCCGCGTATCTCAAACTCCACTCTCTCCTTCCGAAACGAACCAAAAAGGAGAGATGGCATTTATGGAGTAGGGTCAGAATTTTAGTGTGGGCTCCTGCGAGAAAGGTCCTGATTGAGGATCTCCAGAAAGGGGAATACAGGGAAGCCACAGACGAGGAACCGGCGCACATCGTTACCTTATGGGGGGAGAAGACCTCAAGGGTCAGAATCCTCGGAACGGTGGTGGACAAGGCCGTGGACGAACGTCTGTGCTTTCTCTTCCTCGACGATGAAACGGGGGTCATCAGCCTGAGGGCGTGGGGGGAGGAGGCGAAAGAATTGGAGAAGTACGAGTTGGGGAGCCTGCTGGATGTGATCGGTAGGGTTAGGGAATTCTCCGGAGAGATCTATCTCCAGCCTGAGCTGATCATCAGGGTGGAGGACCCCAACCTGGAGACGCTGAGGCTGCTGGAGATAGTGAGGGCCAGGAAGAAGGCGCTGGCTGCAGGCGTGCTTCCGGCACCAAAGGAAAGCCAACTCCCCGTACAACAGGTGGAGGTGCCTTCCCTGGAGAGGGAGGTTGAATCCACCATCCGGAGGCTGGACCGCGGTGAGGGAGTATCGGTGGAGGAGGTGGCCGCCGAGCTGAAGATCTCCAAGGAGGACGCCTGGGAGGGCATCCGCCTCCTCCTAGCCCTCGGGACGGCCTACGAGTTCAGGGAGGGAAGGTACAAGGTGGTGTGATGGAGACCTACGAGCAACTCCTTAAGAGGGCCCTGGAGCAGGTTCCAAAGATCACTTTCGACCGCGAGAGGTTTCAGGTGCCGGAGCCCGACACCATCCAAGTGGGGAACAGGACCATCCTCCGAAACTTCAAGAGCATCTGCTCGGCGATGAATCGGGATGAAAAGCATTTCATGAAGTACCTGCTTCGGGAGCTGGGGGCCGCGGGGAGCCAGGCCGGGGAGCAGCTCATCGTCCAAGGAAAATTTCCGGGGAGTATTATCAAACAGAAGCTCGATTCCTACCTGGAGGAGTTCGTTTTTTGCAAGGAATGCAGAAGGCCTGACACCAAGCTGATGAGACAGGAGAGAGTCACTGTGCTCCAGTGCGAGGCCTGCGGGGCTAGGAGCACGGTGAGGAGCATCTAATGCCCAGACTCAGGATCATCCAGACGGGGGAGGAGGTTCTCGCCATCGTCTGCGACGCGGAGCTCATCGGCAAGGAGTTCAGGGATGAGAAGACGGTCCTGAGGGTGGACGAGAGGTTCTACGGGGGAAGGGAGGCGAGCGTGGGGGAGTGTCTGAGGGCGATAAGGGAGGCCACCATCGCCAACGTGGTGGGATCGGTGGTGGAGAGGGCGATCCAGGAGGGCCTGATCGATCCGGAGAGGGTCCTGAGGGTTCAGGGGGTTCCCCACGCGATGATGGTGAAGATGAAGTGAAGCGGTTCTGCTACAGCTGCGGGGCACTCGAGTCCGAGAGCAACCCTCTGGTGGGCGGGCTCTGCCGGGGGTGCCTGTCCTCCAAACCCCTCCTCCTTCTCCCCAAGCTCGAGGTGGTGACCTGCCCGAGATGTGGAGCCGTGAGAGTGGGGGGGAGCTGGTTGGAGAGCGGGCTGGAGGAAGTGATGAGGGGCCTCGTACTTTCGCGCCTGAAGGTTGCCAAACTCACAAACAACACTTGGGAGTTCGTCCCCCTAACCCAGGCGAGCGGCGTTCAGGTGGAGGTGGGGATCGGGGAAGGAAAAACCGGCTTGAGAGTAACCGTGAGGGCGAGGATGAGACTGGGGGAGAAACAGGCCCTGCCGCTCCAGCAGGAACTCGTGACAAATGTGCCCCTGAGGAGGGAGACCTGCAAGATTTGCAGGCTGAAGGCGGGGGGATACTACGAGGCCATCCTACAGGTGAGGGGGAAGGATGTAGCAAGGATCCGGAGGCTCGTCGAGGAGGAGGCCAAGCTGGCGAGCAGGGAGGACGGGAGGGCCTTTCTCACCAAAGTGGAGGAGGTAGAGGGAGGGGTGGATTTCTACCTCAGCTCGGCCGCCCTCGCCCGCAGGCTCGGGAGAACCCTGAAGCTGGTGCACGGGGCACAGCTTTCCGAGAGCGCCAAGCTGGTCGGCCAGGCTGGAGGGAGGCGCAGGTACAGGGTGTCGGTCCTGGCAAGGCTGAAAAGTGGATAGGGGTAAACGAGAATGGAGCTGACCGGCTCGCAGATCCTCTGGAAATGCCTGAAGGCGGAGGGTGTCAAAGAAGTGTTCGGCATCCCGGGCGGGGCCATCATCCACGCCTATGACACGCTCTACTCCGAGACCGAAATCAGGCACATCCTCGTCCGCCACGAGCAGGCGGCCGCTCACGCCGCCGACGGCTACGCGCGGGCCTCCGGCAGGCCTGGGGTTTGCGTGACCACCTCCGGTCCGGGGGCGACCAACCTAGTGACGGGCATTCTGAACGCCTACATGGACTCCTCGCCCGTGGTGGCAATCTCCGGGCAGGTGAGCACCAGCCTGTTAGGTCTGGACGCCTTCCAGGAGGCGGACATGCTCAGCATCATGCTGCCCATCACCAAACACAACTTCATCGTCCAGCGGGTGGAGGATCTACCCAGGACCATCAGGCTCGCCTTCCTCATCTCCCTTACCGGACGCCCGGGTCCCGTGCACATAGACCTGCCGCGCGACATCCAGAGTGCCAAGGCGGAAGTGGAGATACCCGCCCAAGTGGAGCTCCCCAAGCACATCAGGCTGGATCCCAAGCCCTACGAGATCTTGCAAGCTGTGAACCTCATCCTCAAATCCGAGCGTCCCCTCATCATGGCTGGCGGAGGGGTCATTCTCTCCGGGGCCTCCCCGGAGCTGGTGGAACTGGCCGAGCTGACGGGTGCACCCGTGGTAACCACCCTGCAGGGGAAGGGCTCCATCCCCGAGGACCATCCCCTCTGCCTGGGAATGCTGGGGATGCACGGGAGGATGGTGGCCAACCTTGCGGTCTCCGAATGCGACCTCCTGCTGGCGGTGGGGGTGAGGTTCAGCGACCGCTCGACGGGGGACGTGAAACACTTTGCCCCGAGAGCCAGGATCATCCACATCGACATTGACCCCGTGGAGCTGGGGAAAATTGTGAGACCCGAGGTGGTGATCAGAGCGGACGCTAAGCGGGCTCTGCGTGCCATAATTCAGGCCCTGGTTTCG
This sequence comes from Hadarchaeota archaeon (SeqCode), assembly GCA_964632175.1. GTDB lineage: Archaea > Hadarchaeota > Hadarchaeia > Hadarchaeales > JAWBSP01 > JAWBSP01. The sequence goes on from CAZWBJ010000011.1 coordinate 17,461, forward strand.
AGATGGCAGCGGGGAAGGGGGGAGGAGTGGGGGAAGCGGATTCAGCAGATGAAGCGGGAGCTGGCACCGCGCATGGATTACGACGAGATTCCGCTAAAGCCGCAGCGCGTGATCAAGGAAATAAACGAAACGCTGGGACCGGACGCCATTCTGGTCACGGAGGTCGGGCAATGCGAGATGTGGGCCGCACACTTCTACTGCACCCGGAAGCCCAGGCACTTCATAGCCTCGGGCGGGCTCGGCACCATGGGCTTCGGCTTCCCCGCCTCCATGGGGGCGAAGGTGGCCAGACCCGATCACACCGTGGTCAACATCGCCGGGGATGGGAGCTTCCTCATGAATTCCCAAGAACTGGCCACCTGCGTGGTGAACAACATTGCGGTGACGAACTGCATCTTCAACAACCGATATCTGGGCATGGTGAAGCAGTGGCAGGACCTGTTCTTCGGGAAGCGCAGATCTCAAACCTATTTGGGCGAGTCCCCCGACTTCGTCAAGCTCGCGGAAGCCTATGGTGCCTGGGGCGACAGGGTGGAGAGACCGGGGGAGATCAAGGAGAAGCTAAAGCAGGCCATTGAAAGCGGGAAGCCGGCCGTGCTGGATATCCTCATCGATCCCGACGAACACGTGCTCCCCATGGTGCCGGCCGGGGGAAGATTGGACCAGATGCTCACATGACGACACGCATCTTCTCCATCCTGTGCGAGAACGTGCCCGGCGTCATGATGAGGGTCTCCAGGTGCTTCACGAGGCGACAAATAAACATAGATTCCATAACCGTCGGGATCGAGCCCTCCGGTCTCGCCCGCATGATTCTGAGCTTCCAGGCGGACGACCGAACCACCGAGTACCTCCGCAAGGTTCTGGAGCGCCTGATACCGGTCATCAGCGTGGAGGTGATCGACCCGGCACGCGCGGCGGTGAGGGAGGTCGCCCTGCTGAAGAGCAGGAGGCTGGACGACCGGGAGACGATGGAGTTCGTGCAGAAAGTGGAGGAGAGGAGCGGCAGGATGCTGGAGATCAAGGAGGGGGTGGCCATCGCAGAGCTGAGCGGGGAGCACTCCAAGGTGGAGGAGGCGGTGAAGGAACTCTCGCCCTACCTGAAGGAGGTTGCTAGGTCGGGGCAGGTCTACCTCTCCAGAGAGTGATCAGGGGGATCGCTCCACCGAGATTTCGGTGGTTCCGGGCTGGGCCTCCAGTCTCACCCAGAAGGTTCCGTCGGGCTGAACATAAGATTTGGTTCCCGCGGAAACGGTGTAGTCCCCAGGTCCAGGGCTGACCTTCAGGTTCAGGGGAACGGAATGATCGTGGTTATTGGTGACCAGAATGCGCTGACCGCTTGCGGTGTTCTCCCGCACGATGGAGAGCTTGTGCTGATCGACGCACACCGTCCTGAGGCGCCCGTTTTCCACTACCACCACTCTGAAGGAGAACCCCAGCGCGTACGGCTCGGTGATCCCGAAGATGGCCGAGAAGACCCCCTTGGAATTCTGGGTGACGCTGGGAGAGTGGAAAAACCTCAATCCATCCAGATTAAACTCCTGGTCAAAGGTGTGCCAGTGGCCGAAGAAGGTGAGCACGTTCTCCCTCCTCACGATCTCCATCACCCGGTCGTGCCCCTCCAGAATCTGGGTGAAGTAGTTGTCCTTCCTGCACCAGGGGACCCAGGCGTACTCCCTCCCGGTGTAATAAGCCAGAGGGATGTGGAGGAGGAGGAACTTGGTCCCCGCGGGCTTTGAGAGCTCGCGATCCAACCAGGAGAGCTGTTCGTTGCTGAACCCACCCCACCCCCTGTAGGCATGCAGTCCTGCCGCGGCCACGAAGAGACAGTCGCCGAAGGTGAAGGAGTAGTTGGTGGGACCCAGTTCCCGGACGTAGCGGTGCAAACGGGCATCGGAGTAGGTCTCATGGTTTCCAGGAAGGTTGTAGACGGGCGCCCCCACATCGGAAATTATCCTCAGGTAGTTGCTGTACTCGTCCTCAAGGCCGAAGTCCGTCATATCGCCCCCGCTCACCACGAAGGCGGGCCCGAGCTCGCCAACCAGGTCCAGAACCCTCTTCCTGTCCAGGATTTTCTCCTCACCGAAGGGAGGAGTGTGGATATCCGAGACCCAAACCCAGAAGAAGTTGTCGGGCGAGTGCGGGGCCACATACAGGACCTTCCCCCGGCTCACCCCGTCGATCTCCAGCTCGTGCCATCCTGGGGCCAGATTCTCTGGGAGGCGTGCCACGCCGTTCTCCACGGACACCGGGAACCCATCCACGAGCGCGGAGGCGACCCTCCTGCCGACGAGGAAGGTCCCGCCCGGCCAGGAAACCGCGGGGACCTGGGCGGAGGGGAACCCGTCCTCCTCTAGATACACTAGGTCGGGGTAGGGGACGTACGTGACCCACATCAGGAGGAGGAGAAGACCGAAGAAAGCCGCCAAAGCGCTGAAGGGCCTGAACCTCCTCCAGACCGCCTCGACCCTAGGGGGGAGTTCCGGGAGCCTCATAGCCACCCCCTGAAGATCAGGTAGGTCACGTAGAGGCTGGAGAGAGAGAGGGTCCAAACGAGGAAGGAGACGTACCAGCGGGCCCTGGCGACCCTCACCCCCACCAGAATGGAGTAGAGGTAGCTCAGGAGGAAGCCCAGCCCCACGGGGAAAGCCAGGTAGATCCATTCGTCGTAGCAGACGATGGCTGGATAGGCGAGGCAGTCCCCCCTCAGGTAGTGGTAGATCCCCGCCGGCAGGAAGTAGGCCCAGAGACCTGTGTAGAAGGGCATGAAGGCCAGGTAGCCGCACTCCAGATAAGCCTCCGCGCTGAACCTCTTCCCCATCAGCCAGAAGAGGAGCATGCTCAGAAGGGAGGGGAGGAGCCAGATGGTGTTGAACATCAGGGTGTAGACGGCGAGGAAGTGGGGCACGACCGCGGTGGACATGGTGTACTGTATCAGGACGCCGAAGAGAATCCCGGTGAGGGCCATGAAGAGGGTGGTGCGGAAGAGGTCGGGCCTCGCCAGCACCTCCGAGATGGCCCTACCCGGACGGTGAAGGGCACATCCCAGTCTCGACCGGTACGGCATCTTTTTTCGGCTCGGCTTTATTTATCGGACTTGGCTCTATCCGAGGTTAAGTAGGGGTTAGTACTTTTGAGTGGGGGAAGAGCCCGAACTGAGCTACCTGCAATGGCACCGCCTCCGGCGCTGCAGAAGGTCAGGTCCGAAACCCCCTCACAACCTCCTCCACATCTGGGGATTCTGGAGGCGAACTTTCCAGAGCCGGGTCTGGTTTCCACCCTGCAGGAGGACTTAGAAACCCAGAAGTTTTTTTGGTGTCGCAATAAACACATCTCAGGGGACAGCCGTGAAATCAAGACCTGCCTCCTCACCACGTACAGCCCCTCCCCCCTGAAGCTTATCTTTAGCCGAGGTCCTGCGATTTCATACACCTTTGAGCTGGAGGCATCAATTTTGCCGGAAGAGCATATGGTGCGGGGGAGGGGATTTGAACCCCCGAACCCCTACGGGACTGGCGCCTCAGGCCAGCGCCTTTGACCTGGCTTGGCGACCCCCGCTAGAAAATTCCTCAAGAGAGTCTAAAGTTTTTTAACCGCCGAGGCGAACTCCTCGAACTTGTCCCTCAGAGCCTCGATCCCCTTCTCCAGGATCTCCAGCGGGGGCATGGTTCCCGTCGATTCCAAGTAGAAGTAGAATTTGGTGTTGTCCCATCCGATTTCAATGGCCTGCTTCTTGCATGCCTGCTCGCATGCCCTGCACATGAGGCACTTCTCCACCTCCGAGACCCTCACCTTCTCCTCCTCCACCCTCAGGATCTTCCTCGGGCAGACCTCCACGCAGGCCCCGCAGCCGTTGCAGAGCTTGGGGTGGACGGTCACCACCGGCATGTACTTGTAGGAGCAGAGGGCCGGCTGCCACTTGACGTGAACCTTCCCGAATCCCAGCCTCGCCCAGGCCTCGAACTCGAGCTCCTGCCCCTCCTCCAGCCTGACGATGGGTATCCTGTCGCTCACGGGCGCCACCCTGGAATCCGAGGCCTTCAGGTCCCCGGAGGTGAGGAGGTAGGGCCCCCTGACCTTCACCTTGAAGCTCGTGCTGCACTTGGGGCAGCGCTTGTCGGTGCAGTTGCACTCCTCCGGGAGCTTGTATCCCGGCGGGGTGGTGAGGGGGATCATGGCCAGCCTGTGGGCGATTAACTCGTCGTAGAGGCAGGAGTCGTTGGAGTAGAAGTCCACCTCGTCCACGGCCATGGTGGGGACCTCCCGCATGATGCTCCTCCTCAGCGAGTTGGCAAAGGCCGGGGTGGAGTCCGAGAGGAGGAAGTTCATCTCGTTCCCGTCCACCCTCAGGATCTCTATCCTCATACCCTTCTTCCTCTCCTCCCGCCCTTGGGTTTTGTCCCGTCGTGCGGGATGGGGGTCACGTCCTCTATCCTCCCTATCCTCAGCCCCGCCCTAGCCAAGGCCCTTATGGCCGCCTGAGCCCCCGGTCCGGGAATCTTGCTCTTCGACCCTCCCGGCGCCCGCACCTTTATGTGCACCCCCACTATCCCCTTCGCCATGGCCTCGGCCGCCGCCCTAGCCGCCGCCTGCATAGCCGCGTACGGTGAGCCCTCCTCCCTGTCCGCCTTCACTATCCTCCCCCCCGACCACCTGCTGATGGTCTCCCCACCCGTGAGGTCCGTGATGTGGATGATGGTGTCGTTGGAGGAAGAATAGATGTGGGCCACCCCCCAGCGCTCCTTCACTCCCTCACCTCCAGCCTTTCCTCCACCCCCTTCTCCACGAGGAAGCTGGGGGAACTCAACTTCTCGCCGCCCAACACGACCTTCCCGTGGACGATGAGCTGTCTGGCGTGCTTGGCGCTCCTGGCGAGTCCCCTCCTCCAGAGCACCGTCTGAAGCCTGCGCTCGAGGACGTTCTCAAGGGTGAGCCCCAAGACGTCATCCAAGGTGGCGTTCTCCCCCACCAGCCCGTACCTCTTCAGCTTGGAGAGCAGCTGGCGGGTTTCCAGCTCGGCCTGGGGGCCCTTTGAGGCCAGGAGCCTCCTCGCCTGGGACCTCCACCCCCTCAGGATGGCCTGCATCCTCCATATCTCCCTCTTGTTCTTCAGCCCGTACCTCTCCATCAGCTTCTCCTCAGCCTGCATCCTCTCCCGGTCCCAAGGCTTGAAGGGCTTCTCGTACTTCTTCCTCTGCCGCTTCATTTCTTCTTCTCCTTCTTGCCCTCTCCCTCTTTCTTCCCGGCCTCCATTTTCATCCTGGTCTCCTTCCTCATCACGCCCACGGTCAATCCCTTCCTCCCCGTCGTCCTGGTCCTCTGCCCCCTCACCGGCAGGCCGAGCTCGTGTCTTATCCCCCTCCTGCTCCTTATCTTCTTCTCCCTCCCGATGTCGGCCTTCTCCGCCAGGACGAGATCGGAACCCAGCAGGTGAAGGTCCAAACCCGTTTCGTAGTCCTTCCTCCTGTTGAGCATCCAGGCGGGTATCCCGTGCTTCAGGGGATCCTTCAGCACCTCCTCGATTCTCGCCACCTGCTCCTCGCTCAGGTTTCCGAGCTTGGTGAAGGGATCCACCTCGGCTGCGTACGCCACCGCCCTTGCCAGCGCGAACCCGATTCCCTTTACATCCGCGAGCGCGACATCCACCCTCTTCCGCCCCTGCAGGTCCCTGCCCGCCACCCTGACGATGTGCCTGAACTCCGCCATTGACTATTTTCTTCCCCCTTCTAAATCCAGCGGAACCTCCCTCCGGAGTTCCTCCACCACCTCCTCAACCGCCGCCCTCCCCCTTTCCAACTCGTCCATCTTCTGGTAGAGTATCCTCGTCCTCTCCTCGGAGATCAGGTGCGGGTACCTCTCCGTCAGGTACTGATAGACCTCCCTCCCGAGCTTGGTGGGAACGAGCCCTCCCTTCCCGACCCTTAAAACGTACCTCTTCTCCCTCAGCTTCTGGACGGTGGGGGCATAGGTGCTGGGCCTCCCGATCCCCCTCTCCCTCATCAGCCTTATTAGATCGCCCTCCGTGTAGAGGGGCTCCTTCCCCACCATTCGCTTCTCGGCGCCGGAGACCCCCACCGTCCCGGGCTCGAACCTGAAATCGCTGAGGGCCAGCTGACTGACCTCGAGAAATCCCCTCTCAAGAACCTCTATGGGAAGGCTCACCTCCACCTCCTGCCCCCCCGCGAGGAACCTCACCCTCTGGTACCTCACCTTCGCCGGCTTCATCTGGCTGGCCAAGAACCGGTTGAAGATGAGGCCGTAAACAAAGAGGTGGCGGCGAGTGAGGGGGGGAAGCTTCCCCTCCTGGATCCCGGCCTCCACCTCCCCCGCGTCGAGGTCCCTTGTTGGTCTTATGCACTCGTGCGCCCCCTCGCTCGTCCAGGGTCTTGATTTGGAGAGCTCGGAAAGCCCCTTCTTCTCGAGGTACTGCTTGGCGAGATGCATCCCCACGGCGCTGACGGTGGTGGCGTCCGTCCGGTGGTAGGTGATAAAACCCCTCTCAAACAAGTCCTGCGCGATCCTCATGAGTTCTTCGGGCGGGATGCCGAACCCGCTGGCCTGCATCAGAAGGCTACTGGTATGGTGGGGAGGGGGAGGGTTGAGTTCCCTCACTTCCTCTGAGACCTCCGCTACCTTGACTTCCCCCTCCTCCCTTATCTTGTCGAAGGTCCCCTTCGGGGCCTTGAAGACGAGCTTGAAACCGTTGCTGAGGGTCAGGTTTATCAGCTCCACCCTCTCCTTTTTGTTGAGGTTCCCTCTCTCTATCACCCACCCAAGCACGGGGGTCTGCACCCTCCCGGCGCTCAGGACCTTTATCCCAAAGACGCGCTGAATCTCCGTGGAGAGGGGGAGTCCTATCCAGGCATCCTCCACCTTCCTCAGGAGCTGGGCGTGCAGGAGGTTCCTGTTGAAGTCTCCGGGATTGGAGAGGGCCTCCGTGATCGCCCGCTTGGTGACCTCGTGATACGTGATCCTGTGGAGGTTTCGGTTAAAGGGGGAGACCACCGCCCTGACGTCCCAGGCTATCTTCTCCCCCTCCGCATCCGGATCCGTCGCGACGTACACCTCATCCGCCTCCAGCGAGAGCACCCGCAGGGCTTCAAGGACCTGCGGGCGGAGAGGTTTGAAGTAGACTTTGAAGCCATCCTCCAGGGCGGCACCGTAGGTTCCCCTCTCTAGGGCCAGCTCGTAGAAGTGACCCCCGGTTGCCAGGAGGGAGAGATGGCCGAACGGGGAGGGGGTCTCAAAAACGCTGGTCCCCTTGACCCTCCTCGTGCTCGCCCGCCCGAAGAACCCGGAGATGGTTCTGGCCTTGGTCGGGGACTCCACCACCATCAGAACCCGCTTGCCCTCCACGGCCGGGCTCTCCTCCAGCCCCATCTTTTTGAACCACTTCTTCCTCGCCAGCGTCTCGGAGGAGGAGAGTATGAGCTGCCCCCCCTCCGCGAGCCTCTCAAGCACGGCCGACCTCACCTCCTCCACCTTGCGGAATTCCTTGACCTCATCCACAACCAGGAGGTCCGCCTTCTCCTCTGGGAGCTCCGTTGGAGGGTACGCCGGGATCCCCAGCTTTTCCGCCTTCTCCACCTCCCCCTTCGGGCAGAGAAGGAGCACCCTTCTTCCCAGAGAGAGGGAGTGCAGGCAGAAGGCAATGCACGCGGTGCTTTTCCCGCATCCGTCGGGACCCACCATGGCGAAGCTAAACCCGGAGAGGTAGAACCTCGCCCACCTCTCCTGCTGGGGCCTGGGGGTCAGACTCATACGCCCAAAGAGGGGGGACACCTCAAATCCCCACTTTTCATGCCTCTCACAGGGCAGTCCTGAGAGCAGCCTGGATGCCGTCACCTCACCTCCACAGGCGGGACACGAGTCTAGGTATACAATTTCCTGTTTGTCGGCCATCATACCTTATCCCATGGTATAGTGATGCTGCCGCGGTCCCACACCGAACCTCTCGAGCAAGACGATGGGCTCAAATCTAGAATCTGACCTTGCGAACGGCTCGCAATCCAATCTTGAACGGTCGCGCTAGGGTCAGCGTGAACCTCCCGAATAAATTCCCGGGTCCCAAGCAACATGATTGGCGGCCCGTATCCAAGTGACTGGATCCGTCGGCGGAAACCTCCTGCGGTGCGCCCGCGAGTCAAGCGTGACGATCAGATCGGCCTGTGGGGGGCTGGGGCTGTGCGGGAAATGCGTGGTGAGAGTGCTGAGGGGAGCGGAACTCCTGAGCCCCCCCACGGAAGCGGAAAGAGAATGGCTGGGGGAAAGGCTCGAAAGCGGCTTCAGGCTCGCCTGTCAGGCCTTCCTCCTCCGGGCGGGGGATTTGGAGGTTGAAATCCCGCCGGTGAGCAGGGGAACCGGGGAGCTCTCCCTTCTCCCCGCCTTAGGGATACGGGTTAAGGTGGAGCCGCCCGTGCAACGGGTCCTAGTCTCAAGAGAGGGAAAAACCTTCACGAGGGTGCTGAGAGGGGGAAGCCCCTTGGCGGAGGAGGAGGGGGTCGGAGAGGTGCTTGGAATCGCCCTCGACCTGGGTACCACCAACCTAGTCGGATACCTCCTCGACCTCGAAACGGGGGAGATCCTCTCCGCCGCCGCGGTCCCCAACCCCCAACCCGGAGAGGACGTTATGACTAGGCTGACCCTCTCCCTCCAGGGCGAGGACCTGCGGGCGCCCCTCCTGTCCGGAATCGGGGCACTCATTCGCAGACTCTGCGGCGGGCGGGAGCGCTGGGTTTACGAGGTGACCGCGGTCGGGAACTCCGTCATGCATCACTTTTTCTTCAACCTCCCCCTAGACTCCCTGGCTAGGCCCCCCTTCTCCCCTCACACCCTTCTCCCCCTAGAGCGTCCTGCGGCGGGGCTGGGGCTCGACCTCCCCGGCTGGGTCTACTCCCCTCCTTTGGTGGGAGGCTTCGTGGGCTCCGACTGCGTGGCGGACCTGCTCGCCTCTAGGCTCTGGCAGAGGAGCGAACCATGGCTCCTCGTGGACATCGGGACCAACACGGAAGTCGTGCTCTCCGATGGCAAACGGATGTTTGCCTGCTCCTGCGCCTCGGGTCCGGCCTTTGAGGGGGGAAGGCTCACCTGCGGGATGAGGGCCGGCGAGGGTGCCATCTGGGGGGTCAGGCTCGACGACTCCCTCAATCCCTCCCTTCAGGTTGCCGGAACCCCGCTGGGCCTGTGCGGCTCCGGTGCGGTGGACCTGCTGGCGGAGCTGGTGAAGAGGAAGGCCGTTTCCGCGGACGGCAGGATGGTGGGTGAGGGGGGAAGATTCAGGGAAGGGAGGCATGGGAGGGAATTTGTGGTTCACGGGGAGGTGGTTTTCACCCAGTCGGATGTGAGGGAGCTGCAGCTCGCGAAGGCGGCAGTGGCGGCGGGCATAGAGGTACTGATGGATCTCGCTGGGGTCGAGCTCGGGGGGCTATCCTGCCTCGCCGTGGCGGGGGCGTTCGGGGCCTCCCTCAATACGGAATCCGCAACATCCATCGGGATGCTCCCTCCCACCGCGCGGGTGATCAAACTGGGGCATGGTGCGGGACTTGGAGCGCAACTCATGCTTCTCTCGGCGAGGGAAAGGGAGACAGCAAGAGAACTGGCGCGGAAAATAGAGCACGTTTCGCTGGCGGGGAGGGAAGACTTCAAGAAAAGATTTGTGGAGGCCATGAGGCTGGGGCCGCTCGCATGAGAGGGTCAAAACCGTCCTTCACCGAGCTCCACAAGTGGAGGGCGCTCGAGCTCATCGCCGAGAAGGGGAGAATCTCGAGGCAGGAGCTCTCGACGTGGCTCTCGCTGGGTGAGGGAAGCGTTAGGACCCTTCTCGAGGGACTCAAGAGGGAGGGGCTGGTCGCGTCCTGCCGCTCCGGGCACGCGCTTACGGAGAAGGGCAGGAAATACCTGGGGGAGCCCCTCCGCTACGTGCAGGTGGACGCTGGTGAGATAACTGTGGGTAGGGTGGATGTCGCTACGCTGGTCCGGGGAGCGGCCGGGAGGGTCAAACCGCTACAACAGCGGGATGAGGCCATAAAGGCCGGATCCTTGGGGGCCACTGTTTTGGTTTTCAAGAAGGGGAGGCTGCACTTCCCGGAGGGTTTCATGGAGGTGCCCCGAGAGACGGAGAGAAGGCTGATCCAGCTCCTCCAACCCAGAGAGGGCGACGCGATAATCATAGGAACGGGAGACTCGGTGGTGACGGCCAGAGCCGGCGCGAGCGCTGCCGCCAGGGTTCTAATAACCAAGCCCCACAAGTAATCCGGCTCGCTTTGCTCACACGAATGGAGGTCTCTGGGTCAGAAAGGCATCTCTGAGGTATATTTCCACAGAACGTTGTCCCCGTCCATCAGCCCGTAGCGGTCGGCCGCGATGGAGGCCAGCGTCCCGTTCACGTAGTACAGCCACCAGGCCGTTTGCGTCTGCCCGAGATTGTCGATGGAGGTCACAAACTTGCCCAGACCCGGATAAAAGCTGTACTCCACCCTAGCAACCTTGTTCAGGGCATCAAAGACCGTCTCACCGGCGGAAAACTCGACGCTCGTGTTTATCAGCACCACGTTCTCTATTTCATTTCTCACCACCATCGACACCCTCCCGCCGCCCGCCCTGAACGGGTGGGTGGTTCCAACCCAGAACGATCCGGCCCCCACCAGCAGCAGCACGAGGGCGAAAACCAGGAGATCCCTTCCAGACACTCTCTCACCTCACTAACTTGCTCTGAATCCCAGTTGGCACCGACACCGGCATAGGAACCTTGACCCTCAGGGTCAGCTTGGCGAGGGCGACGAGAGGGGGGACGAAAACGAGGGAGCACATGTGGTAGAGGGTGAAGGGTATCTGCCCTAGGAGGGATGCGTAGAGACTTGAATGCCCCAGCAGGCTCCACCCCACCACCCCCGTCCAGAAATCGTAAAGGAGGATGCCGGCGGCGCACGTCAGGAGCGAACCGCCCAGCAGCTTTCCAAAACTCGCGAACGGGGAGGAGCGCCTCCTCAGGGCCAGAATCCAAACCAAGGCGAACCCGGAGCAGGTGAAGAGCTGGATGGGTCTGGGTCCGTAGAGCAGGATCCAGAGGGCTTGCGCGCAAACGAGAGGCAGAATTCCAAACCTCGGAAAGAGCGAGCCGAGAACCACCAGCGTGGGAAGGACCCACTCAAAATTTGGGAGAAACGATAACCCCCTCCAAACCCTCACGGTGGCAAAGAGAACGGTGAGAAACACCATGGCAAAACTCAGGATCCCAATCCTCCGCTCGATCTCCATCGGATAAAATATCCTATTTAAATAGAAGGAATTTCGTATGAATTGAGTCTGAAATCTTGACTTTTCCCCAGTTACCCAGATCTCCTCCTCCGGAAGGCCAAAAGGAGGATAACCACAACGATCACGATGCCCACCGCGACTAGGGCGGGGGTCAAGCGGGTGGGGGCCGCGAGGGGGCCTCGGATGGTGATGACCCGGGCGGAGAAGTAGGGGATGGAGACCAGGATCTGGGCGCCCTTCCCCCCCTTCAGTATCAGGTACTCAGGCCTCCCCCCGTCGTTCGTCGGGTCTAGAACGTCTAGGTAGTCGTCCGCCAGATCTATGGGATTGTTGTCCACTAGGACGGTGAGCCAACCCACCGGGAGGACCTCGCTCCCGACGTTTATCAGCACGGTCTTGAAGTTCTCGTCCGACTCCACCACTATCTCTATGCGCTCGCCCACCACCACCTCCCCCAGCCTCGTCCTCACACCCTCCCGCTCGTACCCCTTGGAGAGCCCAGGCTTCTCCGCCACGAGCGTGATGGTCACCGCCGCCCCCAGGCTTCCCCTGACGAAGGCGTTCTCCAGGGCCAAGAGGTTCTCGGCCTGGAGGGGTGGGGCCTCAAACTCCGCCGCGGCCTGCTGGAGGTTCTCCTTCAGGTTCTCGAGCACCCGCACCGTCTGGTATGGGAGCACGGTGAGGGAGAAGGTAGCGGTGGCGGCCGAATGCCTGTTGTCGCCCGGGAAGGAGACCGTTATGGTGACCGGAGTGGCATTCTCGCAGACCGGTGCGGCGTAAACGGCGCTCGCCCGGCCAGAGCCATCAGTAAGGACGCTGGCGGGGGTGACGGTCCCCAGGCTGGCGCTCCACTCCAACATCCTTTCCCCGAGGGGCTGGTTCTCGGCCAGGAGGAGGGCCGTGAGGGGGAGGGAGCCCCCCGACTCGACCACCAGGCTGAGAGCGGTGATGGTGAGGGAGGTGGAAATGGGCGAGACGATGGCGACCGAGTTCTCGCTGCTAGCCGCATACGTTCCGTCCCCGGGGAAGGAGGCGGCGATGATGACCTCGGTCGGGGCGGTGACGCCCGGAGCCGTGTAGACCACGCTGGCCCGACCCGAGTTGTCGGTGAGCGTGCTGGCGGCCGAGAGGCTTCCTGCCGTGGCGCTCCAGATTATGGGCTTCCCGGCGAGGGCGTTGCCGCCGGAATCTCTGAGGACAGCCGTCAGGACCTGCGAGTCCCCAGGCGCGAGCCTGAAGGAGGAGGGGGAGAGGGTGATCGAGGTCGGGATGAGGGGGGCCGCGTAAACCGTTCCAACCGAGGCCGTGCTGCTGGGCTCGTAGGTGGCGTCCCCGGCGAAGGAGGCCGTTATGGTCACGTTCTCGGCGGCGGTGACGGAGGGGGCCGTGTAGGTGACCGTAACCTTCCCGTTCTCGGTGGTGCCGCTGGTGGCCGAGAGGTTCCCCTTCGAGGCGCTCCAGGTTATGGTCTTCCCAGAGAGCGGGGCGTTCTCGGCCGTCAGCATGGCCGTCAGGGTTATGGATCCCCCCGAGGTGAGCTCGAAGGTGGAGGGGAAAATCGAGAGGGAGGTCGGGGTTCTTGGGGGAGACGGGGGCGGTGGGGGAGGTGGTGGTGAGGAGGTGGTGAACGTGTAGTCGAAGGTGATCAGGGTGTTGTTGTTCTCGTTGTCCGTCGAGCTGACTTGGAAGTGGTAGGTGGTGCCCGGGGAGAGGCCGGTGAGGGTCACGGAGTGGCTCTTGACGTTCTCGGCGCCGTAAACGGAGGAGCCGTAGGAGGTCGACGTGCCGTAATCGACCCTGCTGTCCGAGTACTCGGAGGTCGTCCAGGTGATGGTGGCCGAGTTCTGGGTGATGCCGGTGACCGCCACGCCAGTGATCGTCAGGAGCCCGTAGAGGTTGTCGTAGGTCAGGTCGTCGAAGGTGTTGTAGTAGGAGAAGTCGAGGTAGACGCTGTAGGCGGAGTTGTTCCTGGCGGTGTTGCCAAAGAGGGTGTTGTAGGAAGAGGAGT
>CAZWBJ010000012.1:0-4704 GCA_964632175.1 Hadarchaeota archaeon (SeqCode)
TTGAAAGAGATCGCGCGGATTGCGTCTTGCCGGGGAGAAATCTCCCGCAGACTGGCCGACCTCACAGATCAGCACCTTTTTCCTCCCTAGCGTTTCCGCCAGCTCGCTCGCAATCCTCCCCGGCTCCCGCGCGAAGCAGAAAACGGCCCTTCCGAGCATCACCTGGCTGGCCATCCCGCCCTCCCCCCTGCAGAGATCCACCAACTCCCTCAGCTCCCCGTCGAGCAGCCCCAGCCCCTCCGCAAACTCCAAGCTCGCCTCCATGGCCCTCTCAAGGCTCGGCCTCTTCAAAACCTTCCTCATCGCCCTCCCGCCCAGCTCAAAGGCCCCCCTCCTGAAGCCCTCGTCCCTCAGCAGGTCCCGCGTTTCAAGTGGGCCTAGAACAGCACAAACGAGTTTGTAGCCCCGAGCTCGAATTTTCCTCCACCTCCCGTGGGGCGGGGCGCCGGGGCGGAGACCGAGCACCACCCCTCCGACCGCCTGGGCCCCCACATCCCCGAGCCCCGTCCCGCTCTCCACCTCCGCCACGTGCGCCATCGACACAAGGCGGGAGCGCGGCAGCCCGAGCCCTAGGAACCTGGAGAGGGCGAGCGCGGTGCCCAAGGCCCAGGCTCCGCTGACCCCGAACCCGCACCCGATGGGGAGCTCGCAGAAGTGCTCTATCTTGACGCTCTCCGCCCCAAGCATGCGGACCACCCTCATGGTGGGCTCGGGCCTCGCCGGCTCCCCGTTCACGAAGATCCCCTTCCCCCTCGAAACCCTCGTCCAGACGCCGAGGGAGGTGCAGGGGCCGAAGTTCCGAGAGCCCGTCCGCTCGGGGGAGGCACGGAAGAAGGGCTGGAAGAAGCCGGAGATGTGGCCCGGGACGAAGGCCCAGCTACCTCCTGAGCCTGAGCGCCTCCTCAACTATGGCCCTCGCCAGCTCCCCCTTCCTCCCCGCAAGCCTCCTCTCCCCCAGCGCCGAGATGAGAAAGACCTCGTTGTAGTCCGAGCCCATCCCGCCCTTAGAGAGGTCGTTCGCCACCACCAGGTCGAACCCTTCCCCAAGCTTCTCCCTTCCCGCCCGCACCAGCTCCTCCTCCGTGACCCCGTACTCGGCCTTGAAGGCCACCAGAACGGCCTTGGGCAGGAGCTCCCTGGCCCTCTCCGTCACCCTCGGGGCTGGGACGAACCTTACCTCCACGGGCTCCCCCCACCTGAGCTTCCTCTCAAACCTGCGCTCGGGCACGAAGTCCTGGGGGGCAGCGGCGAAGAAGACGAGGTCAGCACCCTTGGACATCTCCTCCTCCGTCCTCTCCTTCATCTCGGCCGTGCTCTCCACCCTCACCACCTTCACGCCCGGAGGGGGCTCCTCGGTTCCAGGGCCGTAAACCAGCACCACCTCCGCACCCCTCCTCCTCGCCTCCTCCGCCAGGGCAATCCCCATCCTCCCAGAGCTCCTGTTGGTGAGGATTTTTATGGGATCCAGCTGCTCGGCGGTGGGGCCGGCCGTGACTATCACCCTCATCCCCTCCATGTCCCTAGGCCCGAGCAGGCCCTCCACGAATTCCGCCACTCGCTCGGGAGGGGGGAACTTGGCCTTCCCCTCTTCCATCAGGGGCTCCATCACCCTCACCCCGTATCCCCTCAGCCTCTCCAGGTTGGACTGGACGGCCGGGTTCCTGTACATGGAGGAGTCCATGGCGGGGACGAGGGCGATGGGCCTGCCCAGACCTAGGGCCGCAAAGAGGACGGAGGTCACGGGTGTGTCGTCTATCCCACAGGCGAACTTGCTCAGGGTGTTGGCGGTGCAGGGGGCGACCAGGATGAGGTCCGCCCACTCCGAGAGCTGAAGGTGCTCCACCTCCCCCGTGAGCTCGGTCACCACCCTCTCTCCCGTCGCCCAGTGCATGAGGTCGGGGGAGATCAGCCTGCAGGCGGAAGGGGTCATGACCACCCTGACCTCCGCCCCCCTCCTCATCAGCTCCCTGGCCAGGGCCGGACAGGAGGAGGCCGCCACGCTCCCGCAGATCCCAAGCACTATCTTCCTGCCCTTGAGCCCACCCCCCTTGCTCCCTAGGATACGCTTGGAGGGATGCATCAGTAAGTTTACCCGCCAGTTTTAGGGGGAAAGACCACCGGCCGCGGAACTGTTATGCAGCGAATCTCGGAGCGCTTGGGACCAATCAAATTCAAAAAGTACTCCCCCGCCTCTTTCCTTGGTATAACACTAACCATTGTTAGCTAACCGCTATTGGTGTAACCTGTCCGAGCAGTCTCAAATTACGAGCTGGCCTGGGACGCGCCAGTGAGTTTACCCACCAGTTTTAGGAGGGAGAGGCCGGCCAGCTCCAGGGTCTCGGGGGAGAGGCGCTCGGGGAGGTCGTCGGGCGGGTCGCGGTGGGGGCCTGGGGAAGAGAGGGAGGCGGAGCGGAAGCCGGAGGAGAGGAATCGGGCGCAGAGCTTCCCCATCCTGCCCCGCCTGATCCCGAGCTCCTTGGAAAAAGAGGAGAGGGAGGCGTGGCCGGACCAGATGAGGCCCCTTCCCCCCACCCTTTCCACACAGACCACGGGGACGTCGGGGAGCTCCTTGCGGAGGACCCTCACGCCCGCGCGGGAGAGTTCGGAAGAGCCCACCGCAACGAAGAGCACGCCCCTCCCGGCCAGCCTGGCCACCTCCAGCAGAACGGCGAGACCGGAGGCGTCGTTGGCGCCCGGGGAGAATTGCGTCCTGAGGGAGGCGAGGGGGATGAGCCAGAGGGGGAAGAAGGGCCAGAGCGGAAACTTCCAGAAAAGCCTGAGGGCAAGGAGGAGGGTTATGACCGAAAGGCCGGCCGCGAGGGGGAACGGAAACCCGCGGCAGGGGCCGGAGTCAAGCTGGGCAGCTAGGACCAGGCGACCCCCTCCGCCCGCCAGGATGTTTCTGGATTCCGCCCTTCCCGAGAGGGTGAAGAGGAGCAGGGCGAGCCAGAGAGCGAGGGCCTGCATGGGGGAAAGGAGAAGGGAAGCGGGAAGGGAGAGGAGGAGGGCTGGGAGGAACCTCGGCCTGAGAAAACGAAAGCGCTGCACCCTGACCCTGAGGCCGCACTTCCTGAATTCCTGCTCCGTGTAGGAGGCAGCCTCGCCCTCCGCCCTGCTCCCACCTGGTCTCGGTCCGATCTCGTAGACCAGCTTGTCTAGGTGCTCGAAGACCCTCTTGGTCTCGAAGGCGGCCTCCATTCAAACTACCGAAAACTTGACCTTATGACATGCGGCGGCGGGCGTTGAATGGCCGGAGAGAGAACACGTTCTTTTTTGAGAGGACGACGTGGAGGAAAGTTGGGCCTGCAAAGTATCGGGTGACAGACACCTTGTACTTTACGAACAGTTCCGAGGTCAACCTGCTCGAGAGGAAGAGAACTCATTGTGGTCGAGGGGCTGAGGGTAGAAAGATTCTTTGCTGACCCCGAGGAGGCAATTCGTATCTCTTCGTTGAAGTGCAGAAGTTCGCACGGATGCTCCACAACAAGGTGATCTGACGGAGCTGCTTGAGCTCGCTCATCCGCCAGCGAAGGGCGTTCGGGTGGACAAATCCGCGCGGGAAAGATAGATGCCCAAGTGCCGGACAACCTCTCCATCTAGAGTGGAGATCCGGACCGGACCAACAACCCCCTTATTTTTTGAAAAGCGGTTTTAGGCGCGTTTTTCCCGGTTTCGTTGCAGAAAAGCCTCCCTTTAGGGGGGTTGTCGCATGCGGATAACCCCCTCTATTACCTACCTAACTCCCTGTTGACCGCATTGAAGCCCGGCATGCGCTTCATGACGGACCGAAAAGTTTAAAGCGGCGCCGACGAAACCTGACTCTTCCGTCAAACTCGGAGAGAGCGTGAAGATTATAGTTTCCTGAACAGTGAATTCCTTTCGAGGGCCCAAGCAGTCAAAGTAGTGCTTACCTATAATCTAAATAGACACGAAAGCCCGAGTCCCGCAAGTCTAGAAAAGAAGGGAATTCGGGAAGATAATGGGGACCCCGAGGAAACTCGCACTCGCGGGCGGGACGGGGGCCGTCTTCTTGGTCTCCTTTCTCCTCTTGGGCAGGGTTCTCCCCCTCCTGCCCGGGCTGAGCGAGGAGTTCCTTTGGATCCTCCCGCCGGCCCTCGCCTTCGTCCTCTCGGCGGGGATCCTGTCCGGCAAGGGGAAGGTCGCCCCCGCAACGGCGGCGACCTGCCTGATCCTCGCGCTGGTCCTCCCCAAGACCCTCCTGGCGCCCCCTCCCCCCAAGCCCCTAGCGGAGAGGCTGATGGGGCCCAAGGTGGAGGGCCAGCCACCGGGAATGACCGTCTTCCACTACCTGATGGTCTACCACGTGGAGAACATCACTGGAGGTTGGAGCCTGCCGGGCCTAGAGGTGTACGCCCAGTGGCCGAGGATAGGAGAGAGGCCCGTCTGCGTCCCCGAGAACTCCGGCCCCCTCTACCTCCTCCCCCTAGACAGGCTGGAGAACTTCCTCTGGATCAGGTGGGGGATCTACGACCGCGAGGGGAACCCCTCCATGGAGTGCTGGCTCTACGAGAACAGGGAGTACAGGACCTTCAACACCAACCGGAGGATGAGTTTTGGACTGGAGGAGGCGCAGCGGGATGAGATTGGTCCGGCGGTTGTTTGCCTTTCCATGGGCGCCCACAACCCGGGAGGGTACACACCCCTAGACTCCCTCTATCCAGGCGAGTCCGTGGTATGCGAGGC
>CAZWBJ010000012.1:4804-28875 GCA_964632175.1 Hadarchaeota archaeon (SeqCode)
CGCCATTCGAGCCGGTGACCCAGCCCGTGGCCTTCGCCTGGTAGGTTCCTCCCCAGGGCGTCTTGGTCTTGGCGAGGGTGGTGGGAGGATCTATTTTTGAAGCGTTCCAGAACTCATCGACGGATCCGTACGCGAAAAGCTCATACTTCCCAGTCTTCGGGTTGTAAACCGGGTAATAGCAGAGTTTGTAGTCAGAATTCCACTGATAGTTCCCGCTGGCTGTGAGCTGACGGGACTCGGAAACAGGACTGGTCGGCCACACAAAAAGCTTGGGGGTCTTGTCCCAGCTCAGCTGAACCCACCCCTCCCTCGGATCCAAGTAAGTCCATACGCTGATGACGCTACAGGTCATATTTTCCCAGCGGATCGAAACGGTGCCGGAGACCGTGAACTCCTGAGGGTGGTACCCGAGGGTGTCGACCTTTATCTTTGTTTTGAAGCGTCTTTCCCTAGGGGGATCGTTCTTTCCCACCGTCGCACCGAGGTCGAGGAAGATGTTGCCCAGGCCTGAGGAACTTATGCCCGCGGCTATGTTCTCGACGCTGGTGATCTTCACCTCGTTCCCGCTCACGGTCGGGATCTTTCTCAGGGTTTTGCTGTTGAGGAAGTACAGGGGGATGGAGACGCTGTGGGTGCGGCTCTCCGCCTGCCCCCCGCCTCCTCCCCCGCCACCGGTCGCCTCGATGCTCAGGGTGAGGGTGTAAGGGACATTCTCCACCAGCCTCCCCCCGTTGTCTCTGCCCAAGATGCGGACCTCGTATCTCCCGGCCCCCAGGCTCTCGGAGGGGAGGAGGGTGAGCTGGCAGGAGGTGGAGCCCGGCGGGAGGATCGGGGGGCTGAAGGAGGCGCTCACCCCCTGAGACTGGAGAGAGAACTCGATCTGGCCGGAGTAGCCGTTCTTCCTCTCGACCGCGACCGTCAGGGTTTTCGATCCCCAGCGCTCGCCGGACCTCTTGCTCAGGCTCCCGGAGTTCTCGGAGAGCGCGAGGTCGAAGGGATCGTACCGGAGCCCGACGGAAAGGAACTTGTATCCCCTGCTCTCTATGGTGAAGTTCTCCTCGTGGTTCTCGTAGCCAGGGAAAGTGAATCGGAGCGAGTAGGAACCTCCCGAGGGCAGAACGAGCTTGAAGCCCCCGTCCTCCCTCGCCGGGAGATTCTCCCCGATGCTGGCCGGGACCCCTTCCCCTGTCTCGAGGTCGAAAACCCTCCCCTCCACCACGGGGTAAAGCCTGACCACGTACTTGCACGGCTCCCACCTGTACTCGGCGAGGCAGGAGGGAAGCAGGAGGAGGGCGAAGACCAGCGGGACGAACCTCATAGGAGTATTGTCGAGGGTGGTTTTTAAGGGGGGAAAAGAAAGATAGGATTCTGAAGGTGTTCGATTTGAAACCAGAAGAAAAAATAAAAAAGTTTGGGGGAACGACCACCGTCGGTCTTCTCTGCAGCGACGGCGCGGTCCTGGCCTCTGACTCCAGGGCGACCGCAGGGTACCTGGTCGCCAGCAAGGAGGCCCAAAAGATTCTGAAGGTCACCGACAGGATAGCCGTCACCGTGGCGGGAGCGGTGGGGGATGCCGAGAAGCTGGTCGAGCTCCTGGCCGCGGAGGCCGGCCTGTACAGGTCGATGAACGGGAGGGAGATCGGCGTCCTCCAGCTCGCGCAGGTAGCCTCCCTGGTCCTGAACTCCCAGGTGCTCTTCCCCTACATCGTCAACCTGCTCATGGGGGGATACGACTCCAGGCCCAGGCTCGTCTTCATCGATCTGGACGGGACGGTTGTGGAGGAGAGGATGACCTCCACCGGGTCGGGCTCGCCCATCGCGTACGGCGTGCTGGAGAGGGGGTACAGGGAGGGGATGAGGACGGAAGAGGCCCTCCGGCTGGCGGTGGAGGCCATCAGGGCGGCCATGAAGAGGGACATCGCCACGGGGAACGAGGTGCAGGCCGCCGTCATAACCTCGGAGGGAGTGAGGTTCCTCACGCCCGAGGAAATAAAGAAGCTGGCCTGAGGCTCAACCATGTCCGCGGAGGAGATGCTGAAGGAGATAAAGCGGGTGCTAGAGGAGGAGACGCCCCTAGCCGGGGACATCTCCAAGGTTGACCTGGAGGGGCCCTCCATCGTCCTCTACTGCAGGGACTTCACGGACTTCGTGGAGGACGGGAACCTGGTGAGGGACCTGGCCAGGAGGCTGAGAAAGCGCATCATCCTGAGACCCGACCCCGAGCTCCTGACGGAGCCCCCCCGCGCGGAGGAGGAGATAAGGAAGATCGTCCCACCGGAGGCCGAGATCACCCGCATCACCTTCAACGAGGAGCTGGGGGAGGTGACCGTTGAGGCGGGGAAGCCCGGGATAGTGGTGGGGAAGGAGGGGGCGATCTTCCGGGAGATCCTGGGCCGGACGCACTGGTCCCCGAGGGTGGTGAGAACACCTCCCCTCAGGTCGGACTTCGTGGAGAGCCTTCGCCAGTCCCTCCTAAGCGACCTCTCGGCCAGGAGAACCATCCTGAGGAAGATAGGCAGGCGCATTTACCGAGGGAAGCTGGAGAGAGCGGAGGAGTGGGCTAGGCTGACCTTCCTCGGCGGCTGCAGAGAGGTGGGGAGGTCGGCCATCCTCCTCCAGACCCCCGAGAGCAGGGTGCTTCTGGACTGCGGGGTGAACGTGGCCTCGGAGGAAAGGGCCTACCCCCACATGGAGCTCCCCGAGGCCTCCCTCCAGCAGCTGGATGCCGTCCTCCTCTCCCACGCCCACCTGGATCATTCAGGCTTCGTGATGGCCCTCTACAAGTACGGGTACGAGGGGCCCGTCTACTGCACCCCTCCGACTAGGGACCTCGTCCTCCTGCTGGCGACCGACTACCTGAAGGTCTCGGAGGAGCAGGGGAGGACCCCGCCCTTCGGGAAGGACGAGATGAGGGCCTTCCTGCAGCACTGCATCACGCTGAACTACGGGGAGGTGACGGATCTCTCCCCCGACCTGAAGATGACCTTCCACAACGCCGGGCACATCCTGGGGAGCTGCGTCATCCACCTGCACGTCGGGGAGGGGCTACACAACCTGGTTTACACCGGGGACATAAAGTTCGAGAAGACGCGCATGTTCTGGCCGGCCGTGAGGACCTTCCCCAGGGTGGAGACCCTCCTCATGGAGAGCACCTACGGGGGGCCGGAAGATGTCCACCCTCCCCGAGAGCAGGCGGAGGAGGAGCTGGTCAGGATCGTGAACTCCACCCTCGAGCGGAGGGGGAAGGTGATCGTGCCCGTTTTCGCCGTGGGACGCTCGCAGGAGATCATGATCGTGCTGGCCGATGCCTACAGGAGGGGGGTTTTCCAAGGCACCGTTTACCTAGACGGGATGATCTGGGAGGCCACGGCCGTCCACGCCCTTTACCCCGAGTACCTCTCCCCCGAGATGAGGGAGCTCATCCTGGCGAAGGACGAGAACCCCTTCCTCTGTCCCATCTTCCAGAGGGTGGACACCGCGGACCAGCGCAAGGCCGTGATAGAGAGCCCCGAGCCCTGCGTGATCCTGACCACCTCAGGCATGATGACGGGGGGCCCGGTGATGGAGTACTTCAAGGAGCTGGCGCAGGACGAGAGGAACTCCCTCATCTTCGTGGGATACCAGGCCGAGGGCTCTCTGGGGAGCAGGATACAGAAGGGCTGCACCGAGATCCCGCTGCCGGAGCCGGGGGGGAAGACCAGGCTGGTGAAGGTCAAACTAGAGGTTAAAACGGTGGAGGGCTTCAGCGGGCACTCCGACCGCCACCACCTGCTGAGCTACGTGAGGAGACTCTCCCCCACGCCCTCGAGGGTGATCTGCTGTCACGGGGAGGAGAGCAAGTGCCTCAGCCTAGCCTCCTCCATCCACAGGATGCTCTCGGTGGAAACCAGGGCCCCCTACAACCTGGAGGGCATAAGACTCAGGTGACTACTCCTTTACCTGAATCAGAATGTGCTGGGGGGTGGCGATGATCTTCTCCTCGTCCAGCCTCCCCACATCCCCCCCGATGGCCTGGGTGATGCCCTTCAGCTGCTCTATGGCCTCCTTGAGCTCCTCCGGATCCTTGTTCAGGAGCGGGGTGATGTTTATGACCAGGATGTTTCCCCTCCTCAGCTCCTCGGAGATCACCTGGACATCGGGCAGGGCCGTCAGGTCGAACCTCTTGACGTAAATGGGCTCTATCCCCCTCACCCTCTCCTCCAGGCTCGTCTGGACCACTTCCACTCCTTCCAGGCTCACCGGTTTCTTCTCCCCCACGAGCTTCCTGAACAGCTTCATCAAAAACTGCCCCGCCATATTTAACCCGCTACGCGGACCTGCTCGCGGGAACGTTCAGGCGGCCAAGGAGCAAGCCAGGCCCGCCAGAAGGGAGACCGAGAGCACCGCTACCATCTCCTTGAAGATCCTCTCGCTGGAGGGGGCGGGCATCCCCCGCAGCCTCTCGAGCAGGTAAAACGATCTCTCCGCGCCCAGCACGAGGGCCCAGAGAAAGAAGGGGGAATTGCCGGTCAGGACCAGCACCTTGAACATGGCCCGCTCCGGCAGCTCGAGGTTCATGAGGCCCGCGAGGTCGAGGAGCAGGGGCGCGTCGGCCAGACCCCTCAGGAAGGAGAAAACGCCGGCCGTGACCCCGAACCCTATCTGGGAGAGGAAGAAGGCTGCCAGGACGGTGAGGGCGAAGTAGAGGGGGGGCTTCCAGGAGGGGGAGGTGCCGGGGACGGTCAGGTTCCTCGAGAGTTCCGGAAGAGCACCGACCCCACGGTAGCAGAAAACGGCCAGCACCCAACCGAAAGCCACCAGGAAGAGGAGGAGGTACCTCAGCCTTTCTGGCCGCATCCGAGCTTCCTCTCCACCACCTCGCCACCCGGGCTGAGCTCACTGAACACCTGGGCGGTGAAGCGGCTTATCCTGACCTCTTTGGTGAGCCACATGTCCGGGGGAAGACCCGCCTTCATGCAGCACTGGGAGAGGAACTCCTCGGCGTCCCACTTCCACTCCACCGCCACCTGGGGAAGGAGGAGGCCGCTGGTCCCCAGACCCTCGACTATCAGCCCGTGCTCCCCCACCCTCACCGCCCTAGGGTACTCGCGCGGATCCTTCACCCGGATGAGCTCGGGAGGGCTTAGCACGCTAACCTCCACCAGAACCCTCTCCAGCTCCTCGCGGCGCAGGGGCGGAAAGCGGGGGTCCTCGAAGGCCGCGCTGAGAGCGGCCTTAACCGTGGCCTCGGCCAGCGGGAAGAGGGGGAGGGGAAAGCCTATGCAGCCCCTGAGTTCCTCTCCCTCCGTCAGGGTGACGAAGACCCCCCTCTTCTCCCTCAGGTTCCCGCCCACCTCCGGCACCTTTGGCTCCTCACCCCGGAGGGAGGCCTCAATGCTCTCCCTCGCCAGCCTGACCAGGAACCTTCCCTCCTCAAGCGCGAGCTTCAACCCTTCTCCTCCTGAACTCCTCCAGGGTCTCTAAAATTCTCTTCCAGTGCGTCCCCCGCCAGTAGATCTTCCCGCAGCTCGTGCACCTCCAGAAGACCTCCTGGCTCTCGCGCACGCTCGCGGGCACGCTTCCCTCCACCTCCTCCGGGCTGGCCTCCCGGAGCTCCCCGTTGCACACCGGGCACCTCGAGTTCTCCAGATCGATCTCCAGAGTGGGCACCGCCCTGAAGAGCTCCAGCAGTTGCGCCGGCAGGTCCCCGGGCTGGATGAGTGCAGCCATGAAACCCCTCCTCCTCGACTTCTGGTAGAGCCTCCGGTCCGAGGTCAGGAGGATGTAACCCTCCGCCGCCCGGGCAAGCAAAAACTCGTCCTGCTCCTCGTTGGAGAGGGGAAGCTCGCTCACGTAGACCGCATCGTGCCCCGTCAGCCTCAGCCACCTAGCGAGCCTGCCCAGCATCCCGTCGACTACAAACCTCACACTGAGTTACGCCGCGGGCCTTATCACCCCGACGGCGGTTTACTTACCGTCCACTCTCTCCCCTTTTTTGGGGTAAGGAAAACCGCAGGTGAGCTGATGTGGGGCGAAAACCTGGGGGTCCGGCTTAAAAAGAGAGAGGGGAAAATTTTCCTCCCTGAAATTTTTAAACCGGGCAATATTTTTCCCATAGAATTTAAGCGAAAATCAAAAAATTCTCCAAAAAATCTTAACCCCGCCCCGCCTACCGAGAGGAGGGGAAGAACTTGGAGGAAAAGCTGAGGGAAAAGCTCAACGACTTTCTTCACCGGCGCGAGGTGAGAAGCCAGGCGAGGGCCGCCGCAACCAAGGGGCAGAAATCGGTGGTGGTCGAGTTCAGGCAACTCCTCGAGCACGACGAGGAGCTGGCGAGGTACCTGCTGGAGCGGCCCGAGGATTTCCTCCAGACGGCAGCCCAGGAGCTCCTGGGGATGACCGGGGCCCCCCTTCAGCTGAGGGTACGCGCGCTGGGAAAGGACAACACGGTCGAGATAAGGAACCTTCGGGAGAGCCACCTCAGAAAATTCATCCAGGTGGAGGGAATCGTGACCAAGGCCAGCGAGGTGAGGCCGGAAGTGCTCGTCGCCGCTTGGAGGTGCAGGTGGTGCGGGTATCTCCACGAGGTGCCGCAGGAGGGCGAAGTCCTGACCAAGCCCACCCTCTGCGAGAACCCCAACTGCACCCAGAGAACGGGACCGTTTGAGCTGGACATAGAAAATTCGAAGTTCCGGGACTGGCAGCACCTGAGCCTGCAGGAGAGACCCGAGCAGCTGGGGAGGGGGAGGATGCCCCGGAGGCTGGAATGCATCGTGAGGGAGGACTTGACCGAAAAGGCCGTGCCCGGGAACCATGTGGAGGTGACGGGCTTCCTGCAGGCCCTGCCGGAGAGGACCAGGGAGGGGCAGAAGAGGACCGTTTTCAGGAAGATCTTCATGGTGAACTACCTGGAGGTAAGGCAGAAGGGGGTGGAGGAAATAGATCTCTCGGAGGAGGAAATCCAGAAGATCAAGGAGCTCTCCAAGGATCCCCACCTGAGGGAAAAGCTCATCAGGTCGATCGCCCCGAACATCTACGGGCACGAGCAGGTGAAGGAGGGGATACTGCTCCAGCTCATGGGCTCCGATCCCGTCGAGCTCGACGAGGCGAGGATAAGAGGGGACCTTCACCTTTTGCTCGTGGGGGACCCCGGATGCCTGGTCGCCGACGAGCGCATAGTGCTGGGGGACGGGGCCATAGTGAAGATCGGGGAACTCGGCTCGCAGCACCTTCAGCCGTTGAACACGCAGGTTCTAACGGGAGAAGGATATCGGAGGGCTCTGGCAACCCGCTTCCACATCTACCGCGACCAGCCCGTCTTGGAAATCGTGACCGAAACGGGAAAGTCGATCAAGGGGACCTACAACCACCCCATCCTCTGTCTAGAAAGACGAGGCCGCTGCACGGTTCAGGTGTGGAAGCGGCTGGATGAGATACAACCGGGGGACCGTGTGGTAACGGTTCCTTGGATACCATGCACCATTACTGCCCCTGTCAAGACCGGATGGCGCCCGCTAGAAAGGAAGCATGGGCCGCGGCCGAAGTGCAAGCTCCCCGCCGAGCTGGATGAGGAGGTCGCCGCACTTCTCGGTTACCTGCTGGGGAACGGCTGGGTCCGGCGGTGCCGCGTGGGGTTCAACATCAACCGTGAAGAGGAGGACCTCCTCCCGGTGCTTTCCTCCATTGTAGAGAGGAAGTTTGGTTTGCCCCTAAGAGTTCGAGAAAAAAAGCCAGCGCCCGGCCGGGTAGGGCAGAGGGAGGTGCGAAGGAGAACCCCCATCTTCATAGCCGAACTCTGCAGCATCGACGTCGCTGCCAACCTGAGCTTTCTCAGGGAGAAACGGGTCCCCGCGCTGATCATGAGATCGGGGAACAAGGTGGTTGCCGAGTTTCTGGCATGGCTCTTTGAGGCCAACGGTTGCGTTTTCTTCAAGGGGAGGGGGGGGATCCAGCTCGAGTCCGAGTCTCTCGAACTGTTGCGGGATGTACAGATGCTCCTGCTGCGCTTCGGGATTCATTCTCGGATAGTTGGCAGTAATCTGAGGATATGCCGGGCGGAATCCATTCTCAAGTTCTCGGAGAGTATAGGCTTCCGGTCGAAGAAGAAAACCGCGAGGCTGGCCAAGCTTGCGGGGGGCCGCCGGGAACTCCCCAGACGCCCGAGGAAACAGCTCAGCGAGCGAGTGATCATGGTGCTTCCCGCCGGTCGCGCGGACGTCTATGATATAGAGGTCCCGGACGGGCACCGCTTCATTGCGAATGGGATTATTTCACACAACACCGCCAAATCTGCTCTCCTGAAATGGGTCTCGAACGTCGCGCCCCGCGGCCTCTACACCTCCGCCGTCAAATCGACAGCGGCTGGCCTCACCGCAACCGCCGTGAGGGACGAGCTCACTGGAGGGTGGAGCCTGGAGGCCGGGGCGCTCGTGATCGCGGACGGGGGGGTGGCGTGCGTGGACGAGTTCGAGAAAATGGACGAGAGGGAGGCCAACGCGATTCTCGAGTCCCTGGAGCAGCAGACCATCAGCGTCTCAAAGGGGGGAATCGTGGCGACCCTCAACACACGAACCTCCGTGCTGGCGGCGGCGAACCCGAAGGGGGGGAGGATCGACCCCAACCTCTCCGTGGCGGAGCAGATCAAGATTCCGCCCGTCCTCCTGAGCAGGTTCGACCTCATCTTCCCCGTGAGGGATGCCCCCGATCCCCAAACGGACGACAAAATCTCTAGCCACATGATCGGGCTCCACTCGAGGGCGGGGAAGGTGGTCAAGCCTCCGATCTCCCCGGAGCTCCTCAAGAAGTACATCGTGTATGCCAAGAAGAACATCCACCCGCAGATCAAGTCCAAAGAGGTGGAGGAGAAGATCAAGCAGTTCTACATCAACTGGAGGTCCGTGGCCGCCAATCCAGGCAATCCCCTCCCCATAACCCCGAGGCAGCTTGAGTCCATCATCAGGCTCGCCAAGGCCAACGCTAGAGCGAGGCTGAGCGAGGAGGTGACGGAGGAGGACGTGGGCTGCGCCATAAGGCTTGTGGAGTACATGCTGAAGGAGGTTGGGGTGGACTACCGTACGGGGAAGGTGGACATAGACACCATCATGACCGGACAGCCCAAGTCCCAGAGAGACCGGATGGTCAAGTTCATGGAGGTGCTCAAGGAACTCGAGAAGCGGTACCCTGAGGGGATTCCGGAGAGCGAGATCTTCCGGGAGGCGGCGAGGAGGGGGCTCACCGACCCCAACTTCGTCAGGGGGCTGCTGGATGAGGAGGTCACGCGCGGCTGGGTGTTCGTGGTGAAGGAGGAAAAAGGCGAGACCTACTACGCGAGGGTCATCAAGAAATGAAGGTGAAAGTCCGCCTGATGCGGGGAAACCTCGAGCTGGAGGGGCTGAGGGAGCTGGCCGAGGGGGAGGAGGTCGAGGTGGAGGAGTGGACAGCCAGGACCCTGCTCGAAAGGGGGCTTGCCGAGCTGGCGGAACCCTTAGACCTCGCCGAGCTCCGGAGGATGGTCCTCGCGGAGGAGCGGGAGCGTGGCCTCAGAAAGCTACCGGAGGACTTCCTCGTGCGCCTCTCCCTCTCCCTCCTGAAGGCGGGGGAAGCCGGGGCCCAGATGAGGGAGGCAGCGGAGGAACTCTTGGAGGTGAGGATCCAGAAGATGCTTGCCAACCTCCCCAACAGGGATGAGAACATGCTTCCCGAGGAGACTTCCCTCGTCAATCTCCTCTCGGCCGACCTCGAGAGATGGAAGGAGGAGCTGAAGCGGGGGATGGGAATATGAGCCTGTTCGAATCCTTCTCGCGCGAGAGCAGGATCTTCACCAACCGGGAGTACCTGAGGCACACCTACACGCCCGACAGACTCCTCCACCGGGAGGAGCAGATCCGGCTGCTGGCTCGGGTGCTGGCGGCCCCGCTGAGGGGTGAGGCCCCCTCCAACGTGCTGATTTACGGCAAGACCGGGACGGGCAAGACGGCGGTGGTCCGGTTCCTCCTCAGGGAGCTGGAGAGGACCCCCACCCCGCTCAGGGTGATGGGGGTTTACATGAACTGCGAGAACGTCAACACCCAGTACAGGGTTCTGGCCAGGATCACTTCCCACCTTCTCCAAGAGCTTAGGGAGAGGCTCGGGCCCTTCGAGTTTCAGAGGGCCGGCCTCCCGGAGAGGATTCCGACCACCGGCTGGCCCACCGATCAGGTCCTGGAGGTGCTGGTGAGGGTGCTGGAGCACGAGCGCAAGCTGGTGATCATTGCCCTAGACGAGATAGACAAGCTGCTCGGGAGCGGGGACGAAATCCTCTACAAGCTCTCCCGCCTGAACTGCGACCTGACCTCTTCCAGGATAAGCTTCATCGGCATCTCCAACAGCGCCGACTTCCTCGACTCCCTGGACCCGCGGGTGAGGAGCAGCCTTGGGGAGGTGCAGGTGGTTTTTCCACCTTACAACGCCCCCCAGCTCAAGGACATCCTCGAGGAGCGGGCCAAGCTGGGATTCAGGAAAGGGGTACTGGCGGAGGGAGTCACCGGACTCTGCGCCGCCCTGTCCGCCAGCGAGCACGGCGACGCCAGGAAGGCCCTCGACCTCCTCAGAACAGCGGGGGAGGTGGCGGAGGAGAGGGGCTCGGAGAGGGTGGAGCTAGACCACGTCAGGGAGGCCTCAAGCAGGCTCCAGAGAGCCGCGATCGAGGAGGTGCTCCAGACTCTCCCCCTCCACCAGAAGCTCGTCCTGCTCGCAATCGTCGTCCTGAAGCAGAACGGCTGCCACCTCTCCTTCGGGGAGATCTACAGGTACTACAAGAGGATATGCGAGCACAATCCCAACCTCTCGCCCGTCTCCCCCAGAGCGGTCAAGAACTACCTGGACGAGCTCGACATGCTAGGGGTCCTCTCCACGGCGGTGGTCAGCAGGGGTAGGGGCGGAAGGACCACTGAGGTTCAGGAGGTGAATCCCCAGGCCAGGGAGCTCCTCAGCAGTGAGGCCTTGCGCTTCGAATTCCCCCCGCCCGCGGAAGCCAAGCTCTGCAGGTTCTTCTCTTGAAGCCCGAACTCCTCCTCCAGAAGGTCACAGAGGCCGGGGTCTGCCTGAGCTCGGAGGCCTTTGAGATCCTGCAGGGGCTGCCGGAGGGGGAGGTGGAGAGGATCCTCGAACTGCTCAGGGAGGAGCTGATCATCACCCCGGAGGCCATCTCTCGGCTCAGGGAGGGGCCTAGGGAGAGCCGGGAGGAGGTGCCGCCCCCCCAGCCACCTGAACCCAAGGAACGCGAACCCGGGACCACAAAGGTGAGAGTTCTCAGGGACATAACGGGCCAGAGCAACTGCAAGGGCGAGCTGAAGGATTTCGTGAACCTCTTCAGGAGCCGCTTCCAGAGCCTCAGCACGATACTGAAAAGCAGGCCCAACCTGAGCTCCTGCGTGCCACTCTCCGCCCTCCCCAGAATAGAGCCGGGGGAGGAGGTCCGGGTGGTGGGGATGGTGGCCGAGAAGAGAGAGACCCCAAAGGGGCACTTGGTGATAGAGCTGGAGGATCCCGCGGGGAGGGCCCTGGTATGGGCCTTCAAGTCGGGGGAGGTGATGAGCCAGGCCAGAGAGGTGATCCCCGACGAGGTCATCGGAGTAGTGGGAAGACTCAGCGAAAGAAGCGGGAGGTTGCCCTCCATCTTCGCCAAGGAGATCCTCTGGCCCGAGTTCCCCCAGAGGGAGTGGAGGGGGGCGGAAGAGCCCGTCTGCGCGGCCTTCATCTCCGACCTCCACATCGGGAGCCAGATGTTCCTGGAGGAGATGTTCAAGAGGTTCGTGAGCTGGCTCAGGGGAGAGGGGACGGGGGAGAAGAGGGAGCTGGCCGAAAGGGTGCGCTACCTCTTCATCGCGGGGGACATCGTGGACGGCATCGGGATCTACCCCTCCCAAGAGAAGGAGCTGGCCATACCGGACATCTTCAAGCAGTACGAGTACGCCGCCGAGCTCCTCTCCCAGATACCCGAGCGCATAACGGTGGTGATCTCCCCGGGAAACCACGATGCCGTAAGGGCGGCGGAGCCCCAGCCCGCCATCCCGAGGGAGGTGGCTGGAAGGTTCTACGAGCTGGGCTACCAGATGGTTGGCAACCCCTGCCTGCTGGAGGTGGAGGGCATCAGGGTGTTGATGTACCACGGGAGGAGCTTTGACGACCTGGCGACCGTCTTGGGGATGGACAGGCACAAGCCGGTAGCCATGATGAGGGCCCTCTTGAGGAGGAGGCACCTCAGCCCCTTTTACGGGGGGAGAACGGCGCTCGCCCCCGAGAACCCGGATCTCATGGTGGTGGAGGAACCTCCGGACATCTTCCACTGCGGCCACCTCCACGTTTTCGAGCAGGCCACCTACAGGGGGGTTCTCTTCCTGAACTCGGGGACCTTCCAAGGGATGACGGCCTACATGAAGAAGCAGGGGATAAACCCCACCCCGGGCTATGTCCCCGTGGTGGACCTCCAAACGGGAAAACTCACGGTGATGCACTTTGCTTGAAGGTATTTCGTCCCTGATCATCGATCTGGACGGCGTGGTCTGGCTGGAAGGGAAGCCGATAAAAGGGGCGGCGGAGGCCTTGCGGGCACTGGAGGAGAGGGGAAAGAGGCTGGCCTTCCTCACCAACAACTCGGTCGTCTCGAGGAGGGACTGCATAAGGAGATTGAAGAAGATGGGCATACGCACAGAAAGGGTGATAACCTCCTCCTACGGAGCGGCCCTCTGGCTGAAAAGGGAGGGGAGAGCGAGGGTTTACGCCATCGGGGAGAGGGGCCTGAGGGAGGAGCTGAAGCTCGCCGGGCACGAGCTGGTAGGGGAGAGGGAGGCGGAGAGAGCCACGCATGTGGTGGTGGGGCTGGACAGGAGGCTGAACTACCAGAAGCTGGCAGCCGGTATGAGGGCCATCCTGGCGGGTGCCAAGTTCATCGCCACCAACAGGGACTGCTCTTTCCCCACCGAGGGGGGGCTCCTGCCTGGGGCCGGGGCGGTGGTTTCCTTCCTGGAGGTCGCGGCCTCGAAGCCGCCGGATGTGGTGATAGGCAAGCCCGAACCCTTCCTGCTGGAGCTGGCCCTGAAGGAGCTGCACTCCAGGCCGGGGGAGACCGCCCTGATAGGGGATAGGATGGACACCGATGTCGCAGCGGGAAAGAGGATGGGGCTCATGACCGTCCTCGTCCTCACGGGCGTGAGCAGGGAGCCGCGCGGGCGCCAGCGGCCGGACCTGGTCGTCAAAAATCTTTCCGATCTCCTATGAAGCCCGGAAAGATGGAGGAGTATTTCGGGGACTTGGAGGCCGGCGTTGAGAGAGCACTGGAACTGGCCAAAAAAGCCAGGGAGCAGGGATACGACCCGGAGCTTGAGCCCGAGATCCCCCTGACCAAGGACTTTGCGGAGAGGGTGGAGAGGCTCCTGGAACTTCCGGGCATCGCCGAGGAAATCCGCAGACTGGAGAAGAAGCTCCCGAGGGAGGAACTCGCCATCCAAGTGGCCGAGAGGGTGGCCACCGGGGACCTAGAGCTGGACGAGCGGGCCGTCGCCGAGCGCGCCCTGAGGGTCGCCCTCGCCATCTTGACGGAGGCCGTCCCGGGGGCCGCCGTCCTCGAGGGCATAACCAAGGTGGAGATAAAGAGAAACCCCAACGGCAGCAGGTACCTCTCCATTCACTTCGCCAGCCCCATTAGGGCGGCGGGGGGGACGGCTGCGGCCCTTAGCATCCTCATTGGGGACCTCATAAGGAGAAGGCTTCACCTAGAGCGGTTCATCCCCACCCCAGAGGAGGTGGAGAGGTACGTGGAGGAGGCGGAGATCTATGCCGAGGTTGAGCACCTGCAGTTCACACCCTCTCCCGACGACATCAGGCTGGCCGTCCGGAACCTTCCCGTGGAGGTCACCGGGGAGCCCAGCAGCAGGGAAGCGGTGGTGGCCGTTCACCGAAACCTGCCGAGGGTGGGACACAACTTCGTGAGGGGAGGAGCCATCCTCGCCCTGGTGGAGGGGGTTCTCCAGAAGGCACCCAAGCTGCTGAAGTACGCGGAAAAGCTGGGGCTGGACGGATGGGAGTGGCTGCAGAAAGTGGCGGAAAAACTGCAGAGCACCGGTGCCGGGGGGGAGCCGGTGGAGGAAGAGGAAGGAGAGGAAGGTGAGGAGGGTGAGGAGGAGGAAGAGGAGGGGGGAGAGAGGTACTTGGAGGAGGTCATAGGGGGGAGGCCGGTATTCTGCCACCCGCATTCCCCCGGAGGCTTCCGGCTCAGGTACGGAAGGGCCAGGAACACGGGCTACGCCACAGTGGGCATGCACCCGGCCACCATGTACATTTTGGAGGAGTTCCCGGCGGTGGGCACCCAGCTCAAAACCGAGTTTCCCGGGAAGGCGGCCACGGTTGCCCCCGTCGACACCATCGAGGGTCCCACCGTCAGGCTCAGAGACGGATCGGTCGTGAGGATAAATTCGGTCGAGCATGCCAAAAAGATAAAGGGAGAGATAGAGGAGATCCTCTTCCTAGGGGATCTGCTTGTGAGTTTTGGGGAGTTCCTCGAAAACAACCATCCCCTGCTTCCCCCGGCCTGGTGCGAGGAGTGGTGGGCGAAGGAAGTAACCGCCAAGGTTCCTCCCGAGAAACTTGAGAAAATCAAACCCCACCTTTCTCCCCCCTTCCCGCCCCCGTCCCCAGAGGTGGCCGTGAGCCTCTCGGAGGAGTTCAAGGTCCCCCTCCATCCGGCCTACACATATGCCTTCGAGGAGGTTTCCGGCCAGCAGCTTTACGAGCTCGCGGAGTGGCTGGAAAGGGGAGAGCCCTCCTTTGAGAACGGGGCGCTGAGGTGTCTGAGGGTTCCGAAGGGGGCGCCCAAGAGGACTCTGGAGTTGCTGGGAGTCCCGCACGCGGTAGAGGGAGAGGAGGTGATTCTCACCGATCACGCTCTGCCTCTGGCGAAGTGCCTCGCCCTGTTCCAGAAGAAGGACAGGAAGATCCTGCTCTCGGAGGAACCCCTTCGAGCCCTCCAAGAGCTGGCCGGCTTTCCCATCCGCAGGAAAGCCCCCACCATCGTTGGGGCGAGGATGGGGAGGCCGGAAAAGGCCAGCCCAAGAAGGATGAAACCGCCGCCGCACGTGCTCTTCCCCGTTTCCACCGCCGGGGGTCCCACCAGAAACTTGGTGAAGGCCTCGGCCAAGCTGGACGAAGACGGAGGGGAGCTTTTCGTGGAGGTGGTGAGGATGGTCTGTCAGAACTGCGGGCAAGTCACCATAAGGAGGAAGTGCGAGCGGTGCGGTGCTAAGACGGAGTACGTCAAGATCTTTCCCTGTTGCAATAGGGAAGCGAAGGGGGAGCGCTGCCCAGCTCACGGTGGGAGGGCCTCGTACGCCGACGTCAGGGCTGTGCCCCTCAAAGAGCTCCTCCAGCAGGCGACCCAGAAACTCGGGGAGAAGCTGCCGGAGGAGGTGAAGGGGGTGAAGGGCCTCACCAGCGCCTACAAGTTCCCAGAGCCGTTGGAGAAGGGCATCCTGAGGGCCAAGCATGGAGTTTACGTCTTCAAGGACGGGACGGTCAGGTTCGACCTCACCAACATGCCCCTTACACACTTCAGGCCTAGGGAGGTGGGCGTGAGCGTGGAGAAGCTGAGGGAGCTCGGCTACACCCATGACGTCACGGGGGCCCCGCTCCAGGATGAGAACCAGCTTCTGGAGCTGAAGGTCCAGGATGTGATAATCTCCAGAGAATGCGCCAAGTATCTTCTCTCCGCCGCCGGGTTCGTGGACGACCTGCTGGAGAAGTTTTACAACCTCCCCCGCTTCTACCACTGTAAAAGACCGGAGGATCTCGTGGGGCACCTCCTCATCGCCATCGCCCCCCACACCTCCGTGGGAGTGGTCGCCAGAATCGTGGGGTTCACCGATGCAAGCGTTTGCTTCGCCCATCCCTTCTTCCACGCCGCCAAGAGGAGGGATTGTTTTGCTTCCGAAACGGTTGTACCTCTTCTGATAGAGGGAAAAGGATGGAGACTCGTGAAGCTTGGGGATTTTGTAGAAGACCTTATTAGACGATCCGACCCAGAACAAACGGAGTTTGGAGATCTCGTCGTGAAAACTACGGGAATATACACCCTCGCACTAGATCGCGATTTTAAATACAAGCTCAGACCTGTGGTGGCCTTCTCGAAGCATCCAGCTCAAAACCATCTGGTGAGGCTCAAGGCGAGGGGGAGAACTCTCCTAGTAAGTGGGCTTCACCCGATTCTTGATCGCAACCTGAGGAAAGTGGAAGCCTACAGAGCCTCCCACCTTTTGCTTCCAGCTAGGATAGAGATCCCAGAGAAGGATGTAGTCCAGATAGATCTACTCGAGTTCGCAGAGGAGAGAAGCACAGCAGTAGTCGGGGTGAGAGAAGCCCTTGAAAAATTCTGGAGGGAGAGAGGACTTACGAAGGCGGAGGGGCTAAGGATCGCTGCACAACTCACGGGGAGGAACTGGAGAACGTTGAGAAACTACTTTTACACGTACCGAAGCATGCCCCTAGACGTTTTGAAGGCTCTGGGAGTTCCCATACCTGAAAAGGTTCTCCTCAAGCAAATCCGTACCAGACGAACCGTTCCAAGGTTCATCAAGGTCGACCGCTACTTTCTGAGGTTGCTCGGGTTCTATGTGGCGGAGGGGTATTTAAGGAGAAAAAAGAATTCCCTCAGCCAAGTGATCCTCGCCGTCTGCGATCGGGCGAGAATCCGTGAACTCAAAAGAATGGTCGAAAGATGCTTCGGCATTTCACCAACCCTCTCCGGTAACGCACTTACGGTCAGCTCGAGAATCATCCACGATCTCTTCGAGGGGCTAGGGGCTGGAAGCAGGGCTCTATCAAAGCGCGTTCCGTCCTTCGTTCTCTCGTTGCCCCTGAAGAAGGCGAGATACTTCCTACAAGGGTACTTCGAGGGGGATGGAGGGGTCAGCTACAGCAAAGGTCGGGTGGAAGTTTCATGCACATCCGCAAACGAAATGCTGATAAAGGATATAGAATTTCTCCTCCTCAGATTCGGTATTCCTTGCGTCATCCAGAGAGAGGACAGAATCCAGCTCACAAGCAGAGCTGGCAAGTTCCGTTTGAAGAAGAGGCAGATTCCAAGGTTTGTCACGTATGCGTTGAGGATTTATGGAAACGCCGCGCTTGAATTCTGCAAGAAGATAGGCTTCATGGGAAAACAAAAGAACTTGAAAGCTCGAAAAATTCTCCTTGGCTGCAAGACGCGGAAACCCAAGGTGAGATTTCTGAGTGAGGAGGTGTTTGAGACTTCGGTGAAGAGGGAGATAATCCGGGAGCCTCAACCTCTGTACAGTTTCACTGTTGAAGGGCTTCACAACGCCATCGCCTCCGGATTTTCAGTAGGGCAGTGCGACGGGGATCAGGACGCCGTCATGCTCCTCCTCGATG
Organism: Hadarchaeota archaeon (SeqCode); assembly: GCA_964632175.1. GTDB lineage: Archaea > Hadarchaeota > Hadarchaeia > Hadarchaeales > JAWBSP01 > JAWBSP01. Next base: position 22,202 of record CAZWBJ010000012.1, read on the forward strand.
GGCTCCTGAACTTCAGCAGGAGGTTCCTTCCGGAGAAGAGGGGGGGAAGCATGGACGCGCCCCTCATGCTCATCACCAGGATCAGCCCTCTGGAGGTGGACAAGGAGGCCCACCACGTGGAGGTCTCCAAGGACCTGCCCCTGGAGTTCTACCTGGAGGCGGCGGGCAAAACCCCGGCCGAGCTGCTCAAGCTGGTGGAGGTGGTGGAGTCGAGGCTGGGGACTGGGAGGGAGTATGAGTTCGGCTTCGAGTTCGACACCTCCGACATCTCGGGAGGGCCCCCCCTCTCAAGGTACAAGACCCTAGGCAGCATGGAAGAGAAAATCACCTCCCAGCTCCAGCTCGCCGAGAGGATAAGGGCGGTGGACGAGAGGGACGTGGCCCAGAGGCTGATCGAGCACCACTTCATCCCCGACATCAAGGGGAACCTCAGGACCTTCGCGAGCCAGAAGTTCAGGTGCACGTCATGCAACAAGAAGTACAGGAGGGTTCCCCTCTCCGGGGTCTGCCTCGCGTGCGGGGGGAACCTCATCCTGACGGTCAGCCGGGGGGGGATTGAGAAGTACGTGAAGGTGGCGGGGCAGATAGCGGAGAAATACGGGGTGAGCGATTACCTCAAGCAGAGGCTGAAGCTGGTGGAGGTGGAGATAAAGAGCCTCTTCGAGAGCGACTCCTCCAGGCAGCTGAGCCTGGCAGATTTTCTGTAGCTCAATTTTTCCCGCCTAGATATTGATGGCTAACCTCATCTACCTCCTCGGCCCAGCAGGCTCGGGGAAGTCCACGCTCACCCTCGGCCTCCTCGACACCTTTGAGTCCATGGATCTCGATTGCATCACCGTCAACCTGGACCCGGGCGCCGAGTGGCTTCCCTACACACCGGACGTGGACATAAGGAAGGACATCTCCCTGACGGAGGTCATGAGGATATACAGGCTGGGGCCGAACGGGGGGCTGGTGGCCGCCATCGACATGCTGGCCAACCATCTCCCCAAGCTCAGGGAGATCATCGGGGGGATGAACCCAGACTACGTGCTGGTGGACACGCCTGGGCAGATGGAGCTCTTTGCCTTCAGGGAGACGGGACCGGCCATCGTCAAGGGGCTGGGGGAACCCCGGCTCACCCTCTTCCTGGCGGACTCCTTCCTCTCCCGCTCGCCCTGCTCCTTCGTCTCCCTGCTGATGCTCTCCACCTCCGTCTTCGTCCGCTTCAGAACCCCCCAGATCATCGTCCTGTCCAAGACCGACCTCCTGCCACCCGACGAGCTGGAAAGGATCCTGGGGTGGTGGGAGGAGAGGGAAAATCTGGTGGAGGCCCTTCAGGAGGAGCCGCAACCCCTGAGCAGGGAAACCTCTCTCTCGCTCCTGCAGGCGCTCCAGGGTTCCGGCCTCCCGGGCGAGCTCGTTCCCGTCTCATGCAACACGGGACAGGGGCTGACAGAACTGGTTTCAGTGATAGAGAGGGCCTTCTCGACGGAAACTGAACTCGACCTGGGAAAAGAGACGGAGATCGTCTGATGGATCTTCTGGAGAAGTTTAAGGGCTGCCTCCTCGGGGTTGCGGTGGGGGATGCTCTGGGGAGACCTTTCGAGGGATCTGGACCGGTCGAGCCGGGAGAGGTCGCCGGGCTCGCCCAAGTGGCCGAAATACTCAGGTACACCGATGACACCGAGATGACGCTCAACCTAGCCAGATCCATTGTGGAGAGGGAAGGGGTGGATCCGGGGCATGCGGCCCGCACCTTCGCCCAAAACTTTGATCCGGCTAGGGGCTACGGTCCCAACACCCTCTGGGTCCTCCAGCAGATCCGGGAGGGGAAGGCCTGGGAGCTTCCGGCTAGGGAGGTGATGGGCGGGGAGGGCTCCTTTGGGAACGGCGCCGCCATGAGGGTGGCCCCGCTGGCCCTGCTCCTCAAGGGGGAGGAGATGCTCCAGGCTGTTCGCGAGTGCAGCCGGATCACGCACTCCCACCCCCTGGGAATCGAGGGGGCCGTCCTCCAGGCCAAGGCCATCAATCTGGCGCTCTACTCAAGTCCCCAAGAGTTCGAGCCGTCGGGGTGCCTGGAAGAGCTTTTGAAAACCGCCGAGTCCGAAATCTTCAGGGAGAAGCTCCAGACGGTGGGGAAGCTTCTGAGGGAGCCCCCCCTCCAGTCCTCCCTCATCAAAGAGCTGGGAAACGGGGTGGAGGCCCCCAACTCCGTCCCCACCGCCCTCTACTGCTTCCTCTGCTCGCCGGCGGACTTCGGGAGGGCGGTGCTGACGGCGATCTCGCTTGGAGGGGATGCCGACACCCTGGGCTCCATGACGGGCGCTCTGTGCGGGGCCCTGAACGGAAAAGCCTCCATTCCTCCTGAGTGGATCGGGAAGCTGGAAAATGAAAAGGAAGCGGAAAGTCTCGCCGAGCGGCTCTTCCTCCTCTTCGCCCGAAAGGAACTTGGAGGGAGATGCGAACTCTGCCTGGATACAAAGGATCTGCGGATCGTGAAAGTGGATGAGAAGGGGGATTTCTCCCTTGAGAACTTGATGCTCCTCTGCCGGCAGTGCAGGAGAGAGATAGCGGAGGGGGTCAAGCCGGCTCCCAGAAGGAAAACGGGAAAGTACCGGGCGGTCTACAGGAAAAGCTACAAGCGCGGGCTTTAGGTGTAAAACTTTCCAAACCAAATTTTTTAATGCCGGGGTAGCCTAGCCAGGTCCAAGGCGCCAGACTCGAGATCTGGTTCCCCTTTCGGGGGAGCAGGGGTTCAAATCCCCTCCCCGGCGCTCCACTGCTCGAGGAGAAATTCTGACTTCTAGGCGCACACCCTTCGTTAGACCAGGTAGATAACTAAAAGAAAAAATCAGTACTTTCGAAACGTCGCCTACGGATCGAAGTACTCGAGGTACAGCTGTGGCTTATAGGTTCCCTGCCTAGAGTAGAACTCCGCCCAGATGCCGTAGGCCCACTGGGCCTCGTCGCCCTCCCTGAGCATGAAGGAGACCGTCTTGTCGTTTTTGAAGGCATCGATCGCCGCGCCCAGCACGTTCCAAGCCACCCAGAAGTTGGTGGAGTGCTCCTCCGATCCACCTCCGATCTTCTTGACGTCCATGATGCCGGTGTTCGGGTTGGCGCCCGTGCCCATGGGCTGGTTGTTCCAGGTTATCCCGCCCTCGCTCCAGGAATCGTTCGTGTAGTGGCAGACCACCGTCACCTCCCCGCTGATGGCCCCTCCGTCGGCCTTGTAGGTGTAGAGCTTGAGCTCGGCCTTGGTGATGATGGCGTCGGAGGGTAGAGAGCTCAGGCTGAACTTGAGGTAGCTCCTCCAGTCGCTGCGGGTGAGCAACCAGTCGTAGGTCTCGATCCTCAGCTTGGAGTCGCTGCCGTAGTTGCTGGACGGGTTGAGCTGGGAGACCGCCGCATCCTCGATCGGGTTGAGGGTGGCCGTCTTGAACTCTCCGGCCCTGGAGAACTGGATCTTGAAGGCGTCGAAGGCCATTCCGCACTCCTCACCGCCCAGCAGCCCTTCGTAGTCGCGCACCATCATGTAGACCCTAATCTTGGTCACGGTGCCGGTCGTCACGTAGGTCCCGCTGAAGCCCTGCCAGCTGTTCACATCCACCGCGTGCGAACCGTCAATCTTCCTCTCTGCCACCGTCTTCCAGACCCCGTCCTCATAGACCTCAAACCTCAGGAACTCCGCATCCAGCTCCCCGTCCCCGTAGTACCTGTACAGCCCGTTGAAGGCCATCTTGATTCCGGGCGGGATGGGGCCGTCGTTCTTGCCCAGAGCCGACTCGGCCGGCCTCTCCCAATAAGCCCTATGCTCATCCGTGGAGTTGTAAGCCGGCTCTGCGTAGACGTACATCATCCTCCCGTCACCGTCCGCGTCGGAGTAGGAGGGAGCCTTCAGCGTTCTGCTCGGGTCCTCCTCCACGTAAGTCCAGCCCGACGGGTACTGGACCGTCCAAGCCGGGGCCGTGTACATCACCTGGTGGTTGTGGAACTTGATGGCGTCCCAGACCTTTATCCAGCCGTTGCTGAGGGCCTCGTTCAGGCTTATCCAGCCGTTGTTGATGGCCTGGCTGACGTTGTAGAGTCCTTGGGCCACCATCTGTCTGATGGTGTTGCTCACCGCGCTCGCCCAGCCGCTCACGTTCCTCACCACGTCGTTCGCCCACTTGTACAGGAACTCCTGAACACCCTGCCTGAACCCGGCCCCGGCACTGTCCACCGCGTCCGAGAGCGAGGCCGCGAACTGGCTGACGTTCCAGCTGTAGGTTCCGCCGCCCCAGAGGGTGTAGCTCCAGGACGGAACGTTTATGGTTGCCACCTGCACGCCCAGGACCTTGATCACCAAGCTCACTGTGGTTATGTCGAGCGTTCCCGTCTTGACCGAGAGCACCCACCCCGAGGTACTGTGGGAGACCGAGAGGGCCGGATTGCTGAAGCCTATGGCGATGCCGCCGCTGACCGAGGCGACGGAGTACCCGACCACGCTCACGCCCACGCCCGGACTCGCCCCGACAAAGCTGAAGCTAACGGAGGCGTTCAGCTGCTGCTGGGTGAGGTCGGGACCTAGGGTGATGGTTACGGTCGGCTTGGAGATGCGCAGGCTGGCGTAGACATTCAGCTCCACCGGCACGCCCACCACCTCGAACGGAACCACCACCACGGGGACATCGTAGGTCCAGTCCTTGGAGAGCACGGTGGTGGAGCCGGTGTAGGAGACGGTGGTGGAGCTGTCGGAGATCTGGAATCCGACGCTGGCGTTCACCTGCACCTGCCCGCTGCCCAGCCCCACGCTCACGCTGTCGAACTGGATCCTGACCGTTAGCCCGCTGGGGACGATGGTCAAGCCACTCACCGGGCTGATGCTCCAGTCCGCAAAGCGCAGGTACAGCACCAGCCTCCCACCCTCCACCTTGAACTCCGCCGTCACCGTCGGACCCTCAGAGCCGGAACCGCCTCCAGGCGTGTTGTTCAGGATCTCGCTGAGGCTCTTGGACCCGCTGACGCCTATCCCTCCGCTGGCGCCGAACCTCATCCCCAGGTTGGCGGAGAAGGTGGAGTTCGGCCCGCTCACGGTGGCACTGGCGTTCTTGAGGGTTAGGTATCCCTGCGGGTTGTTCAGGCTGAGGTTGAAGCCGTAGACTTTGAAGGGACCGACGGTGCCCGAGTAGGCCCCTCGGAAGGTGGGCTCCCAGCCATTCCAGCTGACGCTCCAGCTCAGGCCACTCCCACCGGTGCCACCGGTGCCGCTGGACTTGAGGTAGTCGATGAGCTTCAGGATCTCAGGCCCGTACTGGTACAGGTAGGTTCCAATCTTGGCCAAGTCAGTCAGAGGAACGAGCACCTTCGTCACGGTGGTGTAGGTGCGGTCCCCGGTGATGTTCTCGTATATCTTGGCCAACTGACCGGTCATCTGCAGGCCCGTCTTGGCGTAGGTCAATCCCTGCCTCAGCTGGGAGTAGAAGTTGTTCGTGCTGGTGCTGGGTGCAACGCCCGAGAGGGAGCCCACCAGCCAGCTCACCTCCTTGCCCACCAGCTCGTTCAGGTATGGAACTACCGAAGCGAGCTGATCCAGCGTGAACTGGCCGGAGCAGCTGGGGACGCTCGCGGAAACGGAGAAGGAGCTGGAGAGGTCAAGGGTGAGCTTGCCGCTGCTTACCCCGGGCACGTAGTTCTTCAGGTCGACGGTCCCGCTGGCCGAGAGACCCGACGCTACCGCAAGGTCCGTGGAGAGGCTGAAGGTGAGCTTGTCGGAGATGTCCACGGTGGCGTTCTTCACCAGCAGATCCGCATTCAGGTTGTTGAGAGTGAGGGTGATGCCAGCCAGCGAGAGGCTCGGGCTGGCGGGGCCGAGAATCACCTCAAGGTTCCCGTTGGTTTCCTTCAGCTGGTAGGGCACGTTCTTCGCGTTGCTCAAGTCCACGCCGGTGAACACGCTGTTCGGGTTGACTGGAACCGTTGTCCTCTTGGTGAGCTCGTCCACAAGCTTGGTCGTCAGTGAATCGACGTTCACCAGCCCGGAGAGGTTGGTGTTGGTGGCGGAGCTCAGGAGCTGGAGGACATCCACCGTTCCGTTGAGGTAGGCCTTGCCCGAAACATTCCAGCCCATGGAGGCGTTCAGGTTGAGGTAGCCGGAGGAAACATCGATCGTGGCGGCCGGTGAGAGGGAGGCGGAGAGGTCCTTCACCCCTGCCGTCAGCCCTAGGACCGTGGTGGAATATTCCGGCACCGCGAAGGTCAGGGTGCCTAGATCGGAGAGGCTTGCGGAGAACCTGTCCAGCACCAGCTTGGCCTTCAGGTTGCTCACGGTGGCGCTGAGCCCGTACAGACTCTTGCTGAAGGAGGACTGGTTCTCCACCACTAGGACGAGCTTCCCGTTCTGGACGCTGGCACTCACTCCGGCTGGCAGGGTGATCTTGCTCAGGACATTTTGGAGATCAAGCTGGCCAGCCGCGGAGGCTGAGCCGGAGGTGCCAAAGCCCAGCTGGAAGTCTATGGCGAGAGTGCGGCCGGAGAGGTGGAGGTGCACCAAGTTCACCGTCGCTTTGATGCTCACGTTCTGCGCACTGAAGGTGATTCCACTCACCGTCTTTGAGAGTTGAGGTATGTTATAGGTGATGGTCAACCTGTTGCTCTCCACCGTCACGCCGTACTTGGACATGAGCTCCGAAACCATCGGGACGGACTGCAGC
>CAZWBJ010000013.1:0-9466 GCA_964632175.1 Hadarchaeota archaeon (SeqCode)
CTCGAAATTGGTACGCTTTATGAGGGAAAGGAAAAGAACTACGAAGAGATCAAGGGAAAATTCTCGGACATCGTAGCGAAAGAGATAAAGAGGATAGCAGAAAAGAGATTCTCTGGGCTAAAATATGAGTGGATCAAGCAGTACGTGGTGCTCAACCGCTTACGTAATTTCGAAGAGCTGAAAGAGAAACTAAAGCGAGAAAACATCAAGGTTCTCAGCATGCACGAATTTTACGAACAGGTAAAACAGAAAATTAAGAAATGGAGAGAAAAAAACAGGACTAAGAGACGCACCAAACCAACACTACCAAACAACCTTTGGATGCTACAACTTATTGATGCACTAAGCACATGTGCTGTAAAGTTCTGATCTCGTGAGCCCCTCTTAGATGCCGGAGCGCTGGCTCGCGATCCTCATGCCGGGGAGGCATGCGGCGAGAAGGATCGACAGGGGATACGCCAGCTTCGTGAGGGGGATCGAAAGGAGGATCCGCGAGGGTGACCGCAGGCAGAGAGCCTTCCACCGCCTGGCCGTCGGGGAGCACTTCTTGGCCGCGGCGGTAGGGCTGGTGGCGGGCTCCCTCGGGCACCTCTCCCTGGTTCCCCTCCTCTTCGCGCTTTGGCCCCTCGTGGCCTGGGGAGACCTCCGGATCTGGCGCAGGATTACGGGCGCGCCGCAGAAAGCTTGGGCTTCTGGGGATCCCTCCTGGTAAACTTCGACCTCTTCTACCTGTTCGCGCTCGGGTGCCTAACGGGCCAGATTATCCCATAGTAAACTGACACACCTGCCAAAATTCTTACCAAACAGTCAAGAAACAAGTGTCTCTCGCTGCCCGAGATGAAGCTTCCTGAGGTACCCCCTTGGATCCCTCTCAAAGGCTTCGAGCGTGTCGGGGTCCTCGAAGTTCAGAAAGACGACTTTTCCGCTACCGCGAGCTTTTTCCCCAGGAGCTTCAGAAGGTGGATCACTCCATCCCAGGGGCCACTGGCCCGCGCCTTCGAGACGGCGGCGGGGGTGGGTTCAGCCCTTACGGTCCACCTTCTTTAACGCTACCTTTCTTTTCCCTCTTCGGCTACCAGTTCTACTCCGTCGGAGAGTTCTCCCTGCCCATCAGCGATGTGGAGAAGACCTTCGTGGACATGGTGTATTTCGGGGAAATGAGGGAGGAGTTGGTGAGGAGATTCAGACCCAGACTTGAGCCCCCCAAGCTGAGGGAGTACTTGAGCAGGTACCCCCCGGCCTTCAGAAGAAAGGTACTCGGTCTCCTGACTTGACCTTCCGTTACTGCAGCGGCATGGCTCCCCGGACTGATGGGGCCGCTGGGATTTGAACCCAGGTCACCGGCTCCCAAAGCCGGCAGGATAGACCAGGCTACCCCACGGCCCCATTCAAAATTCCCTGGCTATAATTCTCTCAGACAGACGGCGGACTGCCCCGGAGCCTCTTCCACCCTCACCTCGAGGCGCCTGAGCCTACCGGGGGACAACCTTCGGATCAGGCGCTCCGCAATCAACCCCGCCACCTCCTCGGCCGTGATCTCCCTGAGGGGGAGAAAGAGCACATCCTGCAGGGGAAAAAGATACCTCTTCCCCGCCGCCTCAATCTCCACTTTCTCGCCTTGCTGGTCGATTTTCATGCGTTCGCTCCGCTGAGGTAGCAGGAGTTTGTGATCTAACTTTGAGCACTCTTCCTCCACCATCCTTTTCAGCTCTAGGAAGTCCATCACCATTCCCCTTTCGTCCACCTCCCCCTCCAACGCGACCGAGACCCTCCAGTTGTGGCCGTGCAGGCATTCGCACCTCTCGCGTCCCGCGATCAGGTGGGCACCGCAGAAAACCACCCCAGAAACCTCCACCTTCATGGTAATCCCATAAGCTTGTGCACCTGAGGTATAACCGCCACCTCCCCCACGCCACAGGAGGAGGCGAGCGAGGACATCCTGAGGAGCTGGGCCGTGGTTGGGGGTTTCGCCCCTCCCAGCGGGGTCACGGGCTGTAGGACGAGCGGCACCTCCAGCTTAGAAAGCCTCTTGCAAACCTCCAGAAAAATTTTTGGCGAGGAGGTTTTCAGCAACACTGTCTTACCAAAGACTTCCACCCCCTCCCCCTTCAGCATCCTTATACATTCCAGCTCGCTTTCCACAAGGTTCCTCCACCTCGAGAGGGGGACGGCGCCATGATCGGGAAGCTTCAGATCCACGCAGGCAAAATTCAGAAGCCCTGAAATCTCCCGCACAACGCCGGGATCGGTTCCCGCGGTTTCGAGATAGGTCCTTAAGCCCTCCTCCCTCAGCCTTCTGAGCAACTCCAGCAGAAACTGTGACGAGGCTAGGGGTTCCCCCCCTGTCAGGGAAACGCTGTGGGTGTCAGCGGTCCTGAGCCTCACAACTTCCCTCACCACCCCGCCCACATCCAGAGGACCACGCTCGCGGAACTTTCCGGATCCAGGACTGACCTCCACCCTGCAGGCAGGCTTGGGGGTCCAGAACTCCTTAGTGTCGCAGTAAACGCATCTAAGCGGGCAGCCGTAAAACCTCACGAAAACCTGCCTCCTGCCCACGTACAGCCCCTCCCCCTGGAGGGAGCTAAAGATCTCCCCGACCGCTCCCACCACCTACTTTTCGAGAGATTTATGATATGTCAAAAGGTTTCAGATGCTGACGCCTATGGCCCAAAAGAAAATCGAGGAACTGCTCAGCGATGACATCGGCTTTGGGGATTTGGCGAGCGAGGCCTTGGACTCCAATTCCAGAATAAGGGCGGGTGTGATCGCGAAGTCTGAGGGGGTAATCGCTGGGGTGGAGGAGGCCTCCTACGCCTTCTCCAAGCTCGGAGCAAAGGTGACGGTAAAAAAGAAGGACGGAGAAAGGGTGAAACCGGGCGACCTTATCATGGAGGTGGAGGGGGAGGCCAAGGGGATTTTTGCGGCGGAAAGGACGGCCCTCAACCTTCTCATGTGGATGAGCGGAACGGCGAGCGCCACGGCCCAGATGGTGGAAAAGGTGAGGGAGGTGAACCCGAAGATCGTGATAGCCTCCACCAGAAAGAGCCCTCTTCCCATCTTCGACAAGAAAGCCGTTGAGGCGGGCGGGGGGGACCCGCACCGCTTTCGCCTGGACGACTGCGTGCTCCTGAAATCAAACCACCTGAAGCTGATGGGGGGGGTAAGGAATGCCCTAGCAAAGGTTAGGAGAAGCTTCACCAAGAAGGTTGAGGTGGAGGTGGGGAGCGCCGAGGAAGCCCTAGAGGCGGCGGCATGCGGGGCGGACATCGTGATGCTGGACAACGTGCCGGCGCGGGAGGTGAAGAGAACGGTGGAACTGCTGAAGCGGAAGAGGCTCAGGGAGAAGGTGCTGGTGGAGGTCTCGGGCGGGATCAACCCCACCAACGTGAAGGAGTATGCGGAGGCCGGCCCGGACATCATTTCCTCCAGCTACATGACCATGCATGCCCCCGCCCTCGACCTCTCGCTCGAGCCCCTTTAGCACCCCTTAAAAAATACCTGCATTAATCCACCAATGGAGGAACTGCCTCCCGATGAGAAGAAGGTTTACGAGGCCATGAAGCGCCTGGGAGCGACCAACCCCAACTCTCTAAAGACCGCCGACGACATAGCGAGGACTGCCAACCTGCCGAAGGGAAGGGTGACCAACGCCCTCACCAGCATGGTGGGCAAGGGAATCGCCAAGAGAGTTGCTAGGGAAAAGGCCGCCGGGTACTACCTGCTAAAGTGAGCAAACGAGTCCCGCCCAAAATAACAGGCGCTTAGGTTAGTTGTGAGAAGGTCGGGTTTAGCCGAGCTACCGCTGCACGGGGGGAGATGCCCTCCTTGGCTCTTCAGCCGGATGAGGAGGCTGGGGGGAGCGGTGGTCAGGCTCATAGTGGAGGAGTTTGGCACGGAGGAGTTCCTCAGAAGGATGGGGGATCCGTTTTTCCTCCAGTCGCTGGGGTGCGCGCTGGGGTACGACTGGCACTCCTCCGGCCTCACCACCGTCACGCTAGGGGCCCTAAAGGAGGGGACGGATCCCAGCTGGGGGATCGCCATCTGCGGCGGCAAGGGGAAGGTCTCCAGGCGCACGCCGCAGGAAATCGAAGAGAAGGCGCAACTCTTCTCCTTGTCGGGGGAAAAGCTGGAGAGGCTGAAGTACGCCAGCAGGATGGCAGCCAAGGTGGACAACGCCTGCGTTCAGGACGGGTATCAGCTCTACCACCACTGCTTCATCTTCTCGGAGGACGGGAAGTGGGCGGTGGTCCAGCAGGGGATGAGGGAGCGCTGGGCGAGGAGGTACCACTGGGTTTCTGAGGGGATCGAAAGCTTCGTGGAGGAGCCACACGCTGGAATTGTGGGGGACAGGAGGGAGAGCGTGGTGCTGGACATGACCGCGCGGGAGAGCAGGGGGGCGAGGGAGGGGTCGCTCGAGCTGGTCAGGGAGGATCCACGGAATCTCCTCTCCTTCGCTAGGGAGGCGGAGCAGACCACGCTTGACTCCTACTTTAGAAGGAACCCGCAGGCGAGGCTTATCATGCCCGAGAGCCACAGGATCGAGAGGCTCACCGAGCAGACGCTTGCCGCTTTGAGGAGGGCCCGCGAGCTGAACCCCAGGAACTACGAGGAGCTGGTGGCCGTTCAGGGTGTCGGGCCGAAGACCATCCGCGCCCTGGCCTTGCTCTCCGACCTCATCTTCGGGAAACCGCCTTCTTGGAGGGATCCCGTGAAATACTCCTTCACCGTCGGAGGAAAAGACGGAGTTCCGTATCCGGTGGACAGAAGGCACTATGATGAGGTGATAAAGTTTCTGCAGCTCACCATCGAGGAGGCGACGGTGGAGAGGGAAGAAAAACTGAAGGCCCTCAAGAGGCTGGCAAACCTCCAAGGAAAAATCTAAATCGAACTAAACCAAATTTTATTGTCCCGCGGTAACTCAGCCTGGTAGAGTGGCCGGCTGTAGACCCGTGCGGAAACCGGCATGTCGGGGGTTCAAATCCCTCCCGCGGGACCATTTGGCATAGATCCCCGATTGAGTCGCACCCGAGAAGCGGGGAAATCAAATCTCAGAAAGGAGTGCTCTGACGGCCTCCTCCACAGCCTGCCTACTATTGTGCCTCGGACGCCACCCGAGCTTTTTGAGTTTGGAGATGTCCAAGAACATGATCTTAACATCTCCGATCCATCCCCTCCCCCCCTTCACACCGCCAGTGAACCTGAACTTCACCCCCTCGAGTCCCATCGCGGCCGTCACGATTTCGGCAATCTCTCGAACGGTGATCTGATCCTCCGAACCGAGGTTGTAGGCCTCGAACCCGGGGCCAGAGTGCTCGAAGGCGAAGAGCATCCCCTCCACGCAGTCCCTCACGTGGAGATATGATTTTCTTTGGGTTCCATCCCCCAGGATCTCAAGCTCCTTCGGGTTCCTGCGCAGCTTCTGGATGAAGTCCCATATCACGCCGTGCCCAGCCCTCGGCCCCACCACGTTGGCGAAGCGGCAGGTGATTCCTCTGAAGTCGAAGGTGTGGCAATAAGCGGAAATCAGGGCCTCGCAGGCGAGCTTGCTGGCACCATACATGGAGATGGGTTTCATCGGGGCGTCCTCGGGCGTCGGCAGGATCTCCGCATCGCCGTAGGTTGCTGAAGTCGAGGCGAAGACCAGCTCCCTCACCCCCACCTTCCTCATGGCCTCCAGCAGCCTGTGGGTGGCCACTATGTTCTGGTTGAAGTCCACGGTGGGATCGATGGGGCCGAGCCTCACCTCTGGGTTTGCGGCGAGATGGAAGACCGCGTCGCATCCGTGCAGTGCCCTTGCCAGGTCCTCCTCCCTCAAGCAGTCGCCCCGAACAAAACGGAACCGCGGATCCTCCCTCCATCTTGCGAGGTTTTCCAACTTGCCCGTTGAGAGGTTGTCAAAGACCGTGACCTCCTCCCCCCTTTCCATAAGCAGGTCGACGAGGTGGCTACCGATGAAGCCCGCTCCCCCCGTCACCAGGAACCTCATGCGCCCACCCTCTTCAGGACCTCCTTCACCTTGCTGAACCCCATTTCCGCCAGCTCTTGGGCCCGCTGCTCGGTGGTGGCCTCGGAGAAGCACCTAAAAATGGGCTCGGTCCCGGAGGGTCGGAGGAGAAGCCAGCCGTCGGCGAAATCTATTCTCAATCCGTCCGTGGTGTTCAACCGGTAACCCGAGAACTCCTCCTTCAGCTTCTCGAGGACGCTCTGCTTGAGTTCATTTGGACACTCCACCCTTTTCTTGAGCTGATAGAATTTGGGGAGCGTGGCATCGAGTTCCGTCACCTTTAGCCCGCTCTCGGCCAGCGCCGAGACAAACTGGGCAATCGTCATGATCCCATCCCTGGCTAGGCTCCAGCCGGGGAAGATCGTCCCGCCGTTTTCCTCTCCCCCCAGATCCCCTCCCCTCGCCCTTATCTCGGCCACGATTTCAGGCTCGCCCACTCTCGTCCTCACCACCGTTCCTCCAAGCCTCTTGGCCACCTCATCCACCACTGCACTGGTCGCCACCGTGGTGACGATTTTGGGGGCCTTTTTCCCCCTGAGGTAGTGCTGGGCGACCAAGGCAAAGGTTCTGTCCCCCACCATCACCTCACCCCTCTCGTTCACCACCACTGCCCTGTCGGCGTCCCCGTCCTGCGCGAGCCCGACGTCGGCCCCGAAGCTCCTGACCGCGGACGAGAGGCCCTGGAGGTTTTCAGAGGTGGGTTCCGGCATCCTCCCCGGAAAGGTTCCGTCGATCTGACAGTTGAGGGAAACCACCTTGCAGCCCAGCCTCCGGAGCAGGATGGGCGTGACCAAGCTCCCGGTGGCGTTGGCACAGTCCACCACCACCTTCAGCTCCCTGCTGAGCGGCGGGACCTTTTCGAGGAGGGCCTCAAGGTAAGGCTGGATGGCGTCCGCAGTCCGGGTTTTGCCCACCCTCTGCCACTCCGCCATTTTCCAGCTTTTCTGCTCGATGATCTTCTCGATCTCCAGCTCCTCCGCGCGCGGGAAGCTCCCCCCGTCCTCCTTCCAGAACTTTATCCCATTCCACTGCGGCGGGTTGTGGGAGGCGGTGATGATGACTCCCGCCGAGCAGTCGAAGTGTGTTACGCCAAAGGAAAGAACGGGGGTGGGGACCATCCCAAGCCTGAGAACATCACAACCCCCGCTCAGGAGTCCCGAGATACAGGCGTTCTCCAGCATCTCACTGGAGGTTCGGTTATCATAACCCACCGCCACCTTGCCCGCATTCCCCAGGTAGGTGGCCAGCGAAATCCCCAGCTCAAAGGCTAGTTCGGGAGTTAGATCAACGTTAGCAACACCCCTGACACCGAAAGTTCCAAACAGCCTTGGCATCACTCTTTTGTGCTATAAAATTATAGCAGGCCCAGAGCCGTCAATACTCTAGCGTGACTTCCATCCCTACGTGATCCCAGATCCTCCCACTTGAGCGCGCCACCTCTAGGCTCTCGAAAATCTGCGCATAGGGTTCCCACCCCGCTATCCCCGCGGCCAAGACGCATGCACCCTCTGCTGCCTCCTTCGCCCTCTTAGCCCGCCTTCCGGTCCAGTCCCTGAGCCAGTGTATTGCAAGCCCCGCGGGAAACTCCACTTGCCTCCTGAGCTCTACTAGCGTGCTGAGCCTTCCAGAAATTATGAGTTCTAGAGGATCGGGATTTACCGTCAGGGCCTGCGCCACCATCTTTCTTATCCCCTCCACGAATGCCCGCCAAGCCTGGGGATGCTGGGGAAGCTCCTCCGGCTCTATGTTCCCTGCCAGTCTTCTCGCTCCCGAGGTAAAGAGGACGAACTGGGAGCAGGAGGGCATTCTTATGGCAAGCTCGGCATCTATTGCACCCGGAGAGAGAAAACCCAAGGAACCAGAAGTCCCACCGAGACCGTCAACAACCTTTCCCCCCTCCACCACCAAGCAGGCGTTGAAGCCGTAACCCAGCTCGAGCAAAATGAAGTTGGTCTTACTTGCCGGAAGGTTGAACCTGCACATCTGACTGTACATGGCGAGAGCGGCCACGCAGAGCTTGTCGGCCGTGCCCATGTCCAGCTTGTTCATCTTCCTGTACTCTGGAACCGTAGGGAGGTGGATGACTCCAGGAAGGAGGTAGGAGGGCACCCTGAGCCGCCGGAGGTCCCGGAAGAGAACCCTTATGGTCTCGTTGACGGGGATCCTAGGATCCTCCTTGGGGAGTATTTCGCGAAGGTCCTCCTCCCCTGCCTCCTCCAACCTCTTTAGGGCAGTCCCGTAGCCAGAGGGGGCGATCAAACATTCAATCCTGTCCTTCAGAGGCGCGAGCACCTCCAGCAGTCTGTGAGGTAACTCGGAATACTCAAAGCTCTCATCAACCACTGGCGCTCCCTCTCTGTCCATCCCAAAAATGTCAAGACTCTTCGTTCCGGGATCGGTCCCCACAACTATAGCGGACAAAGCGGATCCTCCCCCAACATGTCCCCCGTGAGTACGGCCGCCCTAGATCTGCACCCGCCGCACACGCTCAAAAACCTGCACCTCCCACACTTCCCCCTCCTGACCCTTCTAGAAATTTCTTCGAAGACGGGACTCTCCAGCCATCTTTCCCACACCTCGCGCAGGTCATCCGCCCTGCCTATGCTACGGGGGGAAAACGTGCAGGGTTTGACCGTCCCATCAGCATCTATGAAGAGATACCTCCCGAAGATACATCCCCCCACCGCCGGGACAACTGGGGCGGAAGGGTGGGAATCGGCCAGTAGATGGTAGAAGGGTTCGTCGGCTGAGATTCTCACTCCAAGCTTCTCCGCCAGAGAGGAGAGAAATCTTAGTTCCTCACAGTATTGTACCTTTTCCATCAGCAGGGGATCGGACTTGTCCTTGGGTTTGTACCCCAGCACGGTAATCCCGCACTCCAAGCGGGATGCCAGCTCGACTACGCCGGCCGGCTCGCTAAGGGAGTGGAGGGTGAGGACGAGGTCTCCCAGCAGGCCGCTCGCCCTCAGCCCTTCCAAGTTCCTGATCAGCCTTTCGAAGTTTCCGCCCTTCCTCAGCCGGCCGTAGCTCTCACCAACCGCCTCCAGGCTGACCGAGACTCTCACCTCCTCCGCCCGCAGCCTCCCGAAGTCCATCTTCTCCTGTCCGTTAGTTATCACCTCAACCCGTAGTCCAAGAACTCTAGCGCTCTGGAGTATTGTATACAAATCCTCCCTCAGGAAAGGCTCGCCCCCCTCTAGGAGCAGCCATTGGGGTCGCAGCTCGGCAATCTCTTCCACTACGCGCAGGGCCTGCTTGGTCTCCAGCTCGCTCGGGGCCACTCCCCTGCAGTGAACGCAACTCAACGTACACCTGCTGCTCACAGCCCAATCCACAAAAAGTGGGTGCATCAAGAAGTTATCTGGCGCCAAGTAAAGAATGGGCCCGTGGCCTAGCCTGGATAAGGCGGCGGCCTTCTAAGCCGCAAAACGTGGGTTCAAATCCCACCGGGCCCGCTTT
>CAZWBJ010000013.1:9566-27263 GCA_964632175.1 Hadarchaeota archaeon (SeqCode)
ATAACACCTCCAAAGCTTGGCAAAATTAAAAAATCCCCGGGACCCCATTTGATGGTCCTCGTCGCCAAGATCTTCGAATTGAAGGGACAGATGGACTTCACCACCATGGCGAGGAAGCTCAAGGACTTCAGGGAGGAGGAACCCTACCGAGAGGAGAAAAAGCTTCTGACCGAGATCCTCGACTTGAAGCTGGAGCGTGACACCCTCTTCGGGATCTTCACCAAGGACTACGTGCTCTCCAAGTTCTACCGGCGCGGGACGGTTGAGACGCTGGTGACAGAGGAGGTACCCTTCTGGATCAAAAAAAGCGGCAGGCGCGCCTTTCTTGTCCCCCTAGCCCCCTCCAAGCCCCGCGGGGTGAAGAAGCTCCTGACGGACTACGTGGCCAACAAGCTCAGCGAGGTTCTCTTCATCAAGCCCGGCTCCATCGTGGAGACTTACATCCCCCATCAGACCCTCCAGCGCCTGCACGAGTCCAATCCCCATGCCACCAAGCTGATATGGTTCGATCAGGTGGACATCCCAGGCGTGAAAAAGCTCGCCCTCGCTGGGACGGGTCTGGCAGACACCTCCCTCTACCGTGAGTACCTGAAGCACGGAAAGCTCTGGTACATCGTCTTTGAGGTGGTGAAGAAGGGGCTGGTGGTGGGAATAACTAGGAACTCGGTGATCACGCTCTTCTCCAGATCCAGCGTGGAGGATTTCGTAACCTTCGTCTTCGAGGAGGTCTTTCCGCTCCTGGCCGAGAGCGAGGCCGAACCTCAAGGGGCTTGAGTCCGAGGACGGGGGTTAAATTTGGAAGAGAAATCTTAGATTGAAGGATCTCTACCGCGGCAGGGTTTCCAAGCCCATGAGAGAGGACGCCTTCCAATTCGTCTCCTCCCTTCAGGAGGACCAGAGAATCCTTGTAGACGACCTGCTCGGAACCGTGGCACACGTGGTGGCGCTCCGTGAGGCTGGCATCTTGGGAACGGAAGCGGGGAAAATCCTCGAGGTCCTAATCGATCTCTTCGGGAAGACCCTGGCGGGGGAGCTGAGGCTGGAAGGGAAGTTCGAGGACGTTCACGAATTCATCGAGAGTGCGGTGGTTCAGAGGCTCGGCATGGAGGTGGGCGGAAAGATGCATACCGGACGGTCGAGGAACGATCAGGTGGCGCTCGCGGTCAGGCTCAGGACGAGGGAGGAGATAAACCGAACCTCAGAGCTCCTCCTTTCCCTAGCACGCTCCCTACTGAAGAGGGCTGGGGAGACCGCCGAGCTGCCCTTCCCTCTCTACACACACACCCAGCAGGCACAGGTGGGGACTCTGGGGCACTACTTCCTCTCCAAGTTCGATGAGCTCATGGAGGACTTTGAGAGGCTCTCCGACTGCTATCGACGGGCCAACCTCTGCCCGCTGGGGGCCTGTGCCATCGGGGGGACCAGCTTCCCGCTCCAGAGGGAAAAGGTCGCAGAGCTGCTGGGGTTCGACGGGCTGGTGGAGAACTCCGTGCAGGCGGTGAGCTCGCGAGCCTTCATGCTGGAGACCGCTTCCGTCCTCTCCATCCTCATGAGCGACCTGAGCAGGCTGGCCGAGGACCTCATCCTGTGGTCCACGGAGGAGTTCAGATACATCTCCATCTCGGAGGAGTTTGCCTCCACCTCCAGCGTCATGCCGCAGAAGGTGAACCCCTGCACTCTGGAGCTAGTCAGGGCTAGGGCGGCGGAAGTGGCGGGAATATGCTCCGGCCTCTTCTCCACCCTCAAGGGATTGATCACCGGATACAACCGCGACCTGCAGGAAACCAAGCCTCAGCTGTGGCACTGCTTTGACCTGACCCAGAATTCGTTGCGGGTGATGGAGGGGGTGATTTCCAGCTTAGAGGTAGAGAGGGAAAAGTGCGTGCAGGCGGCCGAGAAGAGCTACGCCGTGGCTCTGGACCTCGCCGAGGCGCTCGTGAGGGAGAAGGGGCTTCCCTTCCGACAGGCCCATATGGTGGTGGGGCGGGTGGTCCGGAGGGCCTTCGAGAGCGGCAGGAGGCTGAATGAAATCTCACCGCACGAACTGGAGGAGGAGGCAGCGGTGGTGGGGATCAAGCTCAAGGTGGATGTGGAGTTCATCAGAAAGTACACCGACCCCTTGACCTCCCTCCAAGCCAGAAAGAGCAGGGGTTCCCCCAACCCGGCAGAAGTGAGAAGGATGTTGACCGAGCGCAGCCAAGTGCTGGAGAGAGCAAGAGCGCTTCTCTCGGAAAGGGAGGAGCGAGTGGTGAGAGCCCTCTCCAATCTCCTAGCGAAGGCAGGGATCGAGCCGAGCGGGGTGCTGCGCCCTAAGCCGTAGCCAAAAACTCCTCCACTTCTCCCAGGCGTGGAATGCCCGCCCTTCCCCCTAGGCTTCTGCACTTCAGAGCGGCAACCGCACTGGCGAACCTCGCAATCCTCCTCCAGTCCCAACCCTTAAGCACGCCGTAGAGGAAGGCCCCGTGGAAAACGTCGCCGCAGCCCGTGGTGTCCACTACCTTCACCCTAAAGGCCGGCTGGTGGAAGAATTCACCCTCAGCTAAACAGAAACATCCCCGCTCTCCCGCGGTTATGCAAACCGCCTCACTGCCATGCCTGCGGTGGAGAAAACGTGCCCCCCTCTCTGGATCTCTCTCGCCCACGAGCTGGTAGGAGAAATCCTCCGGCACCACTAGCAGATCCGTCAGGTCAAGAAGTTTCTCCACCCCCGGCACCACCTTTTCCGCGTCTATGGAAACCTTGACTCCCCGCTTCCTAGCTCTCTTGGCGATTTCGATCGCGGCCTCGAGCTCCAGTCC
Source organism: Hadarchaeota archaeon (SeqCode) (assembly GCA_964632175.1). Lineage (GTDB taxonomy): Archaea > Hadarchaeota > Hadarchaeia > Hadarchaeales > JAWBSP01 > JAWBSP01. Next base: position 12,365 of record CAZWBJ010000013.1, read on the forward strand.
CACGTAATCTAGGTGAAGAATTCTGGCAGAGCCAACCAGTTCGTCGGGTTCCACCTCCTGCAGGGAGAGCTTGGAGGTGCCCTCGTCGGTCCAAACGATGGTTCTCTCGCCCGTGGACCCAACCACCAGCACCACTGCCCTAACTGGAAGGATTCCCTCCTCTCTCTTCAGCTTCAGATTCACCCCCTCCCGCTCGAACTCCCTCACCAAAAATTCTGAAAATTCATCCCTGCCCAGCTTTCCCACATAGCAAACCCTGGCACCGAGGCGGGCTAGGGTCACGAGCGCGGTCCCGACGAGACCCCCTCCCTGTAAAGCGAACCCGGGCGCCCTTGTTTTCGCGCCCCGCTCGGGGAAGGAATCTAGCAGGCAGAGGAAGTCCACGGAGGCAACCCCCAGCCCTATCACATCGTACGTCATGCCTTCCACCCCTCATGTATTTACAGGTTCATGCCCAAGCTTCTTTTCCTTCTCTACTGGAGGACATGACTCAACATTGTGGGAGGGACCCGACGGGTTTATTCCTTCAGCCCCCGTCAAATCTTCTATTCCTTCTGCTCTCTCTTGTCGGGAAAAAGAACGAAGAAATTATCCTCACAACGATTCGGGATATTTTCTGTTTTCCTCTCCCTACAACCCCGCTCCTTGCAACCCCAAGGCCTCGATCCTTCCTGATAAGGTGGTTAACTTTTGCTCTACAGTTCAAAGGTAGGGGACATCGCTAGTGGACAAGTCGTCGTGAAGGGGGCTCTTTACGAAAGCCAGAAGCAATTCACGGCGTGGAAAGCTCTGATTCTCGCCTTATCTACTGATCTTCCCTGCTTCCTCAATCATGCTGTTGATGATTTCGTACGCGCGCCTGGCCTCCTCCTTCTCCATGAGAAACATGGTCACATTGTGGCTGGAGATGAGCTCGGCGAGGTTTATCCCCTCCCTCCCCAGCCTTCCCGTCACCTTTGCTATCACCCCAGGAGTGTCCGTGATCTCCCGTGGACTCACCATGACAAGGGCCGAGAGGTTCCGCCTCACCTCCAATATGTCCCCTTTCCTACCTGCCGACAAAACCCTGTCCAGCTGGTGCTCATCCACCACAAAGATCATGTTGAAAGGGTTCTGGACGAAACTCACCAACCCCCCCTCCTCGCTCACCCTTCTCGAGATCTCCCCCAGCTCCCGGGCGAGTTCCCAGCTCCTCCGGAAGGTCACCACGGCCACCTTGGACATCAGGTGAAGCCTGCTGCCCGACAGGATTTTTATCACTCCTCTGTCATCCGTTTTCCTCAGCACGCTCCTGTACCTGCGCAGGACTGTGGCGATGGAGTCCACCTTCGCTCTCCCCCCTATCTTCGCCTCCACCTCCTTCAGGATACCGCCGGCCACCGCGCGATAGTTCAACCATCCGCGTGCCAAGTAGTACTCCACCTCCGGGTGCTCCCGCAGAGTCTCCCTCGTCGCCTCAGCCAAGGACTTCCCTTGTCTTTTTTGCGACATTTTTAGTCTTTCTTGATTCATTTATGACGCAAGACTTAAAAGAGGAATCCACCTGCAAACTTGATGGCCGGTACAGTGGTGACCGCGTACTCGGGCGGGCTGGACTCCACTTACATCACTCTCGCCCTGAAAGAGAAGTATGGCTTCGAGAGGGTCATTCCCGTCCTCGTGGATGTGGGGCAGGGGGAGGAGGAGATAAAGACCGCCTTCGAGAGGGCCGAGAAGCTCGGGCTGGAAGTTAGGTTCTTCGACGCCAAGAGGGAGTTCGCCGAAAAGTTCATCCACAGGTGCATCAAGGCCAACGGCAACTACCAGGGCTACCCCATAGGCACCTCCATGAGCAGGGTGCTGGTGGCGACCAAGGTGGCGCAGGTGGCCAAGGAGGTGGGAGCCGAGGCCGTATCCCACGGGTGCACGGGCAAGGGGAACGACCAGTTCAGAATGGAGACCACCTTCAAGTACCTCGCCCCCGAGCTCAAGGTCATCGCCCCGGTGAGGGAGCTGAACCTTATCAGGGCGCAGGAGGAAGAGGAGCTCAGGAGGTACGGAATCGAGCCCAAGCCCACCAAGGGAGTGCTAGGCGGTGACATAAACATGTGGTCCCACTCCATCGGCAGCGGGCAGATCGAGGACCTCCACTCCCACTATCCCGAGGACTACCTCTGGACCGTTCCGCCGGAGCAGGCGCCGGATGAGCCCGCAACGGTTAGGATAACCTTCGAGCAGGGGGTCCCCATCGATGTGAACGGGGTGAGGGACCCGGTGGAGCAGATCTTTTACCTCAACGAACTCGGGGGAAAGCACGGGGTTGGCAGGATAGACATACTGGAGGACGGGATGCTCAACCTGAAGTCTAGGGAGCTCTACGAGGCCCCGGCCGCGACCATCCTGCTGAAGGCCCACGAGGATTTGGAGCACCTCTGCCTGACCAAGCAGCAGCTCCAGCTCAAACGCTACCTCGACCAGATCTGGGCCGAGCTGGTTTATCATGCCCAGTGGTACCACCCACTCAGGAGGGATCTGGACGCCTTCATCGACTCCACCCAGAAGCATGTGAACGGGACCATCGAGATGAAGCTCATCAAGGGAAACGTTATCATCACGCGCAGGGAGTCCAAGAACGCCCTCTTCGCCCCCGAGATAAGGTCGGTGAAGAGAGCGGGATTCGACCAGCGCGACGCCACCGGCGCCGTCAAGGTCTTCGCCCTGCCCTTCCAGGTCTGGGCCTCAAAAGGGCTGTGACGGTTTATAGTTACTAACTCCTGCGAGCTTAATGGGGCGCAGAAGATACAGAAAGCATCGCGGGAATCTAATCCTCTCTGCTCTCCTAGGGTTTCTGCTCGGTCTAGCGACGGGGACGGGGGTCACCCTTCTCCTCTCCGGCCCTGCGCAATCGTCCTCACCACGGTCCACCCCTCCCTCCCTGTCGGAGCTCTACCAGTGGGTCGAGAATTCCGGGCGCACCGTGAACATCCTAGCCGTGGCCTCTGGGGAGAACACCTTCGGGGTGGTTTGCACGCTAGGGGTGAAGGTTTCCCAGGGCTCGGGCGGCGTGTACGTGGACATCGATCCCACTCTGGTGGGCTTTGACTTCCAGGATGCCTGCCGGACCGCAGTGAGGATCGCCTGCCAGAAGGCGGGGCTGCAGCTGGACGAGGATAATGTCGGGGTAAAGGGGGTGGACCTCTTCTTCAGGGTGGTGGGACCAGGTGAGGAGGTAACGGTCCAGGCGGTGGACGGGCCCAGCGCGGGGGCCGCCACCACCATCGCCGTGCTCGCCGTACTGGACAACAGGCAGATAAAGCCAGGGGTGATGATCACCGGGACCATCGAGGGGGACGGGTCCATCGGGCGGGTGGGCGGCGTTTACTACAAGGCGGAGGCGGCGGCGAAGAAGGGCGCCAAGCTGATGCTGGTCCCACAGGGTCAAAGCAAGGTCCTCATGTGGAAGCCCGTGACCAGGAGGATGGGGTGGTGGACCTGGACCACCTATGAGCCCGTCGAGATCGACCTGAACCAGTGGTCAGAAAACCAAGGGTGGGGGCTGGAGATCCGCGAGGTCTCCGCGATTGATGAAGTGATAAATCTCATGCTGGAATGAATCCTAAGAAGGGAGGTGAAGGAAACCAGCAGGTTCGCCGTCTCAGCCTTAGAGAGCCCCAGCAAGCCAAAACTTTCCCTCGCCCTGGCTAGTTCCCTTTTGACCAGGCCCTTGTCAAACTTGAATCTCCCGCTTAACTCCCTGAACAGGCTTGCCTCGAACCCCTCGTAAAAGACAGAAACAACCACCGCATCTAGGATGTCTTTCACACGCTTTTCCTCGTCCCTTTCCCCCAGCATCCTGACCTTTGACAGGATGAGAGGCTCGGGAGCCATCACCCTTACCCCCTCCCTCTCTACAAAGAGCCCGTTCTCGAGGGCGAAACCCACGAGCTCGTCCTCGAAAACCGTGAGATCCATCTTGGGCTTTCTGTCGGTGATGAAATCCAGAAAGAGGTAAAATAGATCGTGGAGGGGGTACTCCTTTGCCTCCCTCTCGCCGATGAACCTTTTCTTAGAGCGGGAATAGATCCTGCAGTACCTGAAGCTAAGGGGAAAAAATCCCAATCTCTCCGCAGCCCTAAAGGCCTCAGGCAAATCCGAAGAGAGTACCGCTACCTCTATGTCTTTTGAACCTATGTACTCCCGCTTCCTCTCCCTCCTGAAGGCCTCATTGATGAGCAGATGTGCCGCCCAACCGCCCACCACTACTGAGTTGAACCTACCCAAGCTCCTCCACACCCGTTTGAGCTCCGAGAAGGAAATATTGAAAATCTCAGGCTCCAGCAGCACTCGCCCACCTTCTGAACATGTCTAGAGCGACGTCGGCGTAAATCCCTTGGGCCAACAGGTCGGCGCAGAGCTGGGGGATCGAGACAAGATTCCAGCCCCTCAACTTCCAGGAGTTGTGGAGGATGTGTTCGTCGTGAAGAAAGACGAAGGTGTTGGGCTTTTTGCTCAGGTACTCCTCCACCTTGGGGAGCTTTGTGGTATATACCAGCACCTCTTCCCCCGAAGTCTGACCGTTAACCAGGGACTCCGCAAAGGGGCCCGAGATCGCGTAGTTCTCAAATAGCTCCCTTATCCTCGTTTTCAGGAAGAAGAACAATTTGAGAGGCCTCAAAGAACGGAGCACCTCTCTCCTCACGGAGGCCCACTCCCTCAAGAGGAGTTCCTTACTCACCACCCTGAACCTCTCCCCCTCTTTGGCGACCAAGTTCTTGTCGCACAACTCTGCCAAGATCTTGGAGAGGAAAGCCTTGGAAAGGTCTGTCCTCTCTTTCACTAAAGAGAAATCGAAACTTTCCTCCCGAATGATTGCCTGAAGACCCTTTCCTTCTTCACGGGTGGCCTCACATTTTTTTCTTTGTTTCCTTATAAAGCCTTTTAAGGAAACAAGGAAACAAAAACAAGATAGTTTCTGCTTTGGGACAAGTGAAGGATGAAGGTTCTTGTCACGGGAGGGGCGGGCTTCATAGGCTCGCACCTGATCGGGCACCTACTGGAACTCGGGCACACCGTCACCGCCTTGGACAACTTCCTCTCCGGAGACCCCGAAAACCTCGAAAGATTCGGGAAAAAAATCAGGATCGTCCGGGGTGACCTGACCCGCCCTGGAGTCTTGCGCGCGGCTTTGAGGGGTGCGGACGCGGTGGTCCACGAGGCCGCCATCGCGAGCCTCGATGTCTGTCTCAGGTGCCCCTCCCTCACCAAGCACGTGAACGTCAGGGGTACGGAGATGGTGCTGGAGGAAAGTCTCAGGGCCGGGGTGAAAAGAGTGGTCTTCGCCTCCTCCTCGGCAGTCTACGGCAGGCAGGAGCACCTCCCCATACCGGAGGACGCCGAGCCCCGCCCCCTCTCCCTCTACGCCGAGACCAAGCTGGAGGGGGAGCGCCTCTGCAGGAAATACTTCAAGAAAGGGCTGGAAACGGTCTGTCTGCGGTACTTCAACGTCTACGGGCCGGGGCAGAACCCGGAGTACGCGGGGGTGATCCTCAAGTTCCTCGCCTGCCTGCGCGAGGGAAGGAGGCCCACCATTTACGGGGACGGATCCCAGACGAGGGATTTCATCCACGTTTCGGATGCGGTCAGGGCAACCGCCCTCGCCCTCGAGAAGAACTGTGCCGGCGAAATCATCAACGTCGGAAGTGGCACCGCCGTTTCGGTTTCGGAGCTCCTGAATACCCTCTGCTCGCTAATGAACAGGAGGGTGCGGCCCCTTCACTCGCCCCTCCGACCGGGTGAGGTACTCCACAGCCAAGCCGACACCAGAAAGGCGGAGAAGGTGCTGGGCTTCAAGGCCACCATCCCGCTGGAGGAGGGCCTTAGAACGCTGGTGTTCCCGGACCGCTCCAAACCGCGCGACTGAAAGGGGTTCTTCCATATACTATCAAGCCTAGAATTTCGTGGAAGCTGACAAACCCTCGGAGGTTTACGCCAAAAAGCTCGTGAGGGGGAGCGCCCTGGTTTTCTTCTTCACCGTGGCTGCCGCCCTCGTGGCCTTCCTCCTCAGGATGTACCTCGCCAGGGAACTGACGGTGGAGGACTATGGGCTCTTCTACGCGATTTTCGCTTTCGTTTCCTTCTTCGGCCTTTTCCGGGACATGGGGCTCAACTCCGCCCTCGTGAAGTACATCCCAGAGTTCGGGGTGAAAGGAGATCAGAGGGCGATCAAGTCATCCATCCTCTTCACCCTCCTCTTCCAGTCGGCCTTCGCCCTGACCGCTTCCGTTGCCCTCTTCCTCTTCTCCAACCGGATCGCCCTCTCCTACTTCGGAAAGGAGGCGGCGGCGGGACCCCTAAGGATCATGACCTGCTGGTTCTTCGCCATGACCTTCTACGTGCTTCTAGGATACTGCCTCCAGGGCTTTCAAAACTTCCCCGCGCAGGCCGGGAGGGAGCTCCTCTGGATCTCCACCATCTTCGCCCTGTCCTTCTTTTTGGTCGGGTTCTCCCACCGGGGCGTGAGCGGGGTAGCAGCGGCTTACCTCGGTGGCACGCTACTGGCGACCCTCTTCGCCTGGGTTTTCGTGCGGAGGGAGCTCGCCAAGAACGGTGCGCAACTTTCGGGGGCTCTCGCCAGAAAGCTCCTCCTGTTCGCCCTCCCCGTCTTTCTGAGCGGCATCGGTGGCATGGTACTCGGACACATGGACACTCTCATGCTCACCTACTTCAGAACGCTCCGGGATGTAGCCTTCTACCAAGTTGCCCAGCCCCTCGCCGCGCTCCTGGGGTACTTCTCCGGGGCCATGGTTACCGTTTTTTATCCCATGGTCTCAGAACTCTGGACCCGCGGGGAAAGAGAACTCCTGAGGGGAGGCGTGGGCTTCCTGACCAAGTTCGCGATGACCGTCGTACTCCCAGCCTCCCTCGCCCTGGTTGCCTTCCCGGAGATCGCCATCCGTCTCGTCTTTGGGGAAGGATACTTGGGCGGGGCTCATGCCCTCCAGCTCCTGGCACTGTCCGGGGTGGTTTCCTCCCTCTGGGCGGTCCTCGCTCACGTGATAGCGGGAATAGGCAGACCCGCCATCAACAGCAAGGTGGTGGGGGCGATGGCCTGCCTGAACTTCATCACAAACTGGCTCCTCATACCTCGGTTCGGCGCCGCGGGGGCAGCGGCGACCACCCTCACCTCCTACCTGCTGGGCCTCTCCCTCCTCCTCCATTACACCCGCAGGACGATCGGACCTTCCGTAAGCTTGAAACCTCTCCTTAAGATTGCAGCGGGTGGGTTCCTCACCCTCGCCCTCATCTTCGGGCTGAAGTCCGCTCTGGAGTTTTCCCCTTGGATAGAAGCATTGGTGGTCCTCGTCCCCAGCCTCCTGGTCTACGGAGTCTGGCTGTTGGTGAGCGGGGCTCTAACGAGAGGCGAACTGGGGCTCTTGTCCAGAGCGGTGCCCGTGCCCCGGCCAATTCTCAAGGTTGCCGAGAAGCTCCTGAGAGGCTGAAGCTCAAATAACCCGAGAACCACAGAGAGATGAAGTGCCTGGTCACGGGTGGGGCGGGGTTTATAGGATCGAACTTGGTGAAGACCCTGGTGGCAGAGGGGCATGAGGTCATCGCCCTCGACAACTTCTCCTTGGGCAGAAAGGAAAATCTGGCGGAAGTCTTAAAGGAGATCGAACTGATAAAGGGGGACGTGATGGATGCCGGTCTGCTCAGAAGGCTCACAAGGGATGTAGAGATTATCTTCCACCAAGCGGCGGCCTCCTCTTCGGGCATGTTCATGGAGAAGCTGGGATACGCCATGGCCGTGAACGTGCAAGGGTTCATCAACCTCCTCGAAACCGCCCGGGAAAACGGGGTGAAGAGAATCGTTCACGCCTCAACCTCTTCTATCTATGGAAACTCTCCCCCGCCGCTGAAGGAGGACGACAAGGTGGTTCCCCCAAATTTCTACTCCGCCTCCAAGCTGGTCTGCGAGCACCTCGGCCGCATCTACTCCAGCGAGTACGGTCTAGAAACTGTCGCCCTGAGGTACATGAGCGTCTACGGGCCGGGTGAGCGCTCCAAGGGGAAGTACGCTAACTTAGTCTCGCAGTTCCTCTGGGCCATGCAAAGGGGAGAAAGACCGGTGATCTGGGGGGATGGAAATCAGACGAGGGACTTCGTTTACGTGAAGGATGTGGTCAGGGCCAACCTCCTGGCCGCGAAAGCCCGGGGGATCTCGGGGGAGGTCATAAATGTAGGGACGGGGAAGGAGACCACTTTAAATGAGCTCGTGTCAATCCTCAACGGAATGCTGGGGACGAACATCAGGCCCAAATACGTCCGGATCCCCGTGAAGAACTACATCTTCAGGCAGAGGGCGGACATGAGGAAGGCCAGAAGGTTGCTGGGATACGAGCCGCTCTATTCCCTGAGGGATGGAATAAGAGAACTCCTCAAGATCGACTGAATGCGCCTTTCCGTCATCATCCCCACCAAAAACCACGCTCCCCTGCTGGACGAATGTCTCTCAAGCCTTTCCCGCCAGAACTTCAAGGACTTTGAAGTGGTGGTGGTGGATGGACACTCCACCGACAGAACCGCGGAGGTTGCCAAGAAGCATGGGGCCAGACTGGTCTACGAGGACTTCGGGACGAGGGCGGGAGCCTGCAAGGTGGGAGCGGAGAGCGCCCACGGGGAGATACTGGTCTACACGGACGACGACTGCACCTTCCCCACCGACTGGCTGGAGAAGATCCACCGGGCCTTCTCGGAGGACCCGGAGCTGATGGTTTACGGGGGGGAGGACGTAATACCCGAGGGTTCCTCCTACTTCGAGAGAACCCTATACCAGTTCGATCTTGCCAGGGGTGCCCCTCGGGATCCCTCCCTCAGGCTCAGGGGGTGCAACGTCGCCTACAGAAGAGAAGCCCTGGAAAAAGAGAACTTCGACCCCCGCCTTGGAGGAATAGAGGAGACGGAGCTCCACTGCAGGATGGCTGCCAGAGGGATGAAGATGATCTTCGATCCCTTCCTTTTCGTCTATCACAGGCGAAGGTCGGGCTTCCTCCCCCTCTTCAAAAGGATGTACTCCAACGGGAGGGACAGGGTGCAGGTGGTGAGGCTACACCCCGAGCTGCTCTCGGCCATGGACCTCCTCCCCCTCCTAGCCCTCCCCCTCACGCTGATCGCCCTCCTCCTTCTCCCCCTCTCCCCCATGCCCTTCCTTCTGTGGGTGGGGGCGGCCCTCGTCTATTTCCTAGGGAAGTCCGTCTGGGTGACGGTCAGATCGAGAGGCTTCAGGTACTGGCCCCTCCTCCTCCCCGTGCTGGTGGTAAGAGAACTATCCTTTGGGCTGGGAGTGGTGAGGGGGAGAATCGGGCGGAGAAAAGTGACTTACTGATTGCGTGACCCATCCGCGGCGAGGGTCAATTGTTTCCTCGCCGTTGACCGAGAACCTTCCTATATACTTCTAGGTGCTTCCTGGCCGCCTGCTCCACGGTGAAATACTTCAGCACTCTTCTCCTTGAGTTTGCCCCCTTCCTCTTCCTCTCGCGATCGTTCTCCGCGAGAGATAGAATGGCCTCGGCCAGCTGATCCACTTCACCCTTCTCCACAAGAATGCCATTTTCCTCCGCGACTGCTTCCATGATGCCTGGAATCTTGGTGGCCACCACGGGTAGCCCGAATGCCATGGCCTCCAACACCACTGTGGAAAAGGCTTCTTTCAAGGAGGGGAGCACGAAAATATCCGCAGAAGCGTAGGCCTCCAGCAATTCGTTGAAATGCAACCCACCCGTGAAAATGACGTTCTCCTCCAGGCCTAGGCTCCGCTGCAATTCTTTCCATGGGTTTCTCCCTTCACCTAGGAAAGAAGTCGGACCAACCAGCACGAACTTGACGTCCGGCCTCTGCTCCACCACTTTCTTTGCGGCCCTCAGCAGGTATCCAACACCCTTCGCGGGGGTTAGCTTTCCCACGAAGAGGACCATCGGTCCCCGGATTCCCAGCTTCTCCTTGAATCTAGAGCGCCTGGGGGAGAAGGTTTGCGCATCTACGAAGTTGTGGATTACAAAGGGGGGATTCAATCCCGCCATGCCCTGAGCGGCCGCCTCGGAACTTGCTATAACGGCATCGGCCCTCCTGATACAGAAACCCTCTATTCTCATCATCAGCCTTGAGGGGGAAGGGAGTTCGGAGGGGGGAAGAGACCAGTCGGGATTGTGGGAAGTGTAAACAAGCGGCTTCCCTAAGAGTTCCTTGAAAAAAGCAAAAACAAAACCGCACATGCTTGTGTGCACATGAAATAGATCCACCTCCTTTCTCAGCCCGCGGGCACGTGGGAGAGCTAGGAAAGCAAAGAGGAGCTCCGTTAAAATGGGTGAGAGCTTTCCCAGCCCCCTTAGCTTGGGTGCCAGCACTCTCTTGAACCTTATTCCTCCCTCGCTCCCACCCTTTGTATCGATCACGAGAACCTCCTGGCCCAGCTCGGTGAGCCCCTTTGCTAGATTGAAAACCACCCTCTCTACTCCCCCTCCCCGCTCGGGAGGTATGGGGGCCACTCCTGTACCAATCATACATATTTTGAGTCTCCTTTGGGGTGCTTCGGCCACTTATGACTTCACTGGAAATTATAAAACGTCAAAGCTTATAATGTTTCCAGCAGAGAGAAAGAAATGCCCGCCGACGCTTCTGGTGCTGTCGAATCTGAGGCAGTTTCCCCCGAGTTTTCTGTGGTTATCACGACCTACAACGAAGAAGAAAATATTGCCCGCCTGCTGGATTCAATACAGAAACAAAAATTGAAACCTGTAGAAATAATCATCGTTGACGATTCCACCGACAGGACTCCAGAAATAATCATGAGTTATTCAAAATCGCTCCCCATCAAACTCGTGAAAAGAGAGTACAGGATAGGTTCCGAAAACTCTATACTGCTCGGCCTCCAAATGGCAAAGTGTAAATACGTAGTACTACTCCATGCCGATCAAGAGCTAACCGAAGGTTTCTTCGAAAAAGTTCTAGACCCTCTGAAGAACGATCAGATTGGTGCAGTGGGAGTCACTCAGCTTATCCCCCCTGGTGCGAGAGAGATAGACAAGCTGTTTTCCTCCTTCCGAGGGACTGGAGTGGAGAAAGATAGATTTGTCAGGCACATCATCACGGGGGCATACAAAAAAGAGGTTCTAGAAAAAGTGGGCTATTTTGATCCCAGCTACAAGGCCTGCGCGGAGATAGACTTATCGAGAAGGATAGTAAACAGCGGCTACAAGATACTGAAGTTCAGCCAAGCCCAGGTGTACCTTTGGGAGGGAAGCTCCAGTGACACGCTCTTTAAAAAGTTCAAAAGAGAAGTGTATTACTCAAAACCCATTCCCCGATTCTGCCTGAAGTATCCCGATTACATAAAGTGGCCCCTGCTCCAGCTTGGCCCCTTGACTTTCCCATTAGCATTCTTTTTCCACTGGTACCTGCGGCTCCTGCTGCTCTACTTCCTAGCGTTCTCTCTGCATTCCTCCATCGTCGCGTATAGAAAATTGAGAAACCCGAAACTATCGCTACTGGCCTTCCTCTTCAGACCCGTGCGCTTGCTTTTTTACTCCTACGGCTTCCTGCTGGGAATTCTTGCCCTCATGTCTGGTAGAAGCACCCGAGCGAGCACCATTAAACCTTGAAACTCCTATACCTGCTAGACGCCTTCGGCTCTTTCTCTGGGGCTAAAACCCATGGTGTCCTGCCCAGGATGTTGGATATGCTAGAAATCTACTCACAAAACTTCGAAAGAGTATACGTGGTGAGTATAGATAAAGAAAAGTTTGGGGCTCTCCCAAAAAATGTTGAACACCTGCCCTTTAGGCTACCGCCGAAAAAGTTTCTCTACCTGCTATTCGCTGGTCCATTAAATTACAGAAAAGTTGACTGCGTGGAGGCGGCTTGGACCGCCACCTCGGCTGTCCCATTATGGATCTACAAAATCACTGGCAAGAAGATTTTCCTACACCACTGCTGGGATCTGGAAGATTCCCTTCTGGAAAGTAAAAGACCGGTGGCGGCTTTGCTGGCAAAAATTTTACAGATTGTCGGTTTCAGGATGGCCGACCTCATTGGCGTGACCACAAACCGGCTCAGAGAGAAGGTTACGAGGTACGCGGGGGAAAGAAAAGTCTTTCTGCTTCCAAACTATGTCGACACCCAGCGTTTCAGGAGGATAAAAACAAGGAAGATCCGCAACCTGCTCGTTTTTGTCGGGAGGTTACACCCTGACAAAAACCTTCACATGCTCTTGGAGGCCATGAGGGGCCTTCCACAATTTAAGCTGTGGGTAATCGGGACTGGACCCCTAAAGGGAGAGCTGATGGCGATGAAAGAAAAATACGGTTTGAAAAACGTCCAGTTTTTGGGATCCGTTCTGCACGATGAGCTACCAAAATACCTAAACAAAGCGGAGGCTTTTATCATGGTTTCCCACAGGGAGGGGCATCCGCTGGCCCTGATAGAAGCCATGGCATGTGGGCTACCCTGCATAGGCACAAATGTCCCTGGGATAAACGATGTAATCATAGACCAGAAAACAGGCCTCCTGTGTGAAAAAAGACCCGAGGCTATAAGGGAGTGCATCCTAAAAATGTTCGGGAACAGGAAGAAAATGCGAGAACTCGGGGATAACGCCCTAAAATTTGCCATGGAAAATTACTCAAAAAACAAGCTGATGGAGAAAAAAATGAGAATTTTAAAAATGCTAGGAATGGGCGAAGTGAATCTGGCTAAAATACTACGCACGAACCACGAACCATGAAAGTGGGCATACTAGGCGGAGGCCTAACCGGGCTCGCCCTCGGATACTTCCTGAAAGAGAGGGGCATTGATTTTGAAATTCTGGAAAAGGAGGGGGAATGCGGGGGCCTGTGCCGTTCCATCCAAGAGAATGGTTTCACCTTCGATATTGGGGGGCACATTCTTTTCTCGAAAGAGAAGATCTTGAATTTCATCCTAGGGCTGCTAGGAGAGAACAGAATTGAGCACAGGAGGAACACAAAAGTTTTTTACAAGGGAAGGTTCGTAAAATATCCCTTTGAGAACGGCCTGGCCGATCTGCCAAAGGAGGAGAACTTTGAATGCCTGCACGAGTTCATCAAGGTCCTGATACAGAAAGAGAAGGGGCTGGTAAAGCCCCCAGAGAATTTTGAGGAGTGGATTTACGCCACCTTTGGAAAGGGGATAGCCGAGAAGTATCTCATACCCTACAACCGGAAGATCTGGAAGTTTGACCTGAGGAGGATGGCAACCTTCTGGATCGCCGACAGACTTCCAATGCCCCCTATAGAGGATGTGATAAAATCGTCGATAGGAATTGAGACAGAGGGCTATACACACCAGCTCCACTTTTACTACCCCCTTAGAGGGGGAATACAGAGCCTGCCGAGAAGCCTGGAGAAAGAGGTTGGAGATAGGATAACAAGGAAGTTTAGGGTGAGAGAAGTTTACCGCGAGGGCGGGGCTTGGATCGTCTCTGACGGTGGGAGAAAAAAGGAGTTTGACAAAATAATCTCGACCATTCCCATTCACCACCTAGTAAACGCTCTCAAGGACGTTCCCTCCGAAGTTGAGCACGCCACCAAGGACTTGAAATACAATTCGCTAATAGTGATTGCGCTGGGGCTGGACGCCGAGAAGGTGTCAGACCTTCACTGGCTCTATTTCCCAGATAGGGATCTCCTTACCCATCGTGTAGTTTTTCTGAGCAATTACAGCCCCCAGATGTGTCCCCCAGGTAAATCTTCTATCATTGCGGAGATAACCTACAGGGAGGGTGATGAGATTTCTAGGATGGAGGAAGAGGTGTTGATGGAAAATGTGATTGAGGGCCTGCACGAGAGAAATATTATCGATAAAAAGAAAATCTGCTTCAAAAAAATTCTGAAATCTGAGTACGCATACGTGATTTACGATCTAGACTATCAGAGGAACATGAAAATCGTCACAGATTTCTTCGGTCAACTCGGAGTCGAGCTGTGCGGTCGTTTCTCCGAGTTCAAGTATCTGAATATGGATGCATGCATCAAAAGTGCGATGGAATGTGCCAATAAATTGCGGACAAGTAAAGGCGATCAAAATGACTTATAAAGGGATTTCGGAAGGGGCGGCACCTCGCACTCACGAAGTAGCGTTCTAGCTAATAAAAAATGATATTTCGCATTATTCTAAGGTTTTGATTGCTGGTTCAGGGGAGGGGGCATTCGAACAACGGTTATTGGATGCTGGTCTACCACCAGAAAACATTTTCTCCTGCGACATTCGACCAGAACTATTCCGAGTAAAAGAGATCAAGTGTCTGAAATGCGATTTTAGTGGACCTCTTCCCTACAAAACAGCGAGCTTTGATATTGCTGTTAGCATAGAAGTTTTAGAACATCTCGAAAATCCTTGGTATCATCTAAATGAATTGCATCGGGTTCTTAAATCAGGAGGAGTGCTTGTATTGACCGTGCCGAACACTCAGGCCCTATTCGAGCGTTTATATTATCTGCTCACGGGTAAATTTTGGCAATTTGCCGTTGGTAGGGGAGGACGACCAACCATATTTGCACCAGAGGGCCATGGCCATCTAACTCCTATATTTGATTGGATTTTAGAGGATTTTATTAAGGATAAATTTTACATCATAAAAAGAACATATAATCGAGGATGGATTCCGTTACTCCGGTTAGAACTCCCTTCAGAATTTTTGGGTAAACCCCTCAAAATTTTGGGTGAAAGTTCAATTTGGAAACTTAAAAAGCGGTAGTCCACGTGGTACTTGTTTGAGGTAATCCGAACTCCGTCAACCGTCGTCCCATGTAATCAGCAGCCAGACCAATGGCTGGATCGATTATGAAAGAAATTCCGAATCCGAGTACCCTTATGTGATTAGCGGCCTCCTGTCAAACGAGCAGTTGTGACA
>CAZWBJ010000014.1:0-26093 GCA_964632175.1 Hadarchaeota archaeon (SeqCode)
GGGGGTGCCTGGACGGAGTTCACCGGAGCCAGGACGACGGCCGATGCGGAGGGAAGCTGGGTGACCAATGTGGACCTCACGGCGTACAGGGGTAAGAGCGTCGGAATCAGGGTGAGGGCGGTGGACAGGGCGGGGAACGAGGGAGAGTTCCACACCTACGGATACGTGCTCTTCGACGACAGCAAGCCGATTGTCACCATCAAGCCCGAGTACAAGCAGTTCAGCACGGACAAGAACTCGGTCCTCATCGAGGGAACGGTGAGCAAGGATCCGTGGGAGAGCTACGACGACATCACCCTCACGGTCAGCCCCGCCACGGCAGCGGTTAACTTCAACCGCGTCACGGGCGCCTTCACCGTGAGCGCTCCGGTGAGCGAGGGAACGAACCTCATCACCGTGGAGGCCGTGGATCTGGTGGGCAACCGCGGGAGCGACACTGCCGTGGTCATCAGGACCGTCACACCCTGGGCCACCTACGCCACCATTCTAGTGGTCATAGCGCTGGTGCTGGCTGCGGTCGCCATCTTCAGGAAGAAGTAGGGAAGACACCCAACCGGTTTTGGTTTTTTCTTTTTTCTCTTTTCTTAAACTTTAGGAGGTCCGATAATGTAGAGTCTCTTGCCCTCCTTGAAAATTCTGATCTTCCGGTCTTCCTCGGAAACGGCCACCCCCACGGCCCCGGTGTCCACCGTCATGGCGCAGACTGCATGGTGCCTGGTGCCCAGACCTTCCAGCCTGACCTCCGCTCGGGGCTTTAGCCGCACACAGGGTGCCAGCACCTCACCGTTCGAGTCAATGACGAAGGCTCCGTCGAAGGCCTCCGCAAGCCTCCTGAAGAATTCCCAGTGTTTTCTCTCCCAGACCTTGGGCCGTCCCTTCAGCCGGAGGGGGTAAAGATCCTCCGACAGCCTCAGCACCCTCTTGCTGTCCCCCACGAGGAAGGCAGCTCCCACCCCCTTCTCCGAAAGATGCTGGGCAAACTGGATTGTTCCGGCCACGGCCCTCTCCCGGATCACCAGCGTCCACTCCGGCACCTTTTTGATCTTCCCCACCAGATCCTCCACCCCGCCGTTGAAGCGTGAGAAGATGATCGTCCGTCC
The DNA here is from genome assembly GCA_964632175.1 of Hadarchaeota archaeon (SeqCode). Lineage (GTDB taxonomy): Archaea > Hadarchaeota > Hadarchaeia > Hadarchaeales > JAWBSP01 > JAWBSP01. The sequence continues at coordinate 1,101 of CAZWBJ010000014.1, forward strand.
GGGAGGGACGAGCCCGCGGAAGCTGGCCTCCCACACGAGGCAGTCGCTCAGTTCATCGTCGTCCTCCGGCGTGGTGATGTTGAGGAAGATGGCTTGGGGAACGACCTTGATCACCTCAGGGTTGTTGGTGAAAATGATGGGATCTCTTCCCCGCGAGGGGAGCGGTTGCGGGGTTTCCAAAAAGATCACCCAATCAAACCCTAACTCATGCACATACTTAGCAGCCATCTCCGCCGTGGGTGTGGTTTTCAACTTTCTCCTCCCACACCCCCGCTAGCCGATATTTTTTCTCGTTTCCGCTTAAATCCTTTGCGCCGGAAAGCTTCTTCCCCTCGTGTCGACCGTCACCACTAGGGGGCCGAATCCTTCGACCTCGAGCGCCCACATGGCCTCCGGCCCCAGCTCCTCCCAGTAGACCTCCCTCACCCTCTTCACGAAGCTGGCCGCCAGAGCACCAGCCCCACCCGTAAAGCTCAGGTAGACGCACCCCAGCCCCGCGACCTCCCTCGCCGCTCGCTGGCCTATCCCCCCCTTCCCGATCATCAAGCGCGCCCCCGTCTTCCTCAAAAGCTCCGCATGCAGGTTATCCAGCCTGGAGCTAGTGGTGGGGCCGCAAGAGAGAACCCGGTACTCTCCCCCCACTTTCCTCACCAGAGGTCCGCAGTGATACAGGGCCTGACCCCTGAGATCCACTGGCAGTTTCTTCCTATTCTCCAGCGTCTCTAGAATCCTCTGATAAGTCCTGTCCCTGGCGGTGAAGAGAACCCCCGTCAAGCTCACGAGGGAGCCTGCTTTCAGCCTCCTGATCTCCTCCCCCACCGGCGTGAAGATTTCCCTCATTGGAAGATCCGCACCTTCCCTTTCCTCATCCTCAGGAAGGCCCGCCTAGCCACCCAGCACTGCAGGCTCAGCGCGACGGGGAGGGTGGCCCGGTGGCAGGGTGCCTTCAGTATTCTTACCCCCAGAACGGTTGTCCTCCCACCGAGACCCATCGGCCCGATCCCCAGCCTGTTCGCCCTTTCCATGATCTCCTTTTCGAGGGGTTCGGGAGGCCCCAGCGGCTTCAGAAGGGCCTTTCTGGAAAGCATGCAAGCCTCCTCGGCAGTGCCCCCGATGCCCAAACCCACCACCACCGGCGGGCAGGGTTTTCCCCCCGCCTCCTTCAGGGTGGAGAGGACGGCCTCCACGATGCCCTCCCGGTCTCCCGGTCTCAGGAGGAAGAGCCTGCTCCAGTTCTCGCTTCCCCCTCCCTTCACCAGCAGGTCGATCTCGAGCTCCTTCCCCCCGCACTCCGGGTAGAGGCCGAACCAGGGCTTTTCCTCTCCGGTGAGGGGATCCAAGGTGTTTGGGCGAAGGGGAATCTCTCTCGAGGCGAGCTCCACCCCTTTCTCGATCTCGTCCGCCACCGTCTCGGCTAGGGCAGCCGGTCTGACGAAAAAAGAAAGGATCCCCGTGTCTTGGCAGATGGGCACTTTCTTCTCGGCGGCGAGGGAGAGGTTCTTGAGCATGCAGTCCAGCTGGATTTTGGCCATTTGGTTCCTTTCCTTCCTCCTCGCCTCCTCGAGGGCGCGGGTTATCTCGCGGGGGAGCCGGGTCTCGGCCAGCCCTATCATCTCGGCGATGGGGCGGAAGAGCTCCACCATCCTCTTTTCTCCTGGGGGTTTTGTAGGTCCTAGCGCTCGCGAGCGATTTTAAGCACAGATGGAAGTAAATTGGTTGGGGCTGAGGAGCAAAGAGGTTACGGGGGGAGTGGAAGGGCTGCCGCGCAGAGCCTTGCTCAAGGCGGTGGGGCTCACTGACACCGATTTGGAGCGCCCGCTTGTGGCCATCGCCAACTCTTGGAACGAGATAGTTCCCGGGCACGTTCACCTCAGGGAACTGGGAAGAGCGGTGGCCAGGGGGATAAGGTCGGCCGGAGGAGTACCCCTCGAGTTCAACACGATTGCCATCTGTGACGGGATCGCCATGGGGACCAAGGGGATGTGCTACTCCCTCCCCTCTAGGGAGGTGATCGCAGACAGCGTGGAGCTCATGCTGGAGGCCCACAGGTTCGACGCCGTGGTGGCAGTCTGCAGCTGTGACAAAATCGTTCCTGGGATGCTCATGGCCTTGGCGCGCGTCAACCTTCCCTCCATCGTGGTCACGGGAGGCCCCATGCTGCCCGGGGAGTGGAGGGGGGAGAAGCTGGACGTGATCAGCGCCTTCGAGGCGGTGGGGCGGCTTAAGACCGGAAGGATAGGGCCGAAGGAGGCCAAGGAGATAGAGAACCGGTGCTGCCCGGGTCCAGGCTCGTGCGCGGGGCTTTTCACCGCCAACACCATGGCATGTCTAACGGAGGCCCTGGGGATGTCCCTCCCGGGCATGGCGACCTGCCACGCGACGGACGCGCGAAAGCTGAGGCTGGCGGAGGAGAGTGGGAGGCAGGTGATCCAGCTCCTGAAGAGGAACCTGACCCCCAGCAAGATCATGACCAGGCAGGCCTTTGAGAACGCCATTGTGGTTGACCTGTCTCTTGGGGGCTCCACTAACACGCTGCTGCACCTCCCAGCCATCGCCAGGGAACTGGGGATTACGCTTAGCCTAGAGCTTTTCGACAGGCTGAGCAGGAGGGTTCCCCAGCTGTGCAGTCTGAGACCTGGGGGCCCACACTTCATGCTGGATCTTGACAGAGCAGGGGGGGTGCCTGCCCTCATGAAGCAGCTCGGCAGGCTCATCAGGCAGACCTCGCTCACCGTCACGGGCAAGACGGTAAGGGAGAACCTGATCTTCGCTAAGGTTCTGGATTCCGAGGTGATAAGGCCCCCCACGCGCCCCTACCGCAAGGAGGGGGGTATCGCGGTGCTCTGGGGGACACTCGCACCCAAGGGGGCGGTGATCAAGCTGGCGGGCCTTCCCCCCCGGCTACTCAGGTTTAGGGGGAGGGCTAGGTTCTTCAAGTCTGAGGAGGAGGCCGTCTCGGCGGTTCTCGCGGGCAGGGTGAAGAGGAAGGAGGTCATCGTGCTGGCATACGAAGGGCCGAAGGGTGGACCCGGGATGAGGGAGATGCTCTCCCTGACCTCGGTTCTTGTGGGGATGGGTCTCTCGGAAGAGGTGGCCTTGGTGACGGACGGCAGGTTTTCGGGGGGCACGAGGGGGATTTGTGTGGGGCACGTCTCTCCCGAGGCCGCGGAAGGTGGGCCCATTGCGGCGGTTAGGGATGGGGACTTCATCCTCATCGACATTCCTAGGAGGAAGCTCGACCTTCAGGTGCCGGAGGACGAGCTGAAGTCCAGGCTGGAGGCCCTCCCCCCCTTTAGGCCCAAGGTCAGGAAGGGATACCTATCCCTGTACTCCCGTGTGGTATCCTCCGCATCGACTGGGGCGGTGAGGTTGGAGGGTGAGAGGCGACCCCCTAACTCCTGAAAAGGTGTTCTCGAGGTGATTTATGCCCACCCTTGCACAGAAGATTCTGGAGCAGCATGCGGGGGAAAAAGCAGAACCGGGAAAAATCGTAGAGGCCAAAGTTGACTTCGTGATGCTGAACGATATAACGGGTCCGCTGACGCTGGAGGTTCTCAAAAAGGTGGGGAGGGAGGAACCCTGGGATCCCTCGAGGGTGGTGGTGGTTCTCGACCATCAGTCGCCGGCCTCTTCGGTGGAGGCTGCGGCTGTCCACTCTAGGCTGAGGGAGTTTGCTAAGAGAGGGGTGAGGCTGTTCGACGTTGGCGAGGGCGTGTGCCACCAAGTTTTCATGGAGAAAGGGTTTGCCCGACCAGGCTCGCTCGTGGTCGGTGCGGACTCGCACACCTGCACTTACGGCGCGTTGGGGTGCTTCGCCACCGGGGTGGGCTCCACGGACGCAGCATATGCCCTCCTCCGGGGATCCCTCTGGTTCAGGGTCCCGGAAAATTTCAGGATCGCCGTGGAGGGCTCTCTCCCCCAGGGAGTCTTTGCCAAGGATCTCATCCTCCATCTCATCGGGGAGCTGGGGAGCGAGGGGGCCTCCTACATGGCGGTGGAATTCCAAGGGGAAACCATCTCCAGCCTCGGGGTCTCGGACAGGATGGTTCTTTGCAACATGGGGGTGGAAATGGGGGCGAAGGTAGCTCTGGTGGCCCCCGATGCCAAAACGCTGGAGTGGTTTAGGCAAATGGGGGTGGAAGTACCCCTCCTCGCCAGCGACCCGCAGGCGGAGTGGGAGAAGGAGGAGGAGTTTGAGGTCTCCGAGCTGGAGCCGCAGGTGGCCTGTCCCCCCCGCGTGGACAACGTGAGGGCAGTGGGAGAGGTGGAGGGGGTGGAGATAGATCAGGCCTTCTTGGGAAGTTGCACCAACGGCAGGCTGGAGGATCTGGTGGAGGCAGCTAGGATTCTGAAGGGGAGGAGGATAAGATCGGGTGTCCGAATGGTGGTCTCTCCCGCCTCCCGCGAAGTTTACTTGAGGGCGCTGGAGGGAGGGGTGATCAGGATCTTGGTGGAGGCCGGGGCAACGGTGGTGGCCCCTTCCTGCGCGGCCTGCATGGGTGGGCATGTTGGGATTCTCGGTCCCGGTGAAGTTTGCATCTCCTCCTCCAATAGGAACTTCAGGGGAAGGATGGGGAGCCCGACCGCTGAGATTTACCTGGCGTCACCCGCAACGGTGGCAGCCTCGGCGGTTGAGGGCCGGATAGCCGATCCGAGGAGATACTATGGCTAGGGCCTGGGTTTTCGGCGACGATGTTTCCACGGACGACATCATCGCTGGCAAGTACCTGGTGAAATTGGACCCGGCGGAGCTGGCTGCGCACGTTATGGAAAACTTGGACCCGGAGTTCTGCAGAAAGGTGAGGGCGGGGGACATCATCGTGGCGGGAAGGAACTTCGGGTGTGGGTCCAGCAGGGAGCACGCCCCTTTGGCCCTCAAGGCCGCAGGCATCTCGGCCGTGGTGGCTGAATCGTTTGCCAGGATCTTTTACAGGAACAGCATCAACCTAGGCCTTCCCGTACTCGTGGGCAAGGTCAGGGGGGAGTTCCAGTCAGGGGACGAGGTGGACCTGAGCTTGGAGCAGTTCACCCTGAAGAACCTGAGGACGGGAAAAGTCTTCGAGCTCGCCAGTCTCCCCCCCTTCATCCTAGAGATCTTGAGGGCCGGGGGGCTTGTGGAGCACCTGAGGCGATGGAGCGGGAGTGGCTGAGGAGAGGTCTGGTCGTTTTCCTCTTCTATCTCCTGACTATCAGCTTTGATGCCTTCGCCCTCCTCCTCCCCAGACCCTCCGCTGCGGATTCCTTTGACGGGGGAGAGGTCCTCTGGCTTCAGGAGACCCTTCCCAGCGTTCCCTTTGATTACCTCTGTCTCGCTTTTTACGTGGCCGGTTACCCCTTCCTTCTCTACGCCACCGCCTGGGTCCTGTCCTCCGACCGGCTGGCCTTCAGGAGGTACTTCCTCGTTTTCTCCATCTCTCAGTCCTTGGCTATCCTGATCTGGTTCCTCCACCCCTTCGCGCCCCCGAGGCTGGCGGTGAGAGGTGTGAGGTGGGTGAGGGGGGAGATGTTCGGGTTCAGCGAGCGCTTCAACACCTTCCCCTACGGCGCTTTCCCGAGCATGCACGCCGCCCATGGTCTGGTTTCGCTACTGTTTGTTTGGGGGGAGAAGGAGTACAGGAAGTGGTGGGTGCTCGTTCTGATCTGCATGGTTCTCTCCTCTCTCTACCTAGGCGAGCACTACTTGGTAGACGTGCTCGGTGGGTTCATCCTAGGCGGGTCAGTCTTCGGGCTAGTGTCACTGGTCGGCGGCCGGGTTCAGTCCTAGTGGGCTTTATAGAAAAGTGGGCAGGGGGACAACCAGATGGTGGAACTCTGCGTAAAGCAAGGGCTCCGCGAGCCGGAGTTCGTGGAGGAGGGCGGTTTCTTCAAGGTGATCATGTACAGGGCCGCCCTCAATGAGCTCCGACGTCAGATACTGGAGGCAGTGAAGGGAAGAGAAGTCACGAGTGGTGAGGTGGCAAAGGGGCTAGGGATAAACGAAAGACGGCTAGAAAAACATCTTTCTTCCTTGTGTTGTATGGGCTCAGTCGCGAGAAAGAGGGTGGGGAGGAAAATCCTGTACTATCAGTTTCTGACAGGTGTCAGAACGATGCATAGGGTAACATGTTCTAACCGGCGTTATGAAAGTCTTTGAGGCCATCGAGAGCAGGAGAAGTATAAGGGACTACCTCCCCAAACCGGTGGAGCCTTGGAAGCTCAGGCGCCTTCTCGAGGCCGCTAGGTTGTCTCCTTCCGCCAGGAATCTCCAGCCCTGGGAGCTCGTGGTGGTGACGGACGCGAAGCTGAGGAAGAGGCTCGTTCTGGCCTGTTTCCTGCAGGGGTTTGTGGGCAAGGCTCCGGTCTTCATAGCGGGTGTGGTGGATCCAAGAAACAAATGGGCCCCCACCGACCTTGCCATAGCCCTTCAGCAACTCGCTTTGGAGGCCGTGGAGCTTGGACTAGGAACGTGCTGGATCGGGGCCTTCTCGGAGAGGCTCGTGAAGCGTCTGCTGGGCATTCCTAAGGACAGGAAGGTTTTTGCTTGCATGACCGTCGGTTATCCCGCGAAGGTTCCCAAGCCGAAGCCGAAGAAGCCCCTCGAGAAACTTGCGTACCTCAACCGGTACGGTATGAGTCTCACGTTTAAGGAAGCCACCCCATAATCCAATGAAGTACAGAATCTCGGTGATTCCGGGAGACGGGATAGGACCAGAGGTGGTGAGGGAGGGGATAAAGGTTCTCGAAGCCCTCGCCGAAGTCGAGCCGGGTCTCGATTTCGAGTTCATCTTCTTCCCGTGCGGTGGGGAGCACTATTTAAGGACGGGGGAGCTGGTGACGGATCAGATGCTGGAGGAGATGTCGCGAACGGACGCCATCTACTTCGGGGCAGTGGGTGATCCGAGGGTTCCCACGGGCATCCTGGAGCAGGGGATCCTGCTGAAGCTTAGGTTCCATTTCGATCAGTACGTGAACCTGAGACCAGTCAAGCTCTACCCCGGCGTCCCCTGTCCCCTCAAAAATCCGGGGAAGGTGGATTTCTACGTGGTGAGGGAGAACACCGAGGACTTCTACATCGGACTCGGGGGGAGGTTCTCCGGCAAAGGCAGGCAGGAGCTGGAGCTCGCGAGATCCCTCTACAAGGCGAAGTTCGGGCTGGACCTGGAATGCGAGGGAGATGAGCTCGCCTACCAGCTGGGGGTGATAAGCAGGAAGGGTGCGGAGAGGGTGATAAGGTACGCCTTCGAGCTGGCAAGGAGGAAGGGGAAGCGCAGGGTGACCTCGGTCGATAAGGCCAACGTGCTGACCCACGTTTACTCGCTCTGGAGAGAGGTTTTCGAAAGGGTGGCCCAAGAGTACCATGATATAGAGACCGAGGAGTCCTTCGTGGATGCCACCGCCATGTGGTTCCTGAAGAAGCCGGAGTGGTACGGGGTGGTGGTGACCCCAAACATGTTCGGTGATATCCTGACGGACTTGGGGGCAATGATCCAGGGCGGCATGGGCATGGCTCCCGGCGCAAACCTCAACCCCGAGGGGATAAGCATGTTCGAGCCCATCCACGGTTCGGCCCCCAAGTACGCGGGCAAAAACGTGGCGAACCCCCTCGCCGCCATCCTCGCCGCAGGCATGATGCTGGAGGAGCTGGAAGAGGTGGAGGCCGCTCTCAGGCTGGAGAGGGCGGTGGCACAAGTTTTGGCGGAAGGGGTGGCTCTACCTCCCGATCTTGGAGGAAATGCCGGCACCTCCCAAGTGGGCGACGCCGTGAAGTCTAAAATAAAGGAGGGCATCTGATTGGGTGAGAGGGGACTCAAGTGGGTGCTCAGGCTTGTAGGGGTTTTTCTATATGTGGGCCCCTTGCTGGCAGCGTTCTTGGTGCAGGGAGGGGATCTTCTTGCAGCAGTCCTACCAAGCGAGCAACAGATGGACAGGGTTGCGCAGAAGATGGACAGCCTGTTCAATTTCTCTGACAACGTGATGGAAAGGGAAAACTACTTCCTGAGCGAGAATGGGGGGGAGGCCGTGCTTCGATTAACCAACCCCTCCGAGTACCCCATGGTGATTGAAAACTTCACGGGATACGCCGTGTGTCCGGAGCACCGCTATCCCTTGGCTTGGTTCCAGCTGAAAGACCGAATGGAGATTGGACCTAGGCAGAGCGGGCGGCTCACTCTCTCTTTCTACCCCACTCCCGGGTCTGGAGCGCATGTGCTCTTTGCCCATCTGGGCTTCTGGCCGGAGCCGGAGGTGGAGAATGCCGTGATGAAGTTGAGGATGCTTGGCATGGAAATAGCGGCGAGGATCGATCATGGGGGCACTTAAGGTTAACCCGGCAGGACTGGCGGCGGGGGCGCTGATGCTTCTTCTCCCCTTTCTCGGTCCGTGGTGGAGGGCCTCTTTGGGGGAGATGGTGGAAGTTCAGCTGTCTCCCTTCACCTACAGGGTGAGCATTCTGGGCGAATCTCTCTCCTCAAGGCTGGCCGACTATCTCCTTTTTGGGGTCAGGCTCTCCGTTGTCCTGGGTGGGGCTCTCCTCCTCGCCGGCTCCCTCTTTCCCAACAGATGGTGGAGCAGGAGGCTGGTGAGGTTCGGGGCCATGAAGGTGCTCTGGCTCGTGGTTTCCCTCGTTTGCCTCCTGGTGCTCGCTGCTGCCGTCCTCAACCGCGTGGTGCCTTCCATGCTGGGAGAAAAGAGTGCAAATATACACTTCAGCATCCCGTATCTCTCCGGAAGTTCAGCGGTGGAAATCTCAGCGGAGGGCATGGAGGCTAGGGCGCCTATGGATCTCTCCTTCACCTGGATCTTCTGGCTGGCGGTGGCTGTGGGGGCCTTGGGTGTGATAGCAAGGGTGGTTGCGGGAAGGATGAAGTCGGGGAAGCTCGGGTAGGAGGTGTTTGTGTGGGTGAGGCAATTCTCAAAAAGAGGGGGACGCGAAGGAAGGTGAGGCTCCTTCTCGACGAGATGTACACGGGCTTCAAGGAGTACTTGGAGAGCACGGGGTGGGAGGTTCTCACGGTGGAGGAGGCGGGGCTGAGGGGGGCGAGGGACTCGGAGGTGGTTGATTACGCGAAGAGGAAAGGACTGGTTGTTGTTACCCAAGACCAGAAAACGGCCGAGCTGGCACAGCTGCGTGGAGTTGAATGCATATACATCTCCAACCTGATGATCGCCAGGCTGATCGATGCCGAGCTGAAGAGAAGGTTCGGTGGCAAGACTCATGGAGCAACTCCGGCGTAAGTTCTCTCTCGCTATCCCGATGGAGAACCGTGTTTCGAGTGCAGCACGCTCTTTCTGGGAGCTGTTCTAATCCTCTCGGATACTTCATCGATAAGCTCTAGCTCCTCCTCGAGGAGGCAGTCCGTGGGGGGCATCCTCCTAACTCTCTCCCTTTCGGTCGAACGTTCTAGCTTGGCCTTGATTGCGGGGCTTACGTGGGTGGTCTCTTACATGAAAATTACGCTTGCTAGGCGGATCACGGGAGCCTGTAGCTCTCGGCCTCCAGTGCCTTGGGGAACCCCAGAAGCCCTAGGTGTTTCGGCTTCCTGCCAAAGAGCATCCTCCCGAGCACTAGGCCGAACCAGAGGTAGGCCGGGTAGAGGCAGAACATCAGGATGCAGAGGAACATCCATCCCGGCGAGACGTCGGCGAGCGTAGCGTTCTTTGGAACTATATCCCATATCCCCCCGTTAAGCATGAAGGCCGTTCCAGAGGAGCCCGGCCCCTCAACGAGATCGTAGAAGGGCTGGGTGAAGTCGTTGAGCTTGAAGCCCGCGAACCCCAGCTCCCTGTCGAAGTTGCAGAACATGGCGATGGCAACGAACCAGAAGACAAAGACGACGAGGAGGCTCGCCCCCAGAACCCAGGCAGTCTCCCTCACCCCCGAGTGGAAGAAGCGCTTGGCCAGCAGGGCGATGACCAAGCCAGCACCGAAGAGCATGAAGGGATCTATCCAGAACATTATACATACCCCCTCTGCTTGTACCACTCCGCGGTCTCGTAGACGCTCAGTCTGTAGTCCGGGTATAGGAGGCGGTAACCGGTCTCCTTCAGCCTCCTGTTAGAGGCCCTGAAGTTCTTGGAGAACTTGGTTTGCCCCAGCTCATCCAGCATGGCAGCTAGGACCCCCTCTTCCACGAACGGTTTTCTCCCCTTCCTCTTTATCTTCCTTATGGCTCTTACTGCTATCCTCTTCGCGAGTGGGAGAAAGATCTTACCCAGCCTCGTGAGGCGGCCGCTCATCGAAATGGGTGGAAGGGCGTAGATTTTGTTCTCTGTCGCAGTCGCAATGGAGAAGATGACATCCGCCAAGTCGTAGCGCTGGTCGTCCACGATGTGGTACACCCTTCCCACCTCGCCCTTCTCCGCCAGGTGAACGGAGGAGTGTATCACATCCTTCACGTGAACCAGTGGCCAGCGGAAGCCGAGCTGGCGGGGGAGGGCGGGAATGATTCCCCTCGTGACCAAGAAGAAGAGGACGGTATCCATCATGGTTCCGGGGCCGTAGAGGGAAGCCGGTCTGAGGACGATGGCGGGAAGTCCCCGCCTGTGGTATTCCCAGACCACCTGCTCCTGTTCGTACTTGCTTTTCTCATAGGGAATGCCCTCACAAGGTCTGGGCTGGTGCTCCTCCGTCAGCTCCCCCTCGATTTGGAACATGGAAATCCCGAAGATTTCCAAAGTGCTCCAGTGAATGAAGGCCTTCAGGGTCCCTCCCTCCTTAAGCAGGGCCTCGCAAAGGTTTCGAGTCCCCTCAACATTTACCGCCCGCATGAGCTCGAGGGGCGCGTAGTAGTTGAAGATGGAGGCGGTATGAAAGACCACATCCACATCCCTGACCACACGTGGAAGGGTTTCGGGCCTCGTTAGATCCGCGGGGATGAATTCAACGCCCAGTTGGAGGATGCGCTCCCTGTTTCTGACGGTCACCCCCACGGGCTGTTCGAGGTCCGTCGCCCTGATCCTGTAGCCCTTCTGGGCGAGCAGTTCTACAAGTGCAGATCCCACGGCACCGCAGGCGCCCGTTACCAATACTCTCTCCAATCCTAACCGCTTGACTGTTTTCTTAAAGGTGCGGGGGAGGGGATTTGAACCCCTGAACCCCTACGGGACCAGATAACCCACCGGGGTCTTGAGTCTGGCGCCTTTAACCTGGCTTGGCTACCCCCGCATCAGTAATTTGCTCAGCTTTTCTATCTGTACCAGGGAAAACACTTGGTGAAATATTCCGAAAGGAAAGGAGAGAGGCGGGGGTCATCCAGGAGGCTGGGTAGCCCTGGGGATTTCACCATCCTGTAGCCCTCCTGCAGAGCCTCCCCCACGTGTTTCCCGAGCAGGTGCTTCTGGCGCAGGGTCTCCCGGATCACCTTTTGGGGGCTGGGTGCTCGGCTTTGTAGCTCGTAAACGATTCTCCCAGCGGGATCGGTGAAGGGTCCAGCCAGCTTGAGGGGTGAGTGGAGATAGGAGCGGACAAAGTTTTCCGCATCCACGCCCAGCGGAGGCCCCTCTCTGATCTCAATCCTCTCTAGGCAGGGCTGGATTTCGAGCAGTATGGCCCCCCTTCCTTCCCCCCAGACATCGCTCCGAATGACCTTGTGCCCGGCCTCGCTCAGGGCGGCGGTCAGGGCTCTTTCGGTCTTCCTGAGCTGGGGGTAGAGAACATCCGGGACCACATCCGGAGGCCGGAAGATTATGCAGTAGACCTCCGTGCCTCTCTTCCTCAGGATTCTGGCGAGCTCAGCCTTTTTCAGTTTCCTGACAGGCTTGGGGAAGAAGAACTCCTCCCGCGGGTTCTTCAGAAAGTCCTGGCAGCCCCTCACAAAGGTGGCGAAGGTTTGAAGCGAGACAGAGGCGCTCACGTTTCTCCCGGCATCCACGGGATCCACCACGATAAGGGTCTGGTTCTCAAAGATTCTCCTCGCCTCCTCTTCCGTGGGATAATGGTGTTCGAGGTCAATCACCTGCCCCTCCCTCCATTTGGATGCCCTCCTTACCAGCTCCATGAAAGAGCCCGCGTACAGAACGAGGAGCTCGCAAAGGTATCCCGAGAAGCCGTGGATCTTGAGCTCGGCCCCGTAGATCCCCATCCCCTTCATGAACTGCTTGAGCAGGAGGACTTGATCGCGGAGGGCGGGTGTCAGACGCTCCGAGACGTACTTTTGGTGGTGGGGAGAGCGGTCAACGGCGCTTTTGGTTCTCCTCGGGTCGGGAATCTCGTAGCAGGGAACCAGGTCCACCTCGAAGCCCTTGAACTCGAAGGTGAGGTACGGGTGCTCGGCGTACCTTTCCCTCCCTTCCCCGCGTGCCACCTCTCTGCATACTTTAAGCCCCACCTCCTCTAGCTCCTCTCGGGATAGATTCTCCGGGAAGAGGAGGAAGATGTCTATATCTTTCTCCCCCTTCAGCCAGGTCCCCCTTGCCACCGATCCCACGAGCATGGGCCTGCCCATCCCTTCCCTCTCGCAGGCCTCCCTCGCCCTCTCGAGCAGCGTGCTCACCACCTCCTCCAGCCTCCGGCGGTCCTCCTCGCTCGGTCTGATTCGCTCCAGCACGGAGTCCAAGAGCTTCATTCCTCTCTCACACCCTCCCCGATTCCCGACACCCATCCCGCTCTAGCACCTTCGCCTATCGCCTCCTCCACCACTTTCTTTCCCACCTCCTCCGTTTCAACAAGGGCTATCAGGCTGCCCCCCATCCCTGCCCCTGAGAGCTTTACCCCCAGGGCCCCGGCCTCGAGGCAGGCCTCCCTCAGGCGTTCAAGCTGAGGGAGGCTCACCTCGTACAGATCCCTCAGGAGGGCATGCTGTTGATTCATCAATTCTCCTAGAAGTTTCAGCCCCTCGAGTTTTTTCCCCATCGGGCCGAAGAGTTGGACACGCTCCTTCTCCGGTATTGCCTCCCCCCGCAGGATCCTCAGTCCAAGTTCCGTGGACCGCTGCTCCCTCAGCGTGAAGAGGATGCGCATGCGTGGCTTGGGTGGCAGCTCGTCCAGGTAGGGCGCGAGTTCCTCCTCCTTCAGCCTCTCCCACTCCACAGTGTTGTAGGTTCTTCCCAGTCCCTTCACCCTCTCGGCGAGGATCTCGAGCCCCTCGTTGATCTCCCTCTGGCGCACGGGGTGTATCTCCCCCGTTGAGTGCCTGATGCCCGAGTCAATAACGGCAAAGATGAGGTTCCTAGCTGGAAGCTCCTCCACGTTGAAGGGGGGCCGGCATTCAAGCTTTATGATTCCCCCGAAGGAGCACCCGTACTGATCCAGCCTGCCGCACGGCACCCCAACCTCCTTCGTCTCCGCCTCGAAGGCGAGCTCGGCGATTTCCCTCTTGCTCAATCCAAGCCCGTAGGTGGAGTCAAGCAGCTTGAGGAAGGAGACCTCTAGGGCCGCCGAACTTGACAGCCCCGACCCCACTGGCACCTCGCTTTCCACCGTCACCTCCATTCCGCCGATCGGGTATCCTCTCCGCAGCAACACGTTCACCACTCCCCTAAAGTAATTCCCGAACCATCCCCGCTCCATGGGGTTTACCTTTACCTCGAAGTTATCCTCGCTGTCCTCCCCCATCCTCTCAAGGTTGAGGGACTTGATCCTGAAGCTCTGGGAGGGCTTTCCCCGGCAGTAGGTCCGGAGGTTCAGGGCGGCGGGCACCACCGGCAGCCCTTTATAATCCTGGTGCGTGTTGAGAAAGTCGGCTCTCCCCGGGGCGGAGCAGGTTCTCACCTAAAAGTTTTCTCCAGGCTTTTGAACTAGATTTCCATGAAGTAAAAGTTCCTCGAGTCGTACCCGAGTTCCTTAAAGCGCCCGGTGACAAGGACCCTCATTGAATCCCTCAGCCGGCAGACCCTCTTCTTGGGACCCAGAACCGACCGCTCGAAGATGGAAACATTCCCCCCCACCACGGGAACCATGTCGGGGGTCCCTGAGGCGAACTCAACCGGAAGGCTCCTATCTATGATCGAACCCTCCCCGATCTCGGCGTACTCCCCCACTATGGCACCGTTGAGCCTCACATTCCTTCCTATGTTGGCGAAGTCCAGAACCACCGACCCCAGAAGGTGGGAGTTGTCCCCTATCTCGACGCAGTCCCCCACGAAGGAACTCTCTATCACCACTCCCTCCCCTATCCTGCAGTCAGCCCCGATTTTAACCGGCGGTTTTAGAACGATTCTCCCCCTCTCCACTTTCTTCTTTATCGCCTCCCAGGTGCTGTGGTGGATCCACAGACCTTCCCCGACGCTTTCCCCCAGCGAGAAGGGTTTGAAGGTCTGGTGGAGGAGGGCCTGAACGGTGTTGAGGTAGCTCTCGGGAAACCCGATGTCCGTCCAGTAGCCCTTGATTTCAAAGCCGTACATGGGATATCTGTTCTCCGCTAGGTAGGGGAGGAGATCCCCCCCGATGTCCTTGGCCTTGTCTCCCATCTTCCGGAGGACCTCCCTTATCTCGGGCGAAAAGAGGTAGATAGCCGTGTTCACGAGGTTGGAAGGGGCCTGTCCCGGTTGGGGCTTTTCGACGAACTTCTCTATCCTCATCTGCTCGTTCACCTTCGCCACCCCGAAGGGTGAGAGATCTCCCTCTATCCTCTTCAGTCCTATGGTGGCGATCCCCCCCTTCTGCCGGTGGTACTCCAGCATCTCCTGTAGGGGGAGCTCGAAAACGCTGTCACCCGCTATCACCAGGATATCGTTTTTGATGTCGTACCTCTCCAGGTTGTGTCTGAGTGAGTCGGCGCTTCCCTTGTCGAGGTAGTTGTTCTGGTACCTGAAGAGAGCCGGCGGGTCGAGCTTGAGTCTGGCGGAGAAACCCGCCCCATCCTTGAAGTACTCCTTCAATCTCTGGGTGATTTCCGCACCCTTGCTTGCTATGATGAAGTCCCTGCATCCCTGCAGGGCCAGAGACTCGAAGGTTCTGGCCACAATGGCTCTCCCGACCAGGTTGACCAGGCACTTGGGCTTATCCAGAGTCAAGGGATACAGCCTAGTACCTTCCCCACCCACCGTGGCGATGACGGTTAAATCTAAAACCATCCAAAATTTCTTTTTTCAAGCATAAAGTTTTTCGCGCGGAAGGGGGAATGGTTGTCACCATAGTAGCTGGGGGTCAGTGGGGGGATGAGGGGAAAGGGAAGATTGTGGGCTATCTCTCCCTCAAGGACCATCCGGCAGTGGTGGCGAGGGCGGGTGTGGGCCCCAACGCGGGGCATACTGTCTATTTCGGTGGCAAAAGGTATGGGCTCAGGCAGGTGCCGTGCGCCTTCGTGAACGAAAAGTGCCGGCTCCTCATCGGACCAGGGACGCTCGTTGATCCCCAAGTCCTGCTGAAGGAAGTGGAGGAGACGGGCTGCGGGGCGAGGCTGGGGGTGGATCGGAACTGCGCGATCATAGAGCAGCGGCATGTGGAGGAGGACAGGGCCACTGGGGGAAAAATCGGGACCACCGGAACGGGCTGCGGTCCCGCCAACGTCGCCAGGGTGAGAAGGGAGGCGAGGCTCGCGTCAGAAGTGCCGGAGCTCCGGCCTTTTCTGACGGATGTTCCCCTCGAGCTGCATCGGATGATGGAGAAGGGCGGGGACGTTCTGGTGGAGGGTTCCCAGGGGTTTGGGCTCTCCCTCATCCACGGAACCTACCCCTTCGTGACCAGTAAAGACACCACCGCAAGCACGCTGGCAGCGGATGTTGGGCTCGGTCCCACCGAAGTGGATGAGGTCCTCCTTGTTTTCAAGGCTTACCCCACCCGCGTCGGTAACGGTCCCTTCCCCACCGAGATCTCTCAGGAGGAGGCAGAGAGGATGGGGATAGTGGAGCACGGGACGGTGACGGGCAGAAGGAGGAGGGTGGGGAAGTTTGACTTCGAGATGGCCAAGAGGGCAAGTATGATAAACGGGGCCACCCAGCTCGCACTCACCTGCATCGACAGGCTGTTCCGCTTTCCCCCCACGAGGAGGTTTGAGAACCTCCCCTCTGAGGCCCAGAGATTCGTCAGGGAGGTGGAGGAAAAGGTGGGCGTTCCCGTAACCCTGATCTCGACGGGTCCAGACATTTGGGACACCATAGATTTGAGGGAGGGGCGCCGCTGATCATCGCGGTCACGGGGACACCGGGGGTAGGAAAGTCCACCTTCGCCCGCCTTTTGGCCAAGAGGTTGGGGGTGAGGTTGCTGAGACTCAACGAGTGGATTAAGGAGAGGGGGCTGGGAAGGCCTGCGAAGGATGGAACTCTTGAAGTAGATTGCCGGAGACTCGCCAAGGAGTTCTCCAAGGAGAGCTGGGGGGATCTGGTGGTGGAAGGCCATCTCTCCCATCATCTCCCCCCGGAACGGCTGTCGGCGGTGGTGGTTCTGAGGCTGCATCCCAAGGTGCTCGAGCGGAGGCTCAGGGCGAGGGGGTACAAGGGAAAGAAGTTATGGGACAACCTAGAGGCCGAGGCCCTAGACCTGATCCTGGTTGAAAGCCTGGAGAGGCACGGGGAGGGGAAGGTGTTTGAGCTGGACCTGACCCATACCACCGCTCAGGAGGCGGTGAAGAGGTTCGTTGAGGCTTGGAGGAAGGGAGAGCGTGTAAGGGACAGGGTGAGGTGGCTCGAGTCCTTTGTGGAGGAATTCAAATCGGAACTACAGGCCAGCCACTGGGGTGAGGCTCCCTCGCGACCAGTTCGTCGCTCCTAGTTGCCGTTATGATGAAAGAGGCCACAGCCGTCACAGCCGAGAGCAGCGCCAAGGGGCTGACCACGATTCTGCCAACATTCCCCGCGACCTCTTCCGAGCTTATAGAAACCGTGTATTCCACATCTCTTTCTATACCCCTCAGCCTCCCGAGCGGGTCTGTGAGCAGGACATCGGTGAGGACCTTCCCCTCAAAGGATTCCAGAATTTCAGACGAGTTGTATTTGATGGATCCCCTCACAGAAAGGTTAAGCTCGATCGACGCGCCCGGTGGTACCACGGTTGTGGAGATTTCGAAGTTGGGGTTGGTGTAGGAGGGACGGTACTGGAGTAGCCCCGACCAGACAAACCTGTTGAAGACGACGCGCGGGTCGCCGCGAGAGGGCGAGACCGTTTCGTTCTCGAACATGGTGTACACAGCTTGGTCCTCGCTGGAGTGCCCGTCCCGAACGGTGTGGAGTTGAAAGAGGTACACCCCGGTGAGGCGGCTGGCGGCGAGGAAGGAGTACACGGCCCCCCCGGCTAGGGCCAGCACAAGGAGGGACATTGCCACCTTAGGCACCGCACCTAGACCTCCGTGTTCTGCCGGCGGGTGGTACCCGGCACGCTTTAAGAGGAGGTAAAGGAGAGAAATCCCAGCCACAAAACCTCCAGCGTGTGCGAAAAAAGCGGTCCCGGTTTCAAACCTAGCATATCCGTAGCCCACCTGCATCGCGAACCAGAGAAGGAGGTAGTAGCTGGAGGATATCACCACGGGCGGGAGCGGGAAAATCCAGGCAGCCAACCTCCTCCCCGGAAACATGAACATGTGGGAGGCGAGGATGCCACTTATGGCTCCCGACGCACCGACGGTGGGTATCACCAGTCCCAGCGAGCCGCTTACCGGTGTGAAGGCGGTGTGGAAGGCGGTGGCAGCCAGTCCCGAGAGCAGGTAGAGGAGGAGGTATCTGGAGCGACCCAGCCTCACCTCCACCTCCCTCCCGAAGATGTACAGGAAGTACATGTTGAAGAAGATGTGGAAGAAGTCCGCATGCGTGAACATGGAGGAGAGGAGCCTGTACCACTGTCGGGGGGAGGTGCTCAGGGTGGGAACATAGGCCAGGGTTTCAATCCAAGCGGAGGAGGTTTCCACCAACGAGTTCTCCAGCGAGGTGAGGAGGTAGACGAGCACGTTGGCTAGGATCAGGGCATAGGTCATGTAGGGTCTTCGCCTCCTCCCCAGGAAAATCACGCGCATCAAAACTTGGCACCGGGAATATAGTGGAGCGTATTTAAGGCAGCGGGTGAGGGGGAAGTAATGGGTCTCCTTGTTAGGACGCTGGCGCTGCTCTTCGGGCTGTCCCTGCTGTTTATGCTAGTGGGGGGAATCATTTCCAGGCTCACCGGCCTCAGCCCGACCTTCACCCTCACCACGGCCTTCCTGCTGGCCCTTTTGATGAACCTCTTCTCCTTCTGGTTCTCCGACAGGTGGGTTCTGAGGCTCTACAGGGTTAGAATAGTGAGCGAGTCGGAGCAGCCCAGCCTTCATTCCATAGTTTTCAGGCTGGCCAAGAGGGCGGGCCTCCCCAAGCCGAAGATCGGCATCGCACCCATCAACACCCCCAACGCTTTCGCCACGGGGAGGAGCCCCAAGCACGCTGCAGTAGTGGTCACGGAAGGGGCCCTCCGCCTCTTCAACGAGGAGGAGCTGGAGGGGGTGCTGGGGCACGAGCTCGCCCATGTCCGGAACAGGGACATGCTCATAGGGACGGCGGCGGCCATGTTGGCGGCGGCCATTTCCTACCTAGCGCTCATGGGGAGGTACCAGCTCATGTTCGGCCGGGAGAGGAGGGAGGGGAACTCGCTCCTTTACCTGCTCATCCTGATCCTGGTGCCCATAGCCGCCCTCCTGATAAGGCTGGCGGTTTCCCGAACCAGGGAGTACGGGGCGGACGAGGAGGGGGCGAGAATATCCGGGAAGCCGGAGGCCCTTGCGGGGGCACTTGCAAAGCTTGAGAGGTCCGTCTCGATGGTGCCCATGGAGGGGGGAAACCCCTCCACCTCCCACCTCTTCATCGTCAACCCCTTCAGGGGGGTAGGTCTCCTGGAACTCTTCTCCACTCACCCGCCGACCCAGAAGAGGATCGAGAGGCTGAGATCCCTTAGGCTAGAACCCGAGCAGCCCCTTCCCAACAAACCTGAGTAGGATCTCGAAGAGGATAAAACCGATGGCGAAGCAGGCCACGAGCTTGGGGGATATCTTGATCCCTTCCCCCTCCTCCGAGAAGTACCTGATGAGGCCGGCTCCGGCAGGTGGTCCCCTTTCCTCCCTTCTCCTCATCCTACCCTCCCTCCTCGGGTAAAAACTCCTTTTGAGCCCCCACGATTTCCGAGCTGTTCCGGCACTGGCTGTAACGCTCGAGCATCTCCCGGTTCAGCTGGAAGAAGCTCTCCCCCCACTTGAACCCCTTCAGGATTTCCCTAGAGAGCTCCCTCTCCCCCAGGATGTAAAGTGCCGCGGCCAGAGCCTCGGCGGTGCTGAGCAGCGTGGGCTTGCCGAAGTTAGTGGGGTTGGCGGCCAGCAGGTAGGGCAGGCACCTCCCAGCCATTCCCCTCCTGAAGGCCGACTCCCTTATGCGCTTCCAGGAGCAGTCTAGGGCAACCAGCCCCCTTTCCTCCGCGAGGGGGAGATCTTCCCTCGAGAGCGCCTTTTCCGAGAAGGGGTCGAGAAGGACGGCCCCCTTGGGTATGTCGCGCGGGTTAAAAAGCAGCTCCACCCTCCCGAACCGGTGGAGCCGTAGGGCGGTGCAGCGGCGGGGGTCGCACTCCCGAGTGTGGTAGACGAGTAGCCTCACTTAATTACTCTGCGTAGTTTCAAATGCAGGTGCTCTGCAACGCGCTCATTTTGGAGGGGAGGGAGCTGGAGGTCTCTAGGGGGACTTTGGTTCTCAGGGAGGGAAGAATCGAAAGGATATTCAGGGGTTTCCCGCCAAAGAAGGGGAGCTGCATCGACCTGAAGCACGGTCTGGTTCTTCCCCCCTTCGTCAACTCCCACACCCACGTGGGCGATTCCCCCCTGAGGGAAGAGTACTTGGGAAAAACCCAAGAAGAGGTGGTGGGGCCTAGGGGGGTAAAGTTCCGAATTGAAGAGCTCCCAAGGCGGAAGGTTTCGGAGGCCATCAGAGAGACCCTGGCGAGGATGTTGGAGGCGGGGACGCTCGCGCACTGCGACTTCAGGGAGGGGGGGGTGGCGGGTGTTAAACGTCTCAGGCGCCTCTCCACTCCCCCGCTTAGATCCGTCATATTGGGGAGGCCTGACGGCAGCCCGCAGGAGGTCCTTAAATGGTCGGACGGGCTGGGGTTCCCCTCGCTGGAGGCGATGGAGAAGTTCAGGGGGTTGATTCCCCCAGAGGGAAAGTTCCTGTCGGTCCACGTTTCGGAGACTAGGGAGGCCGAGGAGGGCTCGGTGAGGGAGTTCGGGAGGGGGGAAGTCCAGAGGGCCCTGGAGTTCAACCCCTCCTTCCTCGTGCACGGAACTTGGGCGAGCGAGGAGGACTACAAGCTACTTGCGAGAAGCAGGGTACCCATAGTTTTCTGCCCCAGATCCAACCATCTGCTGGGCTGCGGGTCCCCGCCCATCTCCCGGGCCCTCGATCTGGGTGTCCGGTTCTTCCTGGGAACCGATAATGTCATGGTGGCGGAGCCAGACATGTTTTCTGAGCTTTCCTTTGCTTGGGCTCTCGTGAGGAAGGAGAATAGCAGGGCGGGGGAGGAAGAGGCTAGGAGGCTTCTGGCTGCGGCCACGGTGGAGCCGGCGAGCTTCTTCCGGCTTTCCTGGGGTTCGCTCGAGGAGGGGGCCGAGGCGACCTTCATGGTTTTGAGCGATGTCTTTTGGGATGCCCGGAGGGTCATCGCGACGGTCGTCAACCGGGCGAGCCGGGGCGATTTCAGGTGCTTATACGCGAAGGGGAGAAGGATAATCCGGCGTTTGTGAGGGGAGAGCAAAAGCTTTATAAAGCATGATTAAACAACAATCAATCCATGGAGTTCTGTCCCAAGTGCGGGGGAATGCTCTTGCCAGAGAAGGTGAAGGGGAGGGCTAAGCTCCGCTGCCACTTCTGTGGTAAGATAGTGGAACTTAGGGGAAGGAGCAAGTCGTACAGGATAGCCGAGAAGGGAAAGAAGCTCGAGGAGGTCCCGGTGGTGGAGGTCAAGAAACGGAAGAAGGAAAGGGTGGAGGTGGTGGAGGCCGAGCCTATCGAGTACTACGAGGAGCTCTTCGAGTAGCTAGGGCGCCCTCTAGGGCTCCACCGCACCCGCACCTTCTCTCCTCGGGCATCTTTTGAAGGGCAAGCGAGAGGAGCTTTGTGAGCTTTTCCCTTAGGCTTGAAACCTGCTCGATGACCTCGGTGTGGGTGAGCCTCTTTCCCGAGAGCCCCGCCGCAGGGTTGGTGACGATGCCGAGCCCAGCATAGCAGAGCTCAAGCTCCCTGGCAAGCACACACTCTGGGACGCCGGTCATCCCCACCACCTGGGCCCCCAGCATCCTCAGCATCCGGATCTCAGCAGGGGTCTCGAACCTCGGCCCCTCGGTGCAGGCGTAGGTGATGCCGTCGTGTACGGGCAGGCCGAGTTCTTTCGCCGTTTGGAAGAGGAGGGAGGTGAGTTCGGGGCAGTAGGGCTCCGTCATGTCCACATGCGCCACCCCTCTCCTTCCACCCTCAAAGAAGGTGGAGGGCCGCCCCTTCGTGAAGTCCAGGAACTGTCGGAAGAGGAGTAGGTCCCCAGGTTTGATTCCGGGATCAAGGGAGCCGCAGGCACCGATCCCTATGACCCTTTCCACCCCCCTCTCCTTCAGCGCCCAGAGGTTGGCCCGGTAGTTCACCAGATGGGGGGGGACCCCGTGCCGCCGGCCATGTCGCGGTAGGAAGGCGATTTCTTTCCCCGAGAGGAGTCCCTCCTCCAACTCCACCCTTCCGTAGGGGGTGCGCACCAGTAGCCTTTTGGGGCGCTCGAGTTCGAGGGAGTAAACCCCAGATCCGCCTATGATTCCGGTTTTCATTCTCCCATCTGAGGGTCAACTTTAAGAATAGCGGAATCCCCAAAAACTTTTAGGGGGAGAGGTCAGTATATAGTAAGGCTAGCGGGGGTGAGGAGGAAAACGCGTGGTATATGTAAGTCGGCTGGAGCTGCGGGGCTTCAAGTCTTTCGGTAATTTTAAAACCTCCGTTTCTTTCGACCCAAGTTTCACCGGGATTACGGGAAAGAATGGTTCGGGTAAGAGCTCCCTCGTAGAGGCCCTGCGTTTCGTGATCGGGGAGATGAGTGCCAAGCAGATGAGGGCGGAAAGATTCTCCGATCTCCTGTTTTCGGGGGGCAACGGTTTCAAGCCTGCTCCCTTCGCCGAGGTCTCCCTCTACCTCGACAATCGGGACGGAGGCATCCCACTTAACGCCAGTGAGGTGGTGATAACCCGGAGGGTGGACAGGCAGGGGAGGTGTGCCTACTACATCAACGGCAGGAGGTCCAGCAGGCAGGAGCTGGTGGAGCTCATAGGTTCCAGCAACTTTTCGCTCGGCGAGTACAGCTTCATCTTTCAGGGGGAGATGGACAAGCTCGCCCGCATGTCGCCGCTCGAGCGCAGGCAGCTGATCGATGAGATGGCGGGTGTGGCCGAGTTCGAGGAGAAGAAAACCAAGGCCCTTCAGGAGCTGCAGGAGGTACAGAAGAACTTGGAGGTGAGGGAGGCGGAGCTGAGGGTACTGGAGGAGAGGGTGAGGGAACTCCAAGCGGCCAGGGAGAGGCTGAGCAGGTACAGGGAAATCGAAAGGGAGCTTGAGCAGATAGAGGCGTGGCTCTCCGGGATGGAGTACTGGCGTTACAGGCGGGAGCTTGAGAGGGTGGAGAGGGAGCTGAGGGAGGAGGAGCGGCGGAAAGTTTCGGTGGAGAAATTCCTAGAGGGGGTCAGAAAGGAGATCCGTGAGCTGGAGACAAAAAAGAGCGGGCTCGAGGAGCTCATCCAGAGGAAGGAGAGGGGGAAACTCTTCCAAGAGCAGGAGAGGCTGAGGGGGGCCATCGACCAGCTGAGGGAGCTGCTGGCGGAGGAGGAGCGGAGGAAGGAAGAGCTGGAGAGAAGGATGGGGGAGGCAAAACCCCTCATTGAGTTCCGCTCCCTTCTGGAGGAGTTCAGGACCATCCGCCGGAAGATCGAGGCGGCAAGTTCCTTGGAGGAGATCCGGAAAGAGCTGCGGCGGCTTGGGGAAATTTTAGAGAGAATCGATGGGGTCCTCTCCCGGCTGGAGGGCAGCAATATTCCGGAGCTTCCTCAGCTGGAGTACCAGAAGACGGTTTCCAAGGTTGCGGAACTCAGGAGGAAACTGGAAGAGGCGAGGTCAAAGTTTAGGGAGAAATCCAAGGAGCTGGAGAAAAAGAGAAGTGAAATTTCCAAGATGCGGAAAGCCGCGGCCGAAATCGGGTCCCGCCTACGGCTCCTGAGGGCAAAGGAGTCAAAACTCTCCCTGCAGCTCTCCCCCCTGCAGTCCAGAATTTCCAGCCTCCGCGAGGAGAAGGGCAGGCTGGAGGAGCGCATGAGGCATCTGAAGGCGGTGCAGGTCCCGCGGGGTCTGAAAGCCTCCGAGCTCGAGCGCAGGAGGGAGGAGTTGAGGGTGGAGAAGGAGCAGCTGGGGAAGATAAACCTCGGGGCGGAGGAGGAGTTCTCGAAGCAGAACGAGCAATACCAGGAGGCCCTCAAGCACCACCAGAAGCTGGTGGAGGAAAAGGCGAAGATCGAGGAGGCGCTACGGGAGGTGGAGAGGAGGAAGAGGGAGGTCTTTATGGAGGTCTTTGAGCGGGTGAGCGATAACTTCTCGCGGGTCTTCCAGAGGCTGCAGCCGGGGGGTGATGCCAGACTGGTGCTAGAGGTGCCCGAGGACCCGTTTGCAGGGGGGATAGAGGTGAGGGCCAGGTTCGGGAAGGAGGCGCCCGAGAGGGACATCTTCGGGCTTTCCGGGGGAGAGAGGACGCTGGTCACGCTGGCTTTCATCTTCGCCCTTCAGCGGGTAAAGCCCTCCGCCCTGTATGTGTTCGATGAGGTAGACGCAAGCCTCGATCCAGTGAACGTCCAAAGAGTGGCCCAGCTCTTGAAAGAGTACAGCAAGAACTCGCAGCTCATCGTCGTCACCTTCAGGGAGGCGATGATGGCCGTCACGAACAGGCTCCTGGGGGTGACGAAGCAGAACGGCATTTCCCAGGTCTACTCGCTGGACCTGAGGAGGTTCGGGGACTGATGGAGGATCCCTTCGAAATCCTGCTAGAGCTGGTGGTGGAGGGCAGGCTCGACCCTTGGGAGGTGGAGATCGGAAGGGTGATGGACCCCTGGCTGGGTAGGCTGGGGGAGATGGACCTCCGCACCTGCGGGAGGGGAATCCTCTCGGCATCCACGCTCCTTAGGCTGAAGTCGGGCGATTTCGACGGGAATGGCCACGCTCAGTTCCCAGAGGACGAGGAAATCCCAGAACTCCCGGATCTGGGCCCCTTGGCTGTGGTCAAGTACAGCCCCCGGAGGATCCAGCTCGAGGAACTCCTAGCGGCGCTCAGGGAGGCGCTCAGCGAGGCGGGGGTTCACAGGCTCCCCCTCAGAAGAAGGTCGCAGCCAACCCCAGAGTTCCTGCCTCTAAGCGACTTCGAGAGGAACATCGAGGTGCTCATGGAGTCGCTTTACGCGAGGCTCCAGCGGCTCGGGGGAAACCCCAAGTTTTCGGAGCTGCTGGAGGGGAGGGGGAGGATGGCTGCGGTGAGGCTGTTCGTGCTCCTCCTTTACTTGGCGTCCGAGGGCAAGGTGCTCCTCACGCAGGAGGGCCCTGAAGTGAGGGTGGAGGTGAGAAGAGATGGGGTTTGAGGAGGACTGCAGACTTCTGGAGGCGGCGCTTTATGCGCGCGAGGGCTTCCTTTCCCTGAAGGAGGCGAAGAGGGTTGTGGGCACCTCCTCCCAGACCTACCTCGAGAAGCTCGTGGAAAAGCTGGCGGCGCGGCTCGAGGAGAAGAAGGGTCCCTTCAAGCTGGTCCAGAGCGGCCAGGTGCTCTCCCTCCGCCTCAGGGAAAACTACCTCTCCAAACTGGAGGGCTTCATCCCCAAGGTCAGGCTCTCAAAGGGGGTCCTGAAAACCCTCTCCCTCCTGGCATACAAGCAGCCCGTTCTCCAGTCCGAGCTGGCGAAGGCAAGGGGGAAGCGCATTTATGATCATCTCAGGCTGCTGGAGATGCTGGGGTTCGTGGAGGCCAGGAGCTACCAAAGGACGAAGGTGTTGAGGACCACTCAGAAGTTCTCGAGCTACTTCGGTCTGGAGGGGGACATAGAGACCATCCCCCTTCAGCTGGCGAGAAAGGCAGGT
>CAZWBJ010000015.1:0-22850 GCA_964632175.1 Hadarchaeota archaeon (SeqCode)
GGACGAGTTATGCTAGGGAGATTCAGTTCGTGAAGAGCGCAAACGAAAAAATTGTGGGCGGTGTCATGAATCCCGCCTCCGCGCCCAAGGCTTCGAGCATCGACGGGGAGCTCGTGGTGAGTAGCGGCTCCCTGACCTCCTCGCCGGAGAACGGCTATATCTATGCAGTCAGGTTCAAGACTCCTCCCCGCACTTGGAATGCGGTCCAGCTGGGCCTCAACGTATATGCCGAGGTCGGGTTCGGCAGGGTGGCCATTTACACGGACAACAACGGTGAGCCGGGTACCCTGCTGTGCCAGTCGGTTAAGCAGGCCGTCACGAAGCCGTGGTCCGATTTCTCCATCCCCACGACAGGTCTGGATCCAGACACCTGGTACTGGGCGGCTTTCTGGTTGAGTGCCTCTGGCAACACCTTCTACTACTCCTCTGAGACCGGGAGCGGAAGGAGAATCCAATATCCTGGCGACATAGACAACTTCAGCTTCCCAGCCAACTTCCCCTCGGGGGCGGAGTCCGTCAGCTTTAAGTGGAACATAAGGATCCGGGAGAGCGTGATTTATCCCCCCGAGAACTCCATCGATAAGAAAACGGACACGGCATGGCGTTCCCTGCCCGGTCAGCCGGAGGCCTGGTGCGTTTGGGACCTTGGCTCGAGCAGGCTGTTCGACGGGTTGAGGATATACTGGTCCACCGACTCGAGCTTGAGGCCCTCGAGCTTTACCATCCAGGCGAGCGATAACCCCGACGGCCCCTGGGAGAACGTGCTCACCGTGACCCAGCAGCCGATCGCCGGGTGGAACGAGTACTTCTTCAGCCAGAAAGAAAAGAGGTACATCCGGGTCTGGTCGGCGAGCCGGATGGGGATCTGCGAGGTCGAGTATTACTCCCCCCTCACGGTAAATCTCTCAGCCGACCCGTACAGCATAGACCTCGAGAACGTTGAGCCTTTCGGAACCTGCGTGGCTTTCAACTACACCCTGAGGATAGACGGGTACGGGAAGGTCACTGGGACGGCCTCCGCTCTCATGGGGGCTATAACCTACACCTTCACGGATGCACCCACCATGGTTCATGTCACGAGGAGCGGAACGATGTGGTATTCCCGCAGGTATGGGCTGGTCAAGGATAGGGTGGACTCAGAGGTGTGGACGCACGATCCGCTGAGTTGGTACGGGGGGACCTTCCAGCTCACCCTCACCGATCCCGACACCGTCACCCTCCAGGGCGCGACCCTTTCGGATTAATAACGTCCGGCGTTATCTGGCTATGAGAAACGAGGTCTTCATCTCGGTTCTCCTGCTCCTTGCTCTTTCCTGTTTCGTTGCCCAGTTCTCGGCCAAGTTTCCGGAACCCGCCTTTTCGGTCGAGTACGTTTCCATGGCGCCAGGGGAAAGTGGCAGGATTGAGAACGGTGAGGTTGTGGCCAAGTTCTTGGTCAGGAAGCTCACCGTGGCCGGGACCTGCAGGATGAGCTTCCGGGTGGACAACGAGAGCTGCGAGGAAGAGTTCAAGGTGAGGGGGGATATGAGAAACTTTTACTTCACCCGCGCCTTCCCCGCCGGCTGGCACACGCTGGAGTTCGACAACACGAGCATTACCTTCTACGTCCAGCCGGCAGAGGTCTCGGAGAACGCGCAAATAGAAATCACCTCTTTCACAGTCGAGCCCATAGACGCCAAGCTCTGGGAGACGGCCTTCGTCAGGGTGTCGCTGACCAACCACTCCGAGGTCGCCGGCCGGAAGGAGATCAGAGTCTGGGTGGAGGACAGCCCCCTCCAGAAGGAAGTGGTGGTCCCCGCCGAAACCTCCGTGGACATCTACTTTCCCATAACCCTGAACAAGCTCCTCCTCAGAATCTGGGTGGAGAACTGTGCTCAGCCCCAGGAGAACCTCCGCCCCGGAATTCTATAGACTGCTCAGGCGGGAGAGATGGAGCTCCTTCAGGGTTATCTCCTGAATGTCGATTAGGGTTATGTCGATGCCCGAGTACTTGGTGCGGGAGGTCGTTTCCGTCTTCTCCTTCAGAACCACGCCCGCCTGGTTGACGTAGCGGGTGATGATCGTGGTGGAGTCCACTGGGTTGGTCTGTCCCCTGAAGGTTGCGTTACCGGTGACTCGGAGAGTGATGACCATCTTTATGGCCTCCACCGTCTTCCCCGCCACCGTTATGTTTTCGAGCCTCTCAACCCTGCTCTCGGAGGTGCAGTTTCCGGCAACCGAGAGTTCGATGGGCTGGTAGTTCTTGATGGTTGTGCTGGCGCTACCGCTCGCGTTGGGTCCTTGGTTTAGCGGGAAGGAGAGAATCTTGAGAGGGGTGTCATACAGGAGCTCTGAGGCAACGCTTCCCCCCCTGTAGCTGAAGGCTTGGTAGAGGAACCCCGCCCTGTCCGTGTCGGGGGAGTACAGCAGATCATAGTTCCCGCCCCCCGGGTACAGCTTGGAGGAGGTGATCTCCCTCTTTATCTTTCTGCATTCCGTCGCCCCAACGTTTTCCTTTCCCTCGTACTTCAGGAGGAACTCCCCCGAGTCTTGGAGCCCCTGCCCGAGCTGCGGGATGCTCGTGCTGCTCGTGTAGGAATACTTGATGTAGTCGCCCGGCAGGTAAACCTCTTGGTACCCCACCACCGGGAAGCTCTTCTTTTTCCCTCCAAGCTCGAAGGTGCAAAGACCCTTACGGTCGGCCGCGAAGGTGACCGTGACTTCCTTCTCCTCTCCGGCCGACACCGACACCGAGACTTCGCTTGGCGAGGGGGAGACGGGGTTACCCTCGATCTCCACATTTGGGCGCCCCGTGAAGGTTCCGGTTCCGGAAACCTTGACCTTAACAGACACTTGGCTTCCCATCACGGCGAGCTGCGGGACGGTTATCTCCTTCACCTTCACGGCTGGCGCGGGTTGCACACTCACGGATGCGCTCAGAGTCCCCGCCTGTATGGTGTAGTTACCCGCACTCATGCTGTAAGTGGCCGTGACGATTTTCTCTTCCCCAGGTGCGAGCCGGAGGCGCTGGCCCGGGTAGTACTTGGTTGGGGCAGGGTTGAGCGTGATGGAGAACTCGTTTTCTACATTTCCAACGTTTTTCACCCTGACTTCCACCTCCACGTCTCCTTCATAAGCGGTGGAGGGGGCCTCGAGGGCCAAGTACTCCAGCCTGCAGTAGGGCTCCACCACGTTCAGAGAAAGCGACCCCGTGTAGTTCTCGATGGTCAGGGATCCCCCCTGGTTGGCGGTGAACTTGAAGCTGATGATTTTTCTCTCCCCCGGTCCGACGGTGACAGGGGGGACCGCCTTGATAACGCTGCCCTCAAGCTTGAGTTCTCCCCGGTAGGTTCCTTGGGTTTCTCCCTCGTTTACCACCTCCGCGGTAACCTCCACCTCCTTTCCCCTCACCGCTTCGCTCGGTCCTATCAGCTTGGTGACCCTGAAGGATGCTGGTCTAGCCTCCCTCACATTTACAGTTTTTGAAACCTCCCCCACTTTCACCTGCACAGGACCGACATAGGAGGGAGCGATGTACCGGAATTCCACTGGCAGCACCTGTTCCTCATTCTCGAACTCGATCGACTGGGGGAAGGACTCGCCGCCGATTTCGAAAATTATGTCGGCCGAGCCCGCTTTGAGGGATCTCACAACGGCTGTGACATAGACCGTGCCGCCGGCGGGAGCGTTCTCGGGGTAGACTAGAAGGTCTTCCACGATATACGTGACTTCGGCGGAGGGTTTCCGCAGGAACATGAATGCGCCCACCCCAGCCAACACCACTATCACGACGAGGACCGGAATCAGCTTTTGCATCCCCAATCGGGCTGATGTTCTTTTATACTTTTTTCTTCACGAGAAGATGAGCAAGGCCAAGTTGGAGGAGCGCTCCCTCCTCCTCGTGATAGTGGCCGTTCTGATATACATCGCTTTATGCGCCGTTTTCAACCCCGGGGTCCCCGCCTCCTCTTTCGTCCCACCCGCTCTCGTGCTGGTGATATGTGTCCTCTTCTTCCTGAACGCCGGGAAGGTGGCGGGGGTGGTGGGGAGGCATCCGCGCACCGTGCTCCTCGGGGTCATGCTCGCCACCGTGTGCCTCGCCCCAGGCCTAACAAAGCTCACCTTCAACGTGGAGCTGAGGAGCTTTCTGCCCTCCACCTATGAGTCCACCCGAACCACCCTCGAGGTGGAGAACATGCTAGGGGGCATCAGCTCCGAGATCATTCTCATCGAGTCCGACAACGTCCTGAGCCCAGCCTGTGTGGAGGCGGTTCACGACATGAAGGTGGACTTGGAGAACCAGCTGAGGGGTTACCTGCTGGCGCCCATGTACGACTATCTCTATCCCATCGAGAACAGGCTCGGCGAGAATTTTCCCAGGGGCGAGGAACTTGCTGCCAAGCTGAACGAGCTGCTTTCCAACGAGGTGGTCCGGGCGGAGCTCATGGCGCACGTGAAGGAGAACGAAAACGAAAATCGGATGGTGGCCAGGCTGGTTTACAGGGTGGCCAAGCTTTCGAGTTCCGAGGAAATCAGTAGCGCTAGGAAACTCGAAAAAATAGTCAAGTCTCACGCGAGCCAGAGCGGAGTTTTCGCGGCATATGTGGGTGGTGATCACTCCGCCTCCAAGGACATCCTGAACACCATCACCGAGGAAAGGATCTACCTCTTTGGCACCGCCGGGGTCCTAGTTCTCATCTGCCTCTTCCTCACCTTCAGGAAATTCAGGGACATCACCCTCTCCCTCCTTTCCATCGGGCTCGCCATACTCTGGGTCCTCTGCCTCATGGGCTGGTTCGGGATAGAGTTCTCGCCCGTGGTGGTTGGGGTCTTCCCGCTGCTTCTCGGTCTGGGTATAGACTACTCCATCTACATGAACTACAGGTACTCGGAGGAAAGGCTCAAGGCCGAGAAGGATAGGGCCGCGGCCACCGCCATTGCGACGGTCGGGGTGGCGGTTTTCCTCTCCTGCATGACCACCATGTTCGCCTACGGCTCCTGGCTCACCTCCTCCATGAGACCCCTCTTCGACTTCGGCTCCCTCAGCATGATGGGGATTGGATTCTCCTACCTGCTCGCTACGACCTTCCTCCCCTCCTGTAGGAGCCTGCTCGACCGCGGCGTGAGGAGGGAGGAGCTGGTGGACAGGTTCTCCGTCAAGGAAGTGGAGAGGGGCCTCGCGGCCATCGGAACGATGGTGGAGAAGAAGCCCAGGATCGTGCTCGCCATAGCCCTCTTGGTCACGCTTTTGGCAGCGTTCAGCGCCACTCGGGCGAGGACGGCCATACAGTGGGAGAAAATGCTGCCGGAGGGGGTGGAGTCTCTAGAAACCTCTGATAAATACCTCCACCTCTGGCCCGAGCAGGACCCGCTGAGCGCCTGCATAGTTCTGGTGAAGGGGGACCTCACCTCCCCCCAGGTGCTGGACGCCATGTACAGGATAGAGACCTACGCTCCGCAGAGGTGCAAGTTTGTGCAGAGCGGGATGAGCGTGGCAGGAGAGGTGGTCAGGAGGAACGGCGGGATGCTCCCCCAAGACTCCGAGACCATAGCCCGGATTCTGGCCGAGCTGGGTCCCCAATACGCCGCCCTCCTCTCACTCGACAACCAAAACAGACCAGTCGGTGGGATAGTCATCCTCTTCACCCGCTGCAAGACCGAGCAGGAGATGAAGATGGCGGTGGAGAACGTCAGGGAGGTGGTTAGGAGCTACGGGAAGGGCGCCCAGTACTCCGTGGGGGGCATGCCCGCCGTTTACGCCGACCTCCTCTCCGAACTCCCGTCCTCCCAGCTCAAGACCACCTTCATCTCCCTGCTCGGCTGCTTCCTCATCGTCTGGGCCGTGTTCAGGAGGGTGAGCGACGCCGCCCTCTGCATGCTCCCCGTGGGCCTCACGCTCCTCTGGGGACTGGGGATGTTCACCCCGCTCGACATCCCCATCAACCTCCTGACCGTCCTGGTTTCCGCCCTGCTGGTGGGTATAGGGATCGACTACTCCATCCACATCAGGCACAGGTTCATGGAGGAGATAGGAAAAGGGGAAAGCGTGGAGCAGGCGACGAGGGAGACCATGGTGAGGATAGGGGGCGCGGTGCTGGGGGCGGCCTCCACCTCGCTGGCGGCCATGGGTACCCTGCTGTTCTCCAGGATGCCGGCCATCGGGGTCTTCGGTGAGATAGTGGCCCTGGAGTTTCTCGCCTGCCTCTGTGCCGTTTTCTTCGTCCTGCCCACGCTGCTGGCCTGGCGGGAGCACCGCAGGCTCTCCAGAGCGCGAGCCGGTTGAAGAGAGCCGTTTACACCATCGGCTACGGTGGGCGGAGGCCTGAGGATTTCGTTTCCCTGCTTAAGCAGTTTGGGATAGAGCAGGTGGTGGATGTGAGGGCTTTCCCGACCTCCAAGTATGAGGGATTCAAAAGAGAGGAATTGGAAAAGTTTCTTCCACAGCATGGGATCTCCTACCTTTGGATGGAGGAGTTGGGGGGTTACCGTAGGGGAGGATACGAGGCCTACACAAGGGAAAAGAAATTCAGGGAAGGTCTGGGAAGGTTGGAAGGGATTGCGAGGGAAAAGCCCACGGTCATCATGTGCCTTGAGGGATACCCTAGCGGCTGCCACCGCCGGTTCATCTCCCGCGAGCTGGCCCGGAGGGGGTGGAGGGTCCTGCACATCGTGGGCAAGGGAAGAATTCTGGAGGAGTAAGAATGGCGGTCACTAGCGAGGAGATGGCTAAACTGGATCGGGCGGCCGAGGGAATGGGGATCCCCCGTCTCCTCCTCATGGAAAACGCGGGGGCGGCCGTGGCTAGGAGGCTTGTGGGGAGGTTTGGCCCCTGCAGGGTGTTGGTCCTAGCTGGGACGGGCAACAACGGCGGGGACGGGATGGTGGCCGCGAGGCACCTAAGAAATCTTGGCTGCGAGGTTGAACTCGTCCTCGTGGGGGATCCCTCGGAGATAAGGACGGAGGAGGCGAGAACGAACTGGAGGATCGTCTCTGCAATGAAGGGCATCGGGACGGTCTTCTACTCCGCTCTGGAGAATCTGAGGGAGAGGATGGGGTGGGCCGATGTGGTAGTGGACGCGATGCTCGGGACTGGGGTGAAGGGGGAGCTGCGCGAGCCGGTTCTCTCCATCGTTCGGGAGCTGAATTCGAGCGGGAAGCCGGTGGTGGCAGTGGACACGCCAACGGGGCTGGACCCCAGCACGGGAAGGATTTGCGGGGAGGCGGTGAGGGCAAGCATGACCGTCACCTTCCATGCCGCCAAAAGCGGATTCGCCGGGAGGGAGGAGTACACGGGGCAGGTGTGGGTGGAGGACATAGGGATCCCGAGGGAGCTGGAGAGAGAAGTGCTGGGGCGGCCGCTTGGGTTGCCCAGTGGGGGTCCCGTTTTAGTGTCGGCCTGCCTGCTCGGCATCAAGTGCAGGTACGATGGAAGCGACTCTTTCTCGGAAAAGGTGGTTCAAAGTTTAGCGGGAGCGTTTTTCCTCCCCGTCTGCCCGGAGGTTCTGGGCGGCCTGTCCACTCCCAGAAGCCCGAACTGGCTGGTGGGCGGCGCTGGGGAGGAGGTGATTGACGGGAAGGCTAGGGTGGTGAATGAGGAGGGAAGGGAGGTCACGGAGAATTTCCTTCGCGGGGCGAGAGAGGTGCTGGAACTGGCCCGGAGGTTTAAGGTGGGGCGTGCGGTGCTAAAATCCGGCAGTCCCTCCTGTGGGGTGGGCTGGGTAAGTGGAAGGGAGAGAAGGGTCTCAGGTGACGGGGTGACCGCAGCCCTCTTGAGGCGGCATGGGATCAAGGTGCTCAGCGAGGAGGAGATTTGACCGATTTCCTTTCACTTCGGGCGGCCAGTCCCGTTAAGCTCGAGTTCCTCACGCTGAATACCAGTGAAGTTACAAATTTTTTCGCTGCCAAAGTTTACAAAACGATCGCGTTCGAGCTGTGCGGAGGTAGCACGACCTCCCGCCCCCGAATTTTTTTTCTCGCAATGGTCACCCGCTCTGGCTCCTCCGGTGTGTTAGCTGCGAAGGGCTCGGGCCCAGTGACTGTGAGCAATTCCCTCCCCCCGGTGTCGAGTTTGAGCCGAGCGGGCTCCAGCGCCCTGTTCACCACGTGGAGAGAGATCCAGTTGCCGCCGGTGGCAGAGGCGTCCACCAGTGAGAAGGTCACCCCTCCCTTCTCAGAGCGCATGGTGGGGGAATCGACCTGAACCTCGTAGACGAATTCCCCAAGCGTTTGGGCGTAGAGCCTGAAGACCTGTCCAGGCGGTGCTAGGTAAGCCCCCCTCTCGTGGGTCACGATCATCCCGAGGGCGTTGACAAACTGGGCGTAGTTGGCGCAGAAGAGCCCCTCCACCCTGAGGAGCGAGTTCAGCATGCAGGCGGTGTACAGCCCCTCGGCCAGCGTGTAGTTGCAACGCCGGTGGGAGGGGAGGTCGTATCTGACGTTCCACTCATCTAGGCAGACGGTCACCTTCAGCTTCTTCCGCATTTGCTGGAGCATCCTCTCGGTTTTGATGTTTCCGGAAACAATCCAGTAGAAGTTTTCAGGGGTGGGCTTGGGTCTCCAGCGCCAGAGCTTCACGGTGTCTGGGAAGTAATCGTGCAGGGAGAGGATGTCGATCTCGTGCCCGGCCAGCCTGAGCAGCCTTTCGTTCCAGTTCCTCCAGTTGAGGGGGTTGAAGAGGGGCTTGAGCGGGTTGAAGAGAGGCCTGATGAGCAGGGCGGGCAGGAGCTGGGGCCAGACCCCCTCCCCCCACTCCAAGTTGAGGCCGCAGGCCACGAGCTTGATGTCGGGGTCCACCGAGCGCATGGCCTTGGCAAACCTGAGAAACTTCTGTGCGTAGTACTCTGGCGAACCCGAGTCCTTCTCCAAGGGCCCCCACTGCTCGTTTCCGATACACCAGTACTTCACCCCCCAGGGGTCACGGCGCCCGTAGGAGGCTCGGAGCCTCCCGTATTGCGTGGAGGGGTCCCCGTTGCAGTACTCCACCCACCCCGCAGCTTCAGCCGGGCTCCCCGTCCCAGCGTTCACGGTGATCATGGGTTCCGCCCCCACCGCCCTGCAGAACTCCAAGAACTCGTCGGTTCCGAACTGGTAGGTCTCGGGCCTCCCTATCCCCCCTCCCGCCCACCTCCAGTAGTAGTTGGGTTTTGCAGGCCTCCTCTCTCTGGGTCCCACCCCATACCTCCAGTGGTAGTAGTCGGCCGCGCAGCCTCCCGGAAATCTTATAATGTGGGGTCGCAGGGATTTTGCTAGCTCCAGCACGTCCCTCCTTATCCCCCCGAGCCAGAGGTTTTCGGGCGGCTGGCTGGGGTCCCAGAGCCCGCCGTATATGTTATCCCCCATGTTCTCCAGAAACTGCCCCAGGATCATGGGGGTTTTCCAGAGCTTGCTCCCCACCGATACCTTGGCCTCGATCACCTCAGCTCCCTGAATTCCTCAAAGGGAGTTGAAATCCTCCGCCCCCTCAGCGGGAAGGTGAGGCCCCAGACTGACCACTGGCTCCTGTGGAGCTTTATCGCCCTCTTCTTCTCCTTCAGGACCTCCCTGATATCCACTCTGAGGTTTGGCCTGGTGGTGTGATAGAAGCGGATGGGTCTGAAGGGGGCAGCGGCCCTCCCCGCGGTCAAGTGGTCGGGATGGGAATAAAAAGTAAATTCGGGGTCGGGTGCGTATATCAGGTCCGGGGACTCTCTCTTCAAGGCTTCTTGGAGGGGGGGCACGGTGAGTTCTCGGTCCATCAGTCCCAGCGCCCTGAGTTCCACCCCTAGGAAGGAAGCGGACCGCTCCGCCTCCTCCCTCCTCCTCCGCGCCAGTTGCTGGGACGGTTTCCATCCCCTCAGAAAACTGAGAAGTGATCCCTTCTGCCCATCGGTGGCGAGGATCTCGATCACCCTGTCCCCCCCTCTGACGTGCTTTATGACCGTCCCCCCGCAGAAGATTTCCAGGTCGTCCGGATGGGGGGCTATCACCACCACCCTCATCCATAGGGGGACGAGCGTGGTTTTTAGAGAGATTTAGTGTGTCAAACCGATTTTTTTGTGGGAGCGGTAATCAGTCCCCGCGAGCTTCTGCGCGGGAGGAGGAGGGCTCTGGAGGAGGCCGCTAGAGATCTGGGCCCGGAGCAGTTCCAAAGGGTGGAGGAGCTTCTGGATCGGTGGGATGAGAAGGCGAAGGAGGAGCTCTTCGCTCTCCTAGGGAAGGAGAGAGCTAAGCGCCTCCTTCAGGATCTGGGACTCTCTGCAATTCTCTAGGTACCGGAACTCGACAGGCGGCGGAAGAAATTCCTCATTTTTATCATCCTCTTCTTCGCCAGCGACCGGAGCTCGGCCCAGAGAGAGGGCAGACTTCCTCCAATCCTGACCCTTCCCCTTCTGAGGCATTCCAAGAGATCCTCCAGGGAAGAAACCTCGGCCTCCACGAAGGCCCCGCCTATTTCCTCTGGCAGGTGGGCGTCGCTCCCAGCGCTCATGGGTTTTCCCAGCCTCCTGCAGATCCTCAGCGCCTTGGAGTTCCTGGAGAGAAGATGAGCGTTGAGAACCTCGATGGCATCGAAGTCCACCCTTTTTATCTCATCCCCGACCCCCGACCTGAAGGGGGCATAGGGATGGGCCGCCACCGCCACTCCCCCCTCCTCTCTGATCCTCTCGACGGTCTCCTGTGGGCTCAGGTTCTTGGGAATTGGCCCGCTCACACCTAAGGCCAGAATGTGCCCCCCGCTGGAAGCAACCTCGATGCCGGAAATTACGAAGTCCTTCTCCAGCTTTCTTCCTACCTGCCCTCCTTCCACGGTGTTGTGATCCGTGATGGCGATCCCGTCCAGACCCCTCCTCTTCGCAACGGCAATCATCTCGGCAGGGGTCTGTGCAGCGTCCCCGGAGTAAACCGAGTGGGTGTGCAGGTCCACCCTCATCAGAAAAGGGGAGGGAAGAAATTAGGGATGATCGTGGCCGGTCTCGACGAGGCTGGAAGGGGACCCATTCTAGGCCCCATGGTTCTTTGCGGGGTAAGCTTCAGGGAATCGGATCTCCCCAAGCTGAAGGGGGCGGGCGTGAGGGACTCCAAGCTCCTCAGCCCGAGCAGAAGGGAGAAACTCTCGGACCTCATAGAGAGTCTGGCCGTCAGGGTGGAGAGGGCGGAGATATGGCCCGAGCAGCTGGACCGCCTGATGGAGAGGAAGAACCTGAACGAGATCGAGGCGGAGACCTTTGCTCGAATTTTGGACAGACTGAAGCCCGCCAAGGCCTACATAGACTCCCCGGATCCTCGCCCCGAACTCTTCGAGGAAAGGCTGAGGAGGTACCTGAGAACCAGCCCGACCCTTGTGGTGGAGAATGGGGCGGACCGCAAGTATGTCCAGGTTTCCGCCGCCTCCATCCTGGCGAAGGTGAGGAGGGACAGGAGGATAAGGGGGCTCCACGAAAAGTTCGGGGACTTCGGCTCCGGATACCTCACTGACCCCCGGACGGTCTCCTTTCTCAAGAACTGGGTCAAGCTGCACGGCGAGCTGCCTGATTTCGCCAGAAAGTGTTGGAAGTGGAAAGGGCTAACTAAACTTTAGAGCGGCCCCGCTTTCCCCCAACACACTAACCCCGGGGCTCATCGTCTTGCCGTCCGGCGTCCTCCGCCCGGTAACCCTCGTGGTGGGGATTCTGCGGGGCCATCCCCGCCTGTACCGCGCCAGGGTTGTCTCCAGGGCACGGCGAGGCGTTCCGCCAATCCGCTTCCAGGAGGACCCATGATGGCGCGCCTTTCGGCGGGGCGGCTCCGGTGTCCCCGCGTCGGATGCACCGGTGCTCCTACTCTTCACACCGGCTCTCGCTTCGCGGGATTGTCCTTCATCACCAATTAAACTTGATTTAAGAGGATTAACAGTTGCTGGGGAGAACCTTCTCGTCGCGAGTTTCGCGTCTACCAGAGTAAACTCATGCTCTGGTTGGTGGAAGCACGCAGTAGACCAGCTGTCGGCGGGTCTCGGCGAGCTTCTTGGCTATAAGCTCCGCCAGCCGCCTCATGATCTTGTATCCTCTTGTTGGGTCTTTTTCCAGAAGGGAAAGGAGCTTGTCTCCCTGAATGGCGATGAGTTTGGTTTTCTCCAAGCAGGTCCCCACCACAGTATATGCTTTGGAGGGGAGAAGGGATGGGTACCCGAAAAACTCCCCAGATCCCAGCACGTAGACGGTGATCCTCTCAGAGGGTCCAACCTCGATATCGATTGAAACCCTCCCTTCCTCCACAATGTATATCTCCTCCGCCCTGTCCCCCGGCTTGAAGATGACGTGTCCAGCCTCGAATTCCTTCTCGTACGCTATGGCAGCGATATCCTGAAGCTCCGAAAAATCGAGCACCTCGAAGAGATCGCTTGCCTTCAGCCTGCTTACATCCACCCCCATACACAAGTAAGGGAAGAGTTATTAAACGATGCATGAGTGGATTCTAGCCGAGGGTGTTCTAAGGAGCGTTCTCGAGGTCGCCAAAGGGCGGGGTGTCAGGAAGCTGGTTTTGAGGATCGGGGAGTTCAGGCAGATCAGCCCCGCTCTTCTCGTTTCCATCCTGAAGGAGATTTCAAAGGGCACGGGGGCGGAAGGAATGGAGGTGGAGGTGGAGACGGCCAGGGGGAGAATCGGGTGTTTGGACTGCGGGGGCGAGTTCTCCTTCGACCAACTGCCGCTCACGAGCTCCCAGAAGGAGTGCGTACACTTCTTCCCCTCCACCCTCAGGGCCTTTGGCTGCCCAAAGTGCGGCTCCCCAAGACTCGAGGTTTCCGGCGGAAGGGAGCTGGAAATCAAATCGATCGTGGTACAATGAGTTCTCTCGCCCTGCTGGCCAAGGAGAACCTGCGGCAGGTCAAAAGGGTGATTTGTTTCGCGAGCGGAAAGGGCGGGGTGGGAAAGAGCGTCCTCTGTTGCGCCTCAGCCCTTCGTCTGGGATCCGAGAGGGTGGGGGTTCTCGACCTCGACCTCCACGGCTCTTCCGTCCCTTCCATTTTGGGCGTTTCAGGGATCCCCCGGGAGGAAAAGGGCCTGCTTCCAGTGGAGGGCAGAGGGGTGAAGGTTTTCTCCATGGGGCTTCTCTTCGATACGTGTCCTCTGCTGGGCCCGGAGATTTCGGAGGCCCTTCTGGAGATCCTTGCCATCGTCAGGTGGGGCGAGCTCGACTTCCTCCTGGTCGACCTGCCCCCCGGCCTGGGTGAGGAGATTTTCGA
This sequence comes from Hadarchaeota archaeon (SeqCode), assembly GCA_964632175.1. Classification (GTDB taxonomy): domain Archaea; phylum Hadarchaeota; class Hadarchaeia; order Hadarchaeales; family JAWBSP01; genus JAWBSP01. Next base: position 13,178 of record CAZWBJ010000015.1, read on the forward strand.
CCTGGTTCCCTTTAGGCCGAAGTTCGTGGTGGTCGTCACCCCTTCCGTCCTCGCGTGGGAAACCGCCCGGAAGCTCCTGCACCTCCTCCGCCGCGCGCGGGCGGAAATCCTAGGGGTGGTGGAGAACATGTGCACGGGAGGACCTAGGTGGAGGGGAGAGGTCGCTAGGATGGGCCTGAAGCACTCTTGGGTGGGGTTCGATCCGCAGGTGGAGGCCAGTCTCGGCGAGGGGTTTCCTCCCCAGAAGCTCTCTGCGGACGTCGGGCGGATGCTCTCGGAGCTGGGAGTATGGTGAAGCTGGCAATCGTGGGGGTGGGCAACGAGTCAAAGGGGGACGACGCTGCAGGGGTGCTGGTGGCCAGGAGGCTTTCGGACCTCCAGGGTATCCTAGTTCTGGAGGGTGGCAGTTCCCCGGAGAACGTCACTTCCCCCCTCAGAAGGTTTTCCCCGGCTTGGGTGATTTTCGTCGACAGCGTGGATTTCGGGGGAAAGCCAGGAGAGTTTCGGGTTTTCGATCCCCTCAAGACTCAGGGTCCCCGCATTTCTACCCACACTCTCCCGCTCGGTCTGCTGTCTAGGTATTTGGAAGTGGAGCTGGGGGCAAGGGTTCTGCTGGTGGGTATACAGCCCAAAAGCTTGGAAGGGCCCGTCAGTGCGGAGGTTGGGCTGGGGGTGGAGAGGGTCGTGGCGTTCCTGAGGAGAGCGGTCCAGATGCTTGCAACAGAGCTTCGTTGAGCTATGGTACCCCGCACTAACTAGGCCACTGAGTGTTATTGGTATTTGCTCCGGTGCGGGCGGGATTTATATAAAAGCCTGACTACTATCGATGGAAAAAATCCGCGCCTTTCTCCCCAAAGAAAAAACCGCGGAGGCGCTGAAGAAGCTCTCCAAAACCTTTCCCCTGCTGGCGCCGGTTCAGAGGTGGGAGAACCCTCTGCTCGAACCCATCGACGAGCAAAAAGTGGATCGTATTGTTCTTGATAAGCGACTGGCATCCGTTAGGCAACTCTTTCTCCCCGCCGTCGAGTTCCTCCTGCGGTACTCCCCCGATCTTTCGAGGCTTGAGCCACGGTTTTTTGAAACATCGGCAGTGGTGTTGGGTTTGAGGGCATGCGACCTGAGGGCTCTCCAGCTGCTCGATCGGGTTTTCCTAGAAGAGCCTGTAGACGAGCACTATAAGAGGAGGAGGGAGAGGATCACCCTCATAAGCTTGGACTGCATCGAGCCGTGGGAAGCATGTTTTTGTACGAGATTGGGCTACACACCTTACCCCAAAGAGGGGTTTGATTTGAATCTAAGCCCGGTGGAGGATGGGATGATCGTTGAGCTGGGCTCCCCGAAGGGGCTGCCGGTTTTCGAGGCGCTTGCAGAGTTCACAACAGAGGTGACCCCCAGGATGCTCGAGCAGCGGGAGGAGAACAGAAAGAGGGCGGAGAGGAAGCTTGAGGGCTCAAAACTCCAAGGACTGGAGAGGGTGGAGGGACTGGGGGAGAACCGGTGGAAGGAGTTCTCTAGGAAGTGTGTGGAGTGCGGAGCATGCCTCAACATCTGCCCCACCTGCTACTGTTTCAGCCTGAGCGAGAGGAGGATGGCCGAGGAGCTGGCGAGGCTTAGGTTCTGGGAGCCGTGCATTTTTGAGGGATATCAGAAGGTGGCCGCGGGCGTGAACCCTAGGCCGGAGCTTCACTCCAGACTTGCCAACAGGGTGCTCCACAAGTTCGCCTATTACTACCGCCGGTACGGGACTTACGCCTGCACGGGCTGCGGAAGGTGTATAGAGGCGTGCCTGGGAAATATAGATCTGAGAGAGATACTTGAGGCCGCACAATGAGCAGCCCCTACCTTCCCCAGAGGGCCGAAATTCTGGAGGTGGTGGAGGAGACCCCAAACATAAAGACCTTTGTCCTCAGGCCGGAGAGGAGGTTAGAGTTCAAGCCCGGCCAGTTCGTGGAGCTGACGGTTCCGGGGGTGGGAGAGGCACCTTTCGCCATCGCTTCCCCTCCCTTCCAGGAGCAGCTGGAGATAACCATAATGAAGACCTACGATCCCAGCCTGGGGAGGCACGGATCCCTGACCTCCGCCGTTCACCAGATGCAGGCAGGCGAGAGGGTGGGCATAAGGGGTCCTTACGGGAACTCTTATCCTGTGGAGGCCTCCGTTGGGAAGGATGTGCTGATAGTCGGAGGGGGGATCGGGCTTTCCACCCTTAGGTCCTTCCTCCTCACCCTCCTGCACGAGAGGGAGAAGTATGGGAAGATCATCCTTTTTTACGGTGCGAGGACGCCGGCCGATCTGGCCTTCAGGCGGGAGTATGAAAGGTGGAGGCAGCAGGGTGCCGAGGTGCACCTGACCGTGGACGTGGGCACGGCCGGCTGGACCGGAAACGTGGGGGTGGTCACCATCCTCTTCGATCGCGTTAAGCTCGACTTCAAGAAGGAGATCGCAGTGGTCTGCGGTCCGCCCATCATGATAAGATTCGCCGTGGAGAAGCTCCTGCAGGTGGGGTACAAGCCCGAGAACATTTACGTCTCCCTGGAGCGAAAGATGAGGTGCGGGGTGGGGAAGTGTGGGCACTGCAACATCGGCCATTATTACGTTTGCAAGGACGGCCCCATCTTCTCCTACCAGCAAGTCAAGCACATCCCGGAGTGGTGGTGATGGAGGCCAAAACTGTCTGCACCCACTGCTGCTTGTTGTGTGATCTCTATCTGGAGAAAGGAAGGGAGATAGAGGGTGTGAGCTTCAGAAACCCCCTTTGCCCGAAGGGAATACTTGCTTGGAGGATCACCTACCACAAGAGAAGACTCCTGTACCCTATGCGAAGAAAAGGGGGATACGAGAGGATCTCTTGGGAGAGAGCGCTGGCGATTTTGTCGAGGAAACTCAAGGCCGCTAGGAGTAAAGCCGCCCTCGTTTCCGGCACCTGCTCCGGGGAGGAGATCTCGGCAGTTTCCTCCTTCATGCGGGCAGTGAGGGGTAAATTATATACGAGCTTTCCCGCTTTGGGGCTGGGGGGTGAGAGGGCCGGTTTAGAGGAGATCGAGAGGTGCGATCTCATCTTCGCGCTGGGGGAGCCTTTCGAGCAGTTTCCGGTTTTGGCGGGGAGAGTGCTCAGGGCCAAGTATGAAAGGGGGGTTCCCCTTTTCAACCTTTCGTGCAGGGCGGGCCCCACAAGCTGGTTCTCGCAGCTGATCCAGCCAAAACCCGGGACTGAATCTTGGGTCCTCCTTCACTTGGCGAAAATCCTGATCGAGCGGGGCCTTTACAAGAAAGAGTGCGAGAGGGAGGAGGGGTTCAGGAAGCTGAAGGAGTTCCTGGCGGGGGTAAAGGAGGAGACGTTCGAGCTCTCCGGAGTGGCGAGATCTGCCCTAGAAGTTCCCGCAACCGCCCTCTCTCGCTCGGCTAGGGCCCTCATCCTCTGGACCCCAGGTGTTTCCCCTGAATGGGTCTCCAACTTGGCCCTGCTGGTGGGGGCAAAAATTCTCGTGCTTCCCGGGGCGCCCAATGCAACACTCCTGCAAGCAGCAGGGGCGGGTCCATTCGAGGGCGAAAAGGTCGACGTGGCGCTGATTTTCAGGGAGGATCCGAGAAAAATTGACGCCAGCTTCAAGGTTCTTTTCACCACCTTTGAGGAAAGTGGGGCGGATCTCCTCTTACCCGTTCCAGCCTTCACGGAAATGTCGGCGACCTATACAGACATGGAAGGGAGAAGCACCACCGTTCCTCCCATTTCCGACCCGCCACCCAAGGTGAGGGAGATCCCGGACATTTTACAAAGACTATCTGAGAAGATACGGCCGGGAATTTCCCAAACCAAGGGGGGTCCATCCTCTGAGACCTCCTCTGGGAAAGGTTTCAAGATTACCCAGCCTCAGGGTCCACCCAAGACAGACGAGAGGTTCCCCTTTGCTGTGGTCACTCAGCCGACCTATTTCAACCCGGAATGGAAAATTTTAAGACCCACCCCGGAATTCCTTGAGTTGCACCCCGCTGATGCCGGGAAAATGGGCATAAAGGAGGGGGACAGGGTGGTGGTGAAATCCGCGGAGGGGGAGGTGGAGAGGGTGGCAAAGGTCAGACCCTCTATTCCAGAGGGGGTACTGTATGTGCCGGACTTTAAGGCACTCGTTGCCTCGCTGGGGGTGAGGTGATGGAGCTTTACTTCGATATAGATCTCTGTATAGGCTGCGGTGCGTGCGAGCAGGCATGCGCCGAGGTCAACAGGGGGGAGAAGCGTATAAATGTGGAGCTTTTTGAGGGTAGGTTTCCGCTATCTGGTGTTTGCAGGCAGTGCGAGAACAGCCCGTGTCTCAAGGCCTGTCCAAAAGATGCAATAAAAAGAGTGGGAGATACCGTGGTGGTAAACGAAAATCTGTGTATAGGGTGCAGGTCTTGCTCCATTGTGTGTCCCTTCGGCAACATTGAATTCAGAGAACTCAGGCACGTTTCGACCAAGTGTGACGAATGCATCGGGAAACTAGAGGATGGGCGGAAGCCAGCTTGCGCTTCCGTTTGCCCAACCGGTGCCCTGATGTACTGCGAGTTCGAGGAGATGGAGGCCATCGCCGCAAGGGCAAGGAGGAAGAGAGAAATGGTTGGAGCGAGGTTGTTTGCATGGAGACCGAAATAGAGGAGAGGAAGCTGGCTGAGGAATTGAAGGAAAGACTGGGAGAATCCTTCATCGAATACGAACTAAAACATCACTTTGGAAAGAAGAGAATTTTCGTCCGGGTCAAGAAGGAGGACATAAGGGAATCCGCGAAGCTCGTGTTTGAGGAGTACGGGGGAAGACTCTCAACCATCTCTTGCGTCGACCACGCATCCTTTTTCGAACTCCTGTACCATTTCTCTATAGATTCCCGGGGCATTGTGGTAAGCCTAAGGACGGAGGTTCCCAAATACGAGCCATCGATCGATTCCATAACTGGGGTCTTAGAGGGGGCGGGCTTCATCGAAAGGGAGATTCATGATCTTTTTGGCGTGGAATTTAAGGGACACCCCTCACCCCGGAGGTTGATCTTGGCGGAGACTTGGCCCGAGGGAAAATACCCATTGAGGAAGGAGGGGTAAATGGCGGCGATTATCCCAATCGGCCCGTATCATCCCGCTTTGAAGGAACCGGAGTTCTTTAAGCTCTACACCAAGGGCGAGGAGATCGTCGACGTGGATATAAGAATCGGTTACAACCACCGGGGGATAGAGAAACTCGCCGAGAGCATGACCTACGAGCAGGTTACCTTTCTGGTGGAGAGGATATGCGGGATTTGTTCCAATGTTCATCCGCTATGCTTCGTGCAGGCGGTCGAGGACATAGCCCAGATCGAGGTTCCGGACAGGGCCCGGTACATAAGGACCATTATCGCCGAGCTTGAGAGGATCCACAGCCATCTGCTCTGGCTCGGGGTTGCCGCCCACCTCATCGGATTTGACACTCTCCTCATGTGGAGCTGGAAATGGAGGGAGCCGATTTTAGATGTCTTTGAAGTCGTCTGTGGGAACAGGCAGAATTACGCCATGATGGCAGTTGGGGGAGTGCGGAGAGATATAAAACCGGAGCACGTTCCCCTCATCCTGAAGGCGGTGAGGGAAGCGAAGAGCAACGTCAAGAGGGCAATAGATATGCTTATGGGGGACAGGGTTACCAAGGCTAGGCTCCAAGGGGTTGGGGTTCTCACGAAGGAGGACGCTAGGAGGTACTGCACGGTGGGGCCGACGGCGAGGGGATCCGGACTCCAAATAGATGTGAGAAAGGATCATCCCTATGCGGCCTACAAGGAGCTGAGCTTCGAGGTACCGGTCATGAGCGAGGGGGATGTCTGGGCGAAGACCGTTGTCAGGCTCTTGGAGACGATTCAATCGGCTGAAATAGTGGAGCAGGCGGTTTCCTCCCTCCCGCCGGGGGACATCAGGGCGGAATTCAAAGAAGTTCCGCCCGGCGAGGGGATAGGTCAGGTGGAGGCGCCGAGGGGGGAGGACATACACTATGTGAAATCCAACGGCACCAACATCCCGGAGAGACATAAGGTAAGGGCGCCCTCTTACGTGAACATTCCTTCACTCAGACCGCAGCTCATCGGTTACACCATTGCGGACGCCCCCATCATTATAGGTTCTATAGATCCCTGCTTCAGCTGTACGGACCGGGTATCGATAGTGGACGAGGGGGGGAGGGAGAGAGTTCTGACTGAAGAAGAATTTATACAGCTCTCGAGAAAGCATGGGACTAAAGCTTAAGGAGCTGGCGGAGGCCCTGAAGTCGGCCGTGAGCAGACCTTTCACCGTTCGCTACCCAGCCACTCCCTCACCTCCTCCCGAGAGTTATCGGGGGAGGCCCGAGTTCCAGGACAAGTGTATGGGGTGCGGTGCCTGCGCCGAGGTCTGTCCGAGCAAGGCAATCACAGTTTCGGACGATGCGGACACAAGAACCATCGAGGTCTCCTACGGGCGCTGCATAGGCTGCGGTCAGTGTGCTTCGAGCTGCCCCGTGGAGGGGATCAAGCTGACCACCCAGTATACCGTTTTCGCCGGCCCCGAAGGGGAGCCTAGGAACTCTGTCAAAAGAGCTCTGGTGAGGTGCACGGAGTGCGGTGCGGTCATAACGACCTTTGACCACCTCCGTTGGCTAACCGAAAAACTAGGAAACTTGTCTTTCTCAAACCTTACTCTCCTCGCCACCATCCAGGCCATCTCGGCCGGGGTTAAACCCGAGGAAGTACAAGGGGGCCCAATCAGACCTGTATGTCCGAAGTGTAGGAGGAAGCTTGTCCTTTCTGAACACGGCTGGAGAGCGAAATATTGACTTACATTTGGTGGCACCCGGCGAACTCCTGATAAAACCAATTCGTTTCCGACAGTTTCCCAGAGTTTCAAGTTTCCCGCTCCCTTCCCGCTTCGGTTTCTGTCGGGAAATACCGGGAAACTACCGGGAAACTGAATGGAAGCATGGGAGCGAGCCTTCGTTTTCACGATAAAGAGGTTAAGTTCTGTCCAGCCCTTTAGTTTAGGGAGGTCCCGTTTAAACGGCGGGTTGGAGCGACTTGTACGGAGTAGGTAGTACTTTCACACGGCAAACCGTATTAGGATAAAGCTCAGTGCCGACAACCCAAGCACATAAACCCAGAAAAATCTCAAGGCCTGATCGATTCTAAGCCTCGGATTGACAGCGACTATTATGGAGACAACCAAAACGATCACGGCGACCTTTGCCAAATGGAGGAGAGTATCAAAAAGATAAACGCCTGTCACAGGTCCTGGGAAGAACAGTGAAACTAGGAAGCTTGGCAGAAGGAAGAGGAGCATGGCCTTCGAGAGCTTGAGAAGCCCCAAGAGTACGCCCGAGTATTCGGTGTAGACCCCAGCCATTATCTCCGTCTTTGCTTCTGGTATGTCAAAGGGCAGCAGGCCGAGCTTGGCCTGCATGCATAGGAGGAATGCGATGGCCCCGGGCAGGCAGAGAAGCGGACCGACCCTTTCTGAAAACCGCATGAGGTCCCCGATTCTGAGCGAGCCGGCGCCGAAGGCGAGGGATAGGAGGGAGACAACCAGCCCCAGCTCATAGCTCAGCAGGAGCGTCGCTTTCCTACCCGCACCCACCCCACCGAACGGGTTTCCCGAGGAGGCCCCGCCTATCAGGAGCGCCACCGCTGGTAGGGTTAACAAGTAGAGAAGTACGATCAAATCCGCGGTGAACTCGAGGGCTCCCCTCCCCCCGATGGGAATGAGGACGGATGCGGCGATCAGGGAGGCTAGGGCAAGGAGGGGAGCTGAGACGAAAGCCAGCTTGTTGCAGCCTGCCGGAATTATGGTTTCCTTGAAGAAGAGTTTAACAAAATCGGCGAAGGTCTGATATACCGGTGGACCGACGCGCCACTGGAATCTGGCCAAAAGTTTACGGTGGAGCCACAGGTAAAGGAGGCCCATCACCGCTGCAAAAAAGAAGCCGGGAAACACGAGCACCTTAAAGAAGATTTCGGGCCCCATTTACACCACCAGAAAGACCAAAACCATCACGCTGAAAGCCAAGAGAAGCAGCATCACCGGCACATACCCCGCCGTCAGCAGCCTTCGATGGATCCCAGATGCCGATTTTTGAACCCCCCTTGCCAGCCCAACCCAAAGTATATCGAAACCGCTTTTCTCCGCAATGTTGTAGAGAGGTTTGAGGGCATTCCTAAAACTACCGCTGAAGGGCTCCGCTCCAACACGCGACCTACCCAAGGAGGTCACTTCCTCGCCCCCAATCATTGTCTCGAGTTTTACAGGGACCGGGGCTCTGGGCACCAGTTTCAGGCTAGAAAGGTACAGGGCCCCGGCGACCCCGAAAGAGCCGGCGATTAACACCGAGAGGGTGAGCGCACGGTAAAAACCGATCGGTGTCATGTATCCCAGCCAGCTGCTCGTCAGGTCAAAGGCTCCCCCGGGTCCCAATGATTGAACGCTCGGTGCAACGAAACTCAAAGGCAAATTGGGGAGAACCCCGAAAAGAACCGAAATGGTGGTGAGGATGAGGGGGGGCGCCAGCATGGAAGCCGGCACCTCCTTGACCCGCCTGAGGCGATCCTGAATCGAACCGAAGAAAACCGCATGCGTTACCCTCATGAAGGCCACAAAGATGACGATACTGGCGTAGATGGCCAAGAAAGCGTAGCAAGCATAAATCGGGCTGAAGGGCACGAGGGCGGCCTGGTAGACGAGGAGCTTGCTCGCGAAAGCGTTGAAGGGGGGAATCCCTGAGATCGCTAGGGCCCCTATGAGGAAGAGGCCGGCCGTTACTGGCATGACCTTCCCCAGCCCGCCCATTTCATCTATGTTTCTAGTGCCGGTCCTGTAGAGGACGCAACCGGCCAGCATGAAGAGAGAGGATTTCAGGAGAGCATGGTTGAGCAGATGAAATATCCCCGCTGTCAACCCGAGACCACTTCCCACGCCCACGGCCAGAACGATGTAACCGATATTGGCAATGGTGGAAAACGCTAGGAATTTCTTAATATCCTTTTCGACCAGAGCCGCGTGGACTCCCACGAGGATAGCCAGAATACCGAGCGTTGAGGTAGCAAGGCCGAGAGTGGAGCTTGAGAGGGACAAGCCAAAGACGTCGAAGAGAAATCTGAGCACCCCATAAATTCCGGTTTTAACCATGATCCCCGACAGAAGGGAACTGACGGGGGTGGGCGCCTCCGGATGTGCCTCGGGCAGCCAGGTGTGAAGGGGCACGACTCCTGCCTTGAAACAGAAGCCGAGGAGGGTCAGCAGGGAGACGGGCCCAAGCCAGCCGGGAGAGGGGGAAAGGAGGGTCTTCAATCTCGGCATGCTGAGCTCCCCCACCTTCAGGTAGATGGTGCAGATGGCGAGGAGGAGGCATAGCGCTCCCGCGTGGATCATGACGAAGTACTTGAAGGCAGCCCGGTGAGCAGCCCCTGTTCCAAGCTGGGAGACGAGGAGGAAGCAGGTTAGGCTCATGAGCTCCCAGAAGAGATAGAACTGGAGGAGGTTTCCCGAAAGGAGGACCCCTATCATACCTCCGGAAAAGAGCAGGTAAGCGAGGTAGTACCTGCTCAGCCCTTCCTCCCTCTCCATATATCTTGCGGAGTAGACTGCGGCCAGCAGGCACAGGAAGCAGGTGAGTATGGAGAAGAAGGCCGAGAGGGAATCCATGTATACTTCAAAGTTCAGG
>CAZWBJ010000016.1:0-22462 GCA_964632175.1 Hadarchaeota archaeon (SeqCode)
GTCATCCCCCTGCGGCACTCCAGGAAGAGGGAGGCCCTGAAGAGAATCCTATCGAAGCAGAAGACTCGTCGCGGAATCCAGCTGGACAAGATACCCGCACCCAAGATGCTGAAGGATCTCCGGGAGGGGTTGGGGCTCTCCATAGCCGAACTCACCAGACTGGCGAGGGGCAAGGGTGTTCGGGTAAGCGAGAGCCTTCTCAGGCACCTGGAGAAGGGGAGGACCAAGCGAGTGGGTAGGGAGGCGCTGGGTGCCTTGGCGGAGGTGCTGTGGGAAAGGGCCAGGGCGCTGGGGAGGGAGGAGGCTTCGCTCAAGGCGGGAAAGCTCCTCCTTCTTTCGCAGGCGGATGTTTACTGGGACGAGGTGGTGGAGGTGGGTGAGGCCGAGGTGGGGGAGAGATACGTTTACGATTTGACCGTGGAGGAAGATCACAACTACGAGGCCAACGGGCTGGTGGTTTCGAATTGTATGGGAACCCTGCACGCCAATTCCGCCTCCGAGACCATCACCCGCCTCACCGAGCCCCCCATGAACGTACCCCCCATCATGATCCCCGCCCTCGATATCATCCTCATGCAGCAGCGCCTGCACCACAAGAAGAAGGGGGTGGTGAGGAGAGTGACGGAGGTGGCGGAAATCACCGGGCTGGAGGGGGGGAGGCCCCAGCTCAGCAGGATATACGTTTGGGATGCTAGAAGAGACGAGCTACTTCCCACCAACGTCCCCAGCCGGACCCTGCGCGTCATCTCGGAATTCTCAGGGATGACCTTGAGGGAGCTGCAGGAGGAGATGAAGCGGAGGCAGAAGGTGCTCTCCTGGCTCTTCCGAAAGGGCATCCGAGACCTCCAGCACGTGGGGGAGATCATCCAGAGGTACTACGTGGAGCCCGAGAAGGTCTTGAAAGAGGTAGGGTGATGGCGAGGAAGAAAAAGGGGAGCCCCTTCCTCTCCTTCCTCGAGGGGATCGGTTCTGGTCTGTTCAAGGTGGGAGAAAAGATAGGGGGAAAGCCTGGGGAGGAGGAGGTGGCAGAGCGCCTAGAGAAGATAAAGGAGGCCACCGTCGCCCCCCTGAGACCCGAATTCACCCCCGAGGAGGAGCGGGCCTGGATGAGGCGCAGGTCAGAACTCAGGCGCCCCTTCTCCGAGCGCCTCACGGATTTCTTGATTTCCCCCTTCAAGAAGCCAGCGCAAAGGATGGTCGGCTCCTTCACAGGCCTAGAGCGTGACCTCTACCGTGCGAACATGAAGATTTCCCCGGAGGCCTTCGTGGCCCTCATTCTCGCCCTCACCCTCCTAGCCGGGATCCCCATCCTGCTCCTGGCCTCCCTCCTCCTCCCCTCCCCCCTCAACCTGCCGATAGGGATGTTCGGTTTTATCTTCATCTTCATGTACGCCAGGAATTACCCCAGGAAGCGGGCCTTGGGAAGATTCATAGACATCAACAGGAAGCTCCCCTACGTTCTGAGGCACCTCTCCACCAGCCTCAACTCGGGGGTCGGGCTTCCGGAGGCCATCGTCTCCGTCTCCCAGGCCGATTACGGGGCGCTCTCCGAGGAGTTCGGGAGGGTGGTCCATGATGTCAAGGCTGGGATGAGCTTGGAGGATGCCCTGGCCCGGCTGGACGAGAGGGTGGAATCCCTCCCGCTCAGGAGGTGCGTGAGACAGATCAGGCGGACTCTCAAGACCGGCGGGGATCTGGCCAAGATCCTGACCTCCATGGCCAACGAGACCTCCTTCGAGTTGCGCATGAAGCTAAGGGATTACACCCAGTCCCTCAACCTCTTCGCCCTCATGTACATGTTCGCCTCCTCCGTCCTCCCGGCCATGCTCATCATCGCCTTCACGGTCATGGGAAGGATAGGAGCCGCAGGGCTACCGCCCCAGCTCATCTCCATGATGCTGATCTTCCTCCTCCCCATGCTCCTCCTCTTCCTCGTCCTGACCATAAAGAGAATGGAGCCGAAGCTCTGACATGGTGGCCAAAAAAATCGCCCGGCTAGGAAGGCTTCTCCCCGAGGACTTCAGGGTCAACCTAGACCGCAGGCTCGCCTCCACCAAGATGGCCTTCACGGCTGATGAGTTCGCCGGGCTCTCCCTCCTCCTCTCTCTCTTCCTCTCTCTCCTCGCAGGGGTGGCGGCTGCCCTCTTCCTTTCACCCGCCCTCCTTCTTCTCTTCCCCGTACTCTTCCCCACCCTCTTCCTAGTTCTAGTTTGGGTCGTTCCCTACCAGAAGGCGAAAAAGAGGGCGGCCGAGCTTGAGAGGGAGCTTCCCGACGCCCTCAGGCACATGGCGAGCGTCCTAAGGGCGGGGGTGGGGGTGGAGGAGGCCCTGACCGAGATTTCGAAGTCGAAGTACGGTGCCCTCTCCGAGGAGTTCGGAAGGGTGGTGGCGGAGGTGAAGAAAGGGAGGGGTCTGGTGAGCGCCCTTCTGGCCTTCGGAAAACGGTCCTTCTCCCCCCTGTGCGAGCGAACCTCCAGATTGATCACCGAGGGGGTGGAGAGGGGAGCGGGGCTGGCGGATGTGCTGGAGGCCGTGGCCACCGACGCCCTCGAGGTAAGGGCCATCCAGAGGGAGAGGGTAGCCGTGACCACCCAGCAGGTTCTCTTTCTGATGGTGGTTTCGGTCATGGCCGCCCCTTTCGTTATAGGGCTCGCCCTCTCCATAACCAGCATGGGAGGAGGTCCCGGGACGACGGGAGGGGTGACGGCCCAGCTCACCCTCCCGGTGACCATCTACACGGCGGTCCAAGCCTTCATCTGTGGCGTGGCGGTGGGCATCATCCGGTACGGCAGCGCCAGCAAGGGAATGAGGTACTCGGTCCTCTTCGTGCCGATGGCGGTGCTGATCATGAGGGCCTCCGGCTTGGCTCTCAGGTTTATAGCACCCTCTTTCTAGCCATGAATGCGATGACTTGTGCACTAACTCCCTCTTTGGGAGCTCCTGCTGCTATCCCCCTTTTGGGGAAGGAAGGATGAAGGTTAAGGGTCAAGGGGCGACGGAGTACCTCCTGATGCTTGCCGTGGTGATCGGAGTTGCGGTGGTGGCAGCCTATTATCTCACGGGCGCTGCTACAGAAATCACCATAACCGGCACGGCATCGGTAGACAAGAGCGATAACACGAAAGTGACCTTTACACCCACCAAGATGATTCCCGACAAGACGATAGCCTCGGGCGCTTGGGAGTGGGCGGTCTACAGGGGGGCGACCAAAATCGGGGGGGCTCTGGGTGCCGTGGCCTTGGAGGAGGGAACACCCGTTACCCTTACTTGCGACGGTGAGGTACGCTCGGGCGACGTGGTGAAGATAAAGTACAAGGGCACTTGGGTGGACGCGGCGACGATTTGATACTCCATTTTGGATTCCCGATTCCAAATCCGATTACCCCATACGGGGTAACTGAGCTTCCGCGGGTTGAGAATCTGCCCACCCACGTCGCGATAGACTTTTAAAAGGGGGGTTTGAGAGAAGAAGGAGGTGATGAAGAGAATGAAGGTTAAGGGTCAAGGGGCGACGGAGTACCTCCTGATACTTGCCGCAGTGCTCGTGGTAGTGGCGGTGGCGGTTTACTACGTCACGAGAGCCGGCCCGTCGGTGACCATTACTGGCACGGCCAGAGTAAAAGCCGACGACAACACGAAAGTCATCTTTAAACCCACCAAGATGATTCCCGACAAGACGATAGCCTCGGGCGCTTGGGAGTGGGCGGTCTACAGGGAGGCGACCAAAATCGGGGGGGGTACGGGTGCCGTGGACTTGACGGAAGGATTAGAGGTGGAACTTGATTGCGGCGCCGAAGTACGGGCGAACGACGTGGTGAAGATAAAGTACAAGGGCACTTGGGTGGACGCAGCGACGGTCGCGTAAAACGGCTAACGCCCTTAACCCTGAGGTATTGAGGCCTTGAACTTATCTTTAATTCTATCTCTTTGATTCTCGGAAAACCGCCGAAAACAGGCTTCCACCAGGGTGAATGAGGCAAACCCGGCGGTGCTCGGGAAGGCTAGGATAGATTTCTCGTATTAATTAAGGTAATTGTGAAGATGGAAGGCCAGACTTCCGTGGAGTTCCTTCTCCTGCTGGCAGCGATGCTTGTCACACTCGCCGGGATCCTGACATATTTCGTCGCCTCTTCCTCCTCGATGGGTTCAAGCGTTTCGGGGGATGTGGAGAACGTCAGGCAGGAGGCGGTGGATCTCCTGAAATCCGACTCGGCCCAGTTACTTCCGCGGGGAGGCGGGGGCACCCAGTTTTTCTATAACTGGGCCCACCTTTGAACCCCTGAGCCCCAAGAGGGACCTCTCCACCTTCACTTTCACCCTCTGATTTTCCCTCACCCTGAAGGGTGTGTCCACCAAGTACCGCCCGGCCTTGAGGTTGCTCCTTATATCATAACCCACCCTGACCAGCACCCTGTTTCCCCAGCTCCTCTCCACCACCCCCACGGCGTAATCCCTGCCGTACCTCATCTTGAAGATCGAGAGGGAGACCAGCAGGAACCCCAGCCCCGCGAGCACGAAGAGCGAACCCCAGCGGGAGAGGAGGAGGAACCAGGGGAGGAGGACGCAGAGGAAGAGGAAGAAGCGGTAAGCGGGGTAGTCCTCCCCAAAGGCCCGCCTAAGCTGGGGGAGGAGGGAGAGCAGGTAGGCAGAACTCAGGGCGAGGAGGAGGGGGAGCGGGCCCCAGAGGACGAGGGCACAAACGGCGAGGAGGAGGGAGAAGAGGAAGGCCACTTGTACTTTGAGGATTACATACTCGGACCAGCCCATCCCCCTCCCCTCGAAGTACCCCCTGAGCGGACGGGGAACCTGGGGGGTGGCTGGGCGCCTGTGCTCCCTCCTTCGGGGGAACCTGACTCTGGGCATTCTGGGGTGGAGGATCGCCTCCCCCAGTTTCTCGAAAAACTCCCGGAGATTCATAGGGGACCGACGTCGACCACTTTCACGCACCTAGCGTTCTCCCCCGGCCCCCAAGTCCTGCTGGCAAAAATGTACACGAGGTTCTCCATCCTCCACGCCACCACCGGAACCCCGCCGTACTGGAGGTATACCAGCCCCAAGTCTCGCAGCACGGAGTTGTCGATCAAAATCCCCATTCCCGCGAGCTTGCGCACATTGTAGGCCGCATCCTCGCCCGCGAAAGCCACCTTCCTCCCCCCGATTTTCAGGGAGATGGCCTCGCTCCCCCAGCGGAGGGAGGACAGGAAAGCGGAGAGGAGAAGTACAACGGTGAAGATGAGTAGGAGCGAAAGGCCACTGAAGACGAAACCCCTCTCCTCACGCATGGCCCGCCCTCCAGACGTAAAGGGTCACGGGCTCGAACTCCGGCTTCCGCCTCGAGCACCACTCTATCGCCCGTATCACCAGCGTGAGCCACTGGTTCTCCCCGACCCCCTGCGTGGCGCTCTCCACGAAGTGGGTGTTGAAGAGGACGGCCCTTTCCCTGCGGTAGAAGCCAGAGATCTGGGTTAAGGCGTCCTTCGCCAAGATGGCGGAGTTGTCCCTTCTTCTGGGTGGTGAGGGCCAGGTCCGGTAGGATTGGGCAAGGACGTAAACTCGGCGCCCACGCCTAGGTTCGTAGCGGTACTGGGCCATGTCATCCAAGTAGGGAACATCCTCACCGACCAGGAAGTTTTCGGTAATATAGTGAGTGTTATCCACAATCCTGATGTCCTGCTTCTGTTTCTTAGAGGTCCAGAGTCGTGCCCAAAAAATCCTCTGGAACTCACGGGTGTTATTATTTATCATGGTTGCCCCTCCCCCCACCACCCCGAACCATCCGTTCCTGTTTCCGCGCTCCAGCGCCTGCCTCGTTCCCCCACTGAAAAGGATACCCACATCGGGCAGAAAGACCACGTGGGGGGTGTTCTCGTTGAGGGGGGGGCTTATCTGATTCCTGAAGAAGGTTTCGTTGCTCGTGCGGACGATGGTCCAGAGAGGCCGGAGGGAATGGATGTTGTCTAGAAAAACGTTCTCGTCGTTCTCGTCCACCCAGGCTAGTATTCTAAGATTCTCCAGCATCATGAAGTCCACCGTTGTCCGCGTGCAGGAGGCCGTTTCCGCGAGCTGGTTCTCAAAGAAATTTTCCCAGAGGGGGGAGTCATCTGGATAAACCTTCAGCCTCTCCATGCCCAGTTTGGCCTGAAGGGTTGGGGGGAGCCGGATGTCCAGCCTGAACTGGAGGTAGGAGGGCAGGAGGCTCCTGAGACCCTCCCGGAGAATGAGCTTGGCGTTCTCCACCGCCGGCACTCTCAAGGTGAGCATTTCAACGGCCTCGGTCAGGAGACCTCCCTGCTCTAGGCACAGGAGAGCATCGGAGGACAGTCTTGAGAGCCTCTCATATCCGTGCTCCTCGTAACTCAGGCTCGGGAGACCGACTTTTGCCACCCCCGCCACCAGCATGGTGGTGAGCAGGAGGGCGAAAACCGCATCTAGGCTCAAGACAAACCCGCCTTCTTTCATCTCCAAACCAGCACCTCCAAGAAACCGAACCTCAGCACCTCTGGATCCTCAAGGGCGAGGGAGGGGGACGAACAGGCCGGGAGGGCAACAAGCTGGATGAATGCCCAAGTGTTGGCATCCCCGCTCACCTTGATCCTCAGCTGGTTCTGCTGCCCGGGCCGGAAGGGCCTCGCTAGCCATCCATCGTTCTCGACCCCTCCACACTCCACCCAATGTCCAGCGGCGGAGGGGTTGGGAAAGGCCGCGGACGCCCCCATCCAAAGATAGTATATATAGCCGTTCTCTCTGCCCGCAACGTTGTCCGTGGGTGGGGCGCTGTTTATTCCAAGCGACACGTTGTCCCGGTAGTCTGGGTCAGAATCCGAGACCACTCTTATGTAAAAATCAAAGGCGTCGTTCTCGAACTGGCTAAGATAAAAGGAGAACTGATTCTCAACGATCCCAGCCTCTTCGAATTCCACATAGGTTTCCCAGAGAACTCTCCCAGTCCTCAAGAGGATCGGCCTTCTGATCGTCACCACCCTGTTCGCGCTCTCCAACTCCGGCGGTTGCGACTGGCCAAGTTGCCACCCAGGCCAAAAACTCCACAGCACCTGCTCGCTCTCTTGGTAGGTTCCCCCAACGAAGGTGGCCCTCCTCATCCCCACCCTTATCCAGAACCTTTCCCCTCCGAACATCCTGAGAAGGCTTCCCCTTATCGGGCTCGAGCTCCAGTTCCCAGCTCGCAGGTTTTCCTTGAGCTTCCCCAGCCTCCACAAATCGACGACGCACTTGGAGGTCAGGTTTTCCCAGTTCTCGGCCAGCCCCGGAATTCTCGGGTCGGGGCTTTCGGTCCAGTCGGTTGGCGTCCCGCACGAGTAAAGGAGGGCGTCCGCCGCGTCGTTGACCATCCGCTCCAGAGAGTAGCCGAACCAGTATGCCTGAACCCTGCCGGAAAGCTCGCCGAAGCTGGAGCCCAGTAGGCTCAGGGCCAGGGCGAAAACGCCCACGGCGAAAAAGGCGTCGAGGGTGAAAATCTGTCCCTTAGAGCCTCTCAACCCTGACCTCCACATTGTATCCTCTTATCGGCCCCGGCTGGATGGGAAAGCTGCCCGTGAGGGTATACCAGAGGAAGCTCAGGGCATTCTCCCTCAGCCGGTCTTTTATCTCCGCGTCCGACAGGCCCGAACCCCTCACCGCCACCTCAAAGATCACCCTCTTACCCTCCAGCCATCCCCTCTCCACCCAGAACTCTCCCCCTTCCTCCTTCAGGCCAGCGAGGGCGTTCTCCACCCCCAGCCTCGCCCCCCCCAGCACCAGCTGCTCCTCGCTCTTGCCTGTCGAGGTATACACCAAGACGGTAGCAGCAACCAAGATGCCGGAGAGAAGAAGTAGCATCTCCAAGCTGGTCTGCCCCCTCAAGTCCCCCCCTCCACTGCTATCTCGTTCTCGCGCCAGCCCACCCAGATGGGGCCGGTGAGGTTTTCGGGACCGAGGCTGAAGGGCCTCACCACCTCCCCGCAGAACACGGGCAGGGAAGCCAGGCAGAGTTCGTCGCTCTCCCTGAGGGCAAGGAGGAAGTTCTCGGAGAGGAGGAGCCGGTAGGGGAAGTCCGCGGGCAGGAGGAGGACGAGTTCCAAGTTCTCGTTGGTGTAGACGGTGTTGATGGCCGCCAGCAGCTTCTCGCACGCGGCCCTTGCCCTCAGCGCCTGCCCCTCCCCCGACACCTCCTCCCTCCACCTCCCCTGCACGGAGTAAATACTGGCGAAGATGGTGAGGACTACGGCAAAGGCGAGGAGGAGGTCGACGGAGAAGAACCCCCTAGCCCGGCCTGATCCTGACGAACAGCGTGCGGTTCTCATACCAGACACTCTCCTGCATGTTTTCCCAGATAACCCTCGCGGCGGAGGTTCCCGAGGGGAGGTACTGTGAAATGCCCGCGAGGTTCTTGGAGAGGTATTCTATGGGGGCCCTGAACTCCTCGCCACCGCTCTCCACCCTCACAACCCCCACCGCCCCGTTCTCGGTGACCCAGTTCTCCAAGAAAACCGTACAGCTACTCTCAAGGGTGAAGAGAAAGGTCCTGCATGCCCCGGGGCCCGCCGAGTAGACCGAGTTGATGGCTTCAGCGAGGCCATCGGTCAGCATCTTGGCGCGGGAGAGGGAGGAGAGCTCGGTGGCGACTCTTTGTGAGGGGGTTATGGCTTGGGGCCAGATCACCGCGCCGAGTATCGCGAGGAAGGCCCCAAAGATGGTCAAATACTCAACCGCCGCCTGCCCCCTCATGCTCTCTCCAGAATTCGGTCGCTCACGTGGAGATTGTCGGGCCCCGCGTACCTGAAGGTGGTCCGGTGGAGGGAGCGCTGGACTGAGTTTTCAATCCCACCCTGTAAGAAATTCTCGGCCGGCAGGAGGGAGGGGAAGACCAAGGTGTCGAACTCCAAGTCCATGCGGAGGGCCCACCGGCCGTTCTTGTTCTCCCAGCCGAAGCCCGCCGCCGGTGCCCAGTACTCCACCGTCTGCCTCGCACCGATCCCCTCCGAGTAAACCGAATTGAGGGCGTTGACCAAGAGGGTGGCGGCGCGTCTGGCATCGGCGAGCTGGGCTCCCTCCTCCAAGTCCGTCCTCCCTCTCTGGTAGAGGTTCATGGAGGTTCCGGCGAGAAGCATCAGAAGAGCCGAGAAGATGAGGATGAACTCTATGCTTATCTGACCCCTCATCAAAATGTTGAGTTCATAAGCAAATGTACAGAGTTTAGAGTGGGGAGGGCCATAGCCTTCGTTTCCGGGAAGGGGGGCACGGGGAAGAGCGCGGTGGTGTGCAATCTGGGCGCCGCGCTCGCGGAGATGGGGAAGCGCACGGTGGTGGTGGACGCAGACCTCACCATGCCCGACCTCGGACTGATGCTGGGGCTCCACGACAAAAAGATCACCCTGCACGAGGTGCTGGCGGGGAAGGCCAAACCGGAGAAGGCCCTCTACCGGAGCTTCCACAATCTGCAGGTCGTCCCCTCCGGGCTCTCGCTTGGGGGGGTGGAGTCCATGAGGCTCGAGCGCCTGAAGCCCGCGGTGAGAAAGCTGTTGGAAGCCTGCGACTTCCTCCTGCTCGACTGCCCCTCCGGCTTCGGGGAGGACACGCTCGCCTCCCTTCAGGCGGCGGAGGAGGCGGTGCTGGTGCTCAACCCCGACTTCCTCTCCGTCACCAACGCCCTGAACGCCAAGGCGCTGATCCAGCATGCCGGACTCAGGCTTGTGGGGATGGTTCTCAACAAGGTGGGTCCGTGGGGACTTTCAACCAAGCGCATCACTTCTACCCTCGGCGCGCCCGTCCTCGCGGAGATCCCTGACGACCCAGAGATTCCAAGGGCCGCCTCCGTGGGGGAACCCGTTCTCATCTTTTCCCCACGCTCCCGGGTATCCAAGAGCTTCAGGAAGCTCGCCAAGGCGCTGGTTGCGCATGGAGATTAACGACATCAAGCAGGAACTCGATAACCTCTCCGCCGAGCTGAGGGAGATCGGAAGAGCGAGGTGGACCTACCTAAACGAGATGCTGAGGTTTAGTGTGGCAGCTTGGATTTTTGGGTTCGCCTGCTTTTTCTCCACCGTCCTCTACCTCACCCCCGAGCTCCCCCTCCTTTATCCCAGCTCCTTCTCCCTTCTCGTGGTCGGGGAGGCGGCGGCCCTAGCCATCATAGGCCTCCGGGTGAGGCGTTTTGACCTAGAAATCAGAAAGCTGGCCAATGCCCGGAGAAAGCTCCTGCTGGAGTATCAGAAGCTGGTTCTCAGCTATGTGAAGAGGGTGGTGAAGGAGGGGATACCGCTACTGGCTAAGGCTCCTGGCAAGCCCGAGTAGCGCCTTAGAAGCGGGTCTGTGGGGGGAGGAGAGGAGGAAGAGCTTTCCAGTGGCCCCGGCCTTTCTTGCGCTCTTGTCCTCAGGGATCTCCGCGAGGATGGGCAGCTCCAGCGTCTCTTCTATCTCCTTGGCCGGGACTTCGTAATCTTCTCCCCTCACCCGGTTGACGACTACGCCGAGCTTCTTGAGCCCGAGCAGATCAGCCACGGCCACCGACTTGAGCGTGTCCGAGATGGAGACCGTCTCGGGGAGAGTGACGAAGAGGGCCTCCTCGGCCGAGCGGAGAGCGCCCACTGCCTCCCTCTTCACGCCGGCGGGGGCATCGATGAGGAGGAAGTCGAACCCCTCGATTTTTCTCACGAGGGAGGGATACCTTGCGGGGTTGGATTTTTTCATGTGCTCGGGGGTGGTTCCCAGCGGCATCACCTTGACACCGAAAGGACCCTCATACATGGCGTCCTGGGGAGAGAGGTCGCCTGAAAGGACATCGTTCAGGGTATAGAGCACCCTCTCGAGCTTGAAGAAGAGCCCCAGATCCGGGGTGGTAAACCCCGCATCCATCAGGAGGACCTTCTTACCAAGTTTGGCCAAGGCCACGCCTAGGTTGGCGGTGAGGGTGGTCCTCCCCACCCCACCCTTCCCCGAGGCGATAACAATCCTGCGCATTCACTACTCTGTCGCGAGAAAAATACCAATTTTTAAACTACCCCGCGAGTGTAGGATGCCTGACGTGAGGCCTATACTTGGGGCGGTAGTTTTTTTTGCTATCCTGGCCCTCGTGGGAGTCAGCGTGTACTATTTCCTTATAGCGAAGCCCGAGACCGACAGGCTGGAGAGCGCCAGAACCTCCGCCCTAGCAGAGGTGAGATCCCTCTACGCCAATCTGACCACCGAGCAGGCGGTTGCGGCGAGCCAGGAGTACTTCTCAAAAATAGGCAAGGCAAAAACCGTGGGAGAAATCAACAGCCTTTTGGCGGAGGCTCGAGCGGCGGCCACGAGGGAAAAGAAGAGGGTAGAGCTGCTCAAAAAAATCGACGAGGCAGCTTCCGGAACCTTCCACTCCGCCTCCGACGTTCCCGTTTTGAACCAACGAGCCTCCCTCCTGAAGGAGCGGGTTAGGACGAAGACCACCCTTTCGGAACTTCAGGACGTGGAGGCCTCCATAGACGAACAGATGACCTCAGCTTGGAGGGAGTACTTCCTTAGCCGGCTAGCGGACGTCGAGAACTCTAGGAGGGTGGTACTGGTGCTGGGGAGAAGCTCGTGGCTCTACATGACCGCCGAGAACGCCAGAAGCTACATCCAGACGAAGACGTGGAGCGACCTGAAGGGAATGGATCTTGAAATGAGCTCCAAGGTGGAGGTCACCATCCAGGATACCTTCGCCCGGACGCCGAAGGTGAGGCCTGGCACGGTAGTCAACATCTACGTCTACAACACGAACAAGAAGGAGTTCAGCCTGTTGGTGGGGGGGGCGAAGGTTCTGGCGGCGGTCTACCCGCAGGAGGTTCTCTCCAGCATAAGCTGGACCTCCCCCGACGGGGCGACCACCTACTCGGCGGACATCTGGGAGACCATCAAGGCCAAAGCAGCGGGTGCCACCACCTCAGGGGTTTCGGTGGACAACTACGCGAACAAGGTCATAGACAAGGGGCTCGATGCCGGGCTGGGAATGTACCAGCTCTCAGTGCTCTACACCGTCGAGGTTCCGGAGGGTGCCGGGGAGCTGATTTCACAGTACGAGCTGCACGAGACCGACAAGGACATAATTCTAATTCCCGTGCTCAGCTAGCTTCTGGCGGAGCGGTTGCCCGGATAGGCAATCCGGATTAAACAAGGAACAGGGAGTCAGGACACGCGAGGACCGAGTCTCGCAAATTTAAGCCTCCCTCCCTGTAAGTGATGGGAAAGCGGCCGAGGAAGTGGAAGAAGCGAAGGCGCATGAGGTGGAAGTGGGTAAGAAAGAGGATGCGGAGGAAGATGAGGAGACTCAAGCGGAGGGTTGAAGGCTAACTTTAAGGTCTGCTTGCCTCTGAACCCTCAACACGGGGTCTTTCCCTTGCTCTCAAGCCCTGTCATGAGAAACCCTGATCACCGACTCAATGAGAAAAGCCGGCGGGCCCGGCATGGCACCTTTATTCATCTTTGAAGGAGAGCGCGGAACCGCCGGGATTCGGGTCCGGAAAGACCTGTATTACGAACTAGAACGGCTGAGGCAGAACTCCAAGATCGCTTTTGAGGAGTGGAGCCTGTTCTCCGCCTGTTGGAAGGCCACGCATCTCTCCGAGTAGGCCACGCCTTCAGAAATCTCCTCCCCTAGCTTCCAAGGCTGGCAGTGCATGACCACCGCCTCGGGCTTGGAGTGGGAGAGAAGCCGTTCGTTGACCTGGTAACGCGGATAGAAGATCTCTCTCCTCCTCTCGGCCTCGGCCTCCTGCCCCATGCTCACGAAAACGTCCGTGTAAATGGCATCCGCCCCCTTCACGGCCTCCTCGGGGTCGCGCAGCAGACCCACCCTCGAGCCCTTCCCCCTAGCCATTTCTAGGGCGTCCTGCAGGAGTTTTGGCTCAAACCCCTCCGGAATGGCGAGGCTGAGATCGATTCCGAGAAGGGAACAGGCCAGCATCAGGGAGTTGCACACATTGTTGCCATCCCCCACCCAGGCCACCTTCAGTCCCTCCAGCGTCCCGAAGTGCTCCCTGAGGGTGGCGAGGTCAGCAACGATTTGGCAGGGGTGCTCCAGATCCGTCAGGGCGTTGATGACCGGCACGCCCGAATGCTCGGCGAACTCCAGCAGATCGGAGTGCCTGAAGAGCCTCATGACCACCGCGTCCACATATCGGGAGAGAACCCTCGCGGTGTCGGCGATGGTCTCCCCCCTCCCAAGCTGGAGGTCGCCCCAGCCCAGATAGGTGGGATGCCCGCCCAGCTGGGTAACCGCCACCTCGAAACTCACCCTAGTTCTGGTGGAGGGCTTCTGGAAAACCAACGCCACGTTCCTTCCCTCCAGCACGCGCGCGCCCTTTCCCGCCTTAAAATCCAGCGTCCTTTCCACGAGCCCGCGCAACTCCTCGGAGCTCAGCCCCCGGATGGAGAGGAAGTGCCTCATATCCCCTTCAAAGTCTCCTCCAGGGCCGAAATTAAGCCGTCGATGTGTTCCCTCTCGATGATCAGGGGAGGGACGAATCTGAGCACCTTCTCTGCCGTGCGGTTTATCAGATAGCCCCGCCTCAGACACCCCTCCACGGCTTTTTCGGCCACCTCCCTGGACTTCATTTCCATCCCGAGAAGCAGGCCCAGCCCCCTGACCTCCTCAATGACCTCAAACCTCCCCTTCAGCTCCTCCAGCCTTCCCCTGAAATACTTTCCGACTCTGGCGGCCCTCGCGGGCAGGTTCAGTTTCCGGATGGTTCTGATGACCGATTTCGCCACCTCGCAGGCGAGGGGGTTTCCCCCAAAGGTGGAGGCGTGATCTCCCGGCTGGAAGGAATCCATGACCTCTGCCTTGGCCCCCAGACAGCCTATGGGAAACCCTCCGCCCAGCGCCTTGGCCATGGTAAGTTCATCCGGGGAGACACCCCAGTGCTCGCAGGCAAACCACCTCCCCGTCCTGCCCATCCCCGTCTGCACCTCATCCAAGATCAGCAATACCCCGCGCTCCCGGCAGAGCTTCCTCACACCGGGCAGGTAATCATCCGGGGGGACCCTCACCCCTCCCTCAGCCTGTATGGGCTCAAGGATAACGGCCGCGGTTTCCTCCCCCAACGCTTTTTCAAGGGGGGGAAGCTGGCCGAAGGGTACGAACTCGAAATTTTCCGGAAGGAGGGGAAGGAAGGGTTCCCGGTAGGCCTTCTCCCAGGTGGCGGCGAGGGAGGCGGCCGTTCTGCCGTGAAAGGAACCCTCCGCGGCAACAATTTTACTTCTCTTCGAGTGCTTGACGGCCAGCTTCAGGGCGGCCTCCACTGCCTCGGTGCCGGAGTTGCAGAAGAAGAACTTTTCTATTCCCTCGGGGCAGACTTCCGCGAGCATGGAGGCCAGCTCCGCCTGCTGCTGGATGTAGTAGAGGTTGGAAACGTGCATGAGTTTCCCGGCCTGCTTCCTGAGGGCCCCAACCAGAGAGGGGTGGCAGTGACCGAGGGCGCAGACCGCTATGCCCCCGACGAAATCTACGTACCTCTTCCCCTTGAGGTCCCAGAGATATGCTCCCCGGCCCCTCGAGAAGGCAATCGGGAGCCTGCGGTAGGTTGGGGCGACGTGCCTTTCATAAATCTCAAGTACTCGCTCCATTCCCGCGCTCAATCATGGTCCCCACACCCTTTTCGGTGAGCAGCTCGAGGAGGAGGACATGCGGGATGTGACCGCTGACGATGTGGGCGGCCGGGACCCCTCCCTCCACCGCCCTTACGCAGGCCTCCAGTTTCGGTATCATCCCTCCCTTCACCACCTTCTCCTCCAGCAGCTTCCGGGCCTCGGAGACGGTCAGGCGGGGGATGAGGGACTGCGCATCCCTCACGTCCCTCAGAACCCCGGGAACGTCGGTGATTAGGATGAGCTTGTGGGCCTTGAGGGCCTTGGCCAGCTCGGCAGCGAGGGGGTCGGAGTTTATGTTCAGGGGATGCCCCTCGGAGTCTATCCCCATGGGTGCTATCACGGGGATGTAGCCGGTGTTCAGGAGGTACTCCACTAGGGTTGCGTTCACCTCCTCCACCTCCCCCACGAAACCCAGATCCACCTCCACCTCCTTCCCGTTCCTGTCCGTCTTCAGCACCAGCTTCCTCGCCCTCACAAGGTTTCCGTCCAGACCCGACAGCCCCACCGCTCTCCCCCCGTGGCTTGCGATGAGGGCAACCAGCTCCTTGTTCAGCTTGCCGGCCAGCTGCTCATGGAGGATTTCTATGGTGGCTTCGTCCGTCACCCTCAGGCCCTCCACGAATTTTGGCTCCTTCCCAAGCTTCCTGAGCTCCCTGCTTATCTCCTTTCCACCTCCATGGACGATAACGGGCTTCACCCCCACGTAGCTCAACAGCACGATGTCCCTAAGCATGGACTTCAGCAGCTTCTCGTGGTCGATGATTTCTCCCCCGATTTTGAAAACCATGCTTTTACCGTGGAACTTCTGGATGTACGGAAGCGCCTCGAGCAGAAGTTTTGCCTTCTCCTCCACGTTTACACACCAAATTCCTGCTTAAAAACTCTTCTCCTTGTCCGCATCAGAGCACTGCCCCACTGATTGGGAATTGAGTCCGGGAGTCTGTCTTGCAGTGTGTAGCCTTGGTGAAAAGAAAGGCGGGTTCGCACTTCCTGAAAACCGCTCAGTTGCAGAATTATACAAAAGTAGACGATGGTTAGCAAATCTAGGAACTCCCGCGAAAAAGAGCGATTTAAAACTCTTGATGGGCCTCCGGGAAGTTCCACTAAACCCCTAAGAACCCTCTCTGAGGAGGTCGTGGAGATACTATCAAAACCCAGTCGGAAGGACGTTCCAAAAGTAGCAGGAGATGAACGACGAAAAGTTGTTATATGAGTTGGTTCGCAACCTCGCCGCACTCTTCAGGGAGTTCCACGTTAAGTATGTCTTGATCGGCGGTCTGGCCATTAAGAAGTATGACGACTATCGACTGACTCTTCATTGTGGCTCCCCTCAAAGACGCGGAAAAGGCAAGGAGATTCACAACTAGCTTTACGGGCTGGGCGCGAGAGAGACACTTGACGATCTCCACAAAAACGGCAGAAAGTTCATCGACCCCATCTTCGCGGATCGAGAAGAATGAGAAGGGACTGTACAAGACCATCATAGCGTAAACGTTGCAAATCCCGAATATCTCATCGTCAGTAAGCTCTGGCTGACCAGGCAGGGAAAGGCTGAGGATCGAGATTTCAGGGCGTGATACGACTACTCTCCCTTCCGGGCCGGCAGCCTGAAGAGGTATGCCGGAGAAACGGGGGTTCGCTTGAGAGAAAGTTCGGAAAGCGGAGGAAAGGATAAGAGAACCTTGGGGTAATTTCGACAGGTCACTTTCCTTTCCATACTCTGATAAGCGCGGTCAACAAGGCTTTGATGCTTCACCTTGTTCTGGCCGAAGCGGAGCTCGAGCTGGTTCCCCCCGAGATAGCCTCGCATCCCTCAGTAAGGGCACAAGCTTGGAGAGCGGGGAAAAAACCAACCGAAATACTCCTAAACTCGAGCTTCCACCACAAGGCCATGCGAAAGCTGAAGGGGGCGGAAAGAAGGGGGAGACCTGACATCGTTCACACCTGCCTCCTTCTCGCACTGGACTCCCCCCTAAACAGGGAGGGGCTGCTTAGGGTCTACGTTCACACGAGGAACGAGGAGGTGATTTTGGTTGACCCCGCGGCTAGGCTTCCTAGGTCTTACCACCGCTTTGTGGGCTTGATGGAAGATCTTTTCAAGAGAGGCGCGGTCCCGCCCGAGAACCCGCTGCTGAGGCTCGAGAAAAAAAGCCTGGGCCAGCTCCTAGCAGGGATCGAGGGCAGAAAACTTGTCTTCACCGAGAGGGGAGAGAAGAGGAAGTGGTCGGAGCTCTTCAGGAACGAACCGACAACGGTGGTAGTGGGAGCCTTCCCTCACGGAGACTTTCAGGATTGGGACCAGCTTCCCCGCGAGCGGGTTTGTATAGATCCAGAGCCACTAAACGCGGACACCGTGGTCTCAAGGATCCTCTTCGCGTACGAGCAGGCCCTTGGGCTCCAAGAGAAGAGGCTGGGATGAGCACCAGACAGATTGCACTGGAGAGGATGGAAATCCTGCTGGATCTGGCGGAGAGATGTTTTGACGATCACCCTGAAAGATCCAAAAGGTATGTGGAGCTAGCATGGAGAATCTCCACCCACTGCAGGGTGAGATTTCCCCCGCATCTCAAGAGAAAGTTCTGCAGAAAGTGCAAGACCTTCTGGAAACCGGGCGTCACCTGCAGGGTCAGACTCAAGAGGGGGGTGAGGGTCATCACGTGCCTGAGCTGCGGGCGGATTTACAGAATACCGCTCCCCAAGAAGCCCGAATCATTACCAGTCCGACATTCTAGCGAATGAGGCCACCATCCCCAATGGCGGTTGCGGTGCTGGCGGCGGCCCTCCTCCTCGGGCTTTCCGTCTACCAGCGGACGGTGGCGGGGAAGAGGCTGGTGGTTTCCACTACTACGAGCCTCTACGAGACCGGCCTTCTACAGGCGCTCGGAGAGGAGTATGAGAGGGTGAGCGGCACGAGAATCGACTTCATTCCCTTGGGGACTGGACAGGCCCTTGAGTTTGCGAAAAGAGGCGATGCTGATGGAACCGTGGTGCACGCTCCTTCGCTGGAGGGGAAGTTTCTGCGAGAAAACCACGGCGTGGGAAGAAGGATTTTTGCCTACAACTTCTTCGCCATTGTGGGGCCGCCCGCGGACCCTGCCGGGACCAAAGGAGAAAACGTCCTCTCGGCGCTCCAGAAGATCGCCGAAGCCGGGAGGGCTGGGAAGGTAAAGTGGGTTTCCCGGGCAGACGATTCAGGAACCCACGCGAAGGAGTTGAAGCTCTGGCAGCTGGCTGGCATCCAACCCGCGGGAGAATGGTACATCGAGACGGGGAGCGGCATGTCCTCCACCCTCCGTGTGGCGAGCGAGATGGGTGCCTATACCCTGACGGACTTGGGGACTTACCTGAACCTGCGCGAAAAAAACCGACTCAAGCTGGAGATCATGGTGGGCGAGGACAGAAACCTGCTGAACGTGTACAGCGTTATCGCTGCGAAAAAGTCGGGACGGCTCGGCCAAATGCTGGACTTCATCCGCTTTCTGACTTCCGAAAGGGCACAGGGGCTCATCTCCGAATTCCGAGGCGGGCTTTTCCACCCTGCCGTGTCGACCCTGCAGGAGAACTCCACCCTGACGGAATGGATAAGAGAAACCGGATTCATACCGTTCGAAAACGGGCTCTGGGAGTGCCCTCCCCCGTACCAAGCATGAGCGCGCTTGCCATCGCGGCCCGCTCGGTGGAAATTTCTGGTCTGGCCACCCTACTTGCATGTGCCTGGTGCCTTCCCCTCTCCCTCAGACTCTCCACCTCCTCCAGGGGCAGGGCTCTGAGGACGCTATTTCTCTCCCTCACGAGCGTCCCCACCGTTGTCATAGGCCTCCTGCTCTATCTCCTCCTCTCAAGCTCCGGGCCCCTCGGGTCGCTCTCCCTCCTCTACACCCCCCTGGCGGTGGTCATCGGTCAGGCCGTTCTCGTCACGCCTCTCATGATCTCCCTCGTCATGGAGGCAATCGCGAGGGTAAGCCCGGCTATTACCGACCTCGCCCTCACGCTGGGGGCCTCTAGAAAACATCTTATGGGGCTTCTGCGGAGGGAGGCCTCACCCTCCATCGTGTGCGCCGTCCTCCTAGCTTTCTGCAGGGCCGTGGGGGAGCTGGGTGTGGCACTCATGCTTGGAGGAAACATCCCGGGCTGGACGAGGGTCATGAGCACGGCCATTGCCCTGGAGCTGGAGAGGGGGGAAGTGGGGCTGTGCCTACAGCTGGCTGGACTTCTGCTCGCCATCGTTCTCCCCCTCGTCTTCATAGCCCGCAGACTGGAGGAGAGAAGGAGATGAGCGGCTCGAGGGTAATCGAACTCAGGAGAATAAGCAAGAGCTACGGCCCGCAGCAGGTCCTGCTGGAATTTAACCTGCAAGTGAGGGAGGGGGAAAGGCTTGCAATCTTGGGCCCGAACGGTTCGGGCAAGACCACCTTACTCAGGATAATGGGGCTCTTGGATTCCCCCGACAGCGGAGAAATTTTCTTCAGGGGAGAGAGGGTGACCCCCCAACTCGCTCCGTCCCTGCGAGGGAGAATAACTCTGGTCTTCCAGGAGAACGTTTGGATTTCGGGCACGGTTCGGGAAAACCTCTTGCTCGGTTTGAGCTTCCGGGGCGCCGGCGGGGAGGAAATCCGCCTCCGGGCCCTACAGATAGCCGAAAGGCTGGGACTCCAGACCCTCCTCGAGAAGAAGATGTGGCAGCTCTCTGGGGGGGAGCAGAAAAGGGTCTGCATCGCGAGGGCCCTGGTGCTCGAGCCAGAACTCCTGCTCTTGGACGAGCCCACCGCATGGCTGGACAGGAAGAGCTCCTCCTTGATAGAAGAGGCATTGAAGAAGGTGGAAGGAACCGTGGTTTTCTCCACCACCGACCCCGTGCAGGCCAAGAGATTGGCGAACAGGGTAGTGAGGTTGGGTACCGTCTAACCGTTTAAAAGCGCACAACGGGAGGTTGATGGTCACCCTAACGGAAACGTTGCTGGCAGCTGTCTCCCTGTGCGCCGTGACGGCCATCCTCAGGTACGGCAGGGTGATAGCGGAGAGGGGCCTGGCAGTGAGGCTGATGACCGCCTCCTCGGCCTTCCTGGTCCTCGCTGCCTCCTTCAAGTTCCTCGCCGCCGTTTTCGAACTGCACGATAAAACGACCGCCATCCAAGTCGAAAGGGCCGGCATTTATCTGGGGTTTGGCTTGGGGGGAATCTTGGGAATTGTGGGCGCCATCCTGGTGGTTCTGGCTTGCTTCCTTCCGGCCCCAGAAGAGGAGAGCAGGGCACGCCGGAAATAGCTCCACAACGTCCCAGATTTTAGATGAAGGCCGAAGACCTCTCCTTTCTAGTCCACTGGCGGAAGGGAATCCCGTCGGAGAAGTGCTCCCTCACCGGTGAGCACGAAAGGAGGGGAGGAGATGGGGCCGGTCCCTTCCTCGAGCGCTCCTTGACCTACACCTGGGGAGAGAACAAAATTTCTCTCATCACTAGGAGGTACCGGGACGGCTGCAGAATCTGGCTGGAAAATGACCTACCGCCGGGCTTCTCCCACCGCACGGCCGAGTTCGCACTTCAGCCACCTCCAGCGAGGAAGATACTCTGTTTTTACAACACCTTCGAGGGCCAGAAGATCCTCCCCACCAGCCCGAAGGAATTCAGGTTCATGCTCTCCATGGTGCTCTCCAACCTCTCCTATGCCCTCAGAAGACCGAGGAGCTTTTTCAGATACCTCCTCAGCCACGGCAGTCCGGACGCGGGATACGGGGCATGGAGCTACCCCAAGCTGATCGATGGCTGGGAGGAGCTACCCCCTCACTGTTTTCTGGCGGTGGCCGACGCCGACCCCCCGCTCGTCCTGCTCGCCCCCGCGGCCTTCGGGCAGAAATGCGGGCTGGTGTGGCGAGAGGGGCTCAAGTGCGAGGCCTGGGGGTTTGACAGGACCAAGCGGTATCCAAAAATACCCGGCCCGATCCTCGCTTGGGGGGAGGCGCGCCACTCGCTCGGGAGGGTGTTTGAGCTCCTTTCGGTCGAAAAACCTTGGATAAGAGAAAGGGGAAGAGAGAATCCTCTGACGGGTCTGGGTTGGTGTAGCTGGAATGCCTTCTATACCGATCTGAGCTACGAGAAGATTCTCGACAGCATCCGGACGCTGAGGGAAGCGGGAGTCCAACTCGACTTTGTTATCATTGACGACGGGTGGGGAAGGTACCGCTCGAGGATGCTGGCCTCCTTGGAGCCCAGGCTAGATCTGGCGGGGCTGGTAAGGGAGCTGAAAGAGCTCGGGGTGAGAAAGGTGGGACTCTGGCATGCCCTTCAGGGATACTGGATGGGGGTGGACTGCGAGCGGGAGCTTTCCACCGAAGGCACGGATGGTCGCAGGATTCCGACGCGAGAGTTCTTCGAGAAGTGGTACGGGAGGATGAAGGAGTGGGGGATCGATTTTGTCAAGGTGGACAACCAGTACGACCTCGTCTCCAGCTTTCGCGACCTGACACCAGTGGAGGAGGCCGCCGACCGGCTACTGGGATGGATTTACGGGGCCTCCAGAAGAAGGCTCTTCATCCTGAACTGCATGGCCATGGTTCCCGAGTGCCTGGTGAACTTCCGCACGCCCCTCTGCCGTGCCTCCTTCGACTATCCCCCTGATTCGAAGGACCTGCAGAAGAAACAACTTCTAGCGTGTTTTTACAATTCCCTCTGGCTTTCCCAGATATGCGTTCCGGACTTTGACAT
The DNA here is from genome assembly GCA_964632175.1 of Hadarchaeota archaeon (SeqCode). Taxonomy (GTDB): domain Archaea; phylum Hadarchaeota; class Hadarchaeia; order Hadarchaeales; family JAWBSP01; genus JAWBSP01. The sequence goes on from CAZWBJ010000016.1 coordinate 21,300, forward strand.
GTTCGAGAGTTCCGGGAGGTTTGCCCTGACCCACGCTCAAGCCAGGGTTCTGAGCGGTGGCCCGGCGTACGTGACGGACGAACCAAGAAGGGCCAATGTGGGGCTTCTGCGCAGGCTCTGTCTGGATGACGGAACCCTAGCCGGGGTGGATTTTCCGGCCCTTCTGTGCGGCGATTCCGTCTTCCAAGATCCTTACTCTACACCCGTCCCGCTGAAGGTTTTCTCTAGGGTGGGCGAAACGGGAATCATAGGTGTTTTCAACCTCCACAAAGGAGGGAGGAGGGAGAGGGTCTCCGTGGAGGCTGGAGACGCCGAACTCAGGGGAGAATACCTCCTCTACGCCGTGGAGAGAAAAATCTTCGGGAGGAGGCTGGAATTCGAGCTGGGGGAGCTCGAGGGGGAGATAGTGGTGGTTTCACCCTTGAAGCGCGGAATCTCTGTGATAGGGGTGGAGGAACTGTTGGTCCCCCCGGCTGGAGTGAGGGGGCGGAGGATAAGGAGAACAGGAACACTTCTCGTTTACAGCGAAGAGGAGAGGAAGATTCGATTTTCGAACCAGAGCTTCAGGCTGTCTCCCTCATTGAATCGGGTCCGAGTGGCATCGGAAGCCGGCGATTTCTAGGGGTCACAAATGTGTGAAGCGTCCCCATCTTGCCGCAACCCTAATCCAGCTTTCCCCTTTCCAGCTCGCCGGCAGATGTTGCACGTAGAACCCCCGTCTACCTTGCTCGCCGGATATGAGCACCCACTTCGCTGGCAAATATGTGCACAAGTTTCTGTTGGATTCTTCCTAAGGAAAAATCGCTACGCGTGAAGGCACCCGAGCCACGCCCAGAGGGGCTGTAGGTGGCTTACCGCCTCACTTCGGCTCTTCCTCTTCATCCCAGTTGTGCACACGTGTGTAGTGCCCAACACCATCAAATCGTGGTCGAGAATAACTTCTGCTGAGTTAAAGCGTTCAACAGCCAATCTGGCACCCTGCGGAACCCTTTTTCTCCTTTAAAAGGGCGCTCCCTCCAATGGAGCCGATGGAAAATCAGAAAGGAGGTAAAACGAAATGATACCGATGGAGGTGCTCACGGGCTTCCTGACCATCACCCTCCCCATTCTAGTCTCTCACTGGATAGGAAACCGACAGACCCACCGAATCATCGAGAACACGA
>CAZWBJ010000017.1:0-20892 GCA_964632175.1 Hadarchaeota archaeon (SeqCode)
GGAGGAAGGAGGAGATCGTGGAGAGGGTGGTGAGGAAGCTCATCGAGCTGGCCCCGGACCTGCTGGAGAGGGCGCTGGTGGAGTCGGGGGCCTTGGGGGAGATAACTGAAGGCTACCAAGAGGATAGCCGAAGAGGTACCTCCGCGAGATTCTCCTCACCACCGTGTTGCTTCCCATCACCCTCCTGACTCCCGTCCTGACCCTCCGGCAGGTTAACACCACCGGGACGGTTTCCTGCTCCCAGAGGTTATGGAAGCTCATGGCATCCTGCAGGCCCAGGTAAGCGGGCTGTAGGCAGTACACGAGCAGGGAGGGATCCTCGTGAATGGTGTAGTACCCGCGCATTATCCTCCTCACCTCCCCCCTTCTCACCAGGTAGTTCATCAGCACCCAGGCATAGCCCCTGTTGCGGGCGAGCATGGAAATCGACCGGATGTCGGCGACGGGTGTCTTCCTCAGGAAATCCCTCACCCTCTCAATCTGTTTCCTCATTTGCACCACCCCCGCACGCGCCTGAAGGTGGCTTCTAGTCCCACTTCCGCCTCTCCCAGTCTGAGCGCGGAGTAGAGGGAATTCTCCTTTACCCTCTTTTTCCGGATCTCGAACCCACGCCTCTGTGAAGTTTCGAAGAAGAGCTCGATTTTCTTCGGATCTTTCTCGAGGTAGACATCCAAGTCCTCAGAAAACCTATTTCCATGATAGCAGCGCCAGATGGCGGTACCACCGTGGAGGACGGCGCGCGGAAAAACGTTGTAGAGGATCCCCACCAGCACATCCTGCGCGGCCGCGATTTCTCTATGACGTTTTTCTTTATCCGGAGGTGAAGAGGTACTAAGTTAGGTTAACTAAACTTTTGTGTGATAACACAAATCTCCACCCTAAAAGCTCGTGAGGAGGAGATGATGGAGCAAGCGAAGAGAGAAGCTTTGAGGATCCTGCAGAGGGCCGGAATAGTTCTGACTCCCGAGGAAAAGAAAAGGTTCGCGGCGGTGGACTTTGGGCTGGGGAGGATCAGGGAGATAGGTCTAGAGATGCTGGTCTACGTTAACACCCCCCGGTACTGTGCCAAGGAACTTGTCCTACTCCCCCGCCAGACCTGTCCCGAGCACCTCCACCCGAAGATAGATGAGTCCAATCCTGGGAAGCAGGAGACCTTCCGGTGCAGATGGGGAATAGTCTACCTATACGTTCCCGGGCCCCCCACGAAAATGCACGCCAGGCTCCCAAAGGGGAAGGAGCAGTTCTTTACCGTCAGGCACGAGATCCTCCTCCGGCCAGGGCACCAGTACACCCTTCCCCCACAGACCCCTCACTGGTTCCAGGCGGGTCCTAGGGGTGCGGTGGTTTCGGAGTTCTCCTCCCTCAGCATCGACTCCAGGGACATCTTCACGGATCCAGAAATCCAGGAGTGGAGGAAGAAGGCGCCAGTCGTCGACGAAATCCAGCGGTGAAAAACCTCAATAGTCCTTCTCCTAGGTACGGATGGACGTCGCCATTCTGGGTTGTGGTGCGATAGGGACGGAGGTGGCGAGGGCCATCGACAGGGGGGAGGCAGGCCCAGTCCGGCTCCTCTGGGTTTTCGACAAGCACAGGGAGAGGGCAGAGGAGCTCTCCCGCTCCCTCCGCTCCCGCCCCAAGGTTGCCGGGGAGATAGGGGAGATCCTTGCGGACGGGGAAGTGGAGTTGGTGATGGAGTTGGCGTCCCAAGAGGCGGTCAGGGAATACGGAGAGAAGGTTCTGGCGTCTGGAAAGGACTTGCTGATCTTGAGCACAGGTGCGCTGGCAGACCCTCAGCTCCTCCACAGGCTCTTGGAGGTCAAGGGCGAGAGAAGGATCTACATCCCCTCCGGGGCCATTCTGGCTCTCGATGCCCTGAAGGCCTGCCAGCTCGCGGGCATAGAGGAGGTGGAGCTCACCACTAGGAAACCCTCCTCTTCGTTGGGCGAACCCGCGGGCCTCCTGTTCGAGGGAGGGGTGCGCGAGGCAGTGGAAAAGTTCCCCAAGTCCATCAACGTTGCCGCCACCCTCGCCCTAGTTGTGGGAGCGGAAAAGGTCAGGGTCAGGATCCTCTCCGACCCCTCCGTGGAGAGAACCGTCCACGAGCTGAGGGTGAGGAGCAAGGTCAGCGATTTCTTCTGCAAGGTGGAGAGCTGGCCCTTCGAACGCAACCCCCTCTCAAGCAAGATCACCGCCTATTCGGTGGTCCGGCTACTGAGGGATCTGACGGAAACCCTGAAAGTTGGAACGTAGCCGGTTCAAACGAACTCCAGAAACTCTTCAGCTTTCCACACGAGGGCGCAAGTTCGGGGGGGCCTCCCCTTCAAACGTCCCCGCCGTTCTCCAGTATCCACAGCACATACCTCCCCACCTCCCCGCCGCAAAGGCCGCCTCCAGTGCGTGCAGCTTTCGGCCTCCGCTGGCTTCACCGTCAGCTGGTTGCCTGCACTCCACCTCTTGATAAACACAAAAAGCCAGGCGAGCAATTTGAATGTTCTATCACCTCTTCCTCACCACCAACTGCAATTTGGCGTGCAGGTACTGCTCCGGTGAGGCGCTCGAGGAGGAGGCACCCTTCCCCTTTGGAGTCGATTTCCTCCTTCCCGAGAGGTTCTCGAAACTGGAGGAACTGAGAAGGTTCCTCGAGAAGGACCCCGATCCCACCCTCATCTTGTACGGGGGGGAGCCGCTGCTTGCCCTCGAGGAGCTCCGCTGGGTGATGGATCACGTCCGGGCCAGGTTCATCCTCCAAACCAACGGGACGCTCCTGCACCTTTTGGACCGCCGCCACCTCGCCCAGCTACACACTATCCTGCTCTCCATCGATGGAAGGGAGGAGACCACCGACTTCTTCAGGGGGAGAGGCACCTTCAGGCGGGTGATGGAGAATCTTCAGAACCTGCACGGCTTCAAAGGGGAAGTGGTGGCAAGGATGACGGTGATGGAGCCTGTGGACCTCTTCGAGGAGGTGCGCTGGCTCGCGACCAACGGACAGTTTCCCTTCCGCTCCATCCATTGGCAGCTCAACGCCGGGTTCTGGGCGGATTCGGATCGCAGGGACTGGAAGAGGTGGGTGGAGGAGAGCTACATTCCCGGGCTCAGGAGGCTGGCGGAGTGGTGGGTGGATTGGATGGAGGAGAGGGGGGAGGTCCTGAGGCTCTACCCCCTGCTTGGGATGACCAAGTCGCTGCTCGACGGGGAGCGCTGCTGGCTGAGGTGCGGGGCGGGTCACTCCAACTACGCCATCCAGACGGACGGGAGAATCGTCCCTTGTCCCGCCATGTGGGGGATGAGGGATTACTATCTCGGTTCGATCGAGACCTCCAGCCCCGGCGACCTGCCCAAGGTTTTTCCCTCGGGATCCTGCGCGGGCTGCGAGTTCCTCTGGGTTTGCGGGGGCAGGTGTCTCTATGCGACCGTCACCAGGAAGTGGGAAACCTCCTATTCCCTGATCTGCCTGACGGTGCGCGAGCTGGTGGGGACCGTCCTCTCCGTGCTTCCGAGGATTCGCCGCCTGCTGAAGGAGGGGAGGGTGAGGCCCGAGAACTTCGAGTACCTGAAGTACAACGGGTGTGAAATTATTCCCTAAGATATTGATGAAGGCCCCGGCGGAAATCATGGAGGAGATGCTGCGGGAGTACAGGAGGGAAAGGAGAGGATGGAAAATGCTCAAGACCACCGATTCGAGGGGCTTCATCGACCTCTTCTTCTTCGGGGCGGGGAAGCTCTGGCAGATCAAGGGGGAGCCCAAGAGCCCCTACGAGCTGGTGGGAAGGGGGGTGAGATTGGCCGAGAAAGTGGACAGGAAGGTGGAGGAGGTAATGGAGAAGGGCGAGCCCCTCCCCTTCTGGCTAGTCACTCCCCACCCGGAGGAGGAGGCCCTGATCGTTGCCTCGGGGCTGGGCAGGGGCTCGGAGCTCTCCCCTCTTTCTCTCCTCTCCGCCAAGCAAAGGGAAATGGATCTAGAGCTCAGGAAAAAGGTGGAAGAGCTCTGCGAGCGCCACGGGCTCAGGAGGGAGTTCGGCTAGTCCCGCTTGGAGACGAAGGGGCTCCCCTCGATGTAGAACCTCAGCTTCCTCATGAGGTCCTTCTTCACGCCCACCCGGTAAGCTCCCACGATCTTGAACTTCTTTCCGTCGCTCTCGGTAACGGTTAGCTCTCCTGGTTTGGTCAGATCCACCCCGTTGAACCTATCCGTGATGCCCAAGGTCATGGTGAGCTTCCCGGGGCCCGTGGTGAGGGAGTACCTGTCGGTGGTGTTTCTGAGTTTCATCATCAGCTCCACACCCTCAACGGGCTCTGCCGACCTTATGAGGACGGCTCCTGGTCTGCCCTTCTTGTCCGCCGTGATGTTGAAGAGCCAGTGCCCGTGCACCATGTAGATGAAGGCCAGCCCTCCCCTTCCCCACATGGGCCAGTTCAGCTTGGTTTTTCTCTTGTAGGCCCTGGAGGCCGGATCCCCCCTTCCGTAGTACGCCTCGGTTTCAGAGATCCTCACCTTGACGATTCCCTCTTTGAACCTCCTGACGATGAATTTCCCCAGCAATTCCTGCGCCACGATGGCGGGATCCCTCTCGTAGAAACTCCTGGTGAGGAGTTTCATCCCTTACTGAAATGCATCCCGGTTATTATATCTTCCACCGCGGCCCTCTGGTCCTTGGCGCAGACCACATAAGAGGCCAGCAGGACCCCCTCCGCCCCCAGTTTTAGGGCCAGCCCCGCGTCCTCTCCCGAAGAAATTCCCGCCCCGCAGAGCACACGGACCCGCGGGTTCGTCTCCTTTATTTTTTTGACCGAATTGCTCACCACCTCCGGCTTGACCTTGGAGACTGCCATCCCGCTCCCTATAAGCTCAGGTGGCTCCACCGCCACCACATCAGGATCTAGGCTGGCCAGCTTGACGGCCGTCTCCACATCCCTGGCGCAAACCACGCTCACCATCCCCAGTTCCCGGATCCTCTTCACCGTGGCCTGCACCTGCTCGAAGGGAAGGGTGCGCTCCGAGTGGTTGAGGAGGGAGCCGATGGCCCCAGCCTCTTTGGCAGCCTCTGGCAGGAGCCAGCCCGTGTGAGACCCCGGTGTTACTGGATCTAGGTGCTGGGCAAGGACAGGGATGTCCACCGTCTTCGCCACCCACCTCAGGTCGAAGGGCTGAACGGCAACGGCGGCGTTGGCCCCGTGCTTCCTCGCCACCTCCTCCACAATCCTGGACAGCTTCACGGCCGCCTCCCCCGTAGCCTGGGAGTAGGTTTTGAAGTTCACTATCAGCAGCGGAAAGTTTAACATCAAAACTATTCCCCCCGGTTAAAAGGAGCCTAAGAACTTCTCCAGCCTGTCCATCCCCTTTTCTAGGCTCTCGAGGGAGGCAGCGTAGGAGATTCTGATGTGCTCATCGCTACCGAAGGCAACCCCCGGCACGGTGGCCACGCCCTCCTTCTCCAGCAGCCTCTCGCAAAAGGTGACAGAGTCCCTCACCTCCCCGCCGAAAAATTGCGAGACACGGGGGAATACGTAGAAGGCTCCAGGCGGGGGGTGGCACCGGATCCCCATGGCGTTCAGCCTCCTCACCACGAAGTCCCTCCTCTCCCGGAAGGTTTCCACCATCCTCTTCACACTCTCCTGCGGACCGGTGAGGGCTTCCAGGGAGGCGTGCTGGCTTATGGAGGTGGGGTTGGAGGTCGTGTGGTCCTGGATGTTGGAAACAGCGGAGGCGAGTTCTCTGGGCGCGGCCAGATATCCTATCCTCCAGCCCGTCATGGAATAGGTCTTGGACACGGCATTCACCACCACCGTGAGCTCCCTCATCCCCTGCAGGCTGGCGATGCTCACGTGCTCCCCCTCGTAAATGAATTTCTCGTACACCTCATCCGAGATGCAGTACACCCCTTTGTCTCTCAGAACCTCCGCAAGCTCCTCCAGCTCCTGCTTGGAGTAGACCGCCCCGGTGGGGTTAGAGGGGGAGTTCAGGATGAAGGCCTTGGTCCTGGGGGTGATGGCCTTCCTCAGCTGCTCGGCCGTCACCTTGAAGCCCTCCTCCTCGCTGGTTTTCAGAAAGACGGGCCTTCCACCCGCGAGCCTGATCATTTCCGGGTAGCTGACCCAGTAAGGAGAGGGAACGAGCACCTCCTCCCCTTCCTCCAGCAGGGCAAGGAAGATGTTGAAGAGGGAGTGCTTGGCCCCGCAGGACACCACGATTTCCTCGGGGGAGTACCTGAGGCCGTTTTCCCTCTCCAGTTTCTGGCATATAGCCTCTTTCAGCTCCTTTATTCCCGAGGTTGGGGTGTACTTGGTGAAGCCACGGTCTATGGCCTCCTTGGCCCTGAGCTTTATGTTTTCGGGAGTGTCGAAGTCCGGCTGTCCCGCTCCTAGGTCTACCACATCCACACCCTTCCTTCTCAGCTCCGCAGCCTTGGCCGAGATCCCCAGCGTCGGAGAGGGGGAGATCAGGGAAACCCTCTTTGAGAGTCTCATGAGGTCAGCCTCCCCAGTGCCTCTAGATATTTCTCCGAGGTTTTCCTCACCACCTCTGGGGGAAGTTCCGGTGCGGGGGGCTGCTTGTTCCAGCCGATGGACTCCAAGTAATCCCGGACGTACTGCTTGTCGAAGCTGGGCGGCGGTTTGCCCGGTTCGTAGGAGTCGGTGGGCCAGAACCTGGAGGAGTCGGGGGTCAAGAGTTCATCTATGAGGAGGAGTTCTCCGTCCAGCAGGCCGAACTCCATCTTGGTGTCGGCGATGATTATCCCCCTGCGCTCGGCGAACCAGCAGGCCCTCTCGTAGATCTGCAGACACCCCTCCCTGATCTCCTCCATTCTTTCCCTCCCCACGAGTTCCGCCGTTTGCTCTGCTGTGAGAGGACGGTCGTGTCCAGCCGCCTCCTTGGTGGTGGGGGTTAGGAGGGGCTCGGGGAGCTTTTCGGCCATCCGCAGACCGGGGGGCAGCGGGATTCCGCAGACCGATCCCTTCCGTCTGTACTCCTCCCAGGCCGACCCGTACAGATATCCCCTCACCACCCATTCCACGGGCAGGGGCTTGGTTTTTCTCACCAGCATGGACCTGCCGGCCAGCTCTTGGAACCTTCGAAGCTCCTGCGGAAATTCCTCCAGGTCGGCGGAGAGGAGGTGGTTGGGAAACAGGTCCTCCGTGAAGCGGAACCAGAATTCCGAGAGCTTGTTCAGCACGAGGCCCTTGAAGGGGATGGGAGTGGGCAGGACCACATCAAAGGCGGAGATCCTATCGGTGGACACGATCAGTAGCCTCTCCCCAAGGTCGTACACATCCCTAACCTTCCCCCTCTTGAAGACCGGGAGAGGGAGCGCAGTTTCTCGGAGAATTTCCATTGAGGAGTTTACTTACTTCCTAATAACTCCTCTGTTCCCAAGGCGTTTTTACTCACTCGGTGCCGCCCTCAAGCTCGGGAGCCCATTCCTACCACCCGAAGTACTTGAGGAAGAGTCCCGTGCTCAAGGGAACGGCGAAGTTATCTGCCCCCCTTACGCAGAGGGATTCTAGGAAGGTTACCCCCAAAGAGACGAGGAGGGAGATTCGCAGGCTTATCCCCAGCAAGTGTAGCACCGCCACACCGAGGCAGAAGAAGGAGAGGGAGCCCTCCAGCGTTTTGTGCGGGCTGTACGGGATTTTGACGCGTCCCAGCCATTCATCCACCAGCCCAGAAAGGGGGTCGGTCAGGGCTGCCATGGCTAGGGGATAGAGGGGGAAGGAAAAGAGGAAAAGGCTGGAGAAAATGCCGAAGAGGAAAAAGAGGGAGGGGGTGTACAGCTTCATTTCGGTGTTTGTGACCGCTGCCGACCCTATCCACCTCTCCGCCAGCCCCCTGAGAACGGGCTTGTAGGTGGGGAGGGGCTTCAGCCTGGAATATTCCCCCAGCATAAAGGCGCAGAGGCAGATGCAGGCCAGCACGAAGGCGAGCTCAGGTTTGAACCAGGCAAAATAGCAGAAGATCACCCCTCCCAGGATCTGTCCGAGGCACCGGTAGGTCACGGGCGTTATCCTCCTGCTCGACCAGAGCCACCTTCCCACCCAGGCCTCCTGACTGAGCAGGAAGCCCAGCCCAGCCACAGGCAGGGAGAGGAGGATCCCGAGCGCAAGCCCCCGGACATCCGAGAGCAGCAGATCCTTCATCTGTCTGGCCTCCGAGAGGTAGAAGGGGAGGCTGAACCGGTAGAGGGGGAAGAGCACGGGGAGGGCGAGGAGGCCCGCCGAGAGGATCATGGGCAGAACCCTCACCATCTTCCGTCTCAGGAAATGGAAGATCACAAGGAAGCAGCCGAGGTAGATCAAGCAGGCGAAGCCGGCCCTGAGGGCCACGGGATCCATCCAGGAATCGGGCGATGGAGAATTAAGGTCGGGCCGAAACGACTTCCCTGAGAGCGGAGAGCATCTCCTCGATGTCCTGCATGGTGATGTAACCCATGTTGCCTATCCGGAAGGTTCTTTCCCTGAGCTTCCCGTAACCCCTTGCCAGCTCGAAGCCCCTCGCCCGCATTTCCTCGTACACTTGGTCTCCAGTCTTCCCAGCCGGTGCGTTCACGCAGGCGATGGTGGGGCTCTCGTATCCCGGTTCTGGGAAGAGAGAGAGGCCCAAGGATTCAACTCCCTCCCTTATCTTCCGCATGCGCTCCCGGTAGTGCTCGAACCTCCTCTCCTTCCCGCCTTCCCTCTCGATGATCTCCAGCTCCTTTCTGAGCGCGAGGATCTGGGGGATGGCCGGGGTCATGGGGGTGGAAAAACGCTTGAGGTGATCGGCCTCGAAAAGCTTGAAGTCGAAGTACCACCCCTTGTTCACTGCTCTAGCCGACCGCTCCAGCGCGCGAGGGCTGATGGCCACAATGGCCAGCCCGGGGGGAAGCCCGAAGCATTTCTGGGAGCTAGTGAAGCAGACGTCTAGGCCCCAGGCATCAAACTTTATCTCCGTTCCGCCCATGGAGCTCACGGCGTCCACCAGCACCATTTTCTCCCTTTCCTTGGCGACCTTGGCGAGTTCCCTCAGGGGGTTGAGGAGGCCAGTGCTTGTCTCGTTGTGAGTGATGGTCACGGCTTCAACATCCGGGTTCTGTTTCAGCTTCTCGTCCAGAAGCTCTGGGGTGATAGGTTTTCCCAGTTCCACCTCGAGCCTCACCACCTCCTTTCCGTTCGCCTGCGCAACCCTCGCGTAGCGCTCTCCGAACTCCCCACAGATGCAGCAGAGAACCTTCTTCTCGACGCAGTTCCTTATGGAGGCCTCCATCGCCCCCGATCCCGAGCTGGGGAAGAGGAAAACGTGGGACTGGGTTTCGAGGAACTTCTGCATCCTCTCCACCGTCTCCCTCTGCAGTTGCTGGTACTCCTTGCTCCTGTGGCTGAACATCTGCTTCCCCATCTCCTGCAAGACCTCGGGCCTGCAGGCGACGGGCCCGGCAGTGAAGAGTTTCATCTCTCTCCGCATTCTCTCATATTAAACCGTGTCGCAAAACATCGCAGGGAACCATCTACCCAGCGGGGGGTCTACGTCCCGTAAGGTACGCATGGAGTCCGCTGTTAGGCACACAAGATCATATTTAGTTGCCAGCGCTGGCTCGGACGACTATGACATTGCGAACGTTCGCAGGTTGGTAAGGCGGCCGCAACGCGCGTTTGAAGGTTGGATTGCGAACGTTTGCAATTGTTCGTTTCTCAAAGGATGTTTGCGGGCAAAAACTACCGACGGAACATTTGTGCAGAAAATTTTTGGCCCAGTTACATGACCCTCTCTATGGCCCTCAGGGGGGCGCCCTCCAATTTCCTCTCCATCTCCGTCAGCAGGGCTCCTCCCAGTTCCCCAAGTTGCCAGAGATCGACGTACAGCTGGACGAGAGGGGCCGCCCTCCCTTTCGCGAGTTTCTCCAGATGCTCGTCCGGGGAGAGGACGAAGAGGTTTGGCGGCCCCTCGCGCGGCCCGTATTTTTTCTTAACCTCCTCCGCGCGCGCGTAAACAAAAACGCTGGAATACTCGCAGGGCACTCTGCTGAAGAGGACCCGGTAACCGGAGTGTGCAGTGAGAGTGCCCAGAACCCCCACCGTCTTCTCCACTTCGACGAGCTCCCCCGGCGCAAAGGTCGAGTAGGTCACGTCCTCGAAAAGATCCCTTCTCGCCGCCCAGTAGAGGAGTGCCCGTCGGGGATCCAGCAACCTCAAGCCGAGGGGCCGGCACTCGATCATCCGCATCCGCTCTAGCTTCTTGATGAGGGGATTCACCGTGCCCAGAGAGAGACCACAGGCCTCGGCGAGCTCCTTCTGGGAGAAGAACCTCTCCCCCGCCTCGTAGTACCGGTGGAGCATCTCCCTGAGTATTCTGTAGCCCCTTTTCACAAAAAACTCATCGCCGGTAAGTAAGTCTACAGCGTTTGTGCCTTTTTGAGGATTTCACCCGCCAGCACCCTGAGCTTTTTCGAGGCGGGCGAGTTGGGCTTGTACCTCACCACCGGGATCCCTGCCGCCGTCGATTCCGTCACCGCCTTGTCCTCGGGGATCACCCCTATCACCGGCCAGCCCAGGGCTTGCTTTATCTCCCTCAGGGAAAGCTCGTACGGCTCGCCCGCCACCCTGTTGACGATTACGCCGAGGATGGGAATTTTGTACTTCTCGGCCGCCCTGAAAGTCTTGAGGGTGCTGGCTATGGTGGGAACGTATGGGTTGGTGACGATGAACATCCCGGAGCAGGCCTTCAGGGCCATGGTCACCTCGCTCCCCACTCCCGGCGCGGAGTCGAGGAGGATGAAGTCAAACTCGCTCCTCAGGGGCGAGATGAGCTCTCCAAGGTCCACGAGCTTCACCTCCTCTTCAAAGGCTATCGATCCCAAGATCATCTTAACCCCCTGGATCTCCAGAATAGCGCGCTCTATCGGAAGGTCGGAGGAAATCACGTCGTGAACGGTCGCCTTGGGGGTGAGCTCCCCGAAATGCAGCCCTAGGTTGGGGGCCCCCAGATTGGCGTCGAGAGCGAGAACCTCCTTCTTGGCGTCGGTGAGCAGGGTGGAGAGGTTCGAGACCATGGTGGTCTTGCCCACGCCACCCTTACACGAAAAAAATCCCAGAACTTTTGCCCACCTGGGTTTTATGCTGACTTTCCTCCCCGCACGTCTCATCCTCCCACTCGCTTCCGAGAATAACTATCACACGCCTTTCGTTTCGAACCCAGAAAGGTCAGGTCAGATCCCCGCAGGCGCATCGGGTCTCATGAATGAGGTCATACAACTCTTGGAAGCCCTCACCCTTCGCCGCGCTCACCCACACCGTCCTGACGGGGGGCTTGAAGGGCAGAAGGAGCTCGGAGAGGGAGGAGGTGAGGTCGGAGAGAATCCCCTCCGCGGCTCCCGGCGTCTCCAAGGCCCTCTCCAGCGCTTCTCTCTCCACCAGATCCACCTTGTTCAGGATGCTGAGGGTTGGTACCCCCATCCTCAGGCCGACCGAGATCCCCAAGAGCTTCGTGAAGGCGCCCCCGAATGGCTGCAGCACGAGCCCAGCGTCCACTAGGAAAACGCAGACCGTGAATCCCTCCACAAGGCGCGCCATCTCCGGCCCTCCGTGGAAGAGGAAGACCTCCATCTGACCGGGTGTATCTATAAGCCGGAAGTCCCCCCCGAGCGAGTTTATCTTCCGGGCGAACTCCCCCGTCCCCTCCTCCAGGAGCTCGCAGGCCCGGATCATGGCCCCGTTTGGTCCCAACCCTTCCCTCCTCATGAGCTCCGAAAGGGTGAAGTGCCGTCTGATGTCAAAATCCGGCTGGTAGGGGGTTGACTCGCAGCCTGGGTCAAGGTTGATGTAGGTCGGCTTCATCCCCCGCCCTTCTATCCACTTCCCAAAGTTTGCCGTGAGCAGGCTCTTCCCCGCCCCCGCCGTTCCCAAGAAGATGAGGTTTAGCGCGGTCAAAGTTTCTTGGACATGTACGGTCCCTCTTTCTCAAACCCGAGCTTCCTGTAGTAGCTCTTGACCCCCAGACCTGAGAGAACCACAAGCTTCTGGACGCCCTCCCTTCTCGATAGTTCCTCCGCCTCCTTCAAAAGTTGCCCACCCAGCCCACGGTGCTGCCAAGCTCCCTCCCAAGGGGCGACCCCCACCGGAACCATTTCTCCAAAGACCTGCAGCTGTCTGATTACCGCCGCCCCCTTCACCTCGGGTCTGTGGGCATCCCCCGAGGGCAATCTCAGTCTGAGGAGACCGAGCAGAGCCTCCCCCTTCTCCAAGGTAAGGAAAAATTCCTCCCCCCCGCCCGCTTCATACTTCTCTATCTTGAACTCGATTTCACCCTCCGGGATCCTCCCCGTTTTGTAGAAGACGTGCCCGATCTCCCTGCACCTTATGCACCTGCACCTCTCCCCCCTCTCCTCCATCCTCCGCTGGACGACCATCCGGAGGTCGCCCCTAGAGGGGCCCGCAGCGACGAGGGTGAGCGGTATGTCCCTCAGGATGCGGTGAATTCTAACCCAAGGGGGGACCAACCTTTTCATCTCCACCAGCAGTTCTATCAGCTCCTCGTCCGGATAGGGCGAATACTCTCCCCTTTTCCACTTCTCGTACAGCTCGGTCCCAGGCAGGACCATGGTGGGATAGAGCTTCACCCCGTCCGGCCTGAAGTCCGCGTCCTCGAAAAGCCTCCTGAAGCTCTCCAGATCCATCTGGGGAGAGGAGCCGGGAAGGCCGATCATGAGGTGATAGGTCACCGCGAACCCTGCATCCCGAGCCAGTCTGGTTGCCTCCGCGACATCCCTCACGGTGTGCCCCCTTTTGACGATCCGGTAGACCTCATCGCTCAGTATCTGCACCCCCAGCTCCACCCTCGTGCCTCCCAGCTCCAGCAGGAGATCGAGGTGTTCGCTCCTGCACCAGTCCGGTCTCGTCTCGAAGACCATGTTGCTCACCCTCCTCGGAGCCACCTCCGCCAGCTCCTTGGCCTCCTCCAGCGAGCGGGACTCACGACCGTTGAGGGCATCAAGGCACCGCTTGGTGAAGGTCTCGAGATACTCCCTCGGGTAAGCCGTCAGGCTCCCACCGAAGATCACAAGGTCGACCTTATCTACCCTGTGCCCCATCTCCTCGAGCTGCTTCACCCTTGCCTTCACCTGCTGAAAGGGGTCGAACCCGTGCTGGAGGGCTCTCATGCATGCCGGCTCCCTCCCGGTGTAGCTCTGGGGTGTGCCCGCTCCGGGCCCTCCCGGACAGTATATACACACCTCTGGCTTGGGGCAGGGAGCGGGCTTGACCATCACCGTGATTACGGAAACCCCAGAGAGGGAGCGCACGGGCTTGAGCCGGGCACTCCCGCTTTTTGCCAGCTGGTGCATCATCTAATGTGAAGGTTTCCGAGTTAGTCGCTTACGGCCTGTCACCCCAAGTAGTGGAGATTCTGAGGGGCAGGGGGATAGAGGAACTGTACCCGCCCCAGGAGGAGTGCATCAGGAGGGGGATACTGGAGGGAAAAAGCATGGTGGTTTCCATCCCCACCGCCGCGGGCAAGACGCTGGTGGCGGAGCTCTGCATGCTGAAGGCGCTTGGAGAGGGGAGGGGCAAATGCCTTTACATAGTGCCCCTGCGCGCCCTAGCATCCGAAAAATACCAGGAGTTCAAGGAGAAGTACTCCCCGCTGGGCTTCAAGGTGGGGATAAGCACAGGGGATTACGACACGGTGGATCCCCGGCTCGCCACTTACGACATACTGGTGGCGACCTCGGAGAGGGTGGATTCCCTCCTCCGGCACCGGGCGAGGTGGCTGGCGGATCTGGTGGCCGTGGTGGTTCTGGACGAGGTGCACATTCTAAACGATCCTGGCAGGGGGCCAACCTTAGAGGTTCTCACCACACGCTTAAGGCAGGTCAACCCTAACGTCCAGCTGGTGGCCCTCAGCGCGACCATCGGAAATTCCGGCGAGCTGGCGAAGTGGCTGGGGGCAGAGCTCGTCAAAAGCGAGTGGAGGCCGGTGCCCCTGAAGAAGGGGGTGTACTACAGGGGGAGGATAATCTTCTCGGACGGAAGCACGAAGAAGATCCCGGCCCGCGGGGATCCTCTGCTCTCCCTCACCTTGGACACCATCCGGGAGGGGGGGCAGGTCCTTCTCTTTGTGAACACGAGGAAGTCCGCGCAGGCAGTGGCCGCCTCCCTTGCGGAGGGGATTTCCAGCCTCCTTTCACCCGAGGAAAGGGAAAAACTGGTGGAGGCGGCGGGGAGAATCGAGGGGGCTCTGGATGAACCTACCCAGACGTGCAGGCAGCTGGCGGAGTGCGTGAGGCGCGGGAGTGCCTTCCATCATGCCGGCCTGCATGCCCTCCAGCGAGCGGAGGTGGAGCGCTCCTTCAGGGAGGGGCTCCTGAAGGTCGTCTGCGCCACTCCCACGCTGGCCATGGGGGTGAACCTTCCCTCTCGTCGGGTTATAATAAGGGACTACCGGAGATACGTCACCCCAGGAACACTGGAGGAGGAAAGGTATGGGATGGAGTTCATCTCGGTTCTCGAGTTCCACCAGCTCTGCGGGAGGGCCGGAAGACCCCAATACGACAGGTTCGGGGAGGCCATCGTGCTGGCCAAGGAGAGGGCCGAGGCTGAAGCCCTCATGGAAGGGTTCATCAAGGCCCCTCCCGAGCACATCATCTCCAAGCTGGGTACCGAACCCGCCCTCCGCTCGCATGTGCTAGCCTGCGTGGCGGCGGGATATGCCCAGGACGAATCCTCCCTTCGGGATTTCTTCTCCCAGACCTTCTTCGCCTACCAGCGCGGGGTGAAACAGGTGCTGCCTGTGGTGGAGAGAATCTTGGGTTTCCTTGAGCGGGAGGAGATGGTGAGGCGGGCCGGCGAGAGGTTCGTCGCCACGGAGTTCGGGCAGCTCGTCTCCGCTCTCTATATAGATCCCCTCTCCGGGGTGAGGCTGAGGGACGGGCTCAAAAATGTCACCGCGACCCCTTCAGACTTTTCTCTCCTCCACATGGTCTGCCACACTCCGGACATGCCCCTTCTAGGCCTCAGGAAGGCGGAGGAGCTTGAAATGATGCTCGCGGGGCAGGAGTTTCTCTTTCCCGTCCCCAGCCCGGACGATGAGACCTACGAGTACTTTCTGCGGGAATTCAGAACCGCCTGCATGCTGCTGGACTGGGTGGAAGAGGAGCGTGAGGAGTCCATTCACCAGAGGTTTGGTGTGGGGGCGGGAGACCTGCGCAGGCTGGCGGAAACCGCCGAGTGGCTCCTCTACAGCGCCCACGAGCTGGCCAGACTCTTCAAGGTGAGGAGGGCCCTGAAGCCCCTGCGCGAACTCAGGGTCAGGATCAGGCACGGAGTGAGGAAGGAGCTGGTGGAGCTGGTGCAGCTCAGGGGAATCGGGAGGGTCAGGGCGAGGAGCCTTTACAATGCGGGATACAGGAGGCTCGCGGACATCCGAGCCGCAACGGAGGCGCAGCTGGCCAAGGTGCCCCACATAGGGCCGGAACTCGCAAAGAGCATCAAGAAGCAGGTAGAATCTTAGCCCAGGGTCACGAGCTTGTATTCCTTCAGCCCGGCCAGCGAGGCCGCCTTTCGCTCCGCGTCCTCGAGGTCACCCAGCCCGTCCACCAGCCCGTAGCTCAGGGCATCCTTTCCGTAGTACACAGTCCCCTCCTTGAGGTTCTCCACTCCCCGAATCTGTGGCCGGTTGGCTCTTATCCTACTCAAGAGTTCGCTCATGTAATTGTCGACGAGCTCCTGAAGGTACCTGTTCTCCTCCTCGGTCGGCCCCCTATACTGTGCCCCGAGATCCTTCATTCCTCCGGACTTCCAGACGTAGTACTTTATGCCCTCCTTCTCCAGATAGTTTTCATAGCTCACCCAGACGGCGATCACCCCCAGCCCGCCCGTGGCCGTGTAATCATAGGCGTAGATGTAGTTAGCGGCGCTCGAGACGAGATAAGCCCCCGAGGTTGCCTGCTCTCCCATCGAGACCACCACCGGTTTTTTCTCCCGCAGCTCTCTGAAGGCCTGCTCGGCTTGGAAGCAAGCCTGGACGGTTCCCCCCGGGCTGTCCACCGCCAGAATGACCGCCTTTATGCTGCTTTCCCTCAGGGCGGTTTTGGCCAGCTCGTTATAAGTGTAGAAGTTCTCGATGGGTCCTTTCACCCATATCACGGCTATCTTTGGCAGGGATTGGTAATACCCGAGAAAGCACAGCACCGAGAGCGAGAGAAAAAGAATGGCGAGTATCTTGGGAACGGTCAGCTCCATCACGTATATTGCCCATATTAAGAAAAGCCGTACACTTTCAGATGCAAATTTCTGAGGCTAGGAAAGGCCAGCTGACGGAGGAAGTGAGGGCGGTGGCGGCAGCGGAGGGGAGGAGGCCGGAGGAGATAATGAGGGGGGTGGCGAGCGGCAGGATAGTCATCCCATGCAATCCGCGGAGATCCATACAGGTGAGGGGGATAGGGGAGGGGCTCTCGGTGAAGGTGAACGCGAACGTGGGCACCTCCCTCGACTACCAGAACGTGGAGGAGGAGGTGGAGAAGGCCAAGATTGCGGTGAAGTACGGGGCGGATTCGGTGATGGACCTAAGCACCGGGGGGGACCTTGACGCCATAAGGAGGAGAATTCTGGAGGAGGTCAGGCTTCCGGTGGGCACGGTTCCAGTATACCAAGCGGTCATCGAGGGGGCCAGGAGATCCATCGGGGAGGTGAGCTCGGATGCCTTCTTCAACGCCATCAGGAGGCACGCGGCGGACGGTGTGGACTTCGTGACCGTTCACTGCGGGGTGACGAGGGAGCTGGTGGAGAGGCTCAGGAAGGGCGGCAGGATCCTCGGAATGGTCAGCAGGGGAGGCGGTTTCCTCGCGGCCTGGATGATAGAACGGGGAGAGGAGAATCCTCTGTACAAGGAGTTCGATTACCTGCTCGAGATAGCGGGCGAATACGAACTCACTCTCAGCCTGGGGGATGGTTTCAGGCCCGGCTGCCTTGCTGACGCCTCCGATGCCCTCCAGCTGGGGGAACTTCTCGTGGTGGCGGAACTGGTAAAGAGGGCGAGGGAGAAGGGCATCCAGGCGATGGTGGAGGGTCCGGGCCACATGCCCATGGATCAGATCGAGCCCCACATCAGGCTGGCCAAGGCTGTTTCGGACGGCGCTCCCCTTTACGTGCTGGGACCCCTTCCCACGGACGTGGCCGCCGGCTACGATCACATCGCGGCCGCCATCGGGGGGGCGCTGGCTGCCATGGCCGGCGCCGATTTCCTCTGTTATGTCACATCGGGAGAGCACCTCTGCCTTCCCTCCTCCGAGGACGTTCGAGAGGGTGTGGTGGCGGCCAAGATAGCGGCGAGGGCGGCCGACTTGGCAAGGAGGATCGGATGGGAGAGAGACTTGGAGATGGCGCTTGCAAGGAAGCGACTGGACTGGGCCAAGCAGATAGAGCTGTCCGTGGATCCAGAGAAGGCCAGCGAGTACCGGAGGCGGAGGCCACCCATAGCCGACCCCTCCACCTGTAGCATGTGCTCCAAATTCTGCGTCCTCAAACTCGTGCAGGAGAGCCTCGCGAAGCAAGCCTCCTGAAAGTTCGGTTCAACTCCAGCCCCCCGTGCCTGTATGGAAGGTCATTTTTAAACATTTCGACAGCAATCGAAACTTAATCCCCTTTCCGCAGATGGAAGGTGATCTCCCGCCCACCCATTATCGGTGCGCGCACCAGAGTGGGGAAGGCGGATGGCGTCCATACTAGTGACATTACTTACTATTCTATCCCCCGTCCCCCCCGCCTTTCCCCAACTTTCACCTCCCACTCTTCTCTCCCCCGAAAACGGCTGGTGGACGAACGACAACACCCCCTTCTTTGACTGGACGGCCGTGGAGGGCGCGGACAGCTACCAGATCCTAGTGGACAACGATCCCAACTTCACCTCACCCGAGATAAACGATTTCCCAACCGCCGACAACTATACACCAACCGTTGAGCTTCCGGAAGGAGTGTACTACTGGAAGGTCAGGGCTAGGAACACCGGCACCGGGGAGAGCTCGGACTGGTCAGCCACCTGGATGTTCGGGGTGGACTTGGCACCGCCGCCCGCCCCTTCCCTCCTTTCACCTGAGAACGGCGAGAATCTCTGCCTGGATCAGCCCACCTTCACCTGGACCCCCGTCAGCGACCCGACCGGCGTGCAATACCACCTGCTCATAGACAACGACCAGGATTTCTCCTCCCCCTTCTACTCTCTCTTCCTCCCGGTCACCTCGCACCAGGTCGAGAACAAGCTTGTGGAGAACTTCTCCCCCTACTACTGGAAGGTCGTGGCGGTGGATGGAGCGGGCAACGAGAACTCCTCGGCGGTTTTCTTCTTCCGGTTGAAGGTTCCCCCCTCTTCCTGCGTGGACACCCTCAGCCCTTACTGGCAGACGGCCCCCTTCACGGTCACAGTAACGGCCAGCGACAACGACGGTTGGGTGGAAAATGTGGAGCTGTGGTACTGCTACTCACCCGACAATTCCAGCTGGGGGGACTGGCAGCTGTACGAGAACGACTCGGCCCCTCCCTACTCCTTTCTGTTCGTGCCCCCGGCCAACGGGTTTTACAGATTTTACTCCAGGGCCTGGGATGAGAGGGGGAACTGTGAGAGCGTGCCCCTCCAGCCGGACACCGAATGCGGATACGACAACACTCCCCCCGCCAAGCTGGAGAACCTCCTCCCGGAAAACAATTCCGTTTTTCAGGTCACCACCCTCTTGCTCGGGTGGGCCCCCCTGGCGGACCTGAGTGGCGTCTCCTACGAGCTCATCTTGGACGATGAAAGTCTCCCCTCCGAGCCCTACGTGCTTCACCTCACGGGGCTCGTGGAGAACGAGGTCCAGCTCACGCTCGAGCCCAGCAGAACCTACTACTGGGAGGTAAGGGCCATAGACGGGGCGGGCAATACGGGTGCTTGGTCAGATGTTTGTTGCTTCACGATCAGCATCTGGTACTGGCTGGAGGGATGCTCGGCGGGGGTGAAAAGTGTGGTGGACTGGTGTTTGCTGGAAAACTGGGTGGGTGAGGTTGCGGCGCCGCATATCTGGAAACTTCTGGAGGACTGGACGTGCGGTGCTTTAGCCGCGGGCGGGTGGAGACTGCTCGAGCGGGTGGAAGGGTGGGCGGGATCGTGGGTGGGGTGGTACCGCTTGGAGGGGCTGGCCGCTGGCTGCGGGACGTTAGCCGAATGGGGATTTCTTGAGGGGGGAACGGGAGCGCTTGCCGTTCTTGTGGAGTGGCGGATGATTCACTCCTTCTCGGTTTCTGCGGTCTCCCCTCCCCCCGCTTGGAGCGTCCTTGAAAGTTGGAGCGGGGGGGTTCCTACCTTTTCGAACTGGGAAACGCTCGAGGGATGCCTCTGCGCGGTTTCCCTCGCGGCCTGCTGGACGGCGTTGGAGGGATGGATCTCAAACCCGGTGGGCTCTTCCGCTTGGCGTATGGTTGAGGGCGTGAATGCGGGATGCTCCACGCCTTGGGGATGGAGAGATCTGGATTCAAGAGGGGCCCAGATCTCCATCCAGGTGGGGTGGTGGTCAACGGTGGAATCGATTGCGGGCAATGGCTTTGCTCAGGTACCCGCCCCGGTCCTCCTCTCCCCGCCAGACGGTACGAACATAAACCCCAACCTCAATCCGCTGGAACTTGAGTGGGAGAACCTACTGCCCGCCGACAACTTCCTCCTCCAAGTCGACAACGATCAGGGCTTCTCCTCACCCGAAGTGGAGGTCTGGCTGAGCTCCACCTCCTATTCCCCCAGCGGGCTTGCCGACAACCTGTACTGGTGGAGGGTGATGCAGTTCAGGTCGGGCGAGAACTCGGCTTGGTCCGAGGTCCGGAGGTTCCGGGTGGACACCGTCTCCCCCCCTGCCTGCACGCTTTTGTTCCCGGCACCGGGCTCGAACGTCAACGACAACACACCTCTCTTCAGATGGGGTCTGGTACAGGAGAACTCCCTCCCGCTCAGCTACTGGCTGGAGATAGACAACGAGCCGGCCTTCAACCCTCCCGTGATGCTTTCCGTGGGCTGGCTTTGGGACAATTCCTACCAGCTTGAGAATTCGCTCGCCGACGGGATGTACTACTGGAGGGTAAAGGTCAGGGACAATGCGGGCAACCTCGGCGTTTGGTCGTCGGGGGACTTCAGGGTCGACACCATCAGCCCGGTGGCTCCCGCCCCGCTCTCGCCCGTTGGGTACGCTTGGACAACCCTGACACCCACCCTCGAGTGGGGGAGCGTGCCGGAGAACTCCCTGCCCGTGCTCTATCAGGCCTACATCTGCGAGAGCTCCACCTTCGATGCCGGCCTCTACCGGGTGTACACCTCTCCCTGGCTGGCCGAGAACTGGTGGACAGCGCCCGTGCTGGTGGAGGGGGAGGGCTTGGAGGGGAAGGTCTTCTACTGGAGGGTTCGGGCTAGGGACAACGCTGGGAATCTCAGTGATAACTCGCCTACCCAGTCTTTCCGGACCGATAACATCTCACCCTCCACCCCGGTCCTCCTCTCGCCGGAGAACTCCTCCTTTGTTTCAACTTTCCCGACCCTGAGCTACTCCGCCTCCGATAACGGTTCAGGGGTTTCAAGCTACTGGGTACAGGTCTTCGACGAGGGCCTGAACCTGTTTTACGAGAACACCGAGGCGGGAAACCAACTTTCGCTCCAGCTACCTGTGGGAATATACTGGTGGAGGGTGAGGGCCAGGGACGCTGCTGGGAACTTGGGTGCTTGGTCGGATAATTACACCTTCCAGGCTTGTCAGTGGGAGGGTCTCGAGGATTGGGAGGGTACTTCTGCCACCATGGCTGGATGGGAAGGGGTTGAGTCCCTTCAGGCTGGGGTGGGGATACCGATTGGGTGGCAGCGAATGGAATCTTGGGCGGGCAAGGTAGGGGCAACCGCCGGCTGGATTGAGCTCGAGG
>CAZWBJ010000018.1:0-19360 GCA_964632175.1 Hadarchaeota archaeon (SeqCode)
CATCCTCGCCCCCTCCCTCACCGCGCGCTGGAGCACCCGCTCGTCAGCCCTCCCCCTTTAGACCCTTTAAAGGTACCTAAAAGCTTCTTCGGGAGGCTTGCCCGGGAGAGCCCATCGTTCAAAAGAGACCTCGAACTGGCGTACGAGCTCCTCGTAGGTGATCAGGGGCGCGCCAGGCAAAGACCCTTCCATCGACCAGCAAATGGGGGATTCTCTCCGCGTTCAGGCAGGATTGAAGGAGAGAGGTTTTTCCTGTCTCCCCAATCCCCGGATCACCGTGAACCTGTTCCCCCTTCTTATCGCGGCCCTAAGCTTCTCACCTGCTCCTCGAAATCGTATATGTCCTCCAGCCTGCTCTTGGGCACCTCGTCTAAGTACTTTGCCTCCTGTTAAAAACGACCTTTCCGCACCACGCAGAAAAAGGGGATGGGGGTCCTCAGAATCGGCTTGGACGACACGGATTCGCGCAAGGGCATGTGCACCACTTATGTTGGGGCGGTGATTGTCAGAAGGCTGAGGGAGAGGGGCATCCCAGTTTTCGGTTTTCCCCGTCTCATTCGCCTCAACCCCAACATACCTTGGAAGACGAGAGGAAACTGCTCCATATGCCTCCTCTGCGAGGACACGCCGGCGGCCGAGGAAATCGCACTTCAGACCGTAGAGGAGCTTGCCGAACTGGAGGTAGAATCCACCAACCCCGGCGTGGTCTTCTACAGGGGTGAAGTCCCGCCCGAGCTCCAGGCATTCTCAAGAAAGACCGTGCAGGAGGTGGTGACGCTGGAGGAGGCCGAGGAGCTGGCGGAGAGGGTGGGAGCCGAGATCCACAGGTTCAAGCTGGGCAGGGGAATCATCGGGGCGCTGGCCGCGGTTGGACATCCCCTCAAGGATTTCACCTTCGAGCTCCTCGCCTACAGGAGGCCCGAGTTCTGGGGGAAGCCGAGGAAGGTGGATCCTTCTTCCGTGGTCGAAATCGACAAAAGAACCTCCCCCCGGACCTTCGACAACTTGGACCCCACCACAGGCGAGATCAGGATCACGCCCCATACCCCCTGCCCCGTTCTCTACGGGATAAGGGGGGAAAGCCCGGAGGCGGTGCTGGAGGCCCACTCCATGGTGAGGGCGCTGGAGCCGGTGGATTTCTACCAGATCTACCAGACCAATCAGGCCACGGACGAGCACCTTGTCAGGATTCCGAACCTCAGAGAGATCAAGCCCCTCCTCT
The DNA here is from genome assembly GCA_964632175.1 of Hadarchaeota archaeon (SeqCode). GTDB lineage: Archaea > Hadarchaeota > Hadarchaeia > Hadarchaeales > JAWBSP01 > JAWBSP01. Next base: position 1,223 of record CAZWBJ010000018.1, read on the forward strand.
CCGTCGTGGCCGAGGGGATCGTCTCCCGCCCTCCCCGCATCCTCCCCGGCGGCCATGTGATCTTCTCCATCTCCGACGGGACGGCGGAGGTAGACTGTGCGGCTTACGAGCCCACTAGGGATTTCAGGTTCGTTGCCTCCTCGCTCAGGGTGGGGGACAGGGTGAGGGTGTACGGGGCGGCCAAGCAGAGGGCCGGCCTTCCCCTGACCGTGAATCTCGAGAAGCTTGAGATCCTCCAGCTCTCCCCCGCTTTCAAGAAGCTTAACCCCAGGTGCCCCCGTTGCGGGAAGAGGATGAAGTCGGAGGGGAAGGACAAAGGCTACTCCTGCCCGAGGTGCGGGGAGAAGGCCGGGGCCGGCTCGCAGGAACTCGTGGAGGTGGAAAGGAAGCTCTCCGCCGGCCTCTACGAGGTACCGCCGCGGGCTCGCAGACACCTCTCGAAGCCGCTCATCAGGATGGGTCGAGTTTATTGATCGTGGGCATAGACCTGGCGGGAGACGAGAAGAGACCGACCGGAATAGCCCTTTTGGGACCCACCCTTCGCGCCCGCCTCCTCTTCACCGACGAGGAAATCCTTCGCGCCTGCGAGGGGGCCGAACTCGTGGCCATCGATGCCCCGCTGAGCCTCCCCAGGAAGGGAAAGCTCCGGAAGGGGGACAGGGAACTCATCCAAATAGGCTTCAGGGTCTTTCCCCCGCTCTTCTCCGGAATGAGGCTCCTCACGCGCAGGGGGATGAGACTGGCGGCTCGGCTCAGGAAAAAGACAAAGGTCATCGAGGTTCACCCGCGGACCTCGGGCCTCATTCTTTTCGGAACCGGCGAGAGGGAGAGGTGGGTGGAGGAACTACGGGAGGCGGGATACCCGCTGGAGAACCCGTGCGAGCACGAAATCGACGCGGCCCTCGCGGCCTTCACGGGAAAGCTCTGGCTGGAGGGAAAAACTAGAAAGGTAGGAAACATCGTCATCCCGCAGTTCGGGGCACGCTTGCCTAGGCCAGGTTAATCAACCTTCAAGCAGCGTTACAGCCTGGGAGAGGTTGGAAATACTCACCCCCACCCGCTGTTCCAGCTCGCGCAGGGTCAGCTTATAGTTCATTTCCCGGGCTGCCCTATAGATGGCGGCGCAGGCCAGCACGTGGGGGGATCTGGTCAGCCTCGTCCTCGAGCATATCTGCCTCGCCCTGCCCGCGACCTCCAGCGGAAGGTTGAGGAGGGAGGCATACCTGTCCACATACTCGGATGCAACAGAACGGGGGAGCTTCACCTCCAAGCCGGTGCACAGGGCTTTCAAGGTCCTCCTAAAAGTCCAGCGTGCCCTCTTCTCCTCCATCCCCTTCTGAACCAAGAATTCGAGCATGTCCCGCTCCCTCCTCGGGAAGCCCCTGAGCCTGCAGACGATGTGGCAGAGGGCGAGGGAGAGCACGAGATGGTTCCTGCCTACGGTAAGCCCCTTCGACCTAGCCTTCCGGTAGAGGTAGCAGACCTCCCTCTTCATCTCCCCGGGTAGGCCGAGTTCCTTGCAGAGGCGGTTGATGACGATCAGGGAGCCCCTGAGCGTCCTCTCCTCCCAGGTTGGGGCCCTCAGCCTGGACTGAAGGCCCTTCATCCTTCTCAGCCTAGCCCTCGTGCTGGGGGGCAGCTCTCTGGGGATGCTGAACTGGCTCCCGAGACCGAAATCGTGAACGGAGGGATCCTCCCCCATGCCGATATCTGCACAGAGGTTGACCTCGTGGAACTCCCTCCTGGCCTCGGGGAGCTTCTCCAAGATCACCAGACCGCACCTCGTGCAGACCTCCTCCCCCCTGACAAGATCGCGGAAGATTGCGGACGACCCGCAGGAGGGGCACCGCATCCTCTCAGCCCAGCACTTCTAGAAGCTTCTTCGCTGCCCTTCCCGGCTCCACCCCTGCGAGAAGCGCTGCAAAGTCCCTGAGGAGAGCCGGCTCCCTCTCCATCCCTTCCAGCAGCCTCTCCACGTTCTGATCCCAAGACCGCGACAGGGCGGAGTAAAGCGCCCTCTCAAGCTCGAAGTCCGGACCGAGCTCCCTCCTCCAGAGCCTCTCGTACTCCGAGAGACCCTCCTTGGAAACATCTCCCTCGGTCAGCGCCTCCAAGACCACCTTTGCGGCCATCTCCCCCGCCTTCATGGCCTGAAGGAGACCGCCGCGGGATAGGGCCAGCACCTGCCAGCCTGCCCCCCCAATCGCCAAGATCCCGTCCGAGCAGAAACTCTCCAAGGAGACATCCACCGCCATGCCCCTAGTGGAGGCAACGGGTGCCGCCCGGCCGAGCCTCCGGACCTTGGCGACAAACTCGTCCAGCGAGGCTTCGGGGTGAATTCTCAGGCCCTGAATTCCTGCAACAGCGAAGCCGCTGCCAAAAGGGTGAACCCAGCCGTTCCCCAGCGGCGCGAGGTAGGAACCGAAGTGGAACTCCACCGAGTCCTCAGGGTCGGCGCCTGCTAGGAGGTGCTCCCCCGAGAAGACCGTTTCCTCCGGCTTGGGCTTTCTCCCGAGCAGCCGGGGGAAGAGGCCCGACCATTCGCTGGAGCAGCCGCTCGCGTCCACCACGACCTCGCTCCTGACCTCCTCCCTCCACGAGCCTGCCTCCAGCCGCACCCCCACCGCCTTCCCCTCCTTCAGGAGGAGCTCCTTGGCGGGGCTGCTTGTCCATATCTCCGCCCCCCTCCTTCTCGCCTCGAGCGCGAGGAGCCTGACCACCCACTTCCAGTCCAGAACCACACCCTCCACCCTAGAAGCCAGTTCGGATTTCGGTCCCCTCACTTTGACCTCCTTGGTCCTCTGAACCACCGCCCTCGCCAGTTCCCCCGGCAGGGCGTCCCTCGGCAGCCAAGTGGAGAAAGTGTTTCCGCCAACCGAGGCCTGCATCTCGCACACAAGAACCCTCGCCTCGGCCGACGCTGCTCGAGCGAAGGAGAGGCCAGCGGGACCCGCCCCCACCACCACGATATCGTACCTTTGCATCCCGTCTCTTGGTGGGAGCCCGCTTATAAAGGAGAAAACTGATCTGTCCGGCGAATTTCAGAAAAAACAGGTTATAGCTCTGGTGGATTTTGAGATGGGAAGCTCCTTTGGGAAGGTGTTTCGCGTCACAACCTTTGGGGAGTCCCATGGTCCAGCCGTTGGGGTGGTAGTCGAAGGAGTCCCAGCAGGGATGCCCCTGAGCGAGGAGGAGATTCAAAGGGAGCTGGACAGGAGGAGACCGGGGCAGTCGAAGGTAACGAGCCCGAGGAGGGAACCGGACCGTGTGAGGATACTGTCTGGCGTCTTTGAGGGAAGAACCCTTGGAACCCCCATCTGCATGGTGGTGGAGAACGTGGAGGCGAGGTCGGAGGACTACGAAAAGTTCAAGTATAAGCCGAGACCGGGACACGCCGACCTCTCCTACTGGCTGAAGTACGGTCACGTGGACTACCGGGGCGGGGGGAGGGCAGCGGGGAGAGAGACGGTTGGGAGGGTTGCCGCCGGTGCCGTGGCGAAGAAACTCCTCGTCAGCCAAGGGGTGGAGATCGCCGCCCACACTGTTGAGGCCGCGGGAATCTCGGTTGGCAGGGAGGTGAGCTGGGAGGAGATCCGGAGAAACGCGGAAACCAACCCTATGAGGTGTGCCGACCCGGAGGTGGCAAAAAAAATGGAGGAGGAGGTTCTAAAGGCTTGGAAGGAGGGGGACAGCACGGGAGGAATTGTGGAGGTCGTAGCCGTAAACGTTCCGCCCGGACTGGGGGAGCCGGTTTTCGACAAGCTCGACGCCGACATTGCGAAGGCCATGATGTCCATCGGGGGGGTGAAGGGTGTGGAGATAGGGGCCGGGTTCTCCGTCGCCCGCATGCGGGGGTCCCAGGCGAACGACCCCATCGTCCTCGTGGGGGGTAAACCCGCCCTTGGGGGAAACCGGGCGGGAGGAATTCTCGGCGGGATAAGCGTGGGCGGCCCCATCAGGGTCAGGCTGGCCGTCAAGCCCACCCCATCCATCTCACTGCCCCAGCGGACGGTGGACCTGTCCACCATGAAGGAGACGGAGATAAGGCTGAAGGGACGCTTCGACCCCAACCTTTGCCCCAGAATCGTGCCGGTCGCAGAGGCCATGCTGGCCCTGGTGCTTGCGGATCACCTGCTGAGGGCTGGAAAGGTAAACCCTGACCGCTTCGCTTGAAGGGAACCGCTTCCTCCTGCGCCTCCGTCACCGTCGTTAACGCCATGGCAACGGGCAAGGGCGCAGCCTTCGGCGTGGAGCTCAGGCTGAGAGCAGAGGTTGAACTCGACCCCACCGGTACCAAGGTTAGAGGAGAGGTGGTGGGACATCGAGAGAGCCCGAAGCTCGTGGAGCTGTGCGTCAGGAAAGTCCTCCAGAAGTACGGGAAGAGGTGCGGGGCAAGAATTAGGACCTACTCCGAAATTCCAGTTGCGGTTGGGCTCTCCAGCAGCAGCGCGGCGGCGAACGCGGCGGTTCTGGCCACGCTGGCGAGTTTGGGCGTGGAGCCTGAATGGAGGGAGGTCCTGAGGCTCGGGATTGAGGCATCCTTCGAGGCGGGTGTGACCCTCACGGGCGCCTTCGATGACGCCGCCGCCTCCTTGCTGGGCTGCGGGGTGATCACCGACAACCTTAGGAGGAGGATCCTCAGGAGATTCGAGCTTCCGCCCTCCTACAGGGTGGTGATCTTCGTCCCTCCCTCGAAGCTCTACACCTCCAAGGTGCGCCCCTCTTCCTTCCGGAGCATAGCAGACCTGGTGGAGGTGGCCCACAAACAGGCCCTTCTTGGAAACATTTTCGGGGCCATGACCCTCAACGGCTTGCTCTACTCACACGCCCTCAACCAGGATCATAGGATCGCCCTAGAAGCCATTTCAAAGGGGGCAGTCGCGGCTGGACTCACGGGAAAGGGGCCGGCCGTTGCCGCCATCGCCCACCCCCGAGATGTGGAGGAGATAAAAGAGGTGTGGGGCAAAAGAGAAGGGAGAATCATCGTCACGTGCCCGTCGAGGGGGGGTGCCAGGATTGAGTGAGGAGACGCTGGTGAGGATAAGAAAGCGGATTGACGAGATTGACGGGGAACTTCTACAATTACTGGCGGAACGGGTGAAGCTGGCGGGGGAAACGGCACGCCTCAAGAAAAAACTCGGAAAAGAGCTGAGGGACGAAAGAAGGGAGAGGGAGGTGCTGAGGAGGGCCAGGATCGAGGGCGGGAGGCTGGGGCTCGACCCAAACTTTGTGGAGACCTTCATGAGGGTGGTCATCAGCGGAGGTTTGGGGGAGGAAACGAAAAGAATTGGGGGGGTGAGGTTCTGGAGCCAGATCGAGGAGGCCTTCAAGGGTTACCCGGGGGAGCTGGCAGTGGCGAGGACCCTCTTCCTCCACGGGCTGAGGGTCGATGAAAGGGGAAGGATAAAGTGCGGGGATATGCGCATTACCTCCCTTTCCCTCGCCAAGGCGGCCGGGACGGACAGGAGAACGGTGGCAGCGACCGTCAAGAGGATCCTAGGCGATGAAAAGCTACGTACCGTGTTCACCAACCTCCGCCCCCTGCCCTACCTCCGGGACGTGGGGAAAGAGCTGGGATGGGGAGTCTTGGAGATAATCCCCAAAGACGCCAGCCGGCCGGGAGTTCTGAAAGAGCTTGTGGGAGCCATCTCGAGCAGGGGAATAAACATCCGGCAGGCGGTGGCCGATGACCCGCATCTCACCACGCAGCCCAAACTCACCATCATCACCGACCGACCCATCCCCGGCAAGGTAATCGAGGAAATCCGCAAACTCCCCTCGGTTTACTCGGTTCTGATTTATTGAACATTTTTGTACATTAAGGTATTTAATTGTCAAAAGCACTAAAAACTGATGCAGGTAGAAACGAAAATCGAGGTTTCAAAACTTATCGCAGACCCGGCGCGAATTTTCTTTAGGGTGCGAAAGAGGGCTAGAGCTTCTTTTCTGCTGGAATCGGCGGAAAAGGGAAGGTCTGGGAGATATTCCATAGTTGGGTGGGACCCCCTTCTCTATTTTCGTGATGAGGGGACCGAGGAGGACCCGCTCCAGAGGATGAGAAAAGAGCTGGAACTGGACACGCTTAAATTCCAGGACGAGCTGCCGCCTTACGTGGCAGGCGTCTTTGGCTATATAGGATACGACTACGTGCGCCACCTGCACGCCCTTGAAAGTAAGGCCAGAGACGATCTCCATCACCCAGTGGTGGAGTTCTTCCTCCCCAGAAATCTCCTCGTCTTCGATCACTACTCCAACCAGGTGATCAGGTGCAGACACAGCCTTGAAGGCGCGGGGAGTCCGCCTCCGGAGGGGGGCAAACCCAAAATCGGCCACCCCTCCCGAGTGACCTCCAATATGACGAGACGATCCTTTGAGACAGCGGTCGAGAGGGCCAAGGGGTACATCAGGAAAGGGGACATCATTCAGGTCGTGCTTTCGAGGAGAATTTCCCTCAGCCCATGCCCCCCGCTTGAGGCGTTCTATCTCCGTTTGAGGAAAATCAACCCCTCCCCCTACATGTACTTTCTGGATCTCCCTGGAAAGGCCATCGTGGGTTCCAGCCCGGAGATGCTGGTCCAAGTTAACGGAAGGGAAGTTCTCACCCGGCCCATCGCGGGCACGAGGAGAAGGGGGAAAACCGAAGAGGAGGACCGGAGGCTGGAGGAGGAGCTGAGCCGTGACGAGAAGGAGAGGGCGGAGCATGTGATGCTGGTGGATCTCGCCAGGAACGACCTGGGGCGGGTGTGTAGCTTCGGCTCCGTGAGGGTCGGGGAGTTCATGAAGGTTGAGAAATACAGTCACGTCCAGCACCTCGTGAGCGATGTCACGGGCAGGCTGCAGGCGGGCAAGGATGTCTTTGATGTGATTCGTGCAACCTTCCCAGCCGGGACCGTGACCGGGGCCCCCAAGTTCAGGGCGATGGAGATAATCGAAGAACTAGAGCCAACAAGGAGGGGGATCTACGCCGGCGGGGTGGGGTTCATAGGCTACCGTGGCGAGCTCAACCTTGCCATCACCATCCGCACGCTCGTGGCGCAGGACTCGGGCGCTCACCTCCAAGTGGGGGCGGGAGTGGTCGCGGACTCGGTACCGTGGAAGGAGTATCTGGAAACCAAAAACAAAGCTGCTGCCCTCCTAGAGGCCGCGGGGATAGGGGATGAGGGTCGCGGTTATTGACAACTACGACAGCTTCGTCTACAATCTGGTACAGATGTTGGGCGAGCTAGGTGCCGAGCCGTTGGTCTTCAGAAACGACGTGCCGCTGGAGAGAGTGGTGGAAAGTATGCCGGAAGCCCTCGTCATCTCCCCCGGCCCGAAGACCCCCGCCGAGGCAGGGATCTCGGTGGAGGCCGTCAGGAGATTCAGCGGTAGAATTCCAATTCTGGGCGTGTGCCTCGGACACCAGAGCATTGCCTACGCGTTCGGGGGAAGGATCATCCAAGCAAAAAGGCTCGTCCATGGAAAAACCTCCACCATCAAACACGACGGGAGCGAGCTGTTCAAGGGGGTTCCAAACCCCTTCCAGGCCACTAGATATCATTCCTTGGTCGTGGACGGGAAGAGCCTGCCGAGCTGCCTGCTGATCAGCGCGGAGAGCGAGGACGGGGAGATCATGGGGCTGAGACACCGGACGAAGCCCATTTTTGGCCTCCAATTTCACCCCGAATCCATCCTCACCGCCTGCGGGGGCACGATTCTCAGGAACTTTTTGGAGGTGGTGGAAAGGTGGGAATCCAGGAAGCCATAAGGAAACTGGTGGAGTTCCAAGACCTCACTCCGGAGGAAGCAGGGGAGGCCATGCGGGACATCATGAGCGGTTCAGCCACCCCCGCCCAAGTTGCTTCCTTCCTCACGGGCCTCAGAATGAAGGGGGAGACCGTGGAGGAAATCACCTCCCTCGCGAGCGTCATGCGGGAGTTCTGCCTGAAGGTGAATCCTAGGGTCGGGGGCAGGCTGGTGGACACGTGCGGAACGGGGGGAGACCGAATCAAGACCTTTAACATAAGCACCGCGGCCATGTTCGTGGCGGCGGCGGCCAACGTGCGGGTGGCGAAGCACGGGAATCGGTCGGTCACCAGCAAAGCTGGAAGCGCGGATGTCCTAGAGTTCCTAGGCGCGAGGATAGATCTGGGACCAGCGGAGGTGGAGCGCTGCATAGAGGAGGTGGGGATAGGCTTCATGTTCGCACCGGTTTTCCACCCAAGCATGAAGCACGCGCTCCAGCCGAGAAGAGAGATGGGAATAAGAACTGTCTTCAACATCCTAGGCCCGCTCACCAACCCGGCCGGAGCCAAAGCCCAGCTGCTGGGTGTGTTCGACCCTTCCCTCACCGAGACCCTCTGCCAGGTTCTGAAGAGGCTTGGCTCGGAAAGGGTAATGGTCGTCCACGGTATGGATGGTCTAGACGAAATCTCAACCTTAGGGGCCACCAAGGTCTCCGAACTGAAGGATTCCCATGTGGAGACCTTCGAACTGACACCGGAGCAATTCGGGATCCCTAGGGCGAAAGCGGGGGATCTGCTCGGGGGGAATCTGGAGGAGAACGCCAAGCTCCTGCTGGAGGTCCTGAAGGGGAAGGAGGGCCCAAGGAGAGATATCGTTCTGCTGAATGCTGCTGCCGCCATAGTCGTGGGCGGGATTTCTCATGACATGAAAGATGCATTGGAAGCGGCAGGGGAGGCGATTGACTCCGGTGCAGCCTACCGAAAACTGATCGACTTTATCGAAGCCACGGGTGGCGACGCGAGCGTGGCGCGGAGATTGACCCCATGAATTTCTTGGAAAGGATTATAAGCGAAATCAGGCCACCCCAGCAGGCAAAACCCTCGCCTTTTCGGGCAAGGGATCTCCGGAAAGCCATACTATCCACTCGAGATAGGATACCGCTGATCGCCGAGATCAAGTTCCGATCCCCTTCCGGGGTGCTGAGGGAGCCAACCGACCCAGGAGCGCTGGCAGAGCAAATGGTCAGCGGCGGCGCCATTGCCCTCTCCGTACTCACGGAAGAAAAGTACTTCGGGGGTCATCCCTCCTTCATTCCCCTTGTCAGACGACGTACTGGGGTCCCAGTATTGCGGAAGGATTTTATCGTATACGAAAGCCAGCTTTACGAGTCTTCTGAGCTAAAGGCCGACGCCGTTCTCCTCATTGCGGCCGCCTTGGGAGACAAACTGAAGGCCTTCATTGAGCTGGCAAGAGACTTGGGGATGACGCCGGTGGTTGAGGTATGCAACAAGCCTGAACTCGAACTAGCCATTGAGGCCGGTGCCGAGGTGCTCGGGATCAACAATCGGGATCTAAGAACTCTTCAAGTCGACCTGAATCACACGATAGAGCTGGCACCGCTGGTTCCGGAGAACGTGACGGTGATAAGCGAAAGTGGAATTTCTTCTTCCTCCGACGCTAAAAGAATGCTGGAAGCGGGGGCCGATGCCGTGCTCGTCGGCACCGCCATCATGCGCTCCCCAGACGTGAAGAAAGCGGTGGAGGAGATGGTGAGGATTGGTAAGGGTTAAGTTCTGCGGCTTCACTCTGGCATCAGATGTCGAGGCAGCCTGCCACCTCCATCCCGATCTGCTGGGTGTGATTGTGGGCATACCGCAGTCACCCAGAAACCTAGACGCGAGCAAAGCTGCCGAGCTCCTGCAAAGAGTTCCGCGAACCATACAGCGCGTTTGCGTCACGCGGGCGAGGGATCTGAACGGGGTACTCAGGCTGACGGAGACCTTACATCCCGATTACCTGCAACTGCATCCGGATCTATCCCCGGAAGAAATGCGGAGGCTGAAACCCCACGCTGGATTGATCCTTGTGTTCTCCATCCCCCCCGAGTGCCGGGGCGCTGAAGACATCGTAAGCTCAATCAAGCTGTACGAGGAGGTTGCCGACATCGTGCTGCTGGACACGAAAGGACCGACGGGAGGGGGTACAGGAGTCCCACACGATTGGAGGATCAGCAGGGAGATAAGGAAGTCCCTCCGAAAGCCGGTGTTCCTGGCCGGGGGGCTAAACCCCGAGAACGTGAGGGAAGCCATAGAGATCGTGAACCCAGACGGGGTGGACGTCTCAACGGGGATAGAGGTTGCCCCGGGGAGGAAGAGTGTGGAGAAAATGAAGCGCTTTCTCGAGGCCGTTGGGCATGTATAAAGACCAGTATCCGAGAGATGGAAGATTCGGCAGATTCGGAGGACAGTACGTCCCGGAGACCCTGATGCCCGCCCTCCAAGAGCTTGAAGAGGCCTATCTCAGGTTTAAGAGGAATCAAAAGCTCCAAAAGGAGCTCCGAGGGATTTTGCACGATGCCGGAAGGCCCACCCCCCTCACCTTCGCCGGGAGACTCTCCGAAAAACTAGGGCTGAGGATCTACCTGAAGAGGGAGGATCTGGCCTTCGGGGGAGCCCACAAGGTGAACAATGCGGTGGGTCAGTGCCTGCTGGCGAAGTTCATGAGGAAAAAGCGAATCATCGCCGAAACAGGGGCCGGCCAGCACGGCGTGGCCACCGCCTCCGCTGCCGCTAGCTTCGGTCTGGAGTGCACCATCTACATGGGGAAAAGAGACATGGAGAGGCAGAGGCTGAACGTTTTCCGGATGAGACTGCTGGGAGCGGAGGTTAGAAAAGTTTCCTCCGGATCACAAACCCTGAAGGATGCCATCAACGAGGCCCTCCGAGACTGGACCACGAACGTCCTGACCACCCACTACCTGCTCGGCTCGGTGGTGGGCCCACACCCCTACCCCATGATGGTCCGGGATTTTCAGAGGATCATCGGGGAGGAAACGAGGGAACAACTGCTGAGGCGAGAAGGCAGGCTGCCCGATGCCATCGTTGCCTGCGTGGGGGGAGGCAGCAACGCCATGGGGATTTTTTACGAATTCCTAGACGAGGACGTTGAGCTCTTCGGGGTGGAGGCTGGGGGTCTGGGTCTGCGCACAGGAAGACATGCCGCCTCTCTGGTGGCGGGCTCAGAGGGTGTGCTCCACGGCTGTATGAGCTACGTACTTCAGGACAGGTTCGGGCAGATCTTGGAGACCCACAGTATTGCCGCGGGACTGGACTACCCAGGAGTGGGGCCGGAGCTGGCGTTCTTGAAAGAGAGGGGGAGGATTAAGGTTTCGGCCGTGACCGACCGGGAAGCCGTAGAGGCCTTCCTCCTGCTGGCGAGGACCGAAGGGATTCTCCCGGCGTTGGAGAGCGCACACGCCTTGGCCTACCTCCCGGAGATCAAGAGAAGATTGGGGGAGGGTGCCCTAGTGGTGGTCAACCTCTCTGGGAGGGGGGACAAGGACGTAGAAGTCGTGGCCAACTATCTGGGGGGAAAATGGGGAGGATAGCCGAAAAGTTCGAGGAGCTAAGGCGGAGGGGAGAAGGAGCCCTCATCTGCTTCACTACGGCCGGATACCCTCGCCCAGACCTCACGTTGCCAGTACTCCGCGTCCTTTCAAAGCATGCCGATATTCTTGAGCTAGGACTGCCCTTTTCAGACCCCATCGCCGACGGACCCACCATCCAGGCCTCAAGCCAGAAAGCGCTCGAGGGGGGCATGAACACCGCACTCCTCTTCAAAATCATCAAGGAGTTTAGGAAGGGGAAGGAAACACCACTTCTAGTCCTCTCCTACTATAATCCTGTTCTCCGGTTCGGCCCAAAGAGGTTCGCGGAGGAACTGTCAAGGGCGGGTGGGGACGGGCTCATCGTCCCCGACCTTCCGGTGGAGGAGGCAGGCGAACTCTCGGAAACCCTCTCCTTCCTGAATCTTGACCTTGTGCTCCTCGCCGCGCCCACCAGCCCCGCACCCAGACTGCGGAAGATCTGTGAGAGCTCCAGAGGTTTTGTATACCTGGTTTCGGTTCTGGGTGTAACTGGGGCAAGGGAGAAGCTCTCAAAGGGACTCAGGGGACTAATCCGAAGGATCAAAAGCTTCTCGAAAGTTCCCGTGGCTGTGGGGTTTGGCGTTTCTCGACCGCAACACGTCAGGGAAATCCTCGCGTGGGGAGCGGACGGAGTAGTTGTGGGGAGCTCGCTGATCGAGTGCATGGCAAAGAACCTCCATTCCCCCCACCGGATGCTCAAATATCTGGAGGATTTCGTCTCGCAGCTCAAGCGTGCCACGGTCAAAAATCTTCCCCGAAGCTCTGGACTCGAGAGTTAAAGTTAAAAAAGGTAACTAACATTCCATTGTGGAAAACACTGAGAGAGGAATGAGCGCTCCCTTCTGGTCAACCCCCAGAAAGGCCGTCCTTGTGGCCGCCTCCGCTGAGGGGCCCTTCGAGCTCGTTGCTTTCGACAATGCCCTGAGAAAAGCGGGAATTGCAGAGTTGAACTTGGTCCAAGTCTCGAGCATCCTGCCGCAAAACTGTGAAATCATTGAAAACTCCCAGCTGCCCTACATCGAGCCGGGAACAGTGGTGCCGGTGGTGATGGCAAAAATCTCAAGCTCAACACCCGGGCAAAAAATTGCTGCTGCCCTTGGAATCGCCATCGGTGAGAACTCTCACGGGATGATCTCGGAGTACCACGATATCGGGGTCACCGAAAGAACCGCCGCCAAAACCGTTGAAGCCATGGTGAAATACATGATGGAAAACCGTGGGCTTGTTCCTAAAAGGGTTCTGTCTATCTCGGCGGGCCATATCGTGAAAACCCACGGTGCCGCCCTCGCCGCGGTGGTCTTCCTACCGTAGCGTTTTATCGGGTACTAACCTTTCCTTTTGTCGAACCACACTACAGCGGTACTGAATTGCCTAACGGCAAAACCTAATCTTCTGTGCTGGTCTCGCCCTCTTCTTCCTCTTTCTTCTCAGGCGGGCCCTTCAATTCCTTCTTGGCTGCGGCTATCACATCGTCAATTCTCAGGATCATGATGGCGGCCTCGCTCGCCGATTTTATGGCTTGGAGCTTCACCCGCAGCGGCTCGTAGACGGAAAGTTCTCTCATGTCTCCCACCTTTCCGCCGAAAACGTCCACCCCCATGTACTTCCCTTCTGGCCTAGCATGGGCAGCTCTCAGCTCTACTAGGGTATCCACAGCGTCCATCCCCGCATTTTCTGCAAGCGACTGGGGTATGATTTCCAGTGCGTTGGCGAAGGCCCGAACGGCTAGCGCTTCCCTCCCACCCACCGTTTCCGAATACTTCCTCAGATGCTTGGCGAGCTCAATCTCCATCGCCCCGCCTCCAGGAACCACCTTCCCGTCCTCCAGGCACCTAGCTACCACGCACAGCGCATCATGGACTGCCCTTTCTATTTCATCCACCACGTGCTCGGAACCTCCCCTCAGGAGAAGACCGACCGCCTTGGGGTCCTTGCACTGGGTTACAAAGATGAGCTTCTCCTCCCCCACCTTTCTCTCCTCCACGAGGCCTGCATATCCCAGCTCGGCGGGGGTGAGATCGTCGAGGGAGGTTACGATTTTCCCTCCTGTGGCTCTTGCAAGCTTCTCCATGTCTGACTTTTTCACCCTTCTGGCTGCTAGGATGCCTGCTTTGGCGAGGTAGTACTGGGCCACATCGTCGATTCCCTTCTGGCAGAAGACCACGTTGGCACCGGTGGCCGCGATTTTGTCCACCATGCTCTTGAGTATTCTCTCCTCCTCCTCTAGGAAGCTTCGGAGCTGCTCGGGCCTCGCCACTCTGATCTCCGCATCGGTCTCGGTTTTCTTTATCTCCAGCGCACAGTCAAGCAGAGCTATCTTGGCGTCCCTCACCGATTTTGGCATTCCCGGTCTAACCACCTCCTTGTCGATTATCACGCCCTCGATCAGCTCGGTGTTCATGAGGCCGCCGCCGGGCCTCTTCTCCACACCGATGTAGTCAATGTCCACCTTGTATCCCCCATCCACTCGATCGGCGATTCTCTTCACGGCCTTAACCACCAGTTCTGCCAGGAACTCCCTGCCCGCCTCCGCCTTCTTGCCCGTCATGGAAGTGACGGCCACCTTCTTCAGCAGGGCATCGTCTTCGAAGGAGACTGGGTCGGCCATCTGCTGGAGGAGTTCTTGGGCCTTTCCTGCGGCGAGGCGGTAGCCCTTAGCGACGATGGTGGGATGAATTCCTTGATCCAGAAGATTCTCCGCTTCCTTCAAGAGTTCTCCGGCAAGCACCACTGCAGTGGTGGTTCCATCCCCCACTTCATCATCTTGGGTCTTGGCGACCTCAACCATCATCTTGGCGGCCGGGTGTTCCACCTCCATCTCCTTGAGGATGGTCGCACCGTCGTTGGTGATCACCACATCGCCGAGATTGTCCACCATCATTTTGTCCATTCCCTTGGGACCGAGGGTACTCCTGACGGCCTCCGCTACCACCCTTGCAGCCATGATGTTCATCCTCCTCGCGTCCCTTCCCACCAGTCGCCTAGACCCTTCCGGGAGCACCAAAATTGGCCTCCCGCCGAGTTGCGCCACTGCCATATCGTCGACTTATTGTGATTTTCCCTTTTAGCCTTTTCGGTTAAACGTCCATGCATGAACCTTGAAGAGGGAGACTGAACGGTTCGGAAATTTGCCCGAATTGACTCGGTGGATGACGAACTCCTAGCGGTTTACCTCCCGTTCGCTCTTTTGTTATAGGGGTTATGCCGTTAACGCCAGGCCAGCTGGGGCGGAACGGGTATTTAAAGAGGTCTCGGAGGTAATAAATGGCAGCGGAACAACAAAAACCTAGGCAGGAGAACGCGGTCTTCGTGGGGACGAAGCCCGTGATGAACTACGTGCTGGCAGTGATAACGCAGTTCAACGAAGGGGCACCAGAGGTGTGCATCAAAGCCAGGGGAAAAGCGATAAGCCGTGCCGTGGATACGGCCGAGGTGGTGAGACAGAGATTCCTACCGGATACGGTGGTCAAGAACATCTCCATAGGAACAGAAACGGTGCAGGCGGAGGACGGGAGCAAGCTGAACGTCTCCACGATAGAGATCACGCTGGCAAAGGCCAAGTAACGCCAGGCTTTTCTGTCGCTACTCGCCTGGAGTGATGCGGCTAAAGGGAGAAAGGGTTAGCATCACGCACTCGTGCGGTGAAATTACCCCTGCCCTAGAAGGAAGAGAAGTCATTCTGGCCGGATTCGTCAAAAACGTGAGGGATCTTGGAGGGATAAGGTTCTTTCTGCTGTACGACGTTTGGGGAGAGGTTCAGATCACGGCTCCCAGATCCCTCACTCCCCCTGAGGTGTTCGCCCTGCTCCCTTCCCTCACGCCAGAGAGCGCAGTTCTGGTAAAGGGCACCGTGAAAGTGGCGGAACAGGCGCCGGGAGGTGTGGAGGTTCTACCGAAAGCGGTGGAGGTGCTGAGTCGCGCGGCCGTTCCCCTCCCGCTCGACCCCACGGGAAGAATCAAGTCAACCCTCGAGACCAGACTGAACGCCAGGGTGCTGGATCTCAGGCATGCCCAGAGGAGGACCATCTTCAAGGTGCGGCACATGGTTCTGAATTCCATCAGGGAGTTTTTCTCATCCAGGGGCTTTCTGGAGGTGCACACACCAAAAATCGTCGCCACGGCCACGGAGAGCGGTTCCGCGCTCTTCCCAGTGGCCTATTTTGAGAAAGAGGCCTTTCTCAGTCAGAGTCCCCAGCTCTACAAGGAAGTACTGACCGGCTGCTTCCAAAAGGTCCTTGAAATCGGGCCGATCTTCAGGGCGGAGGAATTCAACACGCCCAAACACCTGAACGAGGCCATCTCCGTCGACATCGAGGTGGCATTTGCCGATTGCGAGGACGTCATGAAACTCTTGGAGGAGCTCATCGACAACATCGTCGGGTCTCTGAAGGAGAAGATGGGGAAGGAGCTGCCACTCCTCGAGCAGCTGACCCCGCGACCTCCTTTTGAGAGATTGACCTACGCAGAGGTGTTGGAAGCCCTCGAGAAGAAAGGATACAAGATCCCGTGGGGAAGCGACCTCCCCACGCCAGCCGAGAGGATACTCGGGGAAGGAAGGGGGTTTTACTTTATAACCCATTGGCCAGCCGAGTGCAAACCTTTCTACGCCATGCCATGCCAACACGACCCCTCCTGCACCGAAACCTTTGATCTTATGTGGAAAGATCTGGAACTCGCCTCCGGGGGAACGAGAATTCACCAGCCCGAACTACTTGAAGAGAGGCTCCGTGCCAAGGGACTGAATCCCGAGAGCTTCGAGCCACACCTCAGACACTTCAGGTGGGGACTCGTCCCTCCCCACGCTGGATGGGGCCTAGGCTTGGAGCGCCTGCTTATGGTCCTCACCGGCCAGGAGAACATACGCGAGTGCGTGCTCTTCCCCAGGGATCGCCACCGGCTGGTGCCCTGATCATCCGATGTACCAGGTTTCCTCGGGCTGGGGGGGCTCCCTCCGCTTCATCTCTTTCTTCATTCTTTCCACCCACTCTTTGAGGGCCGCGGCCTGCTCCTCCAGCGCGCTCAGATCGAGCTTCAGCCCAAGTTGCTCTGAGAGAAGTTCTAGAGCCATCTTGGCGGAGTGGCTGTCTACCCCAGGATCTCCCGCTTCGGCAAGCAGGCAGGCCCCCCCGATGCCCCTCAACCTGGCCAGCGAAACCAGCAGACCTGTAACACCCACAATAGGACCGGTTTCAATCTTCGAAGGCTTGTATGGGAGCCCAGGCTGGTTGGGGATCACTACCACCTTCGAGCCCCGGGGTTGGGAAGAGAGAAATCCCCCGATCATGTAAATCTCCTTTACTCCCAAGCCCTCCATGGCATCTAGGATTTTTGAAACCACCTCGTAATGCCCCTCGGGGGTGGTGACGGGGCAGTCACCCGTCAAAATCACCAGATCCCTGCCTCCCGCCCTGGCCCAGTAAAACTCATGCTTCGCCGGTCTAAGAATCCCGTCTTCCCCCAGAATGGTATAGTGCGGAAAGTGGGGGGAGAGCTGCTCCGCGATTTTCTTGGCAGATAGCTTTGAAATAAGGAACTCGGAAGCCAATTTCCCCACCTGACCCACCCCTGGCAGACCCCCGATGAGAACGGGATCCTTCACCTCCGGTTTGAAGAGGAACCTAACCTCCGAGTCCATCTATTCTCCAGCCTCCATCCTCATAAGCCTTCGATACTTTCCATAGCGGTCCTCGGGGGAAAACCTCGGGGGGTGGGGAGAGCTCGTCTTTTTCCCGCAGTTCGGGCATTCCTCTCGGAGGGTGTAAACACCGCACCCCCTGCACTTCCTAAGCCTCATCTTTTGCGGAGGAACTCCCCCTTTCCCCCAGCCTCCTCCACCTTCTCTATCACCATTTTCGCCGCCTTCTCCAAGAGATCCTCTGCCTCCTTGTAGGAGGATCCGGTGACCACCACACGGTAGAGAGGTGAACCCGCTGAGTAGAACCTCACCTTCGAAGCCATCGCCTCTTTAGCCGACACCATCGAGTTTCGTATGATTTCCACACCGTTGGAAACGGGGCAAACTAGCGAGAGATATCCCTCCACGGTGCAAACCTTCTGCTTTACCAGCGCCTGAGATGCGGAGCAGAGGGCCTTCACCCAGCTCTTCCCCAGTTCCAAGTCCTCCAGGCAGGCGGGGCCCTCTCTTGCTATCTCGCTGAAGGCCCGGTGCAAAGAGCCGAACTTCCTCAAAAGGGGAAACCCCGCTTCCTCGTAGGCCTTTTCCTCCCCCCTTTTAAGCTTCTTCGCCACAAGCAGGAGAAGCTTCTCCGCCCTCCTCTCGGCTTCGAACTCTGCCAGTTTTTGCTTCCTCTCCCCCACCGTCACCCTTCGGAGAGAGAGATCGATGGAACCCTTCTGTTTGTCCACGGCCAAAACCTTACAAACCACCCGCTGGTTCTCCTTAACGTGATCCCTAATGTTCTTTATCCAGCCCGAAGCCACCTCCTTGAGATAAACCATCCCCTCCTTCCCACCGTACTCCTCTAGGCTGACGAACGCCCCCTGATCAAAGACCTTCACAACTGTGCCCACCACGAGTTCATTGGGGGAGGGGAACTCTGCCTCCTTTCTTACCACTTCACCACACCCCAGATAGTTGCCTTGCCGCCCGTTGGGGTGGCCAGAAGCCTGCCACAAACCTGACATTTCACTTCAGTGGACGCGTGGCTGAAGATTCTCTGCTCGTTCCCGCACTCGCACTTGACGAGAAGGATCACCACACCCCAGATAGTTGCCTTGCCGCCCGTTGGGGTGGCCAGAAGCCTGCC
>CAZWBJ010000019.1:0-8710 GCA_964632175.1 Hadarchaeota archaeon (SeqCode)
GATAACAGAGTGGTCGCGGGCGAGAGTCCATATCGACCCCGCGGATTGCTACCTCGATGTCGGTTCTTCCTATCCTGGCCGTGCATAAGCGGCCAAGGGTGGGGTTGTTCGCCCATCAAAAGGGAACGTGAGCTGGGTTTAGACCGTCGTGAGACAGGTCGGATGCTATCTTCCGGGGGTGCCCGCCGCCTGAGGGGAAGGTGGCCCTAGTACGAGAGGAACAGGCCGCCGGCGCCTCTGGTTTACCGGTCGTCCGACAGGGCGTCGCCGGGTAGCCACGCGCCAGCCGATAAGGCCTGAAGGCATCTAAGGCCGAAGCGGCCCCCGAAAACAGGCGGCGTACCCTCCGTCCCGAAAGGGTCGGAGGGGGAGGGCTGGGGCTAGAAGACCCCGTTGATAGGCCGGGGGTGTAAGCGCCAAGCCCGAAAGGGCGAGGCGTTCAGCCCACCGGTACTAATCGCCCAAAGACCCTCACGCCTGTGCTCCTCTTTTTTGTCACGCTTAGCTGTGATATTTCATTCTGGAGAGAAAGAAGGTATTGGATCCACTGACTCTGCTGGGTGCGTTTAGCCTGATGGTCATTGTGGGGTTCCTCTCGGACTTCCTGTTCAAGAAAACCCTCGTTCCGGACACCGTTCCCCTCATCCTTCTTGGCATCATCCTCGGTCCCCTCCTGGGCATACTTCCCGTCCAGAGTCTGAAACCGCTCATCCCCTTGGTGGGTGCCCTCGCCCTCATCGTTATCCTGCTTGACCAGGGCATGGAGTTGAGCTACGCTAGGCTCCTCAAGGGGGCACCTCGGGCGGTCGTGCTGGCCCTTTCCACCTTCCTCTTCTCCACCCTCCTGATTGGGCTCCTGTCCTGTTTCCTCCTAAGGCTCTCCCTCTTGGCGTCCTTCATGCTCGGGGCCACACTGGGCGGAACAAGCTCCGTCATTATTGCCCCTTTCCTGGCGAAGTTGCACCTCCACCAGAGGGTTCGCACCGTGCTGCTGCTGGACTCGGTGGTAACGGACGTCCTCTGCATCGTGGTGGTCTTGGTTCTCTGCACCTTGGGGAAGGTCGCTTTTGCGGAGATGGGACGACAACTGGGAATAGTCTTCTTGGCGGCTCTCGCCTTCGGGACCGTGGTAGGAATCCCCTGGCTGGTCCTAATGCCGCGCCTGCAGGACATGCCCTTCTTTTACGCACTCATGCTCGCCGTGGGGGTGGCGGTTTACGTTTCCGCGGAGGGGATGGGGGCGAGCGGAGGGGTGGCCGTGCTCGCCTTTGGGCTAACGATGGGGAACGCCTCCAAGCTGGGCAGGATCTTCAGGATCACCACCGTTCCTCTGGGACCAGAGGCTAGGAGGTTTCACGATGAGGTGACCTTTCTCATAAGGACCTTCTTCCTGGTTTGCCTCGGGGCGATGGTTGACCGCGGGATCCTTCCCCTACTTCCCCTTTGTATTGTCCTCTTTTTGGCCGCCCTTCTTGCCAGGATGGCGGCGGCCAAGGTCGCCAGCCTGCGCGATCCACAGCTCAAGGAGAACGAGTTGTTGATGGGCATGTTGCTACCCAAGGGGCTGGCCGCTGCCGTGCTCTCCTATTTTCCCAGCCAGTATGGATTCGCGGGGACCGAGGCCTTTCCGGGGATCGTGGTGTGTCTGATCCTTCTGACGAACATCCTTTCCATGATTGCCTCCCTGCGGGCTAAAGTAGGCTAAAAGGTTATGGCGTTGTTGGGGCAGGCCGTCTCGCAGGCCCTGCAGTCGGCACAGTCCTGGGGCCTCGCCAGCACGCATTTCCCCCCCTTGACCTCCAGCGCATTGGTGGGGCAAACATTAACGCACTCCCCGCACCCGTTACACTTCTCCGGATCTATTTTTGGCGGCATACTGTCTTTTCCAAAGGGAGGTTATATATCCGGCTATCCGGTTCCGCTCCTTTTTGCTCACTTGGAGGAGTTCGCTCACAACCATCTTGTTCCGGTTGAAATCCGCCGAGAACCTGTCCGGATACCGCTGGAGAAGCTCCATCGCCGTTCGTTTCACCGTGGTGGTTCTTATTCGTCCCATCCAAACTACTCGAGCGTCTGAGCCAGCCTGTGAGCGATCTCGACCACCTCCAGGGGGGTGCGGCCGAAAATTCTCACCATGGCCTCCTTACCGGGGGCGCCGCGGTCAAAAATCACCTGCGGCACCTTTCCAGCTTTTTTCACGGCTCTTTCAATCCCCCACTCCATGGTTTTCACACCCTTTGGCTCCCCCCCTCTTGAAAATTCTGCCACCGTGAGCCCGAGCTTTCTGCAAGCTTCCTGCACCCCTTCCCAGTGGCGTATGTTCATGCCCGCGCGCATTCTTGGATCGAAGCGCATCAGCGTGACCACCGCTCTAGCCACATGCTCTGAGCCGCCGAGCTTAGGGAAGCCGGTCATGGTGGTTTTTCCTCCCACCTTCACAATCCTTCCCTCCAGCCCCACAACTTCCGATGGAGTTTTGGCCGAGCGCAGCGCCATCACGATGTTCGTTCCAACCTCCGGCACCAGCCTCCAGCTCTGCGGGTGGGAGATGAATTCAAGCGCGGCGGAATACACTTCCTCGACCGCTCGTTTCCTCTCGAGCTCCCAGAAGCCCGCCACACAGGCCCCCTTCCCAATCTTGAGGGGCCTCTCCAGCTCCGTGCATAGGAAACGGATGCTCCTCTCCACCGCCTTCTCCAGCTCAAACCCCTTGGAGAGTTCCGCTGTAAGGGCCGCCGAAAAGACGCACCCGGATCCGTGCAGTTCGGCGTCGATCCTCGCCCTGCTGAACTCAACCACCTTCTTTCCGTCGAAGAGGATATCCACGGGTTTGCCCGGAAGGTGCCCCCCCTTGATCACCACCGCGCGGGCGCCCAGCCTGAAGAGCTCTCTGGCTGCCTTTTTCGCGTCCTCTTTATTTCTAATCTTCATGCCAGTCAACGCCCCCGCCTCATGCACGTTGGGGGTCACAACCCAGGCTTTTCCGATGAGCTTCTTCAGCTCCGGTATTGCACTTTCTTCGAGCAACGGGTGTCCGGAGCTTGCACGGAGGATGGGATCCACGATGAGGTTTATTTTCTCCGCGTATCCCTCCACAAGCCTGACAATGTCTCTCGAGTACAGAACTCCCGTTTTTCCCCACTCCACGTCCAGATCCTCCAGAACCGCCCTCAGCTGGTTTTCAACAAGGGAAGGGGGAAGGGGCTGGACTTCCCTTACTCCCTGAGTGTTCTGCACGGTAACGGCTGTCAGGACGCTTGCGGCTGGAACACCCAAGGCCAAAAAAGTCTTAAGGTCGGCCTGTATGCCGGCCCCAGCGCAGGGGTCGGATGCGGCTATGGTAAGAACGCACCGCTCCATTCTCAATCCCGTTAGGAATTTTTAGTGGGGGTTCCCAGAAGATAGGTGCTTTTTGCCCCGCTTATTTCCACTTCCATTTCCTCCCCCAGCCTAGCCTCCCATAGGACAACCGGTTTGTAGTTGTGGGTCCTCCCGATGAACCCCCCTCGCGTGCCCTCCTCAGTCACCAGCACCCTCAATCTTCTTCTGAGGTACTGCCGGTTGACCTGCAAGCCGATATCCAAGCAAAGCCGGCTGATTTCTCTCGATCTCCGCGCAATCTCAGCCGAATCCAGCTGTTTCAACTTGGAGGCCTCGGTTCCAGGCATGGGTGAAAATCTAGAAATGTTGACTTTGTCCGGCATGATCCGCAGGAGAAGCTCACAGGACCGCTGAAAATCTTCCTCGCTCTCCCCCGGATACCCCACTATGATATCGGTAACCAGCTGGAGGTCGGGCACCCTCGATCGGAAGAAGCTCACCAGTGATTCAAAGTCCTCCGTCCTGTATCCTCTGCGCATGGATTGCAGGATCCTGTCGCTGCCCGATTGTACTGGGAGGTGGAGAAACTTGTAGATTTTCGGGGAGGAAAAAACCTCGACCAGCCTGTCCTGTATCTCGGGCATGAAAGAGGGATTCATCATCCCCACCCTCACACGGAAGTTTCCCTCGATTAGGATCAGCCTCTCCAGAAGGGAGGGGAGGTCGGTTCCTATATCCCTGCCGTATACGGCGTTATCTTGGGAGGTGAGCAGAATCTCCTTCGCACCCTCCTCCACGGCCTGCCTCACCTGCCGCTCGATGGACTCGGGTTTGAAGCTCCTCAGCCTTCCCCTCGCCATCCTCACGGAGCAGTAGGAGCACTGGGAAAGGCATCCCTCGGCGATCTGGACTACGGCGCTCACCCGGCTTAGCCTAGTCCGGGGTAGGAGGGGTTTCTCAACAGCTTCCCCGAAGAGCACCTGGCCGCAACCGTCCCGTATCACTTTCGGTAGAGAGGTGATGGAGCGACAGGAAATCGCATCCAATCCCCTGATGCTCTTTGGATCGATGAGCGGAAGGCAGCCTGCCACCACCACCCTCTTCCCAAGCCTCCGCAACGCTTGGATCCTGCTGAGCATTCTCCTGTAGGTGACGCCCTTCACTGCGCAGGTGTTGATCACCACGGTATCGGCCTCCTCTAGGGTGCTGGCAATGGGTATGTTGGCCACCTTCAGCTGACCCAGGAGGAGCTCAGTGTCCCCCCTGTTGGCGGTACAGCCGTAGGTTTCAATGTAGACCCTCATCAAATACTCTGTTTAGGGTCCCCACGTCATAGGTTTTAGGAGGGGAATCATTATTGGAAGGTGAGGAAGCTCCAGCTCACCCTCATTCAGATAGACAACTACGGCCCCTGGACAGTCACCCCCAGCCCGAAAAGGGAGGCGGATCTGCAGTGCCTTCAGGCCGATTTGTACTCCAAGCTTCAAAGGGAATTCGCGAAGAGAAAGGGCCTTCTCTTCCTCCTGAGGCACGACAACATGCTTGCGGTTTCCAACGGCATTTCCCTGGAGCAGCACAGGGAAATCATGGAGGGGGTAAACTCGAGTTTTCCCGTGACCGTGAGCATGGCCGTGGGTGTGGGCGAGACCCCCTACAAAGCCCAGCTGGAGGCCACGCTCTCCCTCCAGAGGATGGGGAGCAGCAGGGTGGAGGGGAGGAGGGGGGTCCTGTCCGGAAGCCACCTCTCCCCGCCGGACGAGGACTTCGTTCAGATTTCCCACCTGGATTTGAACCATTCCTCACTCCTGACGGATACCTTCCCCATCTACGACACCCATCTCCTGCTCCAGCGGGCCCATCTCCACCTTATGGAAAAACTGAGCAAGAGGGATGCCCTAGTTTTCTACATGGGTGGGGACAACTTTATCTCACTCTGTAACGGGCTGGGAGAGGAGGAGTTCCTGAAAATCCTCGCCGAAATCAAGGCGGAGCTCGGTTTGGAATTCAAGGCGGGGATGGGGCTGGCTAGGGATGGGGAAACTTCCGCCAGACTCGCGGCTGAGGGGCTCCATGAAATAAGGACGGGAAAATCGACCCGGCCCCTCGTGGTCAAAACCGCTTGATGATCTCGAAGGAATTCCTCGCTTTGTTAAACCCATTCTCAGAGGAGGCTAGAAAAATCGTGCAGGCCTCTCCCCCGCTGCACTCCCTTCCTCCAGACTTGATCCAAGAAGCCGTCAACAGGGTGTCCCGTCCCGCCGCCTCCCTCGATCTGGACAGGAATTCGATCGAGAGGGAGGTCCTCTCCTTTTACCTGGCCTGCGCGGGCGTGGCTTCAGTTTCTCACCCCTACTCCTCCGAGGCTAGGTTGCTCGAGAAGGCGACCAAGCGGACCATAAAGGGGAGAATGTTTGAGCTCTTCAAGAAAGGATATGAAAATTTCTGTCTGGAGGCCGTGAGGAGTTTCGTGAAAGTGGAACCCATCTCTGGGAGGGCGATAAAGGGGAGGGAGCTTCCGGAGAGGGATTACTTCAAACTCAGGGACAGGGAGCTGAAGCGGCTTGGCTTGCTGGGGAAGGAGGTGGATGGGAGGGTCCTCCTGCAGTGCATCCCCAAGTATGCCGTTAGGTGGACGGACCTCTCCCCGCTGCTTGAGCACGGTCGCCTTCACCTCACCGACCTTTACCTTGTGGAGGGCTGGGCTGCCATTTCCCCCTCTGAGCTCTGGGAGCTTTACTCTGAATTCGTGGCGGTGAGAACAGAGGAGTACCTCGAGGAGATCCACGAGAAACTTTCCCAAGTCAGGCCCCCGCCCCTCTTTGTGGAAGTGGGGGCCAGGATCTCGCAGCTTGTCCCTAAGGAGAAGGAATGGAGGCCGGCGGTAAAAAGAGGGAGGCTCAGAGTCGAGTTCTTCCCCCCATGCGTCAAGAAAGCGCTTGGGGGATGCCCTGCCGGGGTCAGGAACTTTGCCGTTTCCTTCCTGCTCACCTCCTTCCTCTCGTACGCGAGGATCTCTCCCTCCGGAAAGCCTGATCCGAAAATAAGGGACTTCGTAGAGGACCTATCCATTCTTACGGAAGAGGTCATCCCCATGATATACGGGGCGGCGGAGAGGTGCCACCCTCCCCTCTTCTCGGACCAACCCCACGAGAAAGCGAACATCTGGCATCATTTGGGCTTCGGGCTGACGGAGCATCCCAGGCTGGAGGACTCGGGGAAAAGTAAATGGTATAGGACCCCGAACTGCCAGAAAATAAAGCTTCAGGCGCCCCTGCTGTGCGAACCGGACGAGCACTGCTCCCAGATAAAGAATCCCCTCACCTACTACTACAGGAGGCTGGCGGAGGAAAAACATGCAGTTCAGGGAGGCGACACCGGAGGAGAGGAAAATCTACTATAACGAAGAGTGGGGAGGGAGGAGGGAGCTCCCCGACTACATCCTTCATACCCTCTCTCTCAGGGAGTTCGGCTTCGACCACGACGGCTCGGGACCCAGCGACAGGAAGAACCAGTTCCTCACCGTGGATCAGCTGGAGAGCCATGTAAGGGCGAAGGCCCCCTACTCGGTCTACGTGAGCGTTGCCCAGTACGAGAATCCCTCCCAGATGGCGGGCTGGCTCAAGGCCGAGTTGGCTTTTGATGTGGATGCCAAGGATCTGCCGGCCAAACAGTGCTGCGGGGAGGGGCAAGTCTGTGAGAGGTGTCTGGAGGAGGCAAGGCGGGTGGTTTCCATGATTGGGGATGTTCTGCGCTCGGATTTGGGGCTTAGGGAGCTCAGGTACTCCTACTCGGGCAGGGGGTTCCACCTCAGAGTGCTGGATGAGGCGGTTCAGAAGATGGGTCCCACTGCGAGAGGGGAGATAGCTTCGTACGTGGTGGGAGGGGTGATTCCGAGCGACCTGACGCTCGCCCTTGGTTACTCAAGGGTCTTCAGAAACTATGCTGCCAGAATTCTGGAGAGGCTCGACGAGAAAACCCTTTTGCAGGAAGGGTTGAGGAAATCCGTGGTGACCCTGTTGCTGGAGAAGAAGAGAGAGGTGATTTCCTCCCTTGCCGCTGGAAGAATGGAGGAGATAAAGGGGATAGAGGGGATGGGAGAGAAAACTCTCTGGAGGCTGATGGAGCTCCTGAGAAGGCTCCACTCCGGGCAGGAGGACGGCAAGGTCACGGTCGATACGAGGAGAATTTTGCGGCTTCCCTCGAGTCTCCATTCTGGGGTGAGCATGAAGTGTGTGGAGATAAGGGACATCAACAACTTCAGTCTAGATATGGCGGTTCCCAAGTTCGTGGGTGAGAGAGATGGAGGATGAGTTGGAGAGGGCGCTACAGGCGGAAAGGCTTTCTCCCGGGCTGGCCAGCCTCCCGGAAGATTTCTACACCCGCCTCTCCCAGTTTCTCTCCTCCTTGGAGAGGGAAGGGAGGGGGGATCTCGAGAGGGAGGAGCTGACCGAGAAGAGAAAAGTGCTTCTCAGGATGACGGAAGAACTCCTGCGGCTGAGGATGAGGAAGGCCCTCAGTTCCCTCCCCGACGGAATTCCAAAGAACCTCCTGACTTGTGAGCGCCCCTACTTTGAGGAAATTGCCGAGAGCCTCCGCAAGATGCGCACTTCCCTTCTCTCGCAGCAGGTAAGGGAGCAGGTTACAGAACTCCTTCTGATGACTGAGAAAATACCCAAAATCGTGGCGGAGGACATGAAGTTCTATGGACCGTTTTCCAAGGGAGAGGTGGCGGCCATTCCAAAACGGACGGCAGAAATTCTGGTGAGAAGGGGGCTGGCGAGGAGGATCGAGATGAGAATATGAAGCTCATAGACCTCCACCTCCACACCCTGCTTAGCGACGGGGAACTCCTGCCCGGCGAGCTGGCGCGGAGGGCGGAGGAACTCGGGTACGAGAGTATGGCCATCACTGACCATGTGGACTGGTCCAACCTGGAGGAAATCGTTCCGAGGCTTGTCGGGGCTTGCGAGGAAATCACGAAATCCATGAGCATAAGGGTCCTCCCCGGTGTCGAACTCACCCACATCCCCCCTCCCCGGATTGCCGACCTAGCCAGGAAGGCGAGGAGGCTGGGTGCAAAAATCATCGCGGCCCACGGAGAAACCCTGACCGAGCCGGTTAAAAAGGGGACTAATCTTGCCTCCATAGAGAGCGGGGAGGTGGACATTCTCTCCCATCCCGGCCTGATCACTCAGGAGGAGACAGACCGGGCGAGGGAGAACGGGGTTTACTTGGAGCTCACCTCTAGGGCGGGCCACTGTTACGCGAACGGTTGGGTGGCGAGGAGGGCGAGGGAGGGGAGGGCAAAGCTCCTTCTGAACTCGGATGCCCACGCACCCGAAGACCTGCTCACACCCGAGCTGGCCGCCGGGATTGTGCGGGGGGCTGG
>CAZWBJ010000019.1:8810-17645 GCA_964632175.1 Hadarchaeota archaeon (SeqCode)
CACCCGAAGACCTGCTCACACCCGAGCTGGCCGCCGGGATTGTGCGGGGGGCTGGGGTGGAGGACGTGGACGAGGTTCTCTATCGGAACCCTCGGGAGCTCCTAAGATCGAGGGGACTGTGAGTCCGTGGCGGAGGCCCTGCACGTACCGGCCGATAGGGTTGAGGTAACGGCTTTGAACAAAGGTGGGAGGGCACTCTTGGCCCGAATACTTAGAGAGGGGGTGGTAATTCATTCGTCGGACGAGAGGCGGAGAAAAGCTTGGGAGCACGCAACTTAACCTCCTTCAAAGATCTGGATTCCGTTTATGTGGCGAGAGCTATAGAGCATTTAAAAACCCAGAGTTCCGAAGAACGACGCAACCCGGGCGGCTTCTAGCCCCTTTCTTCTGAAATTTTGGTGCTCTCCTCCACCCACCGCAGAAACTCAGGCAATCCTCCGGTCACGGGGAAATAGACGATGCACGGAAGCTCGTAGGGATGTACCCTCCTCAGTTCTCTCACCACCTCCTCCACCCTCTCAGCCCTCGTCTTCAAGATCATGGCGGCTTCCCTCTCCTCGGTTAGCTTGCCCTTCCACCTGTAGAGGGAGGAGATGGGGGAGACATTCGCACAGGCTATCAGCCCCTTCTCGAGCAGTTCCTTTGCCATTCTCTTCGCCTCTTCCTCGCTGGGCGCCGTGGTGTAAAGAAGGTACACGCCCATGCGATAACTCGCAAGGAATATATTTAGACCGCGAGCTAGTGGATGCGCAGAATCCCAGCCGATGTGGTTTTCGAGGACACCTCCGTGGGGAGGCTGGAGCGTGAGATCTGGCTGGCGCCCGATGAGGAAATCGACAGAATCCTCGCGGATTTTGGAATCCCCTCACCACCGGAGCTCTCCAAGCCAGGAGCGTACCTCCAGACCACCCCCGCCCACATAGTGCAGGAGAACCTGAGGAAAAACGATGTGATCTTGGTTCC
The DNA here is from genome assembly GCA_964632175.1 of Hadarchaeota archaeon (SeqCode). Lineage (GTDB taxonomy): Archaea > Hadarchaeota > Hadarchaeia > Hadarchaeales > JAWBSP01 > JAWBSP01. The sequence goes on from CAZWBJ010000019.1 coordinate 9,774, forward strand.
GGTGGGATCGACAGAGTACCACGGCAAGCACCTCCCCTCCGGCGCCGATACGCTTTTCGTGACGCAGATATGCGAGGCGGTCAGGAGGTACACGGAGAAACAGGGGAGGCCGGTGGGACTCGCCTGGCCGATCGCCTACGGGTCGCACCCCTGGCACCACTACGGGATGCCGGGGACGGTCATAATAGAGGAGGACCACCTCAGGGACTTCATTCTGGACATCATGCTGGGCCTGTGGAATGCCGGATACAGGAAGCAGATCTTCGTCAACAACCACGGTCACTTCTGGGTGCTCGAGTCGGCGGTTCAGACCTTCATGAAGCGGTACCAGCTACCAGGAGTCTACAGGATGATTGACTGGCATCGAGCCGCCAGGAAGTTCTTCAGGACGAAGGAAAGGGGAGGAGAGCTCGAGACGGACTTTGTTCATGCGGACGAGTCGGAAACCTCGCTGGCGCTTCTGCTCATTCCGGACATGGTGGACATGCGGTATGCTGTGGATACTCACCCGCGAGGCTACCTCCCCGAAGGGCACATGGACAAGGCGGTGGATGGGCTCGGCAGGCCCTCGAAGTGGAGCGATGGGCAGGGACACCAGCCGCTGGAATGGTTCTCTACACCGGAGGGCGTGGTAGGTAGGGCCACGCTGGGCGACCCTAAGAAGGTGAAGAGGGCGACTGCGTTCATCTTAAAGTACCTCACCATGCTCATCGACGAAATCCTGCAGGCATTCCCGCCAGGCAAGGTTCCCCCGAAAGTGACCTACCGCACCGAGGAGGAGCTGGAGCCCTATCTGAAGGAACCGGGGAGCGAGGGCTGGAGGCCAGTTTACCAGCTCATTGGGAGGCCATAGGTCCTCAGGCCGACCCCGCTCACGGAGGTTGTCTAAAAGTTTTGAGTAATGTGTGGATGCGCGAGCTGAAGCTGAAGGGAAAGAAGAGGTGGGAGGTGCTGTTCAGGGAGGGCAACTGGCTGGCTGGTCTTTACTGCCCGGAGCACGAGAGCAGGGAGGAGGTTCAGGTGCTGGAGAAGCACGACTTTCCTGAGCTCTTCTACTTGGTGGACGGGGAGGTGACCCTGCTGGTCGGCGAGAAGGGCAAGGAGGTCGGGCTGACAAGGGACAGGGCCGTGGTGGTGGAGGACTGGCACAACGCATACGGGAAAGGAAAGGTGCTGGTGGTGGAGAGGGAGGGTGTCAAAACGGAGTTCAGACCGCTCCGCAAAACCTCCTGAGGTAGCCCACCGCTTTTTCCCCCGCCTGCTGGATCAGCTCGAGAGGCACGCCCGGTACACCGCACGAAAGGATTAGAATCTCCCTCGTTTCCATCGTAACCTTGGTCAGCTCGGAATCCCGGTAGGGGTAGACCGCGACGATCTTCTCCCCATCTGAGAGGACAGGCTCCCCTCCCTTGAGTCTGGCGGGTGAGGAAAAACCTATGCCCAGAAACTCCTCGCTAGGATTCCCCCTCCTCAGCTTCAGCTTCCCCGAAAGCTTGGAGAGGTCATAGGCACCCATGGCCACTCCCGTTTCAGCGGAGGCCAGGTTGTAGCAGTCCACGGCCGTGTTGATGGTGGGCAAGGGTTTCCCCGCGAGAATCCTCCTCACGAGCGCCTCACCGGCCGGTCTATCCTTGGTGGGGTCGATTCCCAGCCTCCAGTAAAAGTCCCGGTAAGCCCTGAAAACGGGATGGTCCTTGAGGCTTTCCAGCGTGAACCTTTTCCTTATCTGACCCTCCGCCTCCCTCTTCCTTCCCTCCAGCTCCTCATCCCTCTCCCGGATCCTCACCCCCCTTACCGTCCACGCACCGATAGCCAGCCCCGAAAACTCACGGTGGAGATCTGGATCGATTTCAATCATTTGTAAATTCCCCTAAGCAAAGTATTTTGAGCGGCCGTAGTCCAGCCTGGTTAGGACACGGGCCTTCCAAGCCCGTAGCGCGGGTTCAAATCCCGCCGGCCGCACCTCAGGGAGTTCTAGATAACCCCTTTTTCTGAAGTTCTGCAACGATGTCATTGTCTGAGTATCTCCGCCACCAGTTGGATCCCTCCCCGTGAACCCCCAGGGATGAGGGGAGTGAAGAGCCTTGCTTTTTGTACGAGTTCGGTCGGGATATTTCTCCTTACACAATCCGGCACCTGCTCGGCTGCTCGCCTCGGGTCTAAGGTACTACAACGCTCTACGGTTTATCCGCGCTCCAAGCAAGAGGGGAAGGTTTAAGGAAGGAATTGAGGGCTGCGGTGGTTCATCACTTAAGACACTATCCTCGAGAACCCGCCGGTTCATCTGCAGTTTATACCTAAAACCTCCTTCTTCGATAAACTGGAACCTGCCAAATCGCTCGTCCAACTTCATCCACTGGTATCCTTTGAAGTCGGAACTCTTTCTCCAGAGAACTGAGCTCATGAATCATCCTATTGGCGATCTCGGCGCTCTTAATCCAAGCCAAACTTTCTAGGTTTTCCTCTGCTCCGCCCTTCGTTAAATTGGCCGAGCCCAGCGCGACCTGATCATCCGCCACATAAACTTTTGCATGGATGGGGCGAAATGGATCGGTGTGGTAAATCAAGAGGTTTTCATCGCCTATTTTCGAAATCCAACGAATTGTGATTTTTTCCTTACCAATTCTGATGTATAAAATGTAACCGGCAAAGGATAGAATTAAACCCACTCCAGCAGTTGGAACAGCAAGCACAATGCCTATAATGATCAAGATAATGCCAATCCATTTTGCCGTCCGGTTTCCTGGTCTGATTGTCTCTTTCTTGCTCTCGATAAGAGCTCTCAACGCCTCTCGATGGGTGGGTGTATAGTCATCGGTTGTAATCACTTTGAGATCAATTCCTTTGGCCTTCTTCTCGAGCAGCAGGGGCACATGATGAGCTGAGAGCCAAGGCGACATAATCCACAGCCTTTGTTTTGCATCTTGGATCGGCTTTATGAAAAATTCCCCAAGCCTTCTTCCAGTCTTTACTTCCACATCTGCGCGCATTTTCACCTCATTTGGAATTCTCAGGCAATATAAGCAGATAATAGACGCTTCGAGCCTGTTTAAAACGTCTCCTTAGGCGATCAAAGTTAGATCAAGCCGAAGTCAAATGAGGGCTCATTCTGAAGAACTCAAACAAGTCAAGTAGTCCGGATATTTTTGCTCAAAACCTAACTGAACTTTCCTAATATTCACTAAAATTTCGAGGGTGATGGAATAATAACATTGATTTTTGGGATGGTAGCAGGCGGTCTTCTTATTGGATCTTTGAATAAGAAAAAAGCAATTGGAATCCTTGCACTAGGGTTCTTAATCCTTTTGATAAGAGGTTATGACGTCTCAAGGGTAGCTGGAATTGAAGCCCCCTAGGAATGAAGTTAGAGTTGGCACAGGTTTGGGCGCAACAATCCTTGGTGGAATAATTCTAAATGTCGTCGGAATCGTAGGCTTGGCGTCCAAACTGATTTCTGAAGGTTAGAGCTCGAGCCTCCTCTGCTGGCTTTTGGGGTAGGGAGCGGTTAAAACCTCCCTAATTTCCCTGGCCTTCTCCTCCCCTATGCCCCGGACCTGTTGCAACTCCTTCTCCGAGGCTTTCATCACTCCTTCCACCGTTCCAAAGTGCTCGAGGAGCCGCTGGGCGAGCACCGCCGAAACCCCCGGAAGCCCCTCCACCACGAACCTCTGCCTCTCCTCCAGCGTGAGGCCCTTCCTCTCGCCCCTCACAGCTATGGGTCTCTCCCTCTCCACCTGCTCCCTCCTGGCAAGGACGAGGAGGAGGGCCGCCGTGTCGTCCTCGTCCCTGCTCCACAGGATGGGGACCCCGAAATCGACGGCCACGGCCAGGAGGGCCCCGCGTATGGCGTTGGGGTGAACCCCGCGGATGGTGAAGAGGTCCTCCCCCTCGAGGATCATGAGCGGGCGGGGGAAGCTCTCCTTCAGGAGCCTCACCTGCTCCATCAGCCGGCGGTCGAGGATGGACTGAACGAAATCCTTGGTGCTCTTCCTCTCCACCCCCACCTCGGTGCTCACGATGTAGTCCCCGACCTCCAGCTGTCTGGTTTCCACCTCCACTCCCGCCCCGAAGAGCTTCTTGACCACGCCCGATGGGATCTCCCTGTGATCCGCGATGATTTTCAGCTTCTCCAAGCGAACTCCTCCAGCTTCCTCTGACCGAGGAGCTTCCTCATCTCCCGCTCCCTCCTCACCGCTGACCAGTAGTATGCCTCATCCCTGGTTCCCTTGGCCAGTAAAACCACCACCCTTCCCGGTCTCGTCCTCCCGGTTCTCCCCCTCCGCTGGATGGCCCTGATCTCGCTGGGAACCGCCTCGTAGAAGATCACGAGCTCCACCTCCGGAATGTCCAGACCCTCCTCACCCACCGCCGTACAGACCAGCACGTTGACCTCCCCCCGCTTGAGCATTTCTATCGCCCTGAGCTGCTCCGCCTGCGTCATCCCCCCTCCTCCCTCTCTCTCGGCCTGACCCAGCAGCCTTTCCGATCTGACGCCGGAAGCCCGTAGCAGGGCGGTGAGCCTCTCGGTCGTATCCCGGAAGTTGGTGAAGATGAGGATTCTAGAGGACGGGTTCCGCGCGAGCTGTTCGTTCACGCACTTCAGGCACTCCTCCAGCTTCGGATGATCCGGCAGGCCCCTTTCCTCCACGCTTTTCGCGAGGGACAGGACGGTTCTCATCCTGTGGTCTTGGCTCAGAATTCTGTCCACTCTTTTGGAGCCGGGTTGTCTGCTCTTGGCTTCGAGCCGGGCCAGGAAAGCCCGCAGGGCGTACACGCCCTGGGTCTCCAGAAGCTCCAAGGCGTGGAGGAGCTTGAGGGAGGCCGCTTGGGAAACGAGGGCTTGAGAAACCTCCCTCCCCTCCCGAAGGTCGGAAAGGAGCCGCCGTTGGAGTTCGAGGAGGTCCCTTTTTGCCACGTTCTGAATGCTTGGAAGGTACCCCGTCTTTTTGAGGGCTTGGAGATGCTCCTTCAGCTGCTCCTCCAGCAGCCGCTTGAGGGTGACGAAATACTCGGGTAGCTCCACCCTCCTCCACTCCACCTGGACGGGCATGAGGTAGGGTCTCACATCCCTGCTCTTCTCCGTCCTCAGCTGCACGCACTCGATGGAGAGGTTCCTCTTCACCTCCTCGATCCTCTCCCTCTCACCGCCCGGAGAGGCCGTCAGGGCCAGAATCATCGGGTTTCTGGCGGTTCTCAGGTACTGGGAGGCGATGAAGACATAGGGGTAATCCCCCACCGCTCTGTGCGCCTCGTCGAAGATGAGGAGGGAAAAATCCTCCAGCGAGAGCTTCCCGGTCAGGAGATCCCTCTCCACCACCTGTGGGGTGGCGAAGAAAACCTTCCCCTCCTTCCATGCCCTTTCCCTCTCCCAGGGGGCGATCTCGCCGGTGAGAAACCTTAGCTCCCCCTCGGGCAGGTTCAGGCACCTCCTGAAGGTCTCGTAGTGCTGCACGGTGAGGGGCCTGGTCGGGGCCATCAGGAGAACCCTGCTGTCCGGGAACCGGGCGAGCCTTCCGCAGGTGGTTAGGAGGGCCACGTAGGTTTTCCCCATTCCGGTGGGGAGGATGACGAGTGAGTTCCTGCCCAGTATTTCGGAGAGGATTCTGGTCTGGTAGTCCCTCAGCTCCAGGGTGTTGGGCTTGAGCAGGGGGTGGGAGGCATACTCCATCAACCGATTTTTTTCCGGTTTAAGAGGGTGCTCGCTACAAGAATCGGGATGAAGGGCGTGGCGGTCTCGGACGTGATGAGGACCATGATGAGGCTGGGATTCCAGGATGAAGAGATCTATGACGTTTTCGTAGCCATGGGATTCCCCCCAGAGGAAATCGAGCTTCTGATCGAGCGCCTCAGGGGGGAATTCGAAAAGGCGGGGATACAGCCGCTTTCTCTCCACGTTTCGAGAGAGGTCATGGAGGGGCTCAGGCCCATCCTGAAGGAGATGGAGCAGACTCTGGTTGTCAAGCTGGAGGCCATCTCGCTGAAACTCGAGCTTCTCAGGAACATGCAGAGGCATCAGCCTGAGACCCATTTCCCGGAGGGTAAGCGGAACGTTAAAATCTCGGGTTGATCCGGCGCAGAGGCTCAAAATTTCCCGGGCTAAATTATCTCGAGCTTATAGGATACTTCTTCAATTTGGGTCCATCCGGGGTAGGCACAGGGTGATGTTGAGTTTGGTGGCACTTTTCGAGGATTTCAAAATACTTGGAGGAGGACGATGACCCTAGTTTGGAACCTCCGCTTGGGGATCCTGTAGGCGTTAGGAGAGGGAATAGTGGGCGGGGAGCGGAAAGCTCAGGGGATGGTGGGATTCTCGTAATCGAGGATCTTTCCACGGGCTCGCTCTCCAACTCGAGCGTAACGGTGTACTGTCCCCACCAAACCGTCACCCTCAGAAACCAGAGGAAGATCGGGGTGCTCCCCTTCTCCCCCAGTCTACCGCAGGGATCTTCCGGGAAAAGCGGACGGCCGAGACCTTCATCCCTGAGAACCGAAAGGCCGGGTGGTCCCATGGGATGAGGGGGGAGGGCTTCCGGAAGGGTGGGGGTCAAAAGTTCCCGCTGGGCGCTCCCCAGGAACCTCAGAAGGGAGGGAAGGGTAGGGTTGTCCAGCTTGCCCTCACTTTAGCCCTCTCCAGCCCGCTCCCCCCAGCCGCTAGGTCTCCACATCGTCTCCCTCTTCCAACAGCTGCTCAGCAGCCGTCTGCTTCATTCTCGCCCAGGTTCTCGACTTCCTCCACCTGCGCTCGAGCCAGGAAAGGGCGACCCTAAACTGCGGAAGGAAGTTGTCCCCCAGACCGGAAAGGGCCGACTCTATCTCTGAGCCCGTTTTTGACCGCTCTGACCCTTTCTCGCGGCGGTGCCTCGCTTCCCACCTCCAACAGGGCCTTCTCGATGACCCCTATTGCAGGTTGTAGGCTTGCCTTCTCCCTGTTCTTTGAACCCTTCTTCTTTCCGGAAAGTTGCTTCTGCCCCACCCTTATCCGCTCGAGCGATTTCTCGTAGAAATGTGGATTCTCGATTTGGTGACCCTCCGTGTCGTCAGGAAGTGCCTGATGCCTACATCCAAGCCGATCTTACGACCAGTCCTCGGCAGCGGTTCTGGCCCATTTTCGACTTGGAAGATCGCGAACCACCCTCCACATCGCTCGCGCTTGACGATGACCCCCCCCTTCACCTCATCCTTGATTTTCGGTGGAGCTTGATGGGGATTTCTCCAACTTTTGATAAACAAGTTTTCCCCATCGATTTCGGCGGGTTCGGGCTCTCCTCGCTGGGGAGAAAGTCGGTTTTCTACAGCGTCTCAGACCCCTCGATCAGGATCATCCTGCCGGGGAACTTCAGGAGCTGGAGGTCCGGCACCTGGATGAGGCTCATCGCGGAGCTGAAGAGGAGGGGGCTGGACAGGAGGTACCCCTCCCTGGTGTCGGACCTCTGGGAGACGGCGAGGGAGCTGGAGAGGAAAAGACCCGCGGTGGTCAACCTCGACAGGTCATCGGACCAGCCGCTGGGGGAGCACAGGATCCTAGTGAGGTACTCGAGGGCCCAGAACTTCATCGAAGTCTCCGGGTGGACCTTCCTCATTTCCGACAGGCTGAGGGAGCTCGGCTTCCGCTTCCAGGGCGGGAGGTGGAGGAGGGAGTTCGACCGGGCGGTGCTCCGGAGGCTGGTGAAGTTAAGCCAACGAGACCTATAAAAAGAGGGATCGGATCGAGTTTCGGAAAACGCTAACCCTAGTAAAGGAGGTGATTTAGGATGGAAAACAGGATACTGCGGTGCCTGCTTCCTGCCGCCGCCTTCCTAGCCTGCACCCTTCTTCTTCACAGGTGGCTCGGCTGGCCCAGATCCATCCTCAGCCTGCTGGGGCTGGTGGGGA
>CAZWBJ010000020.1:0-15833 GCA_964632175.1 Hadarchaeota archaeon (SeqCode)
GTGGAGGACCAGCTCGCGCTTCCCCGGCAGGTGAAGATTTTCGACACCACCCTTCGCGACGGGGAGCAGACTCCAGGAGTTTCGCTTACCCCAGAACAGAAACTGGCCATAGCAAGACAGCTCGACAGGCTGGGGGTCGACGTCATCGAGGCTGGTTTCCCGGTGGTCTCGGAGGGGGAGAGGAAGGCGGTGGAAGCTATAGCGAGGGAGGGGATGGAGGCGAAGATATGTGCCCTCTCGCGCTGCAGGAAAGAGGATATCGACACGGCCATAGCCTGCGGGGTGGAAAGGATACACATCTTCATCGCCACCTCGGACATCCACCTCCAGTATAAACTCAAGATGACCAGAGAGAAGGCGCTCGAAGAGGCCGTTAGGTGGGTGGAGTATGCGAAATCGCAGGGGGTGGAGGTGGAGTTTTCCGCCGAGGACGCAACTAGGACCGATTTCGAATACCTAAAAGAAGTGTACCAGGCCACCGTGAAGGCGGGGGCCGATCTCATCAACGTCCCGGATACCGTGGGGATCATGACCCCCCGCGCCACCTTCTGGCTCATCCAACAGCTCAAGAAAATCATCAGGGTCCCGATAAGCATGCACTGCCATAATGACCTGGGGCTGGCGGTGGCCAACTCGCTGGCGGGGGTGGAGGCGGGCGCGGAACAGGTTCACGTGACGGTCAATGGGCTGGGGGAGAGGGCCGGAAACGCCTCGCTTGAGGAGGTGGTGATGGGGCTCCGTGCCTTCTACAACCTGAAACCTAAGGTGAAGACCGAGCTCCTGACCGAGACCTCCGAACTCGTGAAGCGCCTCACCAAGATACCTGTCCAGCCGCACAAGGCCATCGTGGGGGAGAACGCCTTCGCGCACGAGGCGGGGATACACGTGCACGGGGTGCTGGAGTTTCCCGGAACGTACGAACCGCTCTCTCCGGAACTCGTGGGGGCCCACCGCCGGTTGCTACTGGGTAAGCACGCGGGAACCCACTCAGTCGAGAGTCAGTTGCTCGAGCTGGGAATACGGCCCACCAAGGAGCAGCTGGTGGAGATAACGAGGAGGGTGAAGGAGCTCGGGGACAAGGGAAAGACGGTATCCATTTTGGATCTCAGAGCCATCGCCGAGAGCGTGGTGGGGGCGTTGCCTCAGGAGCAGAAGGCGGTCGAGCTGAAGGAGATTACCGTCACCACCGGCAACACCATCACTCCCACGGCCGCGGTTAGGCTACTCGTGAAAGGGGAGCCTAGAGTGGGCTCAGCGACGGGGGTGGGCCCGGTCGACGCTGCCCTCAAGGCCATACAGAACGTGGTGAAGGAAATCTCCAAGCTCGAGCTCCTCGAATACCATCTGGATGCCATAACAGGGGGTAGCGATGCGCTCGCCGATGTGACCATCAAGCTCAAGGACGAGGTGGGGAACCTGTACTTGGCCAGGGGAATTTCGGAGGATGTGGTTCTGGCGAGCGTCCAGGCGATGATAAACGGAATCAATCAGTGGTTCCTCAGATTCAAAAAGTAGGCTCGTTTTCTCCTGAACCGGACTTGCACTATCTGCACGTATGAAGTGCAGTCATCGTCGCAGTTTGTGCACACGTGCAGTCGGCCGGCTTCTTCCACTCGCTAACTTTTGTGCGCAGAGGTCGGAACATGGCGATATTAGTGCATACGTCTGCAGTCACTTTCCACCTTGAACCACTTAGATCCCGCCCCTCGAAACGTTTCAGTGACTCAGCAGGAGACAGGAGCATTTTCCACAAGGTATACCGAGCCGCCGATCCTGATCCAGTTCCCCCTTTCCAGTTCCCCGAGCAGATTCTTAGTTGCACATAAAACCACCGCCTGCCCTTTGCTCGCGGGAGTTCCTAGGTGAGCAGGATCCATTTCCGTTGTGCACACGTGTGCATATCGGGTTTCTTCTGGCTGGGGGTCCTTTTTAAAGAAGAAAATACTGCGTGAAGGACACCATGGATGCCCTTTCGTCCCAGAGTTGTGCACACGTGTGCAGTCCTTTTTACCAACCACCAAATGGGGGTCACCGGCGGGCGAACTTTTGTCCTGAGGTAAGGGTTTTAATGAGACCAATCGCCCTTCTCACCGACTTCGGCACCAAGGACCATTATGTTGCCGCCATGAAAGGCGTTATACTCTCTATAAATCCGGACGCCAGAATCGTTGACATCTCGCACGAGGTCCGGAAAGGGGACATTGCCTCCGGCGCTTTTACCCTCCTCCAAGCCTCTCGCACCTTCCCTGCGGGAACCATCTTTGTGGCGGTGGTTGACCCGGGCGTGGGCACGGGCCGCAAATGCCTAGCGATGAGAACTAGGAACCACTTCATCTTCCTAGCCCCGGACAACGGCCTCCTTTCACTAGTGGCCCAACAGTATGGTGTCGAAGAGGTTAGGGAGATTTCTAACCCTCAGCTGATGAGACCGGAGGTTTCCGCAACCTTTCATGGAAGGGACATCCTCGCCCCCGTAGCGGCTTGGCTCAGCCTAGGCAAAGGGCTGGAGGAGGTGGGGCCCAAACTTGAAACTTACTCTTCGCTGGAGTTTCCGACCCCCAAGCTCTCGGGCAGGAGAATCCTTGGTTCCGTGCTGCATCTGGATGACTTCGGCAACGTGGTTACCAACATCCCCTCCTCCATGGTTCCGTACGCCCCCGGTCAAACGCTTCTCGTGGAGGTGGCCAAGAAGAGGATTCCGCTAACTTTCGCCAGAACCTTCGGGGAGGTGGGAAGGGGGGAGGCCTTGGCATACCTAGGGAGTTCCGGCTTTCTCGAGCTGGCCAAAAACCTAGGCAACCTCGCAAGGGAGATGCGGATCGAGACCGGGATGGAGGTGAGGATAACCCCCGCCGAGGTTCCCGTTCACCAGCTGAGGAGCTATCTCAAGCAGGGTTACAGGCTGGTGGGGGAGAATTCCGCCGTCAAGATTTGCCACTGGACCAAGGAGAGCTTGCTCGACGGGGAGGGCTGCTACAAGATGAAGTTCTACGGGATCCGGTCTTGGCGCTGCCTTCAAATGACCCCCTGCCTCTTCAACTGTACCCATCGCTGCCTCTACTGCTGGCGGATGGTGGAGGCCACGAACCCGCAAGCTAGGGCGGAGGACGATCCCTCAGAAATGATTGAGGAAGCCATCCGAGCCCAGCGCGAACTCCTGAGCGGCTTTAGGGGGAATCCGAAAGTCAACCTGGAGAGGTGGAGGGAGGCGCAGGAACCCCGTCACGCCGCCATCAGCCTCGCGGGCGAGCCGACCCTGTACGAGAGGCTCTCAGAGTTGATAGGGGAATTCAAGCGCAGGGGCTTCACCACTTTCCTCGTCACCAACGGCACGATGCCTGAGAGACTGGAAGCGCTAAAGGAAGAACCCACCCAGCTTTACATCTCCCTTTCCGCCCCCGATGAGGAGACCTACAGAAGAGTGTGCAACCCCCTCCTCGAGAACGGATGGAGCAGAATTCTGGAAAGCCTCAGGCTCATGAGGGGATTCAGCTGCAGGAAGGTCATCCGCCTGACGATGGTGAAAGGACTCAACATGATAAAACCAGAAGCCTACTCAAAGCTCATCCTGGAGGCCTCCCCCGATTTCGTCGAGGTGAAGGCCTACATGGATGTGGGGTTCGCCAAAAAAAGGCTAGGTCTGCAGTACATGCCCTCGCACGAGGAGATCAGAAGCTTCGCCAAGCAGCTCTCTCTCGAAACCGGTTACCAGTACCTGCACGAGTCCGAGATAAGCCGGGTGATTCTCCTGAAGAAATAAAACGCAAAAAGAAAAAAAATCAAAACTCTTCCGGTCGCCCAGCTAGCCTCCGATTCCAACCACGCCCCCGATGTTTTCCCTCACAACCGAAAAGCTGGTGGTGCGTGCATTAGTGGGGTAGAGACAAATCCATCCCTCGAAGTTCCCTCCGATCAAGTCCCCGACGATTTTTCCGGACACCTCAAAGGAGAGACTTTGGGTCCATTCCAGAGAACCCGGGCCTTTCCAGCCTCCAAGGTCGACTGTGTGGGTCCCGCTCGCCTTGCCAGTACCTTTCACGTCACACTCCACCATGCGCTCAGATACCACCCCGCTCACGCTGGCTGAGATCTCCACCGTCCAGCTCGCGTTGAGATTCTTGGAAGTTATCGAGCGCTCACCCCTCGCTGTAAGATTCCCAACAACCGTGCCCTCCTGAAGCCTTGCCTCCAAGGTACCTTCCCCGAGGATCCTGACGGAGAGAGTACCCCACAACGTGTCGATGGAGCGTTCGCGGCTCTCGGAAAAGCTGGCGGCAAGGTTGCCCTCCGAGTCCACTGTCCCAGTGATCTTCACCCTAACAGGCAACACGACTACCAAGTATCCCTTTTCCCTCGCCTCATCCCACCAAGAGGCGCCTCCCGTCGTCCACCGCGTAAGAGCATCCTCGAGCCCAGTTTTGATGACCCCATAACCCTCTCTCAAAGCATCCTCCGCTTCGCCGGCTTTCCTAGTGTATTCGGTCTCCATCTCTTTGACTGTCTCCTGAAGTCTAACACCCACCTGCCGAATGCTCACCGCAATGGCCTTCAGGGCCTCGGGATTCTCGGCTGCGATGCCCTCGATGGTTTTGCCCACTGCGACGATTTGCTGTTCGAGAAGATTCTCAGCCTTCTTGTACTCTCTCCACTCCTCGGCATGCTTCTCCTCCCAGTCCATTGCACGATCCAGAATCTTCTCCGCCCTTTCCAGAAGCACCACGGCCGAGTGAAGGAGCCCGATTCTCACCTTATTGTCCTCCGCTGCCTCAAGGGCCTTGTCCCTGTGCTCCTCCGCCTCCCTCACCAGCACCTCCACGGCTTTCCTTCCAGGCACTTGAGGAGCCAGCTCGAGCTTGGCCTTGATTTCGGCCAGCTTGGTGTTGAACTCGCTGAGCTCCTTCTGTAGATCAAACACCGGTGGGGCCCTGGTCTTCTTTATCTCCACCTTCGTCTTTATCTCAAAGTCGCATGCCTTTATTTCGGCCTCCAGCGCCTTCACCGTCTCCACCCTCACTCTGGCGGCATAAGGTGCCTTGATGTTTTCTATCATCTGCTTGAGAAGCTCTATCCTCGCCTGAACCTCCTCAGGCCTGGTGGTCACCTCTAGAGAACACTCTTGGAGGTCACCCACCACCTCTCCGATCTCCTCTTCGGCCGCGGTCCCCTTCAGTTCCTCCTTCAGCTTGAGCGCCGCCTCTTTGAGGAGCTGTACCTTGTTCTTCGCCACCCTCACTTCCTGTGCGCTCAGCCAGCTCACAACCTCTGCCTTCTTCTCCTCCGGCAGCTCCTGCTGAAGCTTGCTGTACAGTCTCTCCGTTTCCTCTTGGATGTGCAGGAACTGCGATCCCTTGCCTTTGTCGCACATCTTGGAGAACTCCATGAATCTCTCCTTCATGACGCTGACATCGTCCATTCTTTTTATCCGCTCGCCCAGCCTTTCAAGAGCATAGAGCGGGCTGTCCGGATCAACGTCTACAGTATCCACTACCACCGGCGTGGCCACACTCCCGCCTGCCACCGCTGCCACGATGACCACAACCACCAGGGGGGCTATTCCTCTCGTCTCCATCCCTTCACCTCCTTCACGTTCGGGTAGAGGCTCGCCTGCCCGCCCCTGTCACGAGCAGGGTCATCATCACTTTCCTAGTTTTATAGATGGTATAAGAAATTCGGCAAAACCGTTTGTTTTCTTTAAAAATTTTAGGTTATTTGGCTTTTTTAAAGTTAAAAGGGAAAATTAAAGCTTTTTATCGTTCACAAAAAACGATTGCTCTCAATTTCTTCAAAAATGCTTTTTTATTTCCCCACCGACGAGTTGATGAGCATACAGGAAGCGGTGGGGATAGTCCTGCTCATCCTCCTGTTGGAAACCTCCTTCGGTTGCCTCCTGTATGTCCTCAGCCCCGGGGGGATGGAACTTGAAACCATTTTGGTTGGGACTGTGATAATGGTCGGGGTGATGGGGGGCCTTTCTATAACCCTCTACTTCCTGTTCAAAAAGTACGCGCACGAAAGAACCCTCAGAGTGGCCATGCTCACACTGTCTCCGGATGAGCAGAGGGTTCTCAAGGAGATCCTGGCGAGGAAAGAGGTAAGGCAGGACGACCTGCGCAGAATCGTGGATATGTCCAAGTCAAAACTCAGTGCGGTGGTCAACAGTCTAGAACGGAAGGGAGCCATCCACAAGCTGAGATATCATAAAACCAACATTTTACGGATAACCAAGGAGTTCAGTGGATGAGGGTCTCCAAACTCAAGAGATTTTTTGACCTCCAGGAGAAGCGAGCCAAGGCGGCCGAGGAACTCTCCAGGGAGGTGGTGAGGCTCTGCTCTAAGGGCGTGATGCTCATTCACAGACGTGGAGACGTCCGGCCCCTTCTTTCCGCCGCCGAGAGGGCCCTCAAGAGACTGGAGAAGATTTCGGTGAATCCCAGCGTGTTGGAGATAGCCCAACAGGAATTCGGGGAACTCTTCATCCTGAAGTACATCCTTGAAAAGGGGAAAATTCCAGAACCCGAGCAAGTGGGAATTCCATACTATCCCTATCTAATGGCGCTGGCGGATGTGGTGGGGGAGCTGAGGAGGGAACTCCTCGACTCACTCAGACGGCGTGAGTTTAAGCGGGCCGAAGAATTCCTGCAGCACATGGAGGGAATCTTCGAGTTTCTCTCCACCTTCGATCACCCCGAGAGCATCCTTCCTGGACTCAGGAGGAAGAGGGACATCCTGAGAAGGGTACTTGAGGAGAGCAGGGGGGACTTGACCCTCGCCGTGGTGAGGAGCTGATGTTCGATGTGAGAAAAATCAAGAAAGAGGCGGAGGAGGACTTCGAGAGAGCCTGGATGGAAAGCTCCAAGCTCCTTCCTGAGGGGGGGAAGTTCAGAAAACATCTCAAGACCAAGCGCCACCAACTCTGGGAAATGATAGAGAGAGCTAGAAAGGTTCTACTTGAAATGGGATTTACGGAAGTCGTGGTGCCCACCCTGATCCACAAGTACGAGGTCTACCGGCAGTACGGCCCACAGGCACCCATCATTCTTGACAGGATCTTCTTCCTCTCCGTTCTGGACCGCCCGGACATCGGAATAAGTGAGGAGAAAGAAAGGGAGCTGAAGAAAATCTCGGAGAAAATCGATTCTTCCGTACTCCAGCAGATCTTCAGGCGGTACAAGCTCGGTGAGATCTCCTCCGACGATCTGGTTGAGGTGGTGATGGAGGAACTGGGATTGAGCGAGGAGCAGGCTGGGAGAGTGCTGTCGCTCTTCAGGGAGTTTGCGGAGCTGCAACCCAAGCCCACTGAGATGACCCTCAGATCCCACACCACGGCGGGCTGGTTCACTGTCCTCCGGGAGATGATGAAGAGAGAGCCCCTTCCACTCCAGCTCTTCTCCATCGGGCCGAAGTACCGGAGAGAGCAGAGGCTGGATCCCTCCCACTTATACGAGTCTTGGACCGCCTCCCTCGTGGTCATGGCGGAAGAGCTGGGGCTGGCCGATGGGGTTGAGATCACGAAGGAATTCCTCCAGAAGATGGGGTACGGGAAGGTAGAGATAAAGATCAAGAAGGCCACCTCCAAGTACTACGCCCCACAGACGGAGTTCGAGGCTTTCATATCGCACCCGCAAACCGGGGAGCTCGTGGAAGTGGGTGATGGCGGGATGTACAGCCCCATAGCCCTGGCAAACTACGAGATACCCCATCCAGTTTTCAACTTGGGCGTGGGTCTGGAGCGGCTGGCGATGGTGGAGACGGGAGAGAGAGACATAAGGAGGCTTGTATACCCCTACCTGTACCTGCCGGCCGCCTTCACCGATGAGCAGCTTGCCCGGATGGTGAAACCCTTGCACGCTCCCCAGACGAGGGAGGGGCTGGAGATAGCGGGGGAGATAGAGAGGGTGGCTTGGGAGAGGAGGAACGAGGTCGCCCCATGCAGCTTTCCCGTGTGGGAGGGTAAGCTGCTGGGTAGGAAGGTAAGGGTGGAGATTTTCGAACATGAAGAGGGAAAGAAACTTGTGGGACCGGCTGGCTTCAACGAACTCTACGTGTACCAGGGGAACCTGATAGGGGTTCCTCCCTCGGGCTGGGAGGAGGCAGAGGAGGTAAGGAAGAAAGGGGTTCCGGTGGGGATCAGCTATATGAGGGCCTTCGCACTGCTCGCCGCCGCAAAAATCGAGGATGCCTGCCGGAAGGGGGAGAATTCGGTGGAGGTGGAGGTTAAAAACATAAGGAATCCCTCCGATATCAACCTGCGCCTTGAGGAGCCGTTTGAGTACCACCTCACCTCCACCAACAAGAGAGTAGATGTGAGGGGCCCCTTTTTCACCTCGGTGAGGGCGAGCTTAGAATAGCCTTCCCAGAGCCTTTCTTCCCCTCCTAGCAGTGCCCCAAGGATCCTTAGGATTCCAGAGCTCCGCCACCACCAGCGAGGAGTAGCCCATTTCCTTCAAGCATTCCAGCAAGGGAGAGAGCCTCAGCTTCCCCTCTCCAGGAACCAAGTGATCATCCTTCTGACCCAAGTTGTCGTGAAGGTGAACATGCCAGATGAGGTTGCCAATCTTCTTCATATCCCGGGCTATTCGGTTGACATTTTTCGGCCCATACCGCAGGCAGGCATGCGCTAAATCCAGCGTTATCCCTATCCCCTCCTCCGCCGCAAGCTCGCCCAGCTCGGGAAGGAGGGAACACGGGTTGTCCTTGGAGTTGCCATTTTCGAGGCAGAGCTTCAGCCCAAGCTCCCTAACCCGCGGAACAAGCTCCCTCAGGAAATCGCGGTAGCTCCTGACGCTCTCGCCGTACACTTCCGGGGAATCAGGTGCGGGGCACTTTCCGGGATGAACCACCACAACCTCTCCCCCCAGCTGTTTACATACCTCCGCGCTCCTCTTGACCATTTTGAGGGTTAGTTGCCTTACCTCAGGGTAGAAGCTGCTTGGATTCAGATCCCAGAAGCTGGAGTGAACGGAAACCGATAGGGAGGCATCCCTGATAAGCTCCCTGAGTTTACCCACATCCGGCTCTCTTCCGGGACCGAAGTGGGGCAGGTCACAGACTATCTCCACCGCCTCATAACCCAGCTCCGACGCAGCCCTCACCGCCTCCTCGACCCGCCCGCAGGTGAAGAGGAGGCTGGACAGACCTATCTTCATCTAACCAGCCCCCGCCCTCTAAAAAACCTCTAACCTCAATATAACCCCAAAAGAAAAGAAGTATGCTGAAAATCGCCCTCTGTGGCGCTTGCGGCAGGATGGGGAAAACCATAGTGAGACAACTCTTAAGGGAGCCGGACATGAAGCTAGTTGCTGCCATTGATGCCGCGGGTACGCCCTTCGAGGGGAAGGACGCCGGTGAGGTAGCGGGTGAGAGAGAAACGGGTGTCCGAGTGGTGGGCGCCGAGAAGCTGGAGCAGGTTCTGAGGGAAACCAAACCGGACGTGCTCGTGGACTTCACCACGGCTGAAGCTGCTGTGGAGAATGTGAGGGTGGCGTGTTCTCTGGGGATTCCGGTCGTAGTGGGTACCACCGGCTTCACGCCAAAACAGCTTGAGGAGATAAGGGAAAGAGTCCGGAAATCTGGAGTAAGGGCCGTGCTCTCCCCGAACATGTCGGTGGGAATGAATGCCGTCTTCGCGCTTCTAGAGGCCGCCTCCGCCCAGCTCCCCGATTACGATGTCGAAATCGTGGAGGCCCATCACGCCGGGAAGAGGGATGCCCCAAGCGGGACGGCCATCAGGATGGCGGATCTCATCGAGCAGAAAACCGGGAGGAGACCGAGGATACACTCCATACGGGCAGGTGAAATCGTCGGGGACCACACCGTAATCTTTGCCGGACCCGGGGAGAGGGTGGAGATCATCCATAGAGCGCAGGGAAGGGAAGCCTTCGCGGCGGGACTGATCAGGGTGATAAGGGGACTGCTCACGAAAGGAAGGCCCGGAGAGGTGCTGGGATCCAGGGAAGTCCTGTTCTAATCGGCGGTCCGACCTAGAAGCGAAACCCCCAAAATAATAACTGCCACTCCGACCAACTTCAGATACGTTATAGATTCGCCGAGTAAAAGGTAAGCAGAAAAGAGGGTGGTGATGTATCCCGTGCCCCCGCCCACGGGAAAAAGAACGCTGGCCTTTCCATACGAGAAGGCAACGATGAGAATTGGGACGGAGATTATCCCCAAGATTGCCCCAAGAAGGAAAACGGGATTGGAAAGAGCTGTCGCCCACCCTGCGGCGGCACCGGGAGCGAAGGAGGCAGGCAAACCCATCTTTTGGAGGGTGGGGGCAAGACCGCCAAAAACTCCCGAGAGGAGAGCACAGAAAACCCCAAGCCCCCTCACTTCTCCCTTCTTCAGTCTCTCCCAGAACCCTCCCACCTACCTCACCCCTCCCGCCAGGGCGAGAAGAACTATCCCCAGGATTATCACCACCAACCCCATCCCCTCCCTCCTCGTGAGTCTCTCGCCCAAATAGAACCTCGCCACTGCCAGATTGGTGAGGTACATGGCGGCCAGCGTGGGTCCGGCTATCGTGGCCTCCAGTTCCGACAGACCGCTCACCCAGAGCACCCATCCGCCTCCCCCACAGGCCAAGGCGATGAAGAAGGGAAGATTGAAGACTATGGAGGAAATCATCCCCCACGGATTTCGTGCGAACTTGTCGAAGGAGATCTTTCCCACTTTTTCCGTGCACTTTTTGTACAGTGGCGCCCCCGCACCCATCAGGAGCGCACCAGCAAACGCCAGCAGAAAGGCGATCATAGCTTTTTGTGGATGGGGCACTTCAGGCCGAGCCTACACCACCTGCATTTCTCGGGCGGGGGAGGCGGCGGGAGGGGCTTGACCATGTGCCCGTACTTTCTTCTCGGCATCATCAGAAAGCCGTGCAAGTTTTAATCGGTGGGCATCGGGAAAAGAATTACGAAAAGTCAGCAAAACGAGACATACCATCCCTGGTCCTCGACAGTGGAACCGAGGCTTGAGTTATCACCTGAACCCACTGCCCACTCAGCTCAGATTTTATTTTATGCGAGCAGGAAGGAATGAAACTCTCCGCCGGCCTGCTGGGGGCAACGGGGGAGGTAGGCCAGAAGTTCGTCCTTAGCCTACAAGATCATCCTTGGTTCGAGATAACCGAACTCTACGCCTCCCCGAGATCGGCTGGAAAGAGCTACGCGGAGGCACTCGGCTTCGGGACGGCCGCGTGCAGGTGGTTCCTGAAGGAGACCCCCAAGCCCGAGATCTTAGAGCTTGAGGTTCAGAGCCTCGAGAATATAAGAAAAGACGTCGATCTCTTCTTCTCGGCTCTGCCCTCGGAGGTGGCGCTGGAAGTGGAGGGACGGATAGCGGTGGAAAAGCCCGTGGTGAGCACCGCCTCAGCCTACAGGTACTTCGAGGACAGCTTCACTTACCTGCCGGGAGTCAACGAGTCCCACGCGCCGATGATCGAGGTCCAGAGGAAGAGGAGGGGCTGGAAGGGGTTCGTGGTCCCCCAGCCCAACTGTACCACCATAGGACTTGCCCTCTCCCTGAAGCCCATTTACGACGCTTTTGGGCTGGAGAGCGTGGTGATGGCCTCCATGCAGGCCGTGTCCGGTGCGGGATACGAGGCCGTGAGCAGGTGGGCAGAGCAGAGGAAACAGCAGGGGAGCTCGCTACCGGAACCGCTTGAGAACTATGCTCCCTCCACCTTCGAGGGGAACGTGATACCGTACATCAAGGGAGAGGAGGAGAAGGTGAAAAGAGAGACCGTGAAGCTCCTGGGCAGGTTCGAGGAGGGCAGGATTATCCCGGCCAGCTTCAAAATCACCTGCAAGTGTAATCGCGTTCCGGTCCTGGAGGGGCACACGGAGTCCGTGTTCATCATCACCAGCCGGGAGACCACCGTGGAGGAGGTGAAGAGGTGCCTGAGGGACTACCGGGGTGAGCCCCAGAAGCTGAATCTGCCCTCCGCCCCTCCCCAGCCCATCCTAGTGCTTGAGGAAATCGACAGACCACAGCCCAGGTTCGATTCCATCAGAGAGAAGGGGATGGTGGTCTGCGTGGGGGGGCTAGAGGCTAACGCCTTCGAGAGGGGACTCCAGTACACCGTCCTCTCCCACAACACGGAGCTGGGTGCTGCGAGGGGGGCGGTGCTGGCGGCCGAGTACCTGCTGAAGGCCGGCTACCTTACCTGATGGTGCAAATTTTGCTCCAATTGGCTCCATTTTCCAATGTACATTT
This sequence comes from Hadarchaeota archaeon (SeqCode), assembly GCA_964632175.1. Lineage (GTDB taxonomy): Archaea > Hadarchaeota > Hadarchaeia > Hadarchaeales > JAWBSP01 > JAWBSP01. Next base: position 12,211 of record CAZWBJ010000020.1, read on the forward strand.
TTGTGCATTACACTTACCACCCGCTCTCTCTCTATACCTTTAAGGGATGCCACCAAGGTCGGGTAAGATGGCAACGCGGGAGTTCGTGGTGGGCGGGCAGGACCTCGACCGAGCCCTGGAGGAGGTGCTTCTCAAGATAAGGGAAACCGAGAAGAACCGCAGGGAACTTTCCTCCCTGCTCTCCTGTCTCAAAGATAAACCCCTCCCCCAAGAGTTTTCCAGCAAGGTGCTGGAGCAAAGGTTCACCACGGTCGTCCGGAAGCTGCAGAAGATAGAGGCGAAAGTGGCGGCCGTTGACAGTGGCTTTCTGGGCGAGGAACTTCACGCTCTCGATCTCATGATGATCAGAGGGGTTGCCGTTATCTTCCACTACAATGGGGGGACTAAGCTGGAAGGGGTAGAGTACTATCCTAATCCCCTGCCCTCAGCAAGGCTAGTGTGCTCAACCGAGCCTATGGATTCCTTCGAGTTCGAGGCCTTAACCTCCATCGAGCGCCTCCTGACAGAACTCAGACTAGCCATAGAAACCGCCGAAAAGTACCAGCCCGACCTGTTGCTCCTAGACGGCTCCCTTCTCCCCAGATATCTGGATCCCTCCGCACTAGACGGGGAGGTGGCGTCCAGGCTTCACCTCCTGTTGCAGGCTTACCGACAGCTTTACTCCCTCTGTACGGACTCGGGGGTCATGCTAGCGGGGGTGGTGAAGGACTGCAGGAGTAGCCACTTTTTGGGTATCCTTCGGCAGCTCCTGCCTTCTCTCGGGGTAACGCTGCCGCCCGAGAAGGAGGAGTTCTTAGAGCACCTAAAGGACACCGTTCTGCTCGACTGCCTGCTGTCCGTGGGGGAGAGAACCTTTTCCTTCCGATGCTCCGAGGAGTTCCCCATCTACGCCTTCTACATTAAGACGGTGCCAGAGGATCGTCCACTCAGGGTCGAATTCCTGAACACGCCCTCTCAGCAGATTAATCCCTCCAAGACTGAGGGGTCCGCCGGGACCGCGGATCGAGTGGCCGAGGTCATTTATGCCATCTCCGCCCACCACCCCTCCTTCGCGGTTCCGGCCCCCCTCGTCGAGGCGGATCTCTGCGCCCACCTCTTCAGGGAGGAGCTAGAGCTCGTCCACGAAACCCTGCTGAACCGAATGGGGTTCAGCACCATTCTTGACACGAGAAGGGAAAGGAGGCCCTTCTGATGGAGAGGAAACCCTTGGGGAATGTGGTTTGTGGGGAAGACTCCCCCTCCCAGTCCGCCTTTTCCTTTGTGGTTACCGCGAAGGAAAACCTTCCGGTGAGGCACGGGCAGTTCGTTGAACTCGAGGCAGAGGAAGGCAGGGTGGTGGGGATGGTGGTTAATCTTTTCAAAACCAACCGGTACTTCATGAGGGCCGAGGCGGTCAAGGCATACGGGGAGGGGCTACCTACCGTTTACCCCACCGACAAGTGGGAGTACCTCCTCGCTCAAGTGCAAATCTTAGGAGTTCTGAACGGATACGGTTTCGACAGGGTAAGCTATCCCCCCTCACCGGGGCAGCAGGTGTACAAACTGGAAGGGGAGGCGCTTTCTTCTTTCCTTGGCTTCGACCCCAGCGGCGTGGAAATTGGAGAGCTCAAACATCACTCCTTGCCAGTCAGGCTCAACCTGACCAGGCTTTTCCAGAAGCATGTGGCCATATTGGCCATGTCCGGGGCGGGGAAGAGCTTCTGCGCCAGAACCATTATAGAACAACTTCTGAGCCGGGACGCGAGCCAGGGGAGACCGGCGATCATAGTTGTGGATGTCCACGGGGAGTACACCGATTTGGCCGAGGCTCCAGAGTACAGTGGAAGGGTTAAGGTGGTCTGGGGGAACAAGATGAAAATAGGGGTTCCCGGCCTGAGCGCTAGGGACTTCCTCGAATTCGTGCCGGACATGTCGGAGATGCAGGCGAGGGAACTGCAGGAGGTCATCAGGGAACTCAGGAAGAGTATGAAGGAAAACGGAAGCCCGTATGGCTTGGATGAACTCATCGCGGGAGTTCAGGAGGCGGAGATGAACGGCAACATCAAGGCCGCCCTCCTAGCATGGCTCTCCGACCTGAAATCTCTCGACCTCTTCGGCACCTTCGACCAGCCCAGCCTTGAGAGTCTGCTCTGCCCCGGCTCAGTTCTGATACTGGACTTTAAACCCCTCGTCAGCCTCCGGAAGAAGCAGATACTGGTGGCATACCTCGTGCGGAGGCTCTTCGAGCTCAGGAAGAAGGAATGCGTCCCCCCCTTCATCCTCTTCCTAGAGGAGGCCCACCAGTTCGCCCCCTCGGAGGAGCGCTCCATTTCAAAGTCCGCCATAGAGATGCTGGCCAGAGAGGGGAGAAAATTCTCGGCCTCCCTCGCGGTGATAAGCCAGCGCCCCGTGAGGCTCTCCACCACCGTCCTTTCCCAAGCTGGAACCAACATAATCCTCCGGATGACCAACCCCTACGATCTGGAGCACATAAGGAGATCCTCTGAAGCCATCACGAGCCGGGTGGCAGAAACCATTTCATCGCTGCCCGTGGGGGAGGCCCTCATCGTGGGGGAGGCGGTCAACTTCCCCATCTTTGTGAGGATAAGGAAGCCGGAACACCTGCCCAGAACCTCTCTTTCCTTTGAGGAGGCAGCCAAGAGGTATGAAAGCGAGAGGAGCCAGGTGAACTCGGATGTCTCCTCTCTCATGAGCTGGTGATTTGGAACACTAGACCATACCTAAGCTTAACGGCGTCCAGAAGGCACGACCTCCGCTAAAGTACCCTTGCCACCCCTACCGTGGGAAGGTGGAGTCCTCACCAGCGGGGGATTTGGCCGAAGACCCTGCCGGAGAGATGCGCCCGTCTGAAGGCAGGATCAGTAGGCAGAGTGATTTCTCGCACACCCCCCTCAGGCTCTCTCCCTGCAGCGCCCTGTATCTCAGGAAGTCCCGAAGCGGACCGCTCAGATCCAAGAAGAGGAATTTGAAATCGAGCCTTCCCGGGTTCGTTTTCTCTTTACTCAGCTCTTCCAGGCTGAGGGCGAGCGACCTGACGCTGGAGCCCCTCTCCGCCCTGATCTTCTGAGGGATGGCCTCTACCGATGAGCCATCGTTTAGGAAGTCATAAACCAGCCTCCCTACCTCCTCGGCCAGCTTTCTGTAGGCACAGAGGATCTCCCTTAAGACCATCCACTCGGCGTGGAGCTCGAACTGCCACAGAACCTCAGCTTTGGTCTCCACTAGATTTTGCAGCTGTTTGGGGTCGAGGGTTAGCAGGGGTAAGCGCAGATGGCTGGAGAGGAGGAGGGATCTCAAATCGGTCAGGGGGACTTCCCTTTCCACCTCGAAAAGAAGCCTCCTCGCCACCTCGTCAAGTATTTCGGGCAGGTAGGCGGCAATCACCTCGCCCTCCCTCACGAACCGGCTCACCAAGCTGTGCGTGAGGACGACATCCCTAACGGAGATCACCCTCTCTCTGGCCAGCCAGCTGTAGGTGGAGGAGGGGAAGTAGAAGGGACCCCGCACCAACTTCTTGGCCATCTCCATGCTCTCGGGGGATTCCAGCACGCTCACATCGCTGACCGCCGCCATCTGCTTGTATTGGTGGGGGCACCCTTTTAAAGCAGAAAAACCCTTCAAAC
>CAZWBJ010000021.1:0-9872 GCA_964632175.1 Hadarchaeota archaeon (SeqCode)
CTCCTCCGCCATTAAAAGATACCACTTCTGCCACGTATTTTTTGGATGATTCCATGTGTTGTTTAAGCACGTTAACGGTTACTCCTGGACCGCTCAAACCGGCCGGTGATGTTGTAACCAGCAAAACTTTCTTCGGCATTTTAGGCACAAACATCTATTTCTAATAACTTTTAGCCCTAGTCTCGGTGCACTAGGGAAATTCACTATAGACCAAACGTTCTCTTCTTGGAATCACCCTCAATTTCTCTTGATGAAGAGACCTCGTGAACTACTGTTTATTTATTCTGGAGCAACAAACTAAAAATCATGACGAGAACCCTTAAAGAGCAACTCAAGGCCGGTCTGAAGAAAATCGGCATCTGGGGACTGGGCTATGTGGGATATTCTTCCATGGCGCACTTTGCGAGAAATGGTGTAAGGTGCCTCGGGACCGATGTGCTCAAAGAAAAGGTGGACGCGGTAAACAGTGGAGTGTCGCCCGTCCCGAACATGGAATACTGGCTGGGTTTTGACGTGAAACCGCTGGTGCAGGCGGGGCTGATGAGAGCCACGCTCGATTGGAGAGAGCTGATAAGCGAGGAGGTACCCGTACAGCTAATTTGCATCCCGACGGAGAAGGGGGCTGAACCCTACGATGGCATCCTCATAGACGTGATGGAAAAACTGTGTAACTTCAAGAACATCAAAATGGAGGATCCCCCCCTCATCATCATAGAGAGCACCATAACTCCGGATAGAGTGGAAAAAGTGATCGCTCCCATCATGGAGAGGAACGGGTTAAGGATAGGGAAGGATATCCTACTGGGTGTTGCCCCAAGGAGGGACTGGTTCGTTTCACCTGAAAAGACTTTGAAAACTCTACCACGGGTGGTGGGAGGAACCACCCCCGAAACCACCGATCTGATGGCCGAGGTCCTGAGCATCGTCTGCGACACCATCCTCAAGGCCACCGACCACCGACACGCCGCCCTGGTGAAGTCGATAGAGAACGCCTACCGGCACCTGGATATCGCCCTAGCCAATCAACTGTCGGTGGCCTACCCCGATGTCAACATGAGGGAGGTGCTGAGGCTGGTGGGCACCAAGTGGAACGTGGGGACCTACCATCCCTCCTTCGGAACCGGGGGCTACTGCATCCCTCTGGCCCCCCGGTACGTGCTGATGGGAGCCAAGAACCCGGATGCCCTCACCCTCCTGAAGACCGCGATAGAGTTTGACTCGAACATGCCCCTCAGGGTGGCGGAGAGCATCGTCAAGAGGGGGGCGAAAAAGGTGGGCATCCTAGGGCTGGCATACAAGGGAGATTTGAAGGTGGACATCTTGAGCCCCACCCTGAAGATCGTGAAGAGCCTAAAGGAGAGGGGAGTAAGTGTAAAGGTTCACGACCCGTACTACACCGAAGAAGAGATAAGGAGGATCGCCGGGACTGAAACCTTTAATTACCCAGAGGGGCTTAAAGAGTTTGACACCATTCTAATCGTCGCCGACCACATGGCCTACAGGTCCACGCCCGTGAACGAGATAACATCAAACCTGAAGAATTGCAGATTGATCCTCGACAACGTGGGCGTCTGGAAAGATATCAAGTTTGAAAATATCGCATATTATCAGGCCGGAGAGAGGGGCTGGCTCGGATAAAATTTAAGAAACTTTATCTACACGCTAACGCTGGTGCGCGTACTCATCCTAAAGGAACTTGGGGTGAGGAAGGTGGACTTCATAAAAATGGACATCGAGGGGGCAGAGATTCAGGCGCTGAGGGGCATGGAGAGAACCCTAAAAGAAAATGATGTGAGACTGGTGATCGCCGCGTATCACGAGGTGGACGGTAAACTGACTTGGAAAACCATCGCCCCTTAGCTCGAGAGGAGAGGATTTAGGGTACGCGAGAGGGAGGGTTACGTATACGCCGACAAACGCCGCACTTAAACGCCGAGCGTGCTCAAAGGGAAATATATAAAGGTCTGCAGCAAATATGAAGTGAAGTGGTCACGAAAGAATGTCCTCGTGACGGGCATAACGGGTTTCACCGGCTCGAGGCTGGCGAAAAAACTGGTTGAACTGGGCGCCAACGTCACCGGCATCACGCGGCTGGAGCGGTGGGATGAACCGAGAGAGGAGGGAGTAAACCTAGTGAAGGGTGATATTCTTGATTTCTTCTTGGTAAAACGCGTGCTCGCAGACTATGACATCGACATCTGCTTCCACCTTGCCGCACAGGCCATCGTGGGGAGGGCTCTCAAGTCTCCCGTAAACGCTTATCAAACCAATGTAATAGGAACCGCCAACATGCTGGAGGCCTGCCGGCACACCGGAATCGAGGCCTTCCTGTACGTTTCCACGGACAAGGTTTATGGTGAGCCGGACAAGCTACCCATCACTGAGGACATGCCACTGAAGGGGCTGGGTATCTATGAGTCCAGCAAGGTGGCCGCGGATCAGATGGCGCGTGCCTATGCCACCACCTTTGACCTCCCGGTGACAGTGAGCCGGGCCTGCAACATTTACGGACCGGGTGATACGAACCCGCGCATCATCCCCAACACCATAAGGGCCTGCCTGAGGGGAGAGCCGCCAGTGATATACAGGGGGATAGGAAGCACGAGGGAGTACATCTACGTCGACGATGCGGTGGAGGCTTACATCTCGCTAGTTGAAAACATCGAAAAGACGAGGGGGGAAGCCTTCAACGTGGGTTCGGGCGAGGTCAAGAAGCAGGAGGAAGTGGTGGAGGAAATAGCCAACCACTTTGGGCTCAAACCCGTCTATGCGGAGCCCATGCCCCACATGCTGAGAGAGATAAAAAATCAGTACCTCTCCTCCGAGAAGATCAGGGAGAGGACCGGGTGGCAAAGTAGGGTCAAGTTCAGCGAGGGGATAAAAATGACCATAGAGTGGTGGAAGGAGAAAACCAAGAGCAAGGGTACAACCTCTTAAGCAACTCCTTTTTGTTTATCTGCCTGCGGTAACCAGCTGAGAAATATAATTGGAACTCAAGCCTAAGGTGCCCGAAAGAGGGTTGAAAATTTTGATCATTCTAATCGTCGACAACACGTGCTACAAGTCCGCGTCCTCGACAACACCGGCATTTGGAAATTTAAGGTTTGAAATTATCAAGCTGGAGAAAGGGGTTGGCCGGGCAGATTGGTCCCCAAGAAAATTTATCCGCACCTGCTGATGTAGGCTTTCTCTACTTGCCCCACCAACACCTCCCAGTCGAAATCCTTCGCTCTCTCCTTTCCCTCCCTGGCAAGCCTCCTCCTTTCCGCCTCATCCGTCAAGAGCGTGGTGAGTCTCTCCGCAAGCTGCTGCACGTTCGTGGGCTCGAAGAAAACACCCCCCTTTCCCCCTGAGGTTTCAACTAGGGCTGGGATCTTCGAAGCTACGAAGGGGACGCCACATGCCATGCTTTCTACCAGGACGAGCCCCATCCCCTCCACCGTGCTGGGGAGGCAGAACAAGTGGGAGGACGCTAGGACCTCCATCACCCTCCTTCGCTCGGGAATAAACCCAAGGAACTCCACCGAGGAAGCAAGGCCCAGAGTCTCCGCGAGCCTCTTCAAACCGGGCTCCTCCGGACCTGTCCCCACTATCCTGCACCTTACGTCTGGAATTTCCTCCCGTACAGCTTTCAGGGCCCTTATCAGATCCTGAACCCGCTTGTACTCCACCAACCTAGAGATGCAGCAAATGGTGGGGTGGGGGGATTTCTTCACCTTCAGTCCCTCAAAAAACTTCAGGTCCACTCCCGTTGGGATAACCTCTATGCGCTCCTCCGGCACCCCCGATCGGATGAGCTTGCTGCGGGTAACGTGGCTGTTGGCGATGATGAGGTCCCATTTCCTCGTGAGAATGTACCACTCCGCCAGCTCTCCAAGAACCCCCCCGGGCCCCACGTTCCTCGTCCACTCCCCCCTCCACACATCGTGATAGGTCGCCACTGCCGGGACCCCCATTTTGCGGGAGAGCCACCAGGCTAGCGGGTAGGAGACGAAGCTTTGGCCCTCCACTAGATCGAACTCTTCGGTGAAAGCCCTCCCAGCCAAGAGGAAACTCGCTCGGGCACCCAGATCCCATTTCTGCCTGTACTCCCTCTCCCTCCCGCACCGAACCACCTCCACCCCAGAAATCACCTGCCTAGGAGGAGTCCCCCTCTCCCTAGAGGTCAGAACGGTTACCTCGTGCCGCCTCGCCAGATACTTTGCCACGTAGAATGCCCTTGTTTCCACCCCTCCCCTCGTGTCCGCACCCTCATGAGTGGGGAAGAACTCCACCACGAGGCATATTCTCATTTCTGCCCGCTCACGTATCGGCGGCCTTCAGGAGCCGCTCGATGAGTTCCGCCGCCTCCACCAGGGTTTTTACCTCAAACTCTGCCTGCAACCCTTCTTCAGTTTCGGGGCCCCTTACCAGAATCCCCACACATCCTGCGTTCTTGGCCGTGTCCAGATCGAGCTTCCTATCGCCCACCACGAAACATTTTTTGAGATCTAGGTTGAAGTCCTTGGCCGCCCTCTCCAGCATTCCGGTTTTCGGCTTCCTACACGAACATCCCTCATCCGGATGATGCGGGCAGTAGTAGATCCCGTCGATCTTCGCCCCCCTCCGTGAAAGTTCCTCGATCATTTTCTCGTGGATTTTTTGAAGCGTCTCGAGGGTGAAATATCCCCTGGCGACGCCCGACTGGTTGGTGGCCACAATCACCTTTACCCCAAGCTGGTTAAGCCTCCTTATCCCCTCCGCCACCCCCGTGAGGAGCTCAAACTGCTCCGGGGACCGCATGTAATGAACGTCCCTGCAGATGGTTCCGTCGCGGTCGAGGAAAACGGCAACCGATTTCATGAACCGAAGAGCTCTTCTTCCACCATCTCGCAGATGGCGTGCCCGATGGCAACGTGAGCCTCCTGGATCCTCGGGGTGTCCGTCGAGGGAACTTTTATGCACAAATCCACTTCCTTCTCCAGCATGGTCCCGCCCGAACCCGTGAGCCCGATGGTCACCGCCCCCCTCCTCCTCGCCTCCCTGATCCCCTTTATAACGTTGGGGGACTTCCCGCTGGTGCTGATCCCTATCACCACATCGCCCCTGCTCACCAGGCCCTCCAGCTGCCTCGAAAAAACATCTTCATAAGAGTAGTCGTTGGCGATGGCGGTCAGGGAGGAGGTGTTGGTGGTGAGAGCAATCGCCGGCAGCCCCCTTCTCTCTTTCTTGAACCTTCCCGAGAGCTCGCAGGCTATGTGTTGGGCATCGGCTGCGCTCCCCCCGTTGCCGAAGAGCAGGACCTTTTTGCCCTTTTTAAGCGCGCGGGCTACGAGCTTGGCCGCCTTCTCCACCTTCTCCAGCTCTGACTTCAGTTCAAGGAACTTCTCCTTCACTTCCAGGCTCTCGCGTATTATCCTCTCGGCCCTCAGAGCTCCCTCACCTCCAGACCACCGCGCTCGAAATCAAAGGGTACCAAGCACGCGCCGATGCTCTCAAAGAGCTTGATCAACTCCGGTTGGGCGCCGGCCTTGGAAAAAACGAGAAAGTGTCCCCCTCCCCCAGCGCCAAGGATTTTTCCGCCGAGAGCACCTCTGCGCCTGGCCTCCTCGTAAATCCTGTCCAACTCCGGGTTGGTGATCAGGGGGGATAGCATCTTCTTATTCAGCCAGCCGAGGTGTAAAAGTTCCCCAAACCGCTCTAGGTCCCCACGGAGCAGTGCGTCCTTGGCCTCGACCGCCAGCCTCTTTAACTCGTGAAGAGCCTCGAGCTGTGGACCCTGCTTGGAGGAGAGCCTCTTGGCAATATCCTCGTGTATCGCCCCCGAGAGTCTGGTCCTTCCCAAGAAGAAAAGGAGGAGCCTCTCGTGAAGGGCATGCAGGAGTTCCTGGGGAAGGGTAAGGGGCCGGACCTCCACCTTTCCCCGGAAGAACGTCATGTAGTTGAACCCGCCGAACGCCGCCGCGTATTGATCCTGATACCCGCCCTTCTGACCCAGCACCTCCCTCTCCAGATGGTAAGCTAACTCCGCGACCTCCCCCCTGCTCATCTCCCTACCCACGAATCTAGAGACGCAACCTATCAGGGCCACCAGCTGGGAGGAAGAGGTCCCCATGCCAGAACCGGTGGGCATCTCGGAGCGTAGGTGGAGTTCGAAACCGCCCTCGGGTTTGAAATGGTTGAGCACGGCCTTGACGAGGTCGAGCTTCCCGTCGTAGGGGAGCTCCTCGCCGAGGGTGAATCTAGCCACCTGCCCCTCCTCACCAACCACTGTCACGTTCTTACCCTCGCGCGGGACCAGGCGGACGGTCGCGTACTTGTTGATAGTGGTAATGACCACTGCCCCCTCATGCTCCATGCAGTAAGAGGGGACGTCCGTGCCTCCCCCAAGGAAGCTTATCCTGAAGGGTGCCCTCGCCTCGATCGTAGGAGCTCACCCAGCCCTTTTTTCATGTTCTCATAATCCTGGGGAGTGCCCAGATCCAGAAAGAAGCTGTTGGTTATGAAACCGTGAGCTCTCCCGGTCTGGACCAATAGGGGCAGAAAGTCCCTCCCCAGAGAGAACTTGTCGCTCGGGGGCATGTAGTCCAGCGCCTCCCGCCTGAAAAGCATGTACCCCGCGTTCACCAACCCCGCACCCTCCCTCTCCTCGTACCGCAATATTTGGCTGTTCCTGAGTTCGACCAGCCCGGACTTCTGGGGCTTGTCTCTCCTTGCCAGGGCGAGGGTGACGAGGGCGTCTGTCTCCCGGTGAAGGGCACTGAATCGGGAGAACTCCTGGGGGGTGAGGTCGAGGTATGTATCACCGTTCGCCGCCAAGAAGTCCTCATCCCCGCCCAGAAGTCTGCAGGCGTTCTTCAATCCACCGCCGTCATCTAGGGGCTCTTTCTCTTCCGCGTATCTTATGGAGATCCCCAGCTGCTCTCCTTCTTTGAAATAGGATTTTATCTTATCCGCCAGGTACCCCACCGAGAGGATGACCTCCCTTATCCCCCAGCTTTTTAAAAGTTCCAGCTGCCACTCGAGGAAGGGCTTCCCCAGAATTTCTGCCATGGGTTTAGGCACCTCTCTCACCTTCTCCCTAAGCCTCGTCCCGAGGCCCCCCGCGAGTATGATGGCCTTCACTTCCTCCTGAGCACCCCTAGGCAGGCCTCTTTGATCTTTTCGGCCGTGAGCCCGTAAGCCTGATAGAGTTCCTCCGGTTCCCCGCTCTGACCAAATCTATCCCGGACCGCCACGAAGTCCATCGGCACAGGATAGGAGGGAGCAAGTATTTCGGAGATAAGGCTGCCCAAACCTCCGTGTATGCTGTGCTCCTCTGCGGTGACGATAGCCCCCGTCTCCCTTGCAGCCTTCAGAACTACCTCTTGGTCCGCAGGTTTCACGGAGGAGAAGTTTATCACCCTCACCGAGGTCCCCTCCCGCTTCAGGGCATCCGCCGCCTCCAGCGCCCTCCAGAGCATATTTCCGTTGGCAATTACGGTCACATCGCTGCCTTCCCTCAAAATCGCCGCCTTCCCTATGGCGAACTTATAGTCGGGACCGAAGACGGGAGGGCTTGCCGTCCTGCTCAAGCGCACGTAACATGGACGGGGGTATTCGATGGCCGCTCTCATCGCCTGCTTCGCCTCTTCGTAATCCGCCGGCACTATCACGGTCATGTTGGGGATAACGCGAAGCGCGGCTATGTCCTCCAGCGAGTGGTGGGAGGAACCATCCGGCCCGTTGGTGAATCCGCCGTGGGTGGCGAAGATTTTCACGTTGAGGTTGTCATGGGCAACGAAGTTCCTTATCTGCTCCCAAGGCCTGCCCGTGGCGAAGATCACGTACCCGCAGACAACGGCAATTTTCCCGGCGTAGGCAAAGCCCGCAGCGGTCGCTATCAGATTTTGCTCGGCGCATCCCACGTTGAAGAATCGGGCGGGGCATTTCTTTGCAAACTCAGCGGACTTGGTAGAAGTGGAAGTATCCGCATCCAGCACCACCACCCTCGCATCCTCAACGTACTCGAGGAGAACCTCTCCCAGCGCGTCGCGTGTGGATTTCATAGCCCGGCGATTTCCTCCCTCCTCCACTCCTCGAGCTCCGCGAGGGCCTTGGGCAGGTCTGAGGGGGAGAGGGTTTTCCCGTGATAGCCGGCCACCCACTCCATGAAGTGAATGCCTCTTCCCTTGATCAAGTGACATATGATTGCCGTCGGCCTCCCCTTCGTCTTCTTCGCTTTTTCGCATGCCTCGATAATTGAGGGGAAATCGTGCCCGTCGATTTCTATAACCTCCCACCCGAAGGCCCTCCACTTGGCGGCGAGGGGTTCTAGGCTCATGACCCTCTCCGTCGGACCGTCTATCTGCAGGCCGTTGCGGTCCACAAAGGCGACGAGGTTGTCTATCTTGTAGTGAGAGGCGAACATGGCCGCTTCCCAGACCAAGCCCTCCTGACACTCCCCATCCCCAAGCAGAACATAAACCCGATAGGACCTGCCATCGATCCTCGCCGCCAGCGCCATGCCATTGCCTATCGCGAGCCCGTTCCCGAGCGAGCCGGAGGAGTGCTCCACCCCAGGAACGGTGCCCCTAACGGGATGTCCTTGAAGTCTGCTGCCAAACTTGCGCAGGCTTTTCAGCTCTTCCACGGGGAAGTAACCCGCCTCCGCTAGGACTCCATACAGAGCGGGAGCGGCGTGCCCCTTGCTCAAAACCAAGCGATCTCTCTCGGGCCAATTGGGATTTTTGGGGTCATGACGCATCACGTGAAAATAGAGAGCAACCAGAATGTCCACGCAGGAGAGAGAACCTCCCGGGTGTCCGGAGCCTGCAAGCGTCGTCGACTCCAGAACGTGCCTCCTAACCCTATACGCGATTTCTATGAGTTCCCTGAGCTTCTCCTTGGAAATCATTCGACTCTTCCCTTTTGAATTGCCTCCCGCAACTCCTCGAGGGAAGCCGTTGCGAGTCCCCTCTTGTTGGCCACAATGGCACCCGCAAAGTTGGCCAACCGCACAGAGTCTTCCAAACTCGCACCTGAGGCAAGTCCAAGTGCTATGACGCTAGTAATGGCATCACCACAGCCAGTGATGTCGAGCGGGCGCGTGAGGACTGGGGGCACAAAGGCGATCCTTTCCCTCTCAAAGATGTGAATCCCCTCCTCTATCCAGGTCAAAACAACCGCCTGGCACCTCGCCGAGGTCAAAATCTTCTGTCCAATGATGCGCAGGCTGGTCTCGTTTATGGGGGAAATCCCTGCGAAGAGGCTTGCCTCTCTCCTGTTGATCCTCACCGCGTCCGCATCCTCATAGTAGAAAATGTGCTCCCTAGCGGCGTTCACCACTACCTTCTTCCCCCTTTCGTGCGCCAGCCTAACTATTCCCGAAAACAGGCCTTTGGTAACGAGACCCCTCGCAAAATCTGCCACCAGAACCCCCTCACACCAGTCCATGTTTTTCGCCACGCCCTCCAGCAGGCTGTCGACTGCCTGAGGGCCAATCTCGTCAACTCTCGCTTTCTCCATCCTCAGAAGCTGATAGCCGTCCCTCGTGAGGACCCTAGTTATGTGTGTGGTTATCCTCCCCTTTTCTTTGACGATGAAAGACGGGACGTTCCTCCTTTCGATTTCCCTCGCCAGATATTCACCCTCCGGGTCGTCGCCCGAGACCGTCAAAATCCTGGCTTCCCCACCCAGAGCCCTGAGGTTCTCGACGATATTGGCTGCCCCCCCAAGAAAACGCTGCTCAGCCTCGATCTCCAGCTTGGGAACGGGTGCCTCCGGTGAAAGTCCCACCGCCTCCCCTATCACGTGAGTATCAAAGGTGACATCCCCCACCACCAAAACCCTCCTGCCCCTAAGCTTCTCAAGGATACTCAGCATCACAAACTGATGATGAGTGTTAAAAACAA
>CAZWBJ010000021.1:9972-15785 GCA_964632175.1 Hadarchaeota archaeon (SeqCode)
TGCCTATAGAATCGGCAGGAGGTTCTTGATCTCCCAATCCGAAACCTGCGCCCGGTACGTCTCCCACTCCTTCCCCTTAATGAAGAGAAAGTGCTCGAACAGGTGTTCCCCTAGAGCCTCCCTCACGAGTTGGCTTCCTCTCAGGTACTCAAGGGCCGAACCCAGACTGTCGGGCAACATCTCTATCTTGAGCGCCTTCCTCTCAACCGCGTCCATGTGGTACAGATCCCTCTCGACGGGCTCGGGCGGCTCCAGTTTTCTCTTGATCCCGTCAAGTCCGGCTGCCAGCATGACCGCAAACTGGAGGTAAGGATTCCCGGCGGGATCAGGTGACCTCAGCTCTATTCTCGTCCTCATCCCCCTGCCCGCCGGCACCCGGATGTACGCGCTCCTGTTCCTGTTCGCCCAAGAAATATAGACTGGCGCCTCGTAGCCCGGAACCAGACGCTTGAAGGAGTTTACGGTGGGATTCAGGACAGCACATATTTCTTTGGCATGGGCCAGCAGACCCGCGATGAAGTGGATGGCCAGCTTGCTGAGCTTGTACTCTCCCTTGGGGTCATAGAAGGCGTTCTTCCCGTCCAGGGTGAGAAGGGACTGGTGGACGTGCATGCCGGATCCGTTTACCCCGTAGATCGGCTTGGGCATGAAGGAGGCGAAGAGCCCGTGCTTCTGGGCCACCACCTTGGTCACGTACTTCATCCTGGTCACAGCGTCTGCCGAGCTCACGGCTTCGGCGTACCTGAGGTCTATCTCGTGCTGCCCGGGCGCCACCTCGTGGTGGGAGGCCTCCACCTCCAGGTTCATGGCCTCGAGACACTTCACAATCTCCTTCCTCACGTAGTCCCCCCTGTCCCTCATTAGGTCAAAGTACCCCCCCGAGTCGGAGGGCTTGGGCAGGGGGTTCCCCGCCTCGTCGCAGGAGAAAAGGAAGAACTCGTACTCCGGGGCGGTGTGGAAGACCCACCCCATCTTTTTCGTCTCCTCCATCAGCTTTTCCAGGGCGCCCCTTGGATCGCCGGGGGAACGGTTGCCCTCATGATCGTAGACCCCGCAGATCAGGCTGAGCGTCCGGTGCTCTTCCTTGGTCCAGGGGAGGAGTACCATGGTGCGGGGATCGGGGATGAGGCGCATGTCCGACTCCTCGATGGTGGCGTACCCCAACACGGAGGAACCGTCGAAGAAGATCCCCTCCTCGAAAGCCTTCTCCAGCTTTGCAGAGGGGATGGTCACATTCTTCACCCCTCCCAGAATGTCGGTGAACTGGAGCTGGACGAACTCAACCTTCTCTTTCTCCACGACGTCGAAAACTTTCTGAATGTCAGCCTTCATCCATCATTGCACCGGGCTAATTATACCATGGCCTAGGACACGATGGAATACGTGACCTCCCTGCTCGTGAGGCGCTGGCTTCCCCTTTCTAGGCCGCCCGAGGCCCACAAGGGAGACTTCGGTAGGCTACTGGTGGTGGGCGGAAGCTCAAAATACACGGGCGCCCCGGCGTTGGTGGGGCTGGCGGCCCTCAGAGCGGGTGTGGATTTGGTCACCGTCTGCGCCCCGCGCGAGACAGCCATGGTGGTAAGCACCTTCTCCCCCGACCTCATAACTGTAAAGCTCCCCTGCCAAGATCTGGAGCCCAGCGTTGTGGATTCCGTCCTTCAAGAGGCCAAAAGCGCTGACGCTGTGGTGATGGGACCAGGGCTGGGTAGGCTGGAGAAGACCTACTCGGCGGCCGTGGAGCTTCTCGAGAACTTCAGCCGGCTGGATCTGCCCGTCCTTCTCGACGCCGATGGATTGAAAGCAGCTGCCGGTCAGAAATCGCTGCTGAGGAACCCCAAGCTTGTGCTGACCCCACACGCTGGGGAGTTCGAGCTACTTGTGGGAAAACCCCTGCCCAAGGATTTGAAAAAGAGAATCGAAGCCGTTGCCTCGGCTTCCCAAGAACTGGGTTGCACCATCCTGCTCAAGTCCCACGTGGACATCATAGCGGGCGGGGGGAAGGTGATCCTCAACCGAACGGGCAATCCAGGGATGACGGTGGGAGGGACGGGTGACACGCTCTCGGGCATCACGGGGGCCTTCCTCGCCCAGAAAGTGGAACCCCTGCGGGCCGCGGCCTGCGGGGCCTACGTGAACGGGGCGGCCGGCGACCTCTGCCTGAAGGAGAAGGGCTACTGGTTCACCGCCGCCGACCTGCTGGAAAAAATACCAGAGGTCCTAAAGAAGATATGGCGAGGTTCGAGGTAGCGGAAAAGAGGCTCTTCAATGTGAAGATATGCATGAAGTGTAACGCTAGGAACCCCTGGAGGGCCACCGCCTGCCGGAAGTGCGGCTACCGGGGGCTCAGACCCAAGGCCAGGGAGCTCAGGGCCTAGATTATTTTCCTGTGCTTGGCGCAGGAGATGCAGGCATATCCCTTTCTGTCGGGAACATAGACCTGCTTGAGATCAACGCCCGGGATCTTCTCCAGCCCGAACTTCCTGTGGACGGTGATGGCCTTCACCCTCGGCACCAGCCTCCCGCAGAAGGTGCACTCCACTGGCTGGCTCCTCCCCCCCACCTTGTAGAGGCCCCACTTCTTCCCGTGCGGCATCCATATGTGACCGAAGAGAGGTAAATGCCTAGCTACGGCGCGAGCCGGCCGTAACCCGTCTTCTGTTTTAGGCGGCATTCGACTGAGCGGGCTACCCCCGTCTCGGACGGCGCTCATAGACGGTGCTTGCCCTTGCACCCCGCGGACTGGCCGTTTCATCCCTCTCCACCCCACCTCAACTTTCGTATCATCGTCAGGGGTGGGGGGGATCGTTTCTGTTCCAGGAGCGGACCTCCCGGTCCAGCCCTTTCGGGCTCGCGGTGCCGTCTGGTGGACGGAGTTTCCTCAGGCTTTCGCCCGACGGCCGCCCACCGGCTCGCGCCAAAAAAAATTGAAATTACTAGGTAAATCCTTCGCCCTAGTGGGTTTGACGGTGGCTTGAACCGCCCCCGTATGCCAAGCAAGTTTTTTCTTGATCACAGACCGTCTCGTTCCCCAAAGACTTTTAAATAGGGGAGGGCAGTAAGACGAAATGAAGACCACCATCTCCATCATCAAGTGCGATGTGGGGTCGCTGGCGGGGCACCACACCGTCCCACAACCCCTGCTGGCGATCGGGGAGAGGAGGATGAAGGAGGCGAAGGAGACCGGCCTGATAAACAGTTACTACGTGTTCCACGCGGGTGATGACCTCGAACTCCTGATGGTTCACACGAGGGGGGAGAACAACCCTGAAATCCACAAGCTCGCTTGGGAAACTTTCCAGGAGGCCGCCAAGAAGGCGCTGGATCTCAAGCTCTACGCGGCTGGACAGGACATCCTCAAGACCGCCTTCAGCGGCAACGTGAGGGGGATGGGCCCAGGCGTGGCGGAGATGGAGATAGAGGAGAGGGCTTCCGATCCCATCGTCGTGTTCGCCGCGGACAAGACAGAACCGGGGGCCTTCAACTACCCGATCTTCAAGATGTTCGCCGACCCCTTCAACACCGCCGGACTGGTGATCGACCCCGCCATGACGGGGGGCTTCAAGTTTGAGGTCCTCGACGTTTATGAAAACAAAAAGGTGGTGATGAAGTGCCCAGAGGAGATGTATGACCTCCTGGCGATCATCGGGACCCCCGGTGAGTACGTGATCTCGCACGTTTGGAGGGCGAGCGACAACCTCATCTGCGCGGCCACCTCCACCACTAGGCTGGCGCTGATAGCGGGTAAGTACGTGGGCAAGGATGACCCCGTTTGCATCGTTCGGGGCCAGCACGGGCTCCCGGCTGTGGGCGAGCTCCTTGCCCCCTTCATGCACACCTTCTGGGTGGAGGGGTGGATGAGGGGAAGCCACTGGGGGCCCCTGATGCCGGTGGGGCTCAAGGACGCCAAGTGCTGCGCCTTCGACGGACCTCCTAGGGTCGTGGCCCTAGGCTTCCAGGTATCGAACGGCAAAATCGCGGAGGACGACGAGGGCAAACCGATGATTGCCGACCTCTTCGATGATCCCTCCTTCGACCTGGCCAGGAGGGAGGCCGCGGAGTACGCCGCCATGATCAGGAGGATGGGAGAGTTCGAGCCGGCCAGACTGGGCAAGGAGTCCATGGAGTACACCACCCTCCCGAAGGTTCTGGAGAAGCTCAAGGACAGGTTCGTTCCGGCCGAGTAAACTTAGGGAAAGAGATCCTCCTCTTCAGGTCTGAGAATCTCCTTTACCTTTCCCTCCCCCTTCTCGTACGGAGCCCCCTTGATAAGGACCACGGGCTTTCCCTCCGCCGCCTCGCCCATCAGAAGAACCGCAGCGGCCGCCAGAGCATCGGCAACGCAAACCACCTTGCTCCTGAGCTCCCTCCCGTAAAGGTCCTTCCTCCCGCGGAGATCCAGAAGCGGGGAAAGACCGGAAATCCCGACGGCATGTCCCACCGCCCCTCTCCTGAAGGTTCTCCCCCAGCTGTCGGTGATGATGACCGCAACCTCCCTCCCCGTGAGTTCCCAGATTCTCCGTCTGATTTTCGCGGCGCTTGCATCGGGGTCGCGCGGCAGGACCGTCACCCTGCCCTCACCCGCGTTTGAGTGATCCACGCCCGCGTTGGCGCAAACGAAACCGTGCCTCGTCCTGCAGATGAGCACCCTCCCCGCCCTAAGCACCTGCGCCGATTCCCGGAGGATGACCTCCACCTCCCTCGGGTCCTTTCCCAACCTCCCGGCTAGGCTGAGGGCCTCCGGACCCGGCTCAACTTTTCCCAACTCCACCGTCCCCCCCTCAGCCTTTGAGACCACGCTCTGAGTCACTGCCACCACGTCTCCATCCTCAATTCCCACCCCTGCCCGCGCGGCCGCTTCCACTATGAGCTCCCCCAGATCGTCGCCCTCCTTCACCAAGGGCAGGCCCGGGAGCACGAGCAGTTGCATCTAATATTGACCCGAGCAAATACCGATGAAATTTGGGCTGGAGCTCGTGCCCTACCACCGCACCGACGTGTGCGTGAAGCTGGCCAAGGAGGCTGAGGCGGCTGGAATTGAGCAGCTGTGGGTCTGCGAGCACTACCACAACAGGCACGTGTATTCGGTACTGACGGCCATTGCGCTTTCCACGAAAAAAATTGCGCTGGGGCCGGGCGTGACCAACCCCTACCTCACCCATCCCTCCCTCACGGCGGCCGCGGTTGCGACCCTAGATGAGATTTCGGGCGGCAGGGCGATGCTGGGGATTTCCGCGGGCGACCCCCTCTTCCTCTCAACCGTGGGAATCGAACAGAAAAAGCCCGTGACCACGGTCCGGGAAGCCGTTCTTATCATAAGCAAACTTTTGCGGGGGGAGGAGATCCACTTCCAGGGGGAGGTCTTCTCCTGCAGGGGGACGAGGCTCAGGTTCAAGCCGGCCGGAAGGATCCCCATATACATAGGGGGAAGGAGGAGGCGCATGCTCCAGCTTGCGGCGGAACTGGCGGATGGGGTTCTCCTGAACGCCAGCCACCCGGAGGATGTGAGGGAGTGCCTGGGGTACCTGGGGAAAAGCAGCCTGGAGAAGATCGTTTATTTGCCGGTGTCCTTGGGGGAGGACAGGGAGAGCGAGAGGAGGGCGGCCAGAGGGGTGGTGGCCTTCATCACCTCCTCCTCCCCCCAGCAGAGCCTGGAGAGGCACGGGATCGAGCTGGGGAAGGTTGAGGAAATCCGCTCTTGCCTGCTGGAGGGAAAGTTCCAGGAGGCGAAGGAGAAGGTTGATGAGCGGATGCTTGAGGCTTTCTCCGTCTGCGGGAGGGGAGAGCTGGAAGAGAGGATCGAGGAACTCTCCCAC
>CAZWBJ010000022.1:0-15493 GCA_964632175.1 Hadarchaeota archaeon (SeqCode)
CCCTGTCTTTCCTGTCCAGCTGTTTCTTTCGAGTTGGGTTTCCTCAAATTGGGACAAGTGGCGAGGGTTTACGGGCTGGACGTGGGGGCTCTTATAAAGGAACTTAGGGAGGTCCTCCAAGAATCCGAAGCTCGTCCCCAACCCTGACCCTGCCCCCCTTCACCACTCTAGCGAAAACACCCTCTCTCGGCATGATGCACACCCCGATCCTGCGCGAGACCTCACAGGGCTCCGGGCATTCCTTACCTAGCTGCGAAATCTCAAGTACCGCCTCCCCGGCCTGGAGCCTCACTCCCTCCCTCAGTTGCGAGAAATCCAGTCCCTCGACCGTGAGGTTTTCCGCGAAGCTTCCGGGCCCGACGTCTAATCCCCTCTCTCTCATCCCCAGCACGCTTTCCAGAGGGAGGAGACTGACTTGCCTCACCGGGTCGCCCGCATGGCAATCACCGACCAAACCGTAATCCTCTTTCAACCACCCCTCTTGCACGTTCCTCTTTGGAGTTCCCTTCCTCTCGCTCAGGCAAACCGCCACGATCCTTGCCATCAACCTGTCAGAAAACTAAAAATCTATCATGTCCCAAAGGCGAAATCATTCATCCATGAGAACTTAAAGGAGCCAGCCTCCTCCAGTCATAGTGTTCGCATAACAGCGCATTCCGCCCACTTCTAATTAAAAAGTATTAAGGAGAAGCTGATATGGAGGGAGTAACCGAGGAAGACCGTAAAAGAGCCCTCAAAGAGATGATAAAACAGCTCCACGCTGGTGTACCCCCGGAGCGAGTTAAAGAGCGATTTCAGCGGTTTCTCCAGGGTATAAGCTCGCTGGAAATTGCCCAGATCGAGCAGGAACTGATAAACGAAGGCGTGTCCCGGGAAGAGATTCAAAGACTCTGCGATTTACACTTAGCAGTGTTCAGAGAGCAGCTGGAGAAACAACCGTTTGAAACGTCCCCAACAAGCCCCATTGGGATCCTTCTGGAGGAGCACAGAATGCTCCAGCAGATGAGCCAGAAGCTCAGCGGGTTGGCTGAAAGAGTGCGGGATGCTGGGGACCTTGACAGCGTAAAAGAGGAAGTGGCACGGCTCAAGCATGTTGCTGAAGAGCTTCTAGACGCTGAAAAACACTATCTACGCGAAGAAAACGTCCTCTTTCCAGTGTTGGAGAGACATGGCGTAACCGAGCCGCCAGCCATAATGTGGATGGAGCATAACCAGCTCAGAGAAAAGAAAAAGCACCTGAAAGGCCTGTTGGAAAACGCCACAACTATTAACTTTCAAGATTTCAAGCGGCAGCTTGGCGAACTTGCCAGCACCATAAACACTACCCTTAACAGCCACATCTTCAAGGAGAACAACATATTGTTTCCAACGGCTCAACGCGTCGTCACGGAACAAGAATGGAATGCGATGTGGGCGGACTTTGACGAGATTGGCTATTGCTGCTTCACTCCGGGACATTTGATAAAGAAACCGGCGGAAAAACTAGAGATCGAAGCTATGGCTGAGGGCGTGTTGCGGTTTGAGACCGGGACCTTGACAAAGGAGGAAGCGGAGGCGATTCTGAACACTTTGCCAGTGGACATAACCTTCGTGGACAAGGAAGACGCTGTCAAATTCTTCAACAAGGCTGAAAAACGCATTTTCGTTAGAACAAAAGCCGTCCTAGGCAGAAAGGTTCAGCTCTGCCACCCGCAGAAAAGCATACACATAGTCAACAGGATCCTTGAAGCTTTCAAGAAAGGCGAAAAAGATGTGGCGGAATTTTGGGTAAACGTTGGCGGCCGCCTGATCCACATAAGATACTTCGCCGTAAGAGACAAGGACGGCAAATACTTGGGCACCATGGAGGTAACTCAAGACATAACTGACCTAAAGAGGATTGAAGGCGAGAAACGTCTCCTAGATTGGGAAGGGTAGATTGAAAACCGTCCTGTTCATCTGTGTTGAAAACAGTTTCAGAAGCCAGATCGCCGAAGCCTACTTCAGCAAGTACGCACCTGAAGGCTGGACCGCCACAAGTGCCGGCGTACAACCGGCGGGCGAAGTCCATCCAAATGCCGTACGGCTCATGCTCGAGGAGGGTATGGACATAGGCCACAAAAAACCGCAAGCGATGACGAAGGAACTCCAAGAAAAAGCCGATGTCGTCATAATCGTGTGCAGCGGTGGTCCTGCGTGCCCGGTGGTTTACGCACAACATGTTGAAGTATGGAGTGTACCGGATCCGGCTCAAATGTCATTGGACGAGGCTAGGCGCGTGAGAGACATCATAAAAGCCAAGGTTTTGGAGCTGATTGAGAGGTTGAAAACGCGGGAGGCCTAGAAGTACCCACATGATTAAGTTGGAGTCATGGGTGCCACTTGGATGGTGGTGAAACCACAATGGTGTGGTGGGGGGGCGGAAACAGAATGCCAGTGGCTATGGGTATCGCCAAACTGGAAAGTGCGAAGAAAGGGTTTTGCTCGATCTCGCGCTCGGTTGAGTGCCTAGAGATTAGAGTGAAAGAGGAAGTTAGCTCCGACGCTTTATCCCCTCCCCCTTCCAGATAGATGCGGGAGGCAATCGTGCTGGAGGGGCTCAACAAGTGCCGTCTTCTTCTCAGGGGATGCCATTGCCTCGGAGTTTGAAAGCCGAACCGGTTACCTCCTCTTCCCGAACCCCGTCAAGCGCACTACCCTAGTTGCTGGAAAGTTCCTGGCTTGCCTGGTGGGTGCAATCATCGTGCTGGCGGTGGGATATTTCCTCTCGGCCGTGATGCTACTTCTCCTTTACCACTAAATTCCCATTGGATATCTTGGGGCTAGCATGACCCTCGCCTGTTTCATGGTCGGTCTCGCCTTCGCATTCAGCTCTGTAATGAGAGGTGGCATGAGGGACAAAACAGCTCGGTATCAACCCAAACTACACGCCCTTGTGCGCATCAGTCCCAAGGAGCCGTGGACTTGAAGGTATCCCAGAACCACCCAAGGAGGGGCTAACTTCCTTTACGAGGAGCTGAAGGAGAGGAAAATCGTGGGCATCCAACCCGGAGTCACCAAGCATTTCGAGTTAAACACCTATGGGTTGAGCTGGGCAGGTGAAGTACGTGGGGGATGCCTTCCTAGAAATTACCCGGAAGTGTGGAATTCGGTAAGCTTAAAGAACCCAAGAAACCAGCCTGAAAAGGGCCCCAGATAGGAGAGCAGCGGCCGGAATGGTCACCGTCCAGAAGAGTATGATTTTCGCCATTACTGATTTCTCCACTCCTCTGAGTCCCTTGGATGCCAGCCCGACCCCCACCACCGTCCCGATGTTGCTGAGGGAGGTGGAAATGGGAATGCCGAACCCCCACAGCCAAACCGGAACAGTCGTGAAGACGAGCACGGTGAAAGCCTGCGCGTACTCGGCCGCCAAGCCGGTGATGGGGTCAAGCCTAGTCACCCTGTAAGCGGCGGTATCTATCACCTTGTATCCCCAAGTGAAGCCTCCCAGCGCTATTCCCACCGCTCCCAGAATAGAAAGGAAAAGCATGGCCGAAGTTGGCACCATCCCCATCAGGCGCTCGGTGGGGGTCACGAATACGCCCGTCGCATTCGCCATGTCGTTGGCCCCGAAAGCAAATGCACTGAGAAAGTGAACGAGGATGAGCAGCCTGCATGCTAAATCGATCCCCTCGGCTCCTCGCACCCACAGAGAAACGACGAAGAGGACTGCTGCTGTGGCCACTGTGGCAAAAATTAGCGAGGGAAGGAATCCAAAACGCCAGATTCCGTGAAAAAGCGAGAGGAACATGACCACGAAGAGAGGAAGGTAGAGGAGGATGGTAAGAGAGAGATTGGAGAAGCTTTTCCTAGGAACGGAAAAAAACCTCACCATGAGGTAGTAGAGGAGAGCAGCCAGCCCTAGTGCGATTAAAGGTGAGACGGGAATGCTGAACAGGGCCCTCATGAGGTTGCCTGGACGGATAGCCGCACCTGTGACGAGGGCGAACCCCAGCACCCCTCCCATAATGGAATGGGTGGTGGAGACCGGCATGCCCAGCCAAGTGCTGAAGGTCACCCAAAGGCATGCTGCAAGTGCCGCCGAGAGACTTCCCACTATCAGCTCGCCCGTTCCGAGGGCCCCCCTGTCGACCAATCCGCGGTCGATGGTCTTCATGACGAAGGGGCCGAACAAGATGCCACCAAGCGCTGCGAAAATCGCGAAGGTATAAAGGGCCTTGCGCATGGAGTAAACCCCTGCCCCCACCACGCAATTACAAGGATTCGCCGCATCGTTGGCCCCGAGACACCAAGCCATATAGAAGGCAAGCCCGAGGCCGGCCCCGTAAACCAGCCAGAGCATCCACCCTAAATTCTGGAGTATATATCCCTATGATTCACGTGCCGAATCAAAAAGGAGATTTACACCTCGGTTAAAAATCGGATGGTTTGGCAGAATATGGATTCTAGCGAGAATCGACCGTAGTAAGACTATCGGCTAACCGCCATACACCTCAGAATGTCGCTCGCATCCTCACAGAGGTCCGCCACGTTTTCCAAGTTTTCCAGCATTTTCTCGAGAATGAAAGACATGCCCGTATCCTTTATGGCTCTGTGCCATTTAAGGAGTTTGGGGAAGAGCTTGGTTTGCCTAAACTCGTCCACTTCTTCTTCCTTCTCCTCCACCTGATGGGAAAGGGCGAGCGCGGAGGGGGAACCCTTCATCACCGCACCAAACGCCTCTCGCAACTTCTGTGCCGCCTCCAGATCTTTTGAAGCAAAGGATCTCAGGATCTCCCTCAACTCCCTGCAAACCTTCCGCGGCGGGAGGTACCGGAGCTTACCGGCAGCCGCCTTGGCGTTCGCGGCGATCTCATCCACCACCATGACCAGCCTCACTATTTCATCCCTGTCGATGGGGTGGAAAATCCCTGCGGAGAGCTCCTCCAGAATCTGTCTCTTGAGCTCGTCGGCCTCCCTCTCTTGGGAGAAAACCTTCTTGTAGGCCTCCTCCACACCCCTCATGTCCTTTTCCAAAAAGGCCTCGTAGACCCTCTCGGTCTCCTTAACCGTCTCCACGATCTCCTCGAGGTGCTTCTCGCAGAGTTCCATTATTCTCTTCTCTCTCCCCTTAGCCAGCCAAGTGAACTTGCCAGCCATGAAAAACTAGGTGTTGATATATAAATCACCTCAAAAGCCAAAGGGTTTGCAGCAACACCTGCACCGTCCCAACCGCCACGAGGGTGGGGGGGACGCTCAGCCGCAGGTACTCTCTCAGCCTTATTTTGTGACCCCTCTTCTCCAACATTCCGCAGGCAATCACGTTTGCCGTCGCTCCAATCGGCAGGATGTTTCCCCCAATGCCCGTTCCCACCACCATCCCGTACAAAAGAGGCAGGGAATCCATGCTCACGGCTGAGGCGAGGTTCTTGCACACGGGTATCATGAGCAGGGTGTAGGGAACGTTATCTATAAAACTAGAGAGTGCCACGGACATCCAAATGAAAAGGGCTAAAAGAACAGAGGGATTTCTTATTGCAAGACCAGCGAGTCTTTCGGCGAAACTGGACGTCAGCCCCGTGAGTTCAAGCGAACCCACCACCACGAAGAGACCAAGGATGAAGAGGAAGGTTTCCCAGTCAAACTCCCTGAGGGTTCGGTGCAGGCCCCCCGGGTAGAGGAGAAGAGACCCCAGCCCCACGGCGAGTCCCACTAGACCCGGCGGATGGGGGGAGAAGGAAAGGGCGAGGACACCCGCGACAAAAAGAAAACTTGCCCCATAGGAAACTTTAAGCTCTTCCTCCTGAAAGGAGATCTTCCCGCGCTTACTCCTGAAAATCAGGAAAAGGGTAAGGAGAAACATTGAGGCTCCCACCGCCGAGAGCGTCCCAATGCCCAGCTTGGAGTGAAACCAGTAAAAGTCCAAGAACCTCATGCCTGTTTTCTCCGCTAGGATGAGCGCGGGAGGATCCGCCACCATAGTGATGGTGGTGGCCACGTTGGAGCTGATGGCCACGGGAATGAGATACTCGAAGAGAGAGGTACCCACCCTCCTAGCGACCTCAACGCACACGGGGGCGAGCAGGAGGACGACGAGGGGGTTGGGCATGAAGGAGGAGAGGAAGACCGCAAGACAGCAGAGGTAGAAGATGGCATACCTTTCCTCCTTGGCCCTTCGCAGGAGGTGCAGGGCGATGAGCGAGGGGATCCCGCTCTGGGCGAGGGCAATGGAAAGCACGCCAAACCCCCAGTAGACGCCCAATACATTCCAGTCAATGGAATCTAGTGCCTGAGAGGGGCCTACTGTGCCCGTAAGAAGCAACACCGCCGCCGAGGCGAGTGCGACATACGCTATCCTAACCTTCCTAGCGATGAGCAGTGCGAAGCAAACGACGAATACGGCAAGAGCAACCACCTGCTCGCTCATGTCAGGAGCCTCTTGTACTGAGCCTGAGGGCGCGCATTAGAATCTGCAAGGCGAGATATTAGAAGGTGGGGTTTAGATGGAGCTGAAAAAGAGCCGAAGGAGAGAAAGCATGCAGTGATACTGACCCATAACTATCAGATTCCCGAAATCCAGAAGGTGGCGGACTTCGTGGGGACTCCTAGAGCTGGCCATCAAATCCAGCAAGGTGAAGGACGCCAAGCTCATCGTCTTCTCGGGGGTGGACTTCATGGCGGAGATGGCATCCATTCTCCATCCACACAAGAAGGTGGCGGTTCCGAATCCCGCCCATCTTCGGAGGTATGCTGCCGGAAAGAAGGCGGCGGAAATCGTCCCCCAAAAGGTAAAACGATAACTTTAAAAATACCTGTCAATATAAGTGATGCCGCGAAAGAAAGTGACTCCAGAGTTGATAAAAAAAATGAAGGAACTCCGGGCTCAGGGATGGCCGTACCAGAAAATTGCGGCCAAACTCGGGCTCAGCGTAATGACCGTTTACAATAACCTAAAGAAAGCTGAAGCCGAGAAACCGAAGGAAGAGGTAGCCGAGGAGAAGAAAGAGGAAGAAAAGAAGGAGAAGAAAAGCTTCTTCAGAAGGCTCTTCGGCAAGTAACCGCTAACCAAACGATTATAAGCTTTCTCCATGGCATCGTATCGTCGTGGAATACGCAACATCAGAGAGAATCACTACACTCCTCGAGATTATACATCTGCTGGCTTATTCGACGGAACCGTCGCAGTTTGTGCACACGTGTGCAGTCGGCTGGCTTCTTCCATCGCTAACTTTTGTGCGCAGAGGCGGAACATGGCGATTAGTGCACACGTGTGCAGTCACTCTCCACTTTGAACCACTTGAGATCCCGCCCCTCGAAACGTTTCAGTAACTCAACAAGAGAGCGGAGCATTTTTTCCTCCACAAGGTATACCGAGCCGCCGATCCTGATCCAGCATATAATCCGCAACTAACCCAACGAAATCGCATATAAAATGCAGTCCGATGTTATGAGATTTATATAATATTACCCTTCTAAATTACAGACCGTAAGTTATTACTCGGGCACCAAATGCGCAAAGCTTGAGCTGCCTACACCCTCTGCACAGATTATACAATTCCTCAAACTTGGCCGCCCTTTCCAGCTCCTGCGCTCGCTCGCAGGCGTCGACCCTGAAGGTTCTGGCCGTCCCGAAAGCCAGCAACGTGAGGGTCCTGGTGATGCCTTTTATTCCCTGGATTTTTTGTGGGACAATTTTTGACAGATCCTCAAAAGACTTCGCCTCTATCTTTGCCACGATGGAATAGGGCCCAGCAACGGAATAGGCCTCCACCACCTCCTCCAAGGACTGAAGTTTATCCAAGACCTCACCAATCTTTCCGATTTCCGTTTCAATGAGGACGAAGGCAACGGGCATTATTCAAAGGCGAAGAGGGTGAGGGTGTTTCTGATTCCCTCCAGCTTGTGGATTCCCTCCGTCACCGTCTGAGCGACCGTCTCAAACTTTTCAGCCACGATCTTAACCAAGATATCGTGGGGTCCGGCCACCAAATACGCCTCCGCCACTCCGGGTAGCGTCCTTATCTTTTTACACAACTCCACCGCCTTGCCAGTTTCCACCTGCACCAGCACGAACGCCACTACCATCATTTCACCTTCGGTATCTTCGCTAGGGCCTCTTTTATGGCTTCCTCCGGCAATTCATAGTCGACCAACTTTTTCCTGAGGAAGGCATCCCAAGCCGCCAGATCCAACAGCCCGTGCCCAGAATTGTTGAAGAGAATGACCTTCTCCTCCCCCCTCTCCCTGCACCGGATGGCCTCCTCCACCACCGCCTTAACCGCGTGGGCCGTTTCCGGAGCCACCACAAACCCTTCCGCGCGGGCAAAGATCCTAGCCGCCTCAAAAACCTCGTTCTGGTGATATGCCACCGCCTCCATGTATCCCTCCTTGGTGAGCTTGCAGAGGAGCGGTGCATCACCGTGATATCTGAGCCCCCCGGCGTGAATGGGAGCGGGGATGAAAGTATGGCCCAGCGTGTACATCTTGAGCAGGGGGGTCATCCTCGCCGCGTCCCCGAAATCGTAGGTGTAAATCCCCCTCGTGAGGGTGGGGCAGGCCTTCGGCTCGCAGGAGATGGCCCTCAGCCCGGGTTTCTTCCCGGTCAGTTTGTCCGCCAAGAAGGGGAAAGACAGGCCGGCAAAGTTGCTCCCCCCTCCCACGCAGCCCACGAGGATATCTGGATACTCACCAATCTTCTCGAGCTGGGCTTTGGCCTCCAGACCCACTACCGTCTGGTGGAGCAACACATGGTTCAGCACGCTGCCCAGCGAATACTTGGTGTTCGGGTGAGTCACCGCGTCCTCGATGGCCTCGGAAATGGCAATCCCCAGAGAGCCGGGACAGTTGGGATCCTCCTGCAGAACCTTTCTCCCGAACTGGGTCCTGTCGCTGGGGCTCGGGATGCACTCCGCCCCCCAAGTTTCCATGAGAATCCTCCGGTAGGGCTTCTGCTCGTAGCTTGCCCTGACCATGTAAACGGTGCACTTCATGTCGAAGAGCATGGTGGCGAAGGAAAGAGCACTGCCCCATTGCCCTGCCCCCGTTTCGGTGGTCAGCCTCTCGATCCCCTCCTTCTTGTTAAAGTAAGCCTGGGCCACGGAGGTGTTGGGCTTGTGGCTACCGGGAGGGCTCACCCCCTCCCACTTGTAGTAAATCCTAGCGGGAGTCTTCAGGGCTCTTTCAAGTCGCTCAGCGCGGTAGAGTGGAGTCGGTCTCCAGATCCTGTAGATCTCCCTCACCTCCTCCGGGATGGGGATCCACCGCTCGGTGCTGATCTCCTGCTGTATGAGGGACTTCGGAAAAACCGGCTCCAAGTCCTTCGGATTTATGGGTTCACCCGTGGCTGGGTTGAGGGGAGGATCGAGGGGGGAGGGGAGGTCGGCCTGGATGTTGTACCAGTACTTTGGAATTTCCTCCTCGCTCAGCAGGATCTTCATCCGAAGAGTGTCGAAGACATTTTTAACCCTTGCTGTTCACTTTTGTGCAATGGAGCCCTTGGCTTTTTTACCGATGGGTCTGGTGGTGGGCCTCTCCGGCTCGCTCCTCCCGGGGCCCATGCTGGCATACACGGCGACCAAGTCCCTCTCTGACGGGTCGGGGGTGGGACCGAGAGTAGTGGCAGGTCACCTCTTGACAGAGGCCTTCTACCTCTCTCTTTTTGCCCTAGGTCTGAGAACGGTCTTCGAACAGCCCTCCGTGGAAACCCTCTTGAAGGCGATTGGCGGGGCCCTCCTTCTCCTGCTGGGCCTCCTCGGCTTTCGCGCCCTGCGGAAGAAACTTGAAACCGCCTCCCCCCATGCCCTCTCCATTCACCCGGCAACGGCGGGGGTCCTCCTGAGTAGCATCCTGAACCCCACCGTTCCGCTCTGGTGGGTGGGCATCGGTTTCTCCAACTTGCTTGTCGCCTACGAGCTCGCACGGGTGGCCGGGATCGTGTTCTGGCTGGTTGGGCACTCTCTCTCAGATATCCTCTGGTTCTGCTCCGTATCTTTCCTATGCGGAAGGGGCAGGAGATTGGTGGGCACCGGTCTCCACCGTCTCCTCATCGCCATCTGCAGCGCTTTCCCGGTCGGCTGGGGCCTCTTTCTCCTAATCAGCCTGTGAAGATGAGAAAAGAAACGTACGACCCCTTACAGTTGGCCTCCCAAATCAAGCCGCTGGTCGGCAGGGGAAACCTCCGGCGGTACTACAGGCTTGCGAGGCCCGGAAGGTGGTACGGGGGAATCGCCACGGCCGACTGCTGCGGGTGCTGCCTCAAGTGCGTCTTTTGCTGGAGCGGACTTCCCAGGGACCGCCCTGAAATCGGAGAGTTATACGAGCCGGTGGAGGTCTTCCGGCATCTGGATTCTTGTGCCTCCAAGCACGGATATGAACTCCTTAGGGTGAGCGGGAACGAGCCCACCCTTTGTCCGGAACATCTCCTCGAACTCCTGCAGCTGGTGGAGGACAGCAAATACCGCTTCATCCTGGAGACCAATGGGATTCTTATTGACAGAAACTACGCTCGCAGACTCTCGGGTTTCAGGAAGCTCCATGTGAGGGTCTCACTGAAGGGAACCACCGAGCAGGAATTTTCGAGGCTAACGGGCGCAACTCCTGCCTCCTTCAATCTGCAACTCTCCGCCCTGAGGCACCTGCTCAACGAGGGAGTATCCTGCCATCCAGCCGTGATGCTCTCCTTCAGCGAACCCGGGGGGCTGGAGGAGCTGAAGACGAAGCTGGCAGCCATCGACCCTAAACTGCCTGGGCAACTGGAGGAGGAATACGTTTTCCTGTACCCCCATGTGTCCGAAAGACTCAAGAAGGCTGGATTGGTTCCCAAGATTTCCTACCGACCAGATAGGATACCGTGCGAGCTCATCTAGCCAGTTTGAGGGAAAGTAGCCTGAGAAAGATCCTTATCCCGCTCAGAATGGTGGTTCCCTTCACCCTGGCGTGAGGCGGGTAATAGCAGGTGACCGGGGCCTCCTTCCAT
Organism: Hadarchaeota archaeon (SeqCode); assembly: GCA_964632175.1. GTDB lineage: Archaea > Hadarchaeota > Hadarchaeia > Hadarchaeales > JAWBSP01 > JAWBSP01. The sequence goes on from CAZWBJ010000022.1 coordinate 10,937, forward strand.
TTCAGACCAGCCTGCGAGAGGCGGAGGAGGATCTCTGAGGAGATTTCGTATCTTTCCCCCCTGAGTCTGAGTTCCCGCAGGGCTCTTCTGGACAGGGCCCGGCTGCCGGACTGGGAATCGGTGTATATTCCCGTGAGCAGGAAGGTGAGAACGTTGAGGACAAAGTTGCCAAACCTCTTGTGAAGGGGAATCCCCACCGACCTCCTGACCCCAATAACCACATCCGCCTCCCTCAGCCCCTCCACCAGCTTCCTCACATCCCTCACCTCGTGCTGCCCGTCCGCATCGAAGGTTACCACCGCATCCGCTCCCAGCTGTAGGGCCCGTCCAAACCCCGTTCTGAGGGCAGCACCAAGCCCTAGATTTCTGGAGTGGACGATGACCTCCGCACCCTTGCGCCTCGCTATCTCCGCCGTGCGATCAGAGGAACCGTCGTCCACCACCAGAAGGTTCCTCCAGCCCTCCAGTCGCAGGGAGTCAATTACCTTTCCTATATTTCTTTCCTCATTGTACGCCGGAATCACTATCCAGACCCTCACACACTGCTCGGAGTCTCAGCTTATTTCCCCGTCTGGGGCTGGCTGAAGTGGAACGACGGGCTAAATTTCTATTTTGGGAGATGGGGATGAGGGTTTGGGTCAAGGAGCTCACCTTCTCCACGCACCGGAGGAGGGAGGTGGTAGATATCACCGATGAGATCCTGAGAGCGGTGAGAGAGTCAGGGATCAAGAATGGGATTCTGCTGGTGCAGCTGCCCCACGCTACGGCCTCGCTGGTGCTGAACGAGGGCGAGGAAGGGGTGAAGCAGGACCTCCTCAACAAGCTGGAGGAGCTCATCCCAACAGACGGGGGGTATTTACACGACCAAATAGACGACAACGCTCATGCGCACCTGAAGGCGGCTATCTTAGGATCCTCCAAGGTCCTGCCTGTAGTGGACGGGAGGTTGGCAAGAGGGACCTGGCAGAATTTCCTAGTAGTGGAGGAGGACGGGCCCAGGAGCAGGAGGGTGGTGGTGCTGGTTATGGGTGAGTAGATGGACGTATACCTAGACATAGAAACCACGGGAAAACGGGCGGATGAGGGGATGGTGGTAGTCATCGGACTCTGGAAGGGAAGACCCCTGTTCAGAACCTGTCTGAACCCCAGGGAGGAGAGAGAAGCACTGGAGTGGCTGTGCCGACAGCTTGAAGGGGTGACCCGCGTGATAACATGGTTCGGCTCGGGTTTCGACCTCCCCTTCCTCAACGCTAGGGCCGCCCTGCACAGAGTGGACCTGAAGACTCTCAATGGAATATACAACCTTGACCTCTACGATTGGTGCCGCAGGAACCTCCTCCTCTCGAGCTACAGCCTAGAGTCCGTGGCCAAGTTCCTCGGGCTGGAGAGGAAGGTGCCGTTTGAGGGGGGCGATGTGGGGGCCCTCTTCAAGCTTGCTGTATCTGGCGACAGGAGGGCGCTAGGCAGAGTCGTCGAGCACTGCAGGGAGGACCTTTATCTACTGCGCGAAATTCACAGGAGGCTCTCCAATACCCTGCAACTCTGAGCTCTCCTTCAGTTGCCTGCTCGCCCTCTCCAAAAATTTATAAACGGTGGAGTGCTGGGCCCCGTGCAGGAGCATCTCGATCGCCTCCCTCGCCGCTTTAACAGAGGCAGCATCCCCTATGATCGAGACAGTCTTCCCGTAAACCGACAGAAAAACCTTCAAATGTTCCTCTATGGCCCGCCTGCTCTTCCCCCTTTCTCCGATAATCCTCCCACGCATCCGTTCCAGGGCCCTTTCCGAAACGTACTCGGTCATATCAATCACATCCAAGTATTGGCTCTCGTCGAAAAGTCTGAAGGCCCTCTCCGGACTGAACCCCCGGCCCATGGCGAGGAAGATGTCCTTGGCCTTCAGCACCGCGAGGGGGTTTTCATCCGGCCCCCTTATGACCACCTGCCCCTCCTCCCCTTCAATCTCCACCTTCACACCCAGTCTCCGCTCAATTTCCTGCTTCACCTCCCCTCCCCTCCCTATCACCACACCGACCCGATCCTTGGGGATTAGGAGCCGGTACTCCGCCATAAATGGGTCAGCTTCAGAATATAACTCAACACGGGTCCGTGTGTCCGCGGATTTTGCTCAGGAGTCTCTCTCCGCTGGGGAGGTCAATTTTAAACCTGCTGAAGTAGTTCAGGATTTTTTCCACATCCCTTTTCAGTAATCCCTCGGCGGCTGGGTTGGCGATATCGGTGGCCATGGAGAAATCTATAAACACCGGAGCAGGCGTTAGAAGAATGTTGTACTCGCTCAGATCTGAATGCACCAGTTCCCCCTTCCGGTAGAGTTTTCCCATGTTCTCCACCACGAGCTCGAAGGTGGTGCGGGGATCCTCAGGGGGCTGATCCACCATTCGCGGGTAGGGAATCCCCTCCTCTCCAACGAACTCCATCACTAGGATGTTTTTAGAGAAAGCCACAGGCTTGGGGGCCGAAACGCCTGCCTCCTGGGCTCTCTGGAGGTTCTTGAACTCCCGCGTCACCCAAGCGTAAACCACCGCCCTCCTGTCCCTCCGGAGCCCGTGAAACCTAGGGTCAGCGGAAATGTATTCAAACTTTCGCTTGAAATCGGCCGTCGCAATCCTGTATATCTTCACCGCAAGGTACTGACCCGAGGGATCTAGGGCGGAGAAAATATTTGCCTCCTTCCCCGCGCTCACTACCCCATGGAACTCCACAATAACCTGCCTCTTGAGCAGATCGTAAAGGGAAAGGAGGGTCGAATGATCAAAAACCCGCTCCACCACCTTCCGGAGCTCCGCGTCCTTCTCAAGCCTCTCCAGCTTCCTCTTCTCGAGCTTGCGGAGGAGCTCCACCCTACTCCCAGAGGCCCAGCTTCTTCAGAACCTCCGTCTCCGCCTTCGTGTAAACGTTGATGATGTCCCCCCTCTTGTCCGCCTCCACCAGCCAAGGTTCAACTAAAACCACGTCCCCCTCCTTCATCCAGACGCGCTTCTTGAGCCTCCCCGGAATCCTGCAGATCCTCACGTGCCCATCCCTGCACCTCACGCTCAGCCTGTCAAACCCAACCATCTGTTCCACCACACCCAAAACCTCTCCCTCCTTGGGCAGACGAATTTTTGCCTCCATTCAACCCAAAAGGGTGTTGACCCCGTTGAGCAGGGCTTGGACGCTTGCCATGATGATATCCCCACTTATCCCCCTCGCCGTGACGATCCGCTTCCCGTCCGTCAGCTTGACCACCACATCCACCACCGCGTCCGTTCCACCCGAGATGGCGTCCACATGGTACTCAAGCAGTTTTATGTTCGCCATCTCCTCCACCACCTTCCTTATAGCATTCATGGCTGCATCCACCGGTCCCACCCCCAATCCCGATTCCACCACCTCCCTGTCCCTGAACCTGAGCCTGGCGGAGGCTGTGGGGGTGATCCTGTTCCCGCTCACCACCGTCAGCTCCTCGAGTTTGATTACCTCCTCCACCTTCTTGCCCGTGACGGAAGCCGCCAGCGCCCTGAGCTCGGAATCGGTGACGGACTTCCCCATGTCCCCCAACCTTTTCACCTCGTTGAGAATTTGCATCACCTGCTCTTTCGTGGGGGAGAGACCCCAGCTAAGGAGTTCCCTCTCAAGCGCGTGCGAACCAGTGTGCTTGCCGAAAAGAATTCTGCGCTCCCTTCCCACCAGCTCGGGCGGAAAGGGCTCATAGGTGGCCGGTCTCTCCAGCACCCCGTGCACGTGTATCCCCGCCTCGTGCGCGAAGGCGTTCTCCCCCACGATGGCCTTGTGCGGCTGGACAGGTATCTTGGTGAGGCGCTTCACGAGTTCGGAGGTCTCGGTCAGGAGCTCGGTCTTCACCTTAGGTTTCAGGTTGTAGAAGGCACGGAGCCCCATCACCACCTCCTCAAGCGAGGCGTTTCCGGCCCTCTCCCCCAGCCCATTGACCGTCACGTGAACCTCGGAAGCCCCTGCACGCACAGCGGCCAAGGTGTTGGCTGTTGCCATTCCGAAGTCGTTGTGACAGTGGGCGGCAACGGGGGCTCCGAGGACTCTAACCGCCTCAGAGAAAAGCTCAAAAGACTTCTCTGGCGTAAGGACTCCCACGGTATCGCAAAGGCAGACGCGCTGGGCGCCCTCCCTTGCCCCCCGGGAGAGGATGGAGAAGAGGAACTCTCGATCGGATCTGCTGGCATCCTCCGCGGAGAACTCCACCACTAGGCCATGGTCGAGGGCGTAGTGCAGGGCCTCAAGGGCCATCTGCTCGGCCTCCTCACGGCTCTTTTTCAGTTTGTACTGCAGGTGGAGATCCGAGGTCGGCACCACAAGATGAACCGAGTCCACCTCGCACTGGAGGGCCCAGTCTATGTCCTCCTTCAGGCACCTGGCGAAGCAGCAGACCTCGGCCCTAAGCCCCTCCCCCGCGATCATCTTTATGCCCTTCCTCTCCCCCTCGGAGGTGGCCGGCGATCCGGCTTCGATGATGTCCACTCCAAGCTCATCCAAGGCCTTGGCAATCTCCAGCTTCTGCTCGGGCGTGAACGCCACCCCAGGTGC
>CAZWBJ010000023.1:0-14496 GCA_964632175.1 Hadarchaeota archaeon (SeqCode)
TGAAGTTCCTGGACGAGAGAGTCTAGGTCGACGAGCCCCCTCAGCTGCTCGAGGTAGGAGGTCCACCCCGCTCCGGAGCTGGAATCTGTACTCAGTTCTCCTGAAACCGAGACCACCCCAGAGAGGTTGAAACCGGAGGTGAAGGCCAAATGTGCCTCACCCTTCTCCACTTCCACTTCCACTGCCGGGGCCAGCTTCACTCTGAGATCCTTCAGTTCCGCGGTGAACCCTGCGGCCCCGACGGAAAGGTTCTCCACGTAGAACGGGATCTCCCCGGCATCGACAAGCTTGGAAGAGATCCTCGAAACCACCACTTTCACGGAGGGATTTCTGACCTTCACATCAAAGCCCCAGAGCTGCTTGGCCACGTCTGGGGAGGAAGCCTCAAGGACAAGGTTCCTATTGGAGTCCAAGTAGATGTTGACACCCGCCGGCAGCTGGGAACGCATCTGTTCCAGTAGGGGCTCGAACTCAATCCCGCCCACCACCGAGACGCTCCCCACCACGCCCAACCTGATCGCCCCCTCCTCCAGCCTCACGTGTAGTTCGGAGAGGGAAACCTCCGCCCCCATCTCCGCCCCCGAGAGCATGTCCTTCCAAAGATCCTTGCTCCTCCACACCAGCTTCCCGTCCTCCACCGCCACCTCCCCGAGCTTGCTGGTCAGCCCCTTCACCATCGGGTTCTCCACCACTTGGGCCAGGTCAAAGGTTCCGCCTGCCGAAACGTTCGCCCAGACACCGAACTCCACCTGGATGCTCAGCTCTAGGCTCTGCCCGTTGAACTCCAGCAGGAAACCGCTGTCCACCAGCCTGACGTCGGCCTCTACGTTGCTCAGGTTCGCCTCCATCCCGTAAATGTTCCCCCTGATCTGGTTCGCGATCACCTTGACGATTGGTGCCTTCTGGCCCGACCACTGGACCGTCCAAGGCATCTTGGGGACGAACCTGTCCAGCACTATTCCCTCCACCATGCTTATGAACTCCTTGAGCTGCGTGACGCTCGTGAACCCTATTTGCTGACAAATGGGGGAGCTGAGAATCATTTCCAGATTCGCTCCAAACCTCGTGCTCAGGAGGTTGTTCACCTGGTCCACGATCACGTCCTCAAGCTTGATGGAGCGGAGGAGATCCAAGACCGCTATCTCGGTATCCGCGGAGACCTTCCCCGATGCCCCCGTCTCCGCCCCCAGAGCAAAGGAGACCTGCCCGCTCTGGAGATCGATGCTCAGCTGGGTGAGGTGGAGCCTGACCTTTAGGTCGTTCACCTTCACGTTCACCCCGGACACAGAAGCTGATACCTCGCCCAAACCCACCGTCAAGAGGATTCCGCCCACGGGGGTCTTGGAGAGAGAAAGATCCAGGCCTGCCAAGCTGGGCGTGACGGCCGGCTCACCCGCGCCTCCTGCAGCCGTGACCGCCATCAGGTCGGCCACCGGGACCTCAGCCAGGGCGGCCACGCTCCCCGAAATATCGATCCCCACAGAAGCACTCGTGTTAACGGTGGCTCCTTGGGTGGAGATGGTGAGCCCGTAGAGCAGCACCTTCACATCCAGCTCCTTGATCCAAGCGGTGGTGCCCCCAGATTGAACGGTTCCGGAGTACTGGATGCGCAGCACGGGCGTCCCGTCCTGCAGGGAGATGGAAACCGTGACGCCGGAGATGTTGGTGGAGATGGGGCTCCGCAGCATGCCCGCCGCCTGCTGGAGGACGTTCTGGAGCTCGAAGGGCGGAAGCCCTCCCATGACCTCTCTCAGCACTTCCTTCAACCTCGACATCTGATCCGCTATGATGCGCTCCAACTCGGATTGCGGGACCGAGCTGAACATCTGCCTCAGGAGCGGTATGGTGTTTATGATCCTCACGATGTCGCTTGCGGGCAGGGCGGAGATCATGTTGTCTAGAGCGAGAGCCCCCTGATAGTTAAACTTCCCCTTCACCCCAAAGCCCACATCCAGAGCCGCCTTGAGCTTCTCCTGCTCGAGCTTGATGTCCACGCTCTTCAGCACGATGGTAGAGGTGAGCTCCTCGATCACCGTCTTGGAACCAGAGATGGTGGCGACCTCGTAACCCCCCACCTGCGCCCGCACTTCCTGCCCCTGCTCCGCCTTCACCACCGGGGGCATGGAGTCCAGCAAGTTCCTGATTTCAGAGGTTAGGGCATCAAACTGTCTCATCGCCGTGAGGTACTCTGAATAGTAGGCCTCTGGCTCGCTCCTAAGCCTCTCCTCCCACTCGGCCCTGAAGGACTGGCGCAACTGCTCCAGCCTCGCCCGGGCCTCTCCTCTGTCCAGCCCAGCCCTCACCTCGGCGGCGAGAGCCGCCAGCTGCTCCTTGTACCTCTGCATGGTGGACTTCAACCACATGAGGTACTTCAGCCTCGAGAGCAGCTGCTCATAGGAGGTTTCCTTCCCACCGGCAATGGCCGCAAGCCTGAGTCTCTCAAGATTCTCCCTCATCCGTGCCAGCAGCTCCTGCATGGCGAGCTCCTGCTCATACCGACCCCTGATCTCCCGCGTCCTGGCCTCCCACTCCGCCATGATGTCATCGATGACGCCTTGGAAGAAGTCGGCGTTCTCGCTTGCCATCTCCTCTATCATGGCTTTCAGCTGTTCATCGATCCCGCCGGTTTCGGCAAAAGAGGAAAGCATCTCCCTGTACGCCAAAGTCCCAGCATCCAGAACGCTGGGCATGAGGGACTGTATGCGCGCTGCTAGCTCCCCAGTCGGCTGAACCTTCTGCATCAGGGAGGAGATCTCGTCAAGCAGGTAACCGTAACCAGCGCTCTTACCCTCGCTCAGAAGCTGAGAATATTCACTGACGCGCTCCTGCAACAGGTCTTGCGGGCTTGCCATCCTTATTCTCTCGCCCAGGCGCTCGAAGGGATAGAGGGGATGATCCGGTGCCACATCCACCTGATCCACCACCATGCACGCGACCGCCAAGCTGCCAACCAGAATGAGTGCAACGAGACCGACGTTCCACGCCGCCCTAAGGAGAAGTCTGGGAAAGCTGGGAGGAGGTAGGAGAGGCTTGACTATCTTCTTTGTATGCTTTATACTAGCCCTTTTTGCCATCACTAATTTTGAAAAAAGGGCTATAAAAGCCTTTTTTTAAACCAAATTAGCATAAAATGACTAATTTTTTATTTTTTGGGGGAATTATCGCTTCTGTTTCTAGAGAAAATTTTTTTTCTTATGGAAAATTTTTTTACCCTTGCCTCCCCCTTCTCCGAACCAGCAAAACCGCCAGGACGAGCCCTGCCGCAACCGCTCCAACAAGCACATGGAGGTAAGTTGTACGAGTCCCAGCTCGTCCCACGACATAGAGGTAACCTCCGCTGCCCGCGCAAACCGAACCATCTGCCGCAAGAGCCGGTGAGGCCCACTTGATTCCAGTGCAGACCTGCCACCTCACCGTCCCATCGGCCCCGACGGCGAACAGGTTGTCCCCCCCCACATAAACCGTTCCCCCTCGATCAACGGCCGGGGTAGACCTACAGAAACTGCCGACCCTGAGGGTCCACTTTCGGTCTCCTGCGGGAGTGACGGCCGCCAGCCAAGACTCGTTGGCGTTATCCGAGTAGCACACGTATACCGTTCCCTCCGGACCCAAGGCAGGAGAGGAGTAAATCGCCTCCCCCAACTTGAGGGACCAGCGCACGGAGCCGCCGATCCCCACTGCATAGAGAACCCCCTCCCTCGAACCCGCGTAGATCGTGCCTTCGCTGCCTAGAGCGGGGGCGGGAAGGGTGGGGAAGGGGAGCGACCACTCGACCTCCCCCTCCGGGCTGAGGGCGTACAAAAGGTTTCCCGGACCGTTCTCCGACACCACACCGAAGTAGAGGGTGCCCCGATTGTCCACCGCCGCCCCCGCAAGCATTCCTCCGATGGGGAGCTTCCACCTCAAGCTGCCGTCGGGGTTGAGGGAGTAGGTGTAACCGTCCACGGATCCGAAGTAAAGCTTCCCGTCCCGCCCCACCACCACGGGGGAGGAGATCATGCCCCCCGCAGCGAAGGACCACCTGATGGAGCCATCGGCTGGACTCAAGGCGTAGACCCTGTTGTCCCTCGAACCCAAGTAGACGGTTCCATCCGGACCAAGGGAAGGGGAAAAATCTATCTCCCCGTCTAGGGCTCGGCTCCACCTGAGCTTGTTGTCCTTCAGGGCGAATATCGAGTTGACGGATGCCACAAAAAGGGTTCCGTCGGCACCTATCGCCGGGGCGGAGGAGATGAACCCCCCCACTTCAAACCTCCACCTGACCGTGTTATCCCCGGGCCCTACATAAGGGCTCAGGCTGGTGTTTGCCGAGTCCCTCCCCGCTCTGGGCCAAGGTGGCTCACCTCCCGCGCCGACCGCTGGGAGCAGGAGCAGAAGCAGGAAAACGGAAGAAGATCTCGAATCCACCTAATCCCCCTCTACCTCCTTGGCTGTCTGCTGCAGGGCCCTGTCGATCTTGCTCGAGACCTTCGTGGGCTTGATCTCCACCTCCAGCACCTTCCGCGCTATCTCCCCCAAGGCACGGGAGGCGGGGGAGTCTGGTGCCACCGCCACTACGGGCAGATTCTGTCTGAAGGCCTCCCCCACGCTCTCGTCCTCGTGAATCACCCCGAGTACGCGATCTATCCTGCTGGCCTTCTTTATCCAAACCCTCTCGTCCACGCGGGGGGGCACCCTGTTGAGCACAACCCCCAAGGACTCGACGTTCATGAATTTCTTGAGCTCGACCGCCGTCACCCTCGTGGCCTCTATGGAGTCGTCGTTGGGCTCGCAAACGTAGAGGACGCGGTCGGCGATGGAGGTGAGGATGAGGTGCTCAAAGCTCATGGAGGCGGGCGTGTCCACGATGATGTAAGAGAACATCCTGCGGAGCTTGCTCACTATGGCATCAAACTTCCTCTTGGTCTCCGAGATGAACTCCAGCGGGTTCCCCCGCATAGCTGGAAGAAATCGCCCGCCGGCGGGAAGGATGGCCAGTCTGGGGAAGAGCGGCTTTCCGTCGGCCTCCAGCTCGCACTGGTACACGGCCTCCTCCACAGGCTTGCCCTCGTCCAGCACCTCCGCGAGCGTCACGTCCGTCACGGGGCACATCTTCAGCCCGATGGTCTGCACGTGCATGTCCCCGTCGATGAGTAGAATCCACCGGTCGGGCAGCATCTTGCTCATCCAAATGGCCAACCCCATGGCCACGGTGGACTTCCCCACCCCTCCCTTCGTGCCCAAGATGGAGATTATCGCCAATCCTTCACCTACTTCTTACGCTCTTCTTTTTTATCTCATCGAGCTGAGAAATAAGGTCATCCAGACTGCTCGCCCTCTCCCGGGGCAACCTCTCGACGGCCGACTCCGCCCTCTTTTCGCGCAACATCTCGGCCGCCGGCACGAGCATCTCCTTGTAGGACTGAACGATCGGAGAGGTCCGGAGTAGCTTGGGTGCCTCCACCGCCTCGGTCTCCCCCGGTGCCTCCTCCGTTTCCCCAGCCCACCCCACCAACTCCTGGAACCAGCGGGAGCGCAACTGCCGCTGCTTCCTCCAAGCCGCTATGGCCGGAATCCCCTTCTTCCACATGAACACCCAAAACACCGCCACGCCCACCGTTCCGCCGAAGAAAGCCATATACGGAACGGGGGAAAGTGGGGTGTACACCGAAACGGTGAAGCTACCTCTCGCGACGTTCCCCGCCCGATCCCTCACGGTATATTCCACCGTGTGCGTGCCGTCCGCGGCGATGGTGAAGGTGTCCCCGTTCTCCGGAGGAGCATCATCCACCCTGTAGGAAACAAGATCCACACCGGAGGTGAAATCAAGGCAGCGGAGGATGATGGTCACGGAACCCTTATACGCCCCCCCCTCACCCAGCACCCCGGAGAACTCCGGCGTGACCAAGGGTATCCGGGTGTCCAGACATACCTTGACCGTCTTTATATCGCTGAGCTTCCCCCCCTGGCTCTTCCCCCTCAGCCAGATCATCTTCTCCCCGTCGAGCTCATTCTCGGAGAACTTGATCTCAAAAGGAGAGGTATAATACTCCCAGTCGGACCAGCTGGCCCCGCCGTCAAGCGAGTATTGGAGATAGATGATGTTCGACGCCTCGATGTTCAGATCCACCTTCCTCGTGTTCACGAAGAACTTGGAGGGGGTCACGCTGGTGAGGATGGGGGCGTAGGTGAAGACCTCAAAGGAAAAGGTCTCCGACCAATCGCTCTCAACCCCTCTCTCATCCACACACCTGACCCTCCAGTAGTAGACCCCGTCCGAGAGAACGGTGTACACGGTGGCGGAGGTGAGCTTCCCCGTGGGCAGGGACCACACGATCCTACCGGGGGTGAAGTTCGGATCGATGGAGATCTGCACGAGGTGGTTCTCGATCTCCCACGGGCACTCCTCGTCCATCCAGGTAAGGGTGGGGGTCCTGTTAGCTATGGTGGCCGCGTTCGCCGGGGAGACCGGTCTGGGAGGGGGAAGGAGGTTTTGGATGGTGAAAAAGTTGTCGGAGGTGTCGGAGTTCTCGAATCCCCAAGTCTGGGCCTTCGCACTCACCCTCACCAAGCACCTAGTCGACTTCTCGATCCCCGCCGTGTTGAAGCCCACCTCATGCGGGGCGGGAACGCTTTCCTCCCAGAAGCTCTTCTCGTCCACGTATCCCCAAGAGGAACCGCCATCGACGCTTATCTCTATCCTGTAGGTGACGTTGTCGGGAGGGTCGCAAGCGCCCGACCACTGGATGGTCCTGTACCCCCACCAGAGCTCCCCGCCGTCGGGGCTCATCACCAGCACCCTGAGCTCGGCGGAAACCGCTGGTAAAAGGGCAAGAAAGGCAAACGCCAGCAGGGGTACTAGAAACCTCATTCTTTACTCTCCCTCCGCCCTTTCTTCGGGCTGAGCGCCTTCTCGACCCTCAATTTCTTGGGTACCGGCTGAACCTCTGGCTTTTTCTCGGGCTGGGCCACTGGTCCTGGCCCCCTCTGAACCTCGGGCTCAAAGGGGAGCGTCGGTCTGGCCGCGAGCCGCATCTCCATCTCCCTCCTCTTCGCGCTGCTCCACCGCGCCAGAAGGTATGCGCCCGCCACTCCCGCTAGGGGGAGAAGAGCCAGAGACCAGAGGGGGAAGCCCCTCTCCTCCCCTTTCGAGCAGACTATCTCGAAGGTGTTCTCCCAGCTCTGTCCCGCCGGGTCCTCGGTGCGGATGGTGAACTCGTTCCTCCCCTCCCTCAGGCGCAGGTTAACCACCCAGAACCCACCAACGGGCTCTATTCTCTCACCGTTCACGAAGAGGGAAATTCCCGGCAGGGCGTGGATGGTTAGGGTGTAGGTGGGCTGATTCACCGTGGACGGGATCTGGACGTCCGGCCGGGGTGGACCGGTGCTGTAGTAGAGCTCGAGCCTGGCCACCACCGACTCGTTCCCCGCCCTGTCCCTCACCTGGACCTCCACCGAGTTGAGACCCCCCTTCTCCAGCTCTATCCTCCTCGTGTTCTCGAAGTTCTCCCACTCCCCCCAGTTCTCCCCCAGCTTCAGCCTCATCTCGCTCACCCCGCTCCAGCTGTCTTCCGCCCTGATAAAGAGGATCCTGGTCTTGCTCGCGGAAAAGAGATTATCCGCGGTGAGGCTCACGCGCGGGGGGGTTAGATCCACTAGGAGGGGGACCACGATGGGGCCCGCGACCACGCCGGCCGGGGACTTGACCTCGAAATATATCCTGTAGTCTCCCTCCGTCAGCAGGCGGAGCCTGATGTTTTCCACCCCTCCTCCGTATGCAATCCATGTGGCCCGGTAGAGGTCCGGCTCGGAGAAGGCGTACCTGTAATAGCCTAGGTTGCTCCCCGAGAGCCTGAGCACAACGTCTGGGGAATTCACGACCTCCATATCCGCCCGAACGCTCGCGAGGGGAGCGTTTGAATTGTAGGTGAAACTGTAGATGGGGGTACAGTTCTCGTTCCCCGCCTTGTCCGTCACCCTCACCCTCCAGTACCAAGTGCCCGTCTGATTCTCATATGGTAAATCGTAATAGTTCTTCTCGCACACCAGCCTAGTGGGGGAGGAGAAGCTCTGGTCCTTGGAGAGCTCCAGCGTGTAAAGGGAAACCACTCCTGAAGTGTCGTCGGAGGGGACGGTCCAGCTGATCCTGACCACGTCCGGGCCCACCACAGCGCCGTTGGGGGGTTGAACTCCCCTGAGGTTGTAGGGCGGCGCCTGGTCGAGGACTATGGATGCACTGAGTATGCCGGACTTCCAGCCCTTGTCGTCCGCAACCATCACGTAGAGCTGTTTCGCCCCGTCCCCCCCGGGTAACGTGAGGTCAAGGGTGCTCGAATAGGGCCACTCCGTCCAGCTCGCCCCGTCAAAGCTGGTAAGCAGGGTCTGGATCACGTTATCATCGGTGGCGCTAACAGCGAGGGTGACGATCCTCGAGCTGGTGTACTTCGCGCCCCCGTTCACCTCCACCTTCTGAAGCACCGGTGGTGAGTTCATCCTGAATCTCCCTTCCGCCCAAGTGCTCCACTCCAGCCCGTCCCTTACCTCAATCCTGACGTAGTAGGTCGATCCCCATTGGAGCGGCCTCGGCGGACACCTTGCCCACTTGTTCTCCGACTGCACCTCCCCGGAGTCCCAAACGTCGTTTTCCCCCGGCCTCGTCCCCACCTTGACCCGATAGTGCGATTGGAGGTCCCCATCCCCGTCCGAGTACCCCCAAGTGAAGGTCGGTGAATTGTCCGTGAGGTTGGTGGGGTTCACTTCACCATTCACCCTCAAATTCTCCACTTGGGGAAGCTGGTTCAGTCTAAACCGCCCCCACACGCCATACTCCCAAGGTGCCTGGTCGCCGAAGGAATCTATGGCCGTGATCCTCACATAAAACCAATACCCACGCTCCAAGGGTGCACCGAGGTATGAACAGGTGCTCTCGTTGAGGTTTTCGCTCCGAAAGTTCCACTTGTCGTAGGCGTTCTCCGAACTTCCAACCTGTATCACCACCCCCTTCTGGGTATCCCCGTCCACGTCGCTGAAGGCCCAAGAAAGTGCGAGCGCGGAAATGGGTAGCTTGTCCGCTGGGCTGGGTTTTCCCCCGATCAGCAGGTTGGAGAGGCGCGGCGGGGAGTTCCTGCGGAAACAACGAGACTCCGAGTTCTCCCCCTCTGCGTTCTCGTTGTCCCTAGCCTGCACCCTCCAGTAGTAACGGACGCCCGGAATCAGGCTTCTCGGATCCAAGGCGTAATTGTCGGAAGCAATCCAGCCCGAGGTGAAGTTATCATAGGGGAAGGAAGGGTCATCGCTTATGTGAACGCAGTACTCGGTGGCGTTCTCGGCCGGCTCCCAGTCCAATAGCAGGGTATTTTCCTTGAAAAGAATCCTTATGTCGTTGTCCGGGGAGGATAGTCTCGGAGGCGGGGGGGCGGCGGGGGTCGGGCCTGCTACAAACGCTAGGGCAATGAGTAAAAAGGCGGCGAGAAGGAGTCGTCTCTCGAGCGACACCTTAACCGCCCCTCTCCTCCGACCTCCTCTCCTCCCTCCCCCCTTCCTTTCGGACGAACGGCTTCACCGCTCGCGGTCTAAGCGTGAGCTTTTCCTGAACCGGGGGCTTGGCTCTGGCTCTGGGCCTTCCCCTCCACCTGCTCGCCAGAAGGATCCCCAGACCTGCCACCCCAACTCCAGAGGCCAAAAGGACGTATCTGAGGCCTCCTGCCCCAGGCTGGGTTGCAACCTTTGGGGTGTAGGTGAACTCCAAGGTTTTGTCCCACATGGAGCCCGCCAGATCGACCGTGGAGAGGATGAAGGTGTTCTTCCCCTCCCTCAGGCGCAGGTTAACCACCCAGAACCCACCAACGGGCTCTATTCTCTCACCGTTCACGAAGAGGAAGACCCCGGGCTTGGCCGGAATCCTGAGGGTGTAGGAGGGTTCCGTCAGGACTGAGGGGAGGTTGTCAAGCGTGAGCTCCGTCTCCTCCCCGGTGACACCCTTCACCACCACCTCCCTCACCTCGGGGGCGCCGGTGCTGTAGTAGAGCTCGAGCCTGGCCACCGCTGACTCGTTCCCCGCCTTGTCCCTCACCTGCACCATCACCTGGTTCAGACCCTCCTCCAGCTCTATCACCTTCCTGCCCACGAAGTTCTCCCACTCCCCCCAGTTCTCCCCCAGCTTCAGCCTCATCTCGCTCACCCCGCTCCCGCCACGGTCGCTCGCGAAAATGTAGAGGGTCCTCACCTTGCTTCTAGAGGCCAAGTTATCGGCCGAGAGCTGAACCTGCGGTGGGGTGAGATCCACGAACAGTCCTATGACAAAGGGGCCGGCAACCGCCCCCGCGGGGGACTTGGCCTCGAAGTATATCAGGTACTGCCCCTCAGTCGGCAGTCTCAGCTTCAAGACGTTCTCGGTGTAGGGGATCCAGGCGACCTTTGCCAACTCCTCCTGGGAGAAGGCGTAGCGGTAAGCGGCCACGTTGCTCCCCCCGAGCGCTATGGAGACCTCCAGCGAGTTCACTATCGTCGTCTTGGTGCCCAGCTCGAGGGAGGGGGAGGGGGCAAGGGAGGGTGGAGTGGGATCGTAGGTGAACCTGTAGGTCGGGGTGCAGTTCTCGTTCCCGGCCCTGTCCTTCGCCCTCACCCTCCAGTAAACCGTCATCTTCTGATCGCCCAAGGAAAGGTCGTAGTAGTTCTTCTCGGTGGTGAAGACCTGCGGGCTGGTGAAAGACTCGCTGAAGGAGACCTCAACGGTGAAGAGCGAAACCACCCCCGAAACCGCATCCGAGGGGACGGTCCAGCTGAGCCTCACCGGGCTCGTGCCCACAGTGGCGTTGTTGGGTGGGTAGGTTCCGCTCAGCCCGACAGGCGGGGTCTTGTCGAAGATTATTGAAACCTTGAAGACGTTCTCCGACTCCCAGCCTTGGGCGTCCCTGACCTTGAGCCAAATCTCCTTGAGCCCCTCCGAACCCTGTAGGGTAAGGCTCTTGCTCGCGGAGAAAGTTTCGATCTCCCAGTCCTCCGTATCATCCACCTTCCAGATCAGATCTTGGATGGGGGCGCCTCCGGCGGCGTCGATGGTGAGCGTGACATCCGGGGATCTCGTATAAACCGCCCCCCCGTTGATGAGGGCACCTCTGATCCTCGGGCGAATGTTGGTGGTGAAGGAGCCACTGACCCAGTCTGACCACTGGAAGTTCTCCACCACCTGGTTGTTCTCGATTCTGCCGTCCTTCACGCGCATCCGGACGTAGTATTTGGTGTTCTCTTTCAACAGGCTCAACACATTATCGGGCAATCCCACTTGGCGCGTGATGGGTCCGCAAGGCACCTCACCGGAATCCCAAACCTCGGAAGACTCTGGATCGCTCCCGACCTGGATCTGGTAGCAGGCCTGTTCGTCGTAGTCCTCGTCTGTGTAGTCCCAGCTGAACACGACCCTGCCCACGCTGGTGGGATCGCTCTGGCCGTTGATCTTGAAGTTCTCCACCCTCGGTGCGTGGTTGAGGATGAAGTGATACTGATCGTCCGACCAGGGGCCCCAGACCCCGAGATTATCCCGCACCTTCACCCTCACGAAGTATATCACCGCCCTGCTCAGGTACCCACCGATGTAGGTGACCCTATTTTCCGTCAGGTTTTCCGCCGTGTAGTCCCAGACCAAATCATCCTTCACCTCGCTGCCCGGTAGGAGCGACACCTGAATCCTAGCCCCACACTGGGAGTCTCCGTCGTTGTCCTGGAAGGTCCAAGAGATGACAGGGTTTCCAGTGGTCACCCTGTTGGGATTCGGCTTCCACTCCACCAACACGTTGGTCACCACCGGCGGGCTGGAGTAGTTGGTGAAGACCCAGGCCTCCGACCACTCGCCCACATTACCCGCCGCATCCCAAGCCCTCACCCTCCAGTAGAAGGTTCCGGACAGGGTCTCGGACGGGGTGTAGGAGTTCTCGGTGAGGCCGGTGGCTTCTACTTCTGGAGAAGAGAAATTATCGTTGTCGTCCACCTGTATCTCGTAGGTGACAGCGGTGAGATCGGCTACCTCATCCCAAGCGAAGGTTGGGCCTAAAACATGCATGGGCGGCCCGTTGTTTTCCGGCTCCCTCAGCGCAGGTGGTCCGGGGGGCGTGACATCCACGGTAAAGGTGAAGTTCTCAGACCACTTGCCCACATTTTGGGCCCTGTCCACACCCCTCACCCTCCATCTGTAGTGACCGTCGGGCAGAGAGTTTTCGGGGCGGAACCAGTTCACTTGGGGATTCGCCGTCAAGACGAGCGCGCCAGAATTGTCATAGATTTCAACCTGATAGTTTTCAAGGGTCTCGGGATGGCTCCACTCCAGCCGCGGTCTGTTGTCAGACAGCACGGCGCCGTTTTCGGGTAACTTGGGAGCCGGAGCGACTGGAGGTTCCGTGTCAATGTTCACCCTGAAGTGGCATATTTCCCCTAGGTTGCCCGCCGCATCCCTTGCCCTCAGGTGGAAGTACCAAGTGCCGTCGGAAGTCGCGTCGCGCGTCAACGAAGTTGCGGTGATGTATGCGTCAGGAGTGGTGTTCTCGCTCTTGTCCCACTGGTAGTAATAACCGACAATGGGGGCGGTGCTGGAAGGCGGACTCCAGTTGAACTCCACACTTCTGCTGTTGTACCACTCGGATGGGTTCGGATGCGTGGGGCTGGAAACCCCCGGCGGCCCATCGGGGGTGACATCTATCTGCACCCTGAAATGACTGGCGGGACCCCAGTTGCCCGCGGCATCGCCGGCGCGTAGATGGAAATACCAAACCCCGTCGGGAAGATCCACGAACGATATGGAATTCTCTGTGAGATTCACGTTCTCAACCGGCGTAGTGTTTTCGTTTTGGTCAAGGATCCAGCTGTAACCCACAATGGGAGAGGTGCTTGTGGGAATCGACCATCGGAAGGACGGCGAATTATCCGCATACCATTTCTGATTATCGGGATGTGTGGAACTGGTGAGATCCAGAATCGGGTCTGGCGTCATGTCTAGAACTATAGAATCCCAGAACGTGGAGAGGTTTCCGGCCGCATCTCTGACCTGGTAGTATACGGTTTTGACCCCCTCTCCCGGACTTAGAGCCCAGATCTTCGTGTTCTCTGGAGGTACCCAATCCGTCCAGTTTACGTTGTCATTGGAGTACCGTACTGCCAGGACATCGGAATCCCAAGTGAGGGTTAACACCACCAAGTTGTCCTTGGTGTAGTCATCGCCGTTGTTGATTAGAATGGAGCCCGTCGGTGGGGTGGTGTCCAGCGTGATGCTGGCGCTCCGCGGATTGCTGATGTTCCCCGCGCTGTCGATGACCCAAGCGTAAACCGTCTTGGGACCGTCGCCCTCCGAAAGGGTGAAGGAGGAGGGCTTGGAGCCGAAGTTCGATGGATCGGGTGTAGCGTTATCTTCGCTCAAATACCATCCCTCAACCTCACTCTCGGCATCGTTCTCCTCTAAGATCACGATAACTGTTCTGGACTTGGCAAAATCGGGAGAGTGCGTCTCGCTATCCTGGAGGGAGAAGGTGGAGATGACCGGGAGCCCCGTGTCAATCTTAACCACATTCTCAGACTCATAAACGGTGCAGTTGCTCACCCTGTCGAAAACCAAGTACCTGTATTTGTATGCCCGGCCTGAGATGACCGAGTTATCAACATAAGGGGAGGAGGGGTTAAGGGCAACATCCCCCCAATTCTCCCAGGCCCCTATTACTCCGCTCGAGAGTTCCGCCGAGGTTCTCTGAAGGAGGCAGTAGTCAATCCCTGACGCTGAATCGGTGCCAGCCACAAAGTTAACCTCAACCGAGGTTTTGTCCAAATAGGAGTTCTCGTAACTGATGAACCCTCCCGACGGCGGGGTTTCATCCCTGTAAACTCCGAAGGAGATAGTGGCCCACAGGCCCGCCTTGTTGTATACCGTAACGTTCTTGGCCCCATTCTGGGTGGAGGAGGTGGTCCAAGTGTACGTCCACGAGGCCGGACAAGAATAGTTCTCTCCGCCGTTTGTTCCCCCGAAGCCCGCTAATGAGGGGAAGACTATCTTCCGAATTCCCGACTGATCGTCGAGAGCGCTCACTGTCACGACGAAGGTTCCACCCACCGCCCGGTTGTAGTACACCACATTTTCTCCGGAAACATGTTGGTACTCCGAATTTTCCCCTTCAGTTATGGTCAGGGAAAGGGAGGTGGGTGGGGTGTTGTCACAGTAGTAAAGAACCGTTACCCCATTGGAGGGATTGCCAGCTGCATCAACCGCTCTCACATAGATGACGTTGGCATCCGGTTTGCTTCTTATATAACCCTCAGGTATCTCAGAGCCGTTTCTAAAATCAATCCAGTTTGGATTGGTATCTGTCTTTATCTGATACTTCCAAACCCCAGAAAGGTTGTCTACCGCATCTACGGTCCAGCCAAACCGTGGGGTAGTGTCGCTCGAGTAGTTGTCGGCGGAAGTAGCGGGATCTGTATAGCATCCAGAAGGATCAGTCGGGGGAGTGGTGTCGAGGATGATGGAGTCGGAGTAGGTGG
>CAZWBJ010000024.1:0-12215 GCA_964632175.1 Hadarchaeota archaeon (SeqCode)
CCGAGCCCAAGATTTACGACGCCCAGCTCCGGGTCTGCTATTACCGGGCCGATTAACAAAGCCATGTGTTCTCGATGATACAGGTGAACTGTGGTTAAGCATGTCCTTGTATTTTTCCTCACAGCCTCTTTCTCTCATCCCCCCTTGCGGAAGGGGACTTGAGTTATACCAAGAAAATTAAATCCTCGATGGAGATTCAATGCCTTGGATGTGGGAAGTCCATTGAACTGGCTGTTTGCGTCTACGGACTACAGGAGAGAGCTAAGATGCCCCCATTGTGGGCTGTCTGGGATGCGAGATTCGGATGGAGACTTGATATCCGCAAGGGAGTCTGAATGAGATGCTTTGTCGCCATCGGAGTTCGTGAGGAGGTCAGGCAGAAACTCCTCTCTGTCCAGCAAAGGCTCTCCCCCCTCCTCAACTGGAAACCGGTGGAGTTCGAGAACCTGCACCTCACCCTGAAGTTCTTGGGGGAGGTTGAGGATGCCCGCTCGGAGGAGATTCTCTCCGTCCTGCGCTCGTCCTGCTCGCGTTTCAGTCGTTTCGAGATCTCGGTGAGGGGAATCGGTGCCTTCCCGAGTCCGAGCCATGTGAGGGTTCTTTGGGCGGGGATATCAGAGGGCGCGGAAAAGGTCATCTCCCTCTCCAAAACCATAGACTCGGAGCTCGCCAAGCTGGGGTTCCCAAAAGAAAGGGACTTTGTACCTCACGTGACCATAGGCAGGGTGAAGTTTGTGCCGAGGAGGAAGGAGCTGATGGAAATGATGGAGAGCCTGAAAGGTGAAGAGTTCGGAAGAAGCGGGGTGGAGTCGGTAGAACTGATGAAAAGCGTCCTCACACCGAAGGGCCCCCTCTACACCGTGGTGGGGCAGGCACCGCTCGGTGCATGAGGCTGGGCAGGAAGGAGAGGGAGTTCCTTTCTGAGCACGAGGTCTGCAGGCTGGCTACGATTTCCGGGGAGGGGCCGCATGTGGTACCCGTCTGCTACATTCTGAGGGGAGATTTCATATACATCGTCACCGACTATGGAACCAAGAAATACAGGAACGTGCTGAGGGACAGGAGGGTGGCGCTGGTGGTGGACGAGTACAGGCCGGGCGCGCACCAGGCGGTTATGATACAGGGTGAGGTGGAGATTCTCGAAGGGGGGAAGGAGTACCGAGAAATCACGGGGGAGTTCTTCCGCAAGTTCGACTGGGCTAGGGCTGACCCGTGGAAGGAGGGAGAGTCGCCTATCTTCAAGATCAAACCACTGAAGGTTGTCTCCTGGGGCCTATAGGCTTCAAAACATCCCCTCTGCTTCTATTGGGGAACGCCTGGAGATGACATCGTCTCAGGTACAACGTGACTAGTATGAAAGTCAAACCTTCACGAGAAGATTCCCACCGCTGACAAACCGTTTATACATCTTTCCCTACTAGCGGATGAGGGCGATACTCATCGGGCGCTTCCAGCCCCCGCACCTCGGGCACATGGAGGTGATAAAGAAGATTCTGAGTGAGGTCGACGAACTGATCATCGGGATAGGGAGCGCCCAAGAGAGCCATACCCTCGAAAACCCCTTCACGGCGGGGGAGAGGACGCTGATGCTCCTCCGCTCGCTGGTTGAGGAGCGCCTAGATCTCTCCAGAATCCTCATCGTTCCCATTCCCGATATCAACAACAACGCCCTCTGGGTCTCTCACATTCTCTCCTTCTCTCCCCCCTTCTCTGTCGTCTACACCAGAAATCCCTTGGTGGCGCGGCTGTTCAAGGAGTCGGGTTTCGAGGTCCGATCCTTCCCGCCCTACAGCAGGGGGGAGTACCAGGGAACCGAGATAAGGAGGAGGATGATCAAGGGGGAGCCGTGGGAGCACCTCACCCCCAAAGCTGTGGTGGAAATAATAAAGGAGATAAAGGGCGTGGAAAGACTTAGGGAGATCTCCCAGAGCGACACAACCTGAAAAAGTACTTCTTCAAGTTCACCCTTCCGTTTTTCACCTTCACGCCCTCTCTCTGGAGGAGCTCGATCTTTCTCCTCACACCCAGCTTGTACCCGCCCACCCTTCCGTCCGAGCACACGACTCTGTGGCAGGGAATGGTAACGGGGCGTGGGTTGGTGGAGAGGAGTGCGCCGACTTTCCTCCATCCTCTCGGCCACCCAAGCGCAAGCGAAAGCTCCTTGTAAGTGGTAACCCTTCCCGGAGGTATTTTCCGAACGAGATCCCAGAGCCTCACAAAAACCTTCTCTCCGGGTTTTTGATGATGGAAATCGACGGTTCCATGCTGGAGGGCGGGGGGAGCATCGTGAGGATTTCGGTGGGTCTAGCGGCGCTCGTGGGAAAACCCGTGCGCGTTTACAACATAAGGGCCAAGCGCGAGAATCCCGGTCTCAGGGAGCAGCACCTAGAGGGGATAAGGGCCGTTTCTAAACTCTGCAACGGGAGGCTGGAGGGGGACGAGCTCGGTTCCCAGGAGATAAGGTTCTGGCCGGGAGAGGTGAAGGCTGGGAGAATTCGGGTGAACATAAGGACGGCCGGGAACATCACCCTCGTTCTGCAACCCCTTATGCTCGCCGCTCTGCGTGCCGATGGAATGGTGGAAGTGGAATTTGAGGGCGGAGCAACCGACGCGCCGCTGGCGCCGCCTCTGGATTATCTAAAGCATGTCACTTTCCCCACGCTGGCGAAAATGGGCTACCGCTGCGAGGTGGAATGCCTGAGGAGGGGCCACTACCCGAGGGGAGGGGCGAGGGCAATAGCAAGGCTCCACCCCGGCACGCTGGGGCCCCTTCAAGCCGTGGAGAGGGGAAAAGTGCTGGGGGTTTGCGGGGTCTCCCACTGTGTCAGGCTGCCCAGGTCCATAGCCGAGAGACAGGCCAGCGAGGCCAGGAAGAGACTCCTCAAAGAGGGTTACTCCGCCGAGGTTGAGGTCGAGGCTTATGACCCTGAGAAAGACCCCCATATCGCACCGGGAACGGGCATAGTTCTCTGGGCCGAGTGTGAGGGGGGCGTGTTGGGTGCAAGCGCTCTGGGCAGACCGGGCAAGCGGGCGGAAGAAGTCGGTGGGGAGGCGGCTGAGGAACTCCTCTCCCAGCTGAGAACGGGCATGGCAGTGGATAAGTATCTCACGGATCAGCTCATTCCCTACCTGGCCCTATCGGGGGGCGAGATCACAAGTAGTCAGATCACCCTTCACACCCTAACCAACCTTGCCTTGGTGGAAAAGTTCCTGGGGACCAGGCTGGAGGTGGAAGGTGCCCTGGGAAAACCTGGCAGGGTGAAAAGCGTGGGGCCCCCACCTGTTATAAGTTAGGGGTCTGCGTTAGTTAGGGGGGACTACCTTGGCGTGCTTCACACCGGGTCCAAGAAAAAAGGGGCTCCGAAGAATACAAGCAACACGTTTTCGGCCATTCTGAGAAAAACTTCCGATTCGGGATCCATTCAAGTGGGGAGGAGCGCAGGATGGGCGACCCAATCCTTCAGAAGCCATCTCGAGATTCTGGTAAAGCTTCTCAGGGATTCACCTTTCCGTGCGCTCTCGGCAGACGGAGTGGTTTCTAAACGGAGGAGGGGTAATCCATTCTAACTTCTATCCCCCTCTCCGCCAAGTACTCCTTCACCTGCCTGATGCTATAGGTTCCGTAGTGGAAGATGCTCGCCGCCAAAGCCGCGCTGGCTCGGGTTTCCCTGAAGACCTCATACATGTGCTGAGGCCCACCGCACCCCCCAGAGGCTATGACGGGGATGCTCACTCTCTCGCTTATCGCCTTTGTCAGGGAAATGTCGTAGCCCTGCGTGGTGCCATCCCTGTCCATGCTCGTGAGGAGGATTTCCCCAGCCCCCCTTCTCTCCGCCTCGACCGCCCACTGGATCGCATCCAACCCGACGAACTTCCTGCCCCCATAGATGGAGCATTCGAACCAACAGGGGCCCTCTGGTGTTTCGACAATCGTCTTGCCCTCCAAGTTCACGTACCTCCTCTTCGCATCTATGGCCACCACGCACGCCTGACTCCCGAAATGTCGGGAGATCTCGGTGATCAGGGGGGGATTCTGTATGGCCGCCGTGTTTATGGCTATCTTGTCGGCGCCGGCGTTGAACACCCTCCGGGCATCCTCCAGACTTCGTATTCCTCCCCCCACCGTCAGGGGTATAAAGACCTCCTCGCAGGTCCTCTCCAGCACGTGGACCATGGTCTCCCTCCTCTCGTGGCTGGCGGTTATATCGAGAAAGACTATTTCATCTGCTCCCTCTAGATAGTACCTCCTCGCCAGGTCCCAAGGAACACCCGCGTAACGGATCTGCTCGAATTCCACTCCCTTCACCACCCTCCCGTCTGGAACGGCCAAGTCACAGTCCAAGCAGGGGATTATCCTCTTGGTCAGCATTCCAGCTCCATGAAATTTTTGAGAATTTTTAGACCGTAGGGCCCGCTCTTCTCAGGGTGGAACTGCACCCCGAAGAGGTTCTCCTTCCATACGGCCGCAGTCACCCTTCCACCGTAGTCCGTGGTGGCCGCTATCACCTCCTCCTCCGGCAGGGCGTGATAGGAGTGGACGAAGTAGGCGTGGCCTCCGCCGGCGTTTTTGAAGAGCGGACAGGACTCTTTCTGCGGGCTCACCCAGTTCCAACCGATGTGCGGTAGCGGGAGGGTGGTATTGATCTTCACGACCCGACCTTTCAACGCGCCTATCCCCCTCACTCCGGGGGCTTCCTCTGAGCCCTCCAGCATCAAATGCAGGCCAAGGCATATTCCAAGCACGAAAACACCGGAGGAGAGAGCCCTGCGCATCTCTGGCAGGAAAGGCTTCAGATTTTCCATCCCTTTCCCAAAGGCCCCAACACCGGGGATGATGACCTTTCCCCCCTCAAGCTTTTCTGGCGAACTCACCAGCACTGGCCTTCCTCCCAGAAATCTCACGGCGTTACAGACGCTCCTCAGGTTCCCCATTCCGTAGTCCAAGATGAAGACCGTCGGCTTCACAATTTAACGTGAACCGGGATGGTAAAACTCACACCAGACCCAAGGCCGACTCTATCCTGCCGAGCTCGGCTCCTGTCGTCGGATCGCCCACCACCACACCCTTTGAATTGCCGAGCATGCAGATTCCCACGTAGCCCACCCCCTGGCAGGCGGTTCCCACGTCCACGGGAACCTGTAGGACCCTCTCCAGCTGCCGCGCCTCCTCTCTGGAGAGGTTCGGGTGGGCCAGCACCCCCTTGTTCGTAGCCACCGCGAGCGAGCCAACCGTGTACTCCCCAGCCACCGTTCCCCTCTCGAACTTGACCTTCAGCGCCCTCTCGAGCTCGGCCAGCTCTCTCCTGGAAAACTCCGGGCTGGCTATCCCCCCGTAGTCGTTCACCAGGAGGAGGTTCCCCAAGGCGGTGAGCCTGCTATCCAGCCTGAAGACCCTAACCCCAGCCTCCGCCAGCTCCCTCTCCTCCTCATCCCTGAGGAGACAGGGCCCCACCAGCCCATTGGAGTTCCCGGAGAGGAATATTCCCAGCAGCGGCGAGCCCCACACCTCTGCCCTCACCACCCTAGCCCGGAGGGTTCGGACGAGGGTTTCCTCCTCTATTTTCATCTTGGGCAGAAGCACGAACTCCTCCGTGCAGACACCAAGCAGGCCCAAGAAGGGGGAATTCCCGAAGTGCATCCTGGCGATGGGCATCACTCCACTGGGTAGGCTTCCACCACCCCGTCGTCCCTCTTGACCGCCCTCACCCTGATTCTCGGCGGGGGCTTTTCCCTCCCCCTCGCCCAAAGAACGGAGTTGAGTTCGGGCGTGATGGAGATGTTGTCTGTCTTCAGGTGCTTCCGCAGGAATTCCCTGAGCTTCCTGACAGCCCTCGGGGTCCTCTTCTTCCTCCCCGAGCGCGGGCACCTGAGCGGAACCGTGAGAATCTTCTCCTCTACCATCAGGGCTTAATCCTTTGGGTTCTCCAGCTTCTCCTCTTTATGCTCCCTCTTATTCTCCCTCTAGTCTTCACCATCACCCAGACGGGGGCCCTCCTCCTCATCCTTCCCGCCCTCCCCAGCCTCTTCTTGAGGGCGGGGTGCTTGTGTTTTGCCATTCAGAGCCTCCTGATCCTCACTTCCCTCCTCCTCTCGTAGAGCTGGGAGAGGGCCTCCTTCAGCTCCTCATCCGTCACCGGCCGCTCTATCTTCCCCGCCTGAGCCAGCTGGATGAGCTGGAGCTCCAGCCGCTCCGCCAGCTCGGGCCTCGTCATTTTGATGTTGGTGAGTCTGGCTCTTGCCTCCGGGGTGAGTATCTGCCTCAAAAGGGCGGCCTTCTGAGCCTCCAGCTGCGCTCTGAGTTCCTCCTGCCTCCTCTGCTCCTCCACCCTCGCCTGGAGCTCTTGGGCCTTCCTCCTCCTTATCTCCTCAAGCTCCTCATCCGTGTACTCCTCACTCATTTCCCCTTCACCTCCGCACAGAGCTCCTTGAGTAGCTGCACCCCCTTCTTGGTCAGCCTCCT
The DNA here is from genome assembly GCA_964632175.1 of Hadarchaeota archaeon (SeqCode). Lineage (GTDB taxonomy): Archaea > Hadarchaeota > Hadarchaeia > Hadarchaeales > JAWBSP01 > JAWBSP01. Next base: position 6,461 of record CAZWBJ010000024.1, read on the forward strand.
CCCCCCTGCCCCCTTCTCCGCCAGACCGGCCTTCTCCAGCTGCTGAAGAATGGTCCTTATGATTTTTCCCCCGCCCTTCCTGAAGTGCTCTGGGGCCTGCCCCATTTTTTTCCTGCCCCCGTAGTACGTACGCAACCTTGAAACCCCCACCGGTCCGTCTAGGTAGAGCCTCCGGAGGATGGAGGCCGACCTCATATACCACCAATCGGGCTGCTCGGGCCTCCGCTCCCTGTGCACGCCCGTCTTGACAAAGTGACTCCAGGGGGGTGGGGAGAGCTCCGGGTACTCCTTCAGCTTCTCCTTCAGCCTCTCCAGCAGGCGTCCAGCAGGCACCTCCAGCACGGAAGCCATCCTCATCTACTCTTTGCTAAAAGTGTAGTTTTCCGGCGGGGATCCAAGTCACCTACTTGAAAAACAGCCCCAACTCTCTCTCCGCGCTCTCGCTGGAATCGGCGGCATGGATCACGTTTTCTGTGATGCTCTTTCCAAAGTCTCCACGCACGGTTCCCTTGGGCGCCTTGGAGGGGTCGGTGGGACCGATGAGCTCCCTCATCTTGGCAACGGCCCTATCCCCCTCCACCATCATGACCTCCACCTCCCCCGAACAAACGAACTTCACGAGCTCCTCAAAGAAGGGCTTCCCTTGGTGCGGGGAGTAAAGCTGCTCGGCCAGCGCGCGGTCCAGCCTCATCCTCTTGGAGGAGACCACCCTCAAACCCGCCTTGGAAATTCTTGAGAGTATCTCTCCCGTAAGCCCGGCCCGCACGCCGTCGGGTTTGATCATCACAAAGGTTCTCTCCACCCTCGCCCTTCCACCCGCCCATTTCATCCTCCTCGCCTTCCTCCCCAGCCTGAAGTTCCGCTCGCACTTGGAGGAGCAGAAAAAGTAGAAGGTGCCGTCCCTCTTCACGAACATGACTCCCGTGCCTGGTTCTAGCTCCCCCTTACAGAAAGCGCAATTCCGCGCGGGCATCAGACGGGTCTGATCTCCCTGGCCTCTCTCTTGGTCTCACGGAGCATCAGGATGTCACCAACCCTGACCGGTCCTTTCACATTTCTCACCAGAATACGGTTTTTGTCCTCCCCCTCCAGTACCCTGCACCTGACCTGTAAGATTTCCCCCGTGGCCCCGGTGCGCCCCAAGATTTCTAGGACCTCTGCAGGGGCGGCCTCCTCCTCTTCCATCTCACTTCGACCTTAGCTGCTTTGCGGCCCCCACCAGCTCCTCCACCTGCGGCGCTGCCTCCCCCGGTTCCACTATCGCCACCGCGGATGCCATCACATTGAGTCCCGCCACCTCCCCCAGTCTACGCTTTTCCGGGACGTAGAGGTATGGCACTCCCTTCTCATCACTCAGGGGTGGAAGATGAGCGGCTATCTCGGGGGGATCAATGTCCTCGGCTATCAGCACGAGCTTCGCCTGCTTCCTCTCCACGGCCTTGGTCACCTCGTTGATGCCACGCTTCAGCTTCCCTCCCTTTTCCCTCACTAGTTCCACCACTTTGTAGGCCTTCTCCGCCAGCTCTGGGGGGACCTCAAACCTCACGTGCATGGGTTTGGCCACTTTACCACCTCCTCATCGTTCTTCAGAGTAAGGCTGACCCAGCATTTATCTTTACCGCTTTGGTGGGTTTCAGGAAAGAGCTCCATTAGGGGAACTCATTGCACAAGATCCATCCCTAGTTTGATTCTGTGATGCCGTAGGAAGTCCATGCCGATTATGTTTGGAAGTCGGTAAACTTGTTCCCCCCACTTTGCGTGGTATAACTGGTCCCAGAATGTAGAGCGGGTAACATATGGAATGTCTTTTCCCTTCTTCGTTCCCGGAGTTCAGCATTACGGGCGAGCGATTGTCCTAATAGAGAATTGTTTGAGAATGGAACGCATATGTCCTAAAGAAGCCCCCATGACTCAAACACGCCAGCGAGGTCTTTTCCCTAAACTGTTTTTCATCAGGGGTGGGTATAAATGGCAAACACGGGTTGAAGTCCCTCGATCCTCACGAACCCGTACCTCTCAAACTGCACCAGGGGGTTCCTCTCCTCCAAAAGGGCCGGCTCAGCCCTGCCCCTCTCTACCCCCTCGGGCTTTAGAACCGTCGCCTCAACCGAGGGCTCCGAAACCCACTGAATTTTCGGCACGGGCGTCACCTCGAAGCCGGCGAACTCGGCCTCCCCCTCCTCCCCCATTCTCACGTTCATGAGCCCCATCAGCCTGAAGACCTGTCCTGGTTTCAACATCCCGAAGTCCCTAGCTGGGATCTTGACCCTAACCATCCCGTTGCTCCAATCTACGGGTATCCTCCTCTCCCCCCTCTCCGGAAAGCTCGGGTGGAGCCTGATCCTCGCCTCCCTGACTTCCGGAACTCCCTTCACGCACAGCTCCACCGGGTTGGGGACAAAGAAGTAGCGGTTGGCTTTGGGATCCAAAATCTTTCGGTTGTGGGAGGCCAACGTCTCCCAGCTCAGGTGGGCGTCCACGAGCGTGAGCCCCACCTCTAGCAGCGTCTCCCTGATGGCCTCCGGCTGGTACCCCCTTTTCCTGAGGGAGGCGATGGTGGCGAGCCGCACATCATCCACCCCCGTGTAAGTTCCCTCCCTGATCCCCTCCATGATTCTCGTCTTGCTGAGCTCCACGCCCTCAAGCATCAGTCTGCCGTACTGGATGGAAAGGGGGTACTCCCAGCCCAGATGCCGGTAGAGGAACCTCTGCCTCTCCTCATTCACCTCGTGCTCTTTCCCCCTCAGGATGTGCGTGACCCCCATCTCGTGGTCGTCGATGGAAACGGAGAAGTTGTAGAGGGGCCAGACCCTGTAGCGCGCCCCGGTTCTCGGGTGAGGATGGGTGACGATTCTCATGGCCGGCCAGTCCCTGACCGCGGGGTTGGGATGGGAGAGGTCGGTCTTCACCCTCAGCACCGCTTCCTCCTCCCGGTATCTTCCATCCAGCATTCCCTCCCACCTTCTCTCCTGTTCCTCCGCCGGCAGATCCCTACAGGGGCAGGGGCGGCCAGCATCCCTCAGCCTCCCAAAGTCCTCGGCGGGACAGGTGCACACGTAGGCCTTCCCTTCCGCGATCAACCTGCTGGCGAAGGAGTAGTAGAGTTCTAACCGGTCCGACTGGCAGTACTCCTCATCCCAAGAGATTCCCAGCCACCCGAGATCTTGGCGGATCAGCTCGTACATTTCCGGGAGGGCGTTCTGGGGGTTGGTATCCTCGAACCTCAGGATGAATTTCCCCCCGTACCTCCTCGCGTACTCGTAGCTCAGCAGGGCGGCCCTCACGTGACCCAAGTGGAGGGGCCCGTTGGGGTTAGGGGCAAAGCGCGTCACCACTCCTCCCCTTACTCCCGGCAGCTCTGGAAGTTTCCTTTCCTCCCTCTTCGGGCTCACGGGCTCCCCCACCTCCCCCAGCTTCGCCCTCTGCTGCTCGAGAGTCAGGAGGTTCACCTCCTCCACCACCTTCTCCACCTCCCTCCTCACCTCCTCCAGCTTCTTCCGCATTTCTGGGTGCTCGGCTAGAACCTTGCCCAACACGGCCCCGACCGAGGCCCTTCCCTTGTACATGAGGGCGTTCTTGAGGGCATGCCTCAGAATGGAGAGTCTGAGCTCGTTCATGCCTCCACTTCCACCGGGACACCGTTAGAGGTGAGGTGGATCTCCGACTGTGAGTAGCCCAGCCCCCTCGCCATCTCGTAGAGCAACCTGAGCCTGTCTTCTGTCCCGTGGCAAGGTATCACATGCCTAGGCTGGAGGAGCTTCAGGAATTCGAGGGTTTCCGCCCTTCCAGCGTGGCCGGAGGCATGCACCTCTCGGTAGATCCTCGCCCCCCTCAGCTGGAGTTTGGTCTCCAGCAGCTCTCTGTTCGCTTGGTTGATGGGGTGAGGAATGACACTGGAGGAAAAGATGACGGAGTCCCCCCCGGCGATCCGGTAGGACAACTTTTCATCTGCTATCAGGGAGAGGACGGAGTTCGGTTCCCCTTGGTGTCCCGTGCACACGAGCACGTACTCCTCCTTGTTCTCCCCCACCTTCCTCAGGAGCCCCTTGGAGGACCGAATTCTCCTTCCCATTTTGACCTCCTTGGGGATTTGGATGAGCCCCAGCCTCACCCCCGCTGAGAGGTAATCCCAGAGGGATCTTCCCACCAGCACGGGGATTCTCCCCAGCCTGAGGGAAATTTCTATAATGGTGTTCAGCCTCGCCAGGTGGGAGGAGAAGGTCGTGACAACCACCCCCTTGCCATCGCTTGCCTCCTTCATCACCTTCCACAGCTGACTCGCTACCCATGACTCGGAAGGGATGGGCCCCTGCTCGTTGAGCCTAACCGTACCGATCATGGCGGCAAGGGGTTCGCCCGCCCGCCGGAGCGGGGACAAATCCAGTGGCGGGCCTAGGAGGGGCTCCCTGTCAAACTTGAAGTCGCTCGCATACAGGAACCGCTTCTCCCCCTTCTCGAGGAGGATGAAGACCGTCTGGGGTATGCTGTGGGTGGCGTGCACGAACTTCACCTCTATCTCCCCCAACCGCAGGGAACCGCCGGGATTGAGGGGAATGAGCCTGTTGTGTACGTGATAAGCCTTTTCCTCCCCCTTGAGCTTCCTGAATACCTCCAGCGTGTAGGGAGTTCCCACGATGGGGGCCGAGTAGGCGCTGGCCAGCTTGCTCACCGCTCCCAAGTGATCCAGGTGGGCGTGGGAAACCACTATCCCCCTGACCTTCCTCCCCATTAGGGCCCTGTCGTCCGGTATGATGTTCCTGGCCACCAGCTCCCTCTTCTTCAGGCCCCCTATCTCCAGATCCTCGAAGCTCAGGAGGGTGTCCAGCCTGATCCCCATGTCCAATATGATGCACTCCTTGCCGAAGCTGACAGCGGTCATGTTTTTTCCGATCTCTCCCAGTCCGCCGAGGGGTAGAATTTCCATCAGCGGATCTCCGTCCCCAGCCCGCGCTCCCCCTTGAGTGCCCGGGAGAGGAGCCCTTCCTTCAGCCCGTTGATCAGGTAGATGTCAACGGGTGCTTCTGCGAGCTTGAGGATTTCCTCGATTTTCCCCCTCATCCCGCCGGTCACATCCGCGTTTTTGGTGGGCAGCTCCGCCACTCTGGGGAGGTCGCTGGCACTGAACTCCCTCGCGAGCGACGAGCCGCCCTCCCCCTTAACGTAGATGCCGTCCACATCCAAGCAGAAAATGACGAGTTTTGCGTGCAGCCTCACGGCCAGATGGCGGGCGATCCTGTCACCGGAGAGGATACACACTCCCTTGCCATCCGGAAAGACATCCCCATACGTCACGGGTACGATGCCCCTCTTCAGTAGCCACTTCAGCAGGGATACCTCCGACTTGACTATCTCCCCTCCCCTCACCTGAATGAAGGAGGAAGGCGGAAGGGAAAAAGCCGGGATCTTGGCCTTTCCCAGAGCCAGCATGACCTCCGAGTTCAGCCGCTCCATGGCCTGGTGGATCTTAAAGAATCCCGTAACCAGATCCCCCCTGTATTTCCTCGCTAGGGGATGGGCAAAGGATCCTCCCCCATGCACCAGCGCAACGGGTGAGGGGGAGGCTCGCAACTCCTTGGCCAACCTGTAGAGCACGCGCCTCCTCAGGCTGAAAGGCCTGTCCTTGCAGGTTATCACGCTGCCCCCAAACTTCACCACAATTGGTCTAACCATCAGTATTTGCCTCGCTTTCTATTTTGGGGTTTTGTGTGAGCAGCCCAGTTTTCTCCTTTAAAAGGGCGCTCCCTCCAATGGAGCC
>CAZWBJ010000025.1:0-2731 GCA_964632175.1 Hadarchaeota archaeon (SeqCode)
CACCACCTCGAAAACATCCTCCGGCGGAAGGTCGATGTACTCGAGATCCTTGTAGATCCTGATGCTGGAGGAGTGCTTGCGGAAAAGGGACTCGCACAGGTTCCCTATCAGCTCCAGCCTCCCATCGGAGAGCCTCACCACGGACACGTCGAGGAGGGCCCCATTATGGCCAGTGTTCATCGCGGTGAACATGGTGAGCGCCTCAGGCCCCCTCACCTCCCCCACGATGAGCCTGTCCGGCCTCATCCTCAGGGCGTTCTTCACCAAATCGTCCATGGTGATCTCACCCCGCCCCTCGATGTTGGGGGGACGCGTCTCCAGTCTGACCCAGTGGCGGTGAGGGAGCTGCAACTCCGCCGTGTCCTCTATGCTGATTATCCTCTCCCTCTCCGGGACGAAGTTCACGAGCGTGTTCAGGGTGGTGGTTTTCCCCGAGCCGGTTCCGCCCGAGATGAGGATGTTGGCGGGCTTCACTCCAAAGCCGTCCGTGACCGCCCAGAGGAAGGATGCGACCTCAAGGTTCAACGTCCCGAAGTTTAGCAGATCCACCACCGTGAGCGGATCGGACCTGAACTTCCTGATTGAAATGGTGGGTCCACCCAAGGAGACCGGGGGAATGGTGGCGTTCACCCTGCTCCCGTCCGGAAGTCTAGCGTCCAGGAGGGGGACCTGCTGGTCTATCCTTCTCCCCACCACCCGCGCCATCTTCTCGATGAGGTACTTGATGGACTCCTCGTCCTCGAAGATCACGTTGGTGGAGCACATGCCGTACCTCCTGTGGTACACGTAAACGGGCTTCCCAGTTCCTATAACCAGGATATCCTCGAGCTTGTCGTCGGCGAGCAGGGGATCGAGGGGCCCGTATCCCAGCATGTCCCTGACGGCCAGCTCCGAGACCACCCTCACCCTGCTTGAGGGGACGTGCAGCTTCTTGGCCTCCTCGCTCCCGATCCTCATGGTCTCCCTAAGGAAGAGTTGCCTCAGTCCGGAGGGATCCCCGATGGTGGGATCCACCTTTATCTCCTCCGCCGCCCTTTCCTTCACGATTTTCAGGAGCTTCTTCTCGGACTCGCTGAGCTGGGGGATCTTGAGCCTATAGAGTGGCAGAACTTCCCCCTCCACGGAGAGGATTTCACATTCCCCGTACTTGTCCAGGAGCTTCCCCTTGGCAGGGGCTTCCGGCGCCTCCCACAGGACCGGCTTCATCTTTTTCTCCTCAGCGGGCGGGGCAACCTCCGGTGCACCCTCCGGGGGTATTTCGGCCAAAATTTTTGAAAGGTAACCCTCCTGCTCTTTTTTCGCCATTCATATATTAACCCACCGAGAAATAAACAGAAACCAACTCTTTATTGCGGGGGTGCCTGAGCCTGGTCGAAAGGGCAGGACTTAAGATCCTGTAGCCGTAGGGCTCTCAGGGGTTCAAATCCCCTCCCCCGCACCGGCAAATCGGGATATAATCCCTTCGTTCCTCTGTAGATGTGAAGGTACTGATTTTTGAAAATCGAGAAACGCTGGGGAAGGAGGCCGCAAGGCTAATAGCCTCGGCCGTGAGGAAAAATCCAAAGCTGGTGCTGGGCCTGATCACCGGTGAGACCCCGCGAGAGTGTTATGGAGAGCTTGTGAGAATGTACCGGGAGGGGGAGGTGGACTTTTCTCAAGTGGTGACCTTCGCCCTTGACGAATACCTCGGGGTTCCTTACTCCTACACCTGCAGGTCGCAGCTCTTGGAAATCCTGCTCAACCACTTGAACGTCAGCCCAAAAAACCTCCATTTCCTCGACCCCTCCAACCCAGAAGAGGCCTGCCAAACATATGAGGAGGAGATAAGGCGGGAGGGTGGAATCGACCTACAACTTTTAGGGATAGGAACCAACGGGCACTTGGGTCTAAACGAGCCAGGTTCCCCCTTTGATTCTAGGACGAGGATAGTGAAGCTCTCGGAGGAGACGAGGAGGCATCTGGCACGCTACTTAGGGCGGGAGGCCCCCCGAGAAGGTATAACCATGGGGCTGGGAACCATCATGGAGGCTAGAGAGCTCTTACTGCTAGCCCATGGATCCGCTAAGGCTGAAATAATTGCGAAGGCGCTGAGGGGACCCATAACGGAGGAGGTTCCGGCCTCCATACTCCAGCGGCACCCGGCGTGCACGGTGATGCTGGACAAGCCAGCGGCCTCTAGGCTTCCCTCATGAGGATCGCCATCACGGGTGTCTCCGGATTCCTTGGGCGAGCCTTGGTTGAAAGACTGGCAAAGTGTGAGGACGTTGAAAGCATGGTGGGGATCGACCTGAAGAGATTTGGACCGCATGCAAAGCTGTACCATTACCGTATGGACATCCGAGATCCGGAACTGAGAAAAGTTTTCAGGAAGCATGGGGTTGACACGGTGGTCCACCTCGCCTTCATTCTGAATCCTCCACCCGACCCTACCTTCCAGAGGGAGGTGAACGTGGGGGGATCGAGGAACGTCCTGCTGGCGGCGAAGGAGTGCGGTGCCCGCAAGTTCGTCTTCGCGAGCAGCACCACGGTCTACGGTGCCCACCCCGACAACCCGGAGTGGCTAACGGAGGAGGATCCGCTGAGACCCAATATACAGTATGCCAGGGAGAAGGCGGAGGTGGAGAGGATGTGCCAGGGGCTGGTAGGAAGGATGGAGGTGACCTCACTCCGGCTCAGCACGGTGATAGGTCCGCACATCGACAACCCCATCCTCGCCTACGCTCTGGCGCTC
>CAZWBJ010000025.1:2831-5392 GCA_964632175.1 Hadarchaeota archaeon (SeqCode)
TGGACGAAACCATCAGGGGCGGGGTGAGGCTGAGAAAGGTCGCCAAGTGCACCCTCCCATATTTCTACTTCCTAGGCCACCGTTTACATTGATTCTCGAACGAGTTTCAGTTGCGGCGATTTTCACCCTTCCCGGAAAAGTTCGAATTTGAATCCACATTAAGGGATTGAGCCCACTTGTGAAGATCAAACCTCACTCCATGGCCAGCGGAGCTAGAAATGAAAATGAGCAGCTCGCACAAAAATGCCCGATGAGCAATATCTTTCACCGTCGAGAAACCACATTCAACTAGTTTTTATATCACGTCTTCAGGCGGACCTTGAGTTTCATTTTTCAGAGGCTTCTCAACAACCCTGATCCACGGCGTGCTGAGGATTTGTTCGAAGTCTTGCGCACGGGGATCCAGATCGCTGGCGATCAGGTGCCAATGATCCGGAACCATGGCATGCTTGGCGAGGTTTCCCTCCATGATCACGAATTTTGGCGTGTACCAGAATACTCGCCTACCCACCTCCTCCAAGACCCTCAGGGCTCTCTCCCTAGCCTCTCGCGAAACCTCCCGGACGTGCTCCTTCCAAACGACCTGAATTCGCTCCCTGTGCCCTTTCAGATACTTCGTCCTTATCACCACCTTCTCCTCGTCTTGGTAGAAAACATTCTGGGGTTCTCGGTTCCAAACACCGCACAGGGGACAAGCCGTCTCGGGCATCATCTCTGCCCACGGAAAATTCCTGAGGACTCCAGCACGGATTTGAGGGATGACAGAGCCTCCGCCGCGACGCGCTCTGGATCCCGCTTCCAGTACTCCTCGTTAAACAGCTCGACCGAAAGATAACCGTCATATCCGGTTTCTCTTAAAGCGCGCAGAAAACTCCCCAAAGGTATGACCCCCCCTCTTCCAGGAAAAACCCTGTGAGCATCCTTCAACCCGTCCTTCGGCAGGGGAGGGGCGTCGTTTACATGGACCAAGAAAATACTTCGTCCAGGGATTCTTGCAAGGGTCTCAGGGGCGCTATCGCTCAGGTAAAAGTGGAAGGTATCTATCACCAGGCCTAGATTCTCCAGATTCAGACCCCTCACAATCTCCCACGCTTTCTCCAGAGTGTTGACCGAGCATTCGCGGAACCCCAAGAATTCAAACCCGATTCTCCCGCCATACTCCCCCGCCACTTGGGAAAGTTCCTCCAACCTTTTCCGGGTCTTTTCAATCACCAACGCTTGGGCCTTCCCCGTTCGTAGAAGGGAGGGGACCGCCACCAGCAGGTCACAGCCTATCTCGCCGCAAACCTTGGAGAAAAGAAACTCAACTTTCTCCAGCATCCTCCCGAATCGCTGGGCGGAAACTAAGGAGAAATCTTCGAGGGCATTCAAGCTTACGGCGCTGAGCTTGCGGCTCCTCAGAACCCCTGCGAGATCTTCCAGCTTTCCCCTCCGGAGGCACTCCTCCGTCCTTTCTATTCTGAACTCAACCCCTTCAAAGCCCGCGGTAGCGGCCACCTCTGCGAAGGTGAGGGCGTCCAGCGGCAGAAGGGTGGCTTCGTTCAGTCCTAGGAACATGCGGAACCACCAGTGTGTTCAATCTGGCGCACGCACTCCAGCGCGGAATTGAAGGCTATCTCCCCACCTGCCCCCTCTGCGTTGGTGGTGTCCCCAACCAAGAAAAGGTTCTGGATGGGGGTGCAAACCGGCGGTCTGTCAAGGCGCGTCTGATGGATGTTCAGCTCGGCACCGTTGACGATGGTCGGGAAGCCGCGTTCCCAAAGGATATTTTTCTCGATTTCCGGAAAAATCCCCAAATAAACTTCTCTGAGCCGTGCCAGAGCTTTCCTCGCTCCCTCCTTGAGTTCCTCAAGCTCGAGGGGCATGAAGGTGGTGAGGAGCTGCCTGCCCGGTGGGACCAGCGAGGGCTCGAGGTTGGAAGTGAACCAGCCGAGCGTGGGAGGCTCAAGCGTGACGATAGTATCGCGGATTTTGCTCACCCGCCTTCCGAGCCCGAAGTCCAGAATCACTCCAGCTGTCGGCCTGATTCTCTCCAACTTCTTCCCGTAATCTTTTGGCAGGGGAAGCAGGGAGGGTAGCAAAAAGGCGGGGGCGGCGAAGATGACGTAATCTGCCTTCACCTCCTCCCCGCCGGTTACAATCCCCACCGCCTTCCCCTCCTTTACTAGGATTTTCTCTACCCTGCAGCCCAAGCGGATCCCTTCCCCAAGGAAGGCCGCGAGAGGAGATATTACCGAACTCCAGCCGCCCACTGGATAACCGAAGGCCCTCCTCTTCCTGATCGCTGTCCTCAAAAACTGGAGGAGCTCTCCCATCGAGAGCCTCTCGAGGTGCGTGGAGGCCATGAGCCCGAGGGCAAGACCCACGAAAAAACTTCCTCGCCCCTTCCCCCGCCCCCACCCTCTCCAGCCAGCTCTCCATGCTAGTCCGATAGAGGGAAGGGTCGCGGACTGCCCCTGCAAGATGCCTGAGGAGCCTGATCTTCTCCAGGGTCCCCATGACGGAGTTTCTCCCGATCAAACCCCTGAACCTCCCGTCTTCGTGAAATAGCATGCCACAAA
>CAZWBJ010000025.1:5492-11883 GCA_964632175.1 Hadarchaeota archaeon (SeqCode)
AGAGCCCGCCAAGCCCCCCTCCCACCACCGCGACCCTCAATCTTTATACTCCGCAAGCAGCTTTTTGATGTTCGTTACTGACTGGCCCCTGATGTTCGGCGCGGGGCTCTTCTTCGCCTTCATAGCTCTCTGGAAGCAGAGGGGAAAATTCTGGTTCCTCACCGGCCTGCTGATTCCGATTTTCAGTGTGCCAATCGTGGTTTACCTGTATCTCCGCTGGCCGGAGTTCGTGCTCACGGCCCTAGGAATCTCGCCTGACGAGGTTTCGGTGAACCTCCTAGTGCTCTTTTATCTTCTCTATCCCCTTCTCTACGCCTTCGGGTTCACGGTCGGATTTTACCCGCTGAGGGACCGGCTCTCAAGGCTCGTCCTCAGGCTAAAGAAGAAGTAACGTCCTACCTGAAATGCTTGGCCATTTCCCTGTTCTCCGGAATCGCCAGCAGGTCGTCTATCGCCTCTTCCGCCTGTTTGGGAGACTTGGTTCTGGGGTCTGAGAGCAGCCAGTTGGAAAGGTGGTCCCTCCCTCCTTCCAGAAAAGCCTCGAGCGCCCACTCCATCCTCATCATTCTCGGGTACAGGGCGAGCTTGAGGGCTCTGCTCGGAAGCCTGCCGAGCGGAATCCTATGAACTCCCCTGCCGTCAACCTTGGCGGGAACCTCGACCGCCACATTGTCTGGAATCCCTGGAATCGTTCCTAGGTTGGGGATGTTCACCTGGTAGATCCCCGGCTCGTCGTTGGCTATGGAATTCATGAGGGGGACGATGGATTCCCTGCTCATCTGGGGGGGAAGGAGTTCGGTGAGGGGAGCCCCCGATTGGATGGCCTCCGTACACCTGTTGAGCCACTGCTCGTGCTCCCAGAGGTAGATTTTCCACCCAACTTCCGAGTCCGGACCCCCCATCGGCCCGTACCATTTTTTCTTTGTTTCCAAATCCAGGTGATACTTCCAAGTCCCATTTCTCACCGTGTCGCCCACCGGAAAGAGACCGTAGGTGCGATACATGTCAACCGCCGCGGGGGACATCTCCACGTCGAAGGGATCCTCCTGCTCCCGCCTCCACCTCTCCCAGTACTCTGACGCTTGCTTCTCCACCCACTCGTCCAGCAGGGGGTAGGCATCCTCTCCCCCGCGTTTGAACTTCGTGAGCCAGATGAGGTGGTTGAAGCCGACTGCCTCAAACTCCACCTCGGTGGGGTCAATTCCCAGAACCTGCATGATCTTGAAGGCCCCCAAATGACCATGACAGAGCCCTATGATCCTGCACTTGGTTTCTCTTGAGATGAGGGTGGTTCCCTCGAAAACCGGATTTGCGAGCAGGAGGAGCCAGGCCTCAGGGTTCACATCCTCAACTTGCCTGGCCACCTCAAGCATGAGCTTCAGCTGGTAGTATCCCCAGATGGTGTGGTAATCGGAGACCATGTTCCACTCCACGCTGTTGATTCCCCTGTAGTACCCGTGCTTTTCCGAGATTTCTCTCATTTTCTCGTAGTATCCGTGCCCACCCGCCATGGCAGTGTTTATGACGAAATCCGATTCCCGTATGGCCTCCTTCATGTCCCGGGTTCTCTCAAACCTCAAACCCGCGTTGAGTTCGGAGGCATACCTTCTCGCGAACTGGTGGATAAGGTTCAACCGGTCCTCGTCCTTGTCCATCAAAACCACGGTGCTTCCCCACAGCTTCGGGAAGAGGCATAGATCCCGCACCAGAGTGGAGGACCACGCGATGCTTCCCGCCCCGATAACTCCTATCCTCACCATCTTTCCAGTCCCCCAAGCATCATTTCTTTTAGGTCTCAGCTGATTCTCACTTCGAAAGTTGACTCGCCCGCGGGGGCCCAGTACCTGATCCAGCAGGCATCCCCACCGGGATAGAATATCTCGCCAGCCGTACTTTCATACCTCCCGGCGCCAAGCTCGAATTTCAAATTCAGGGGGATGGGGTAGGGATGGTCGTTCCTAACCGTTACCACAGTCTCCCTCTCGTTCCCAACCCTCTCGATTCGCAGCTTGTATATGTCCACGGGCCTGGCGTAGGCAATCCGACCGTTCTCGACTTGGAAGAGATAGAAGGAGTGTCCGGCCATCATCATCCCACCGCCCAGTGCCCACTGGATCAGGCCACCAGTGGAGTTCGGGGTGAGGCTGGGGGTGTGGTAGAAGAGGAGGTTTTCGTAAGTGAAGGGTTCATCAAAGACGTGCCAGTGGCCGAAGATGCTCACCGCGTTCTCCCTCTTCAGGAGTTGCATGAGTTCCTCATGCCCGTAGTAAGCGCAGGAGTTGTACTCTCCGCGGTTGATGATGGGGAAGTTCTGGTAGATGGTGGTCCTCCCGTAGGCCACCGGCAAATGATTCACGAAGAACTTGAGGGAGGCGGGGGTCGAGAGCCGGTTGTCGAGCCACTCCAGCTGGTTGCCCGTGAGCCCTCCCCAAGCGCGGCCGTAGGGCTGGACCAGGGTGGTGCAGACGAACAAAACGTTCCCAAACCTGAAGGAGTAGTCGGTAGGTCCGAGTTTCTCGATGAACTTTTTCAGCTTCGGGTCGCTGTAAGTATCGTGGTTGCCCGGAAGCTGGTAGAAAGGCGCCTCAACGATTTCCTTCAGCCCTAGGTAGTAATTCCACTCCACATCTAGGCCGTAATCCACGAGATCGCCCGCGGCGAGGGAAAAGGCGGGGCCTATCTCGTTTATGAGCCGGAACCCGTTCTCGACAATCTCCCTCATCACCTTCCCGAACCGGGGGATGTGGATGTCGCTCGTGACAGCGAAAATAAAGTTATCTTGGGTGAAGGGCGCGATGTACAGGGCCTTCCCCCGGTTCTCCTCCCTTCCGTTGACCCTCACCTTCACCTGATGCCAGCCGACAGAGAAGTTGTCCACACTGACGACCCCATTCTCGATTCTGGCCTCCTCACCATCGATCCAGAGGGCCTCAATTCTGGGAGAGACCGAGAAGCCCCCACCAACGCCCGCTACCGCAGGCACATACTCATTTGGAAAGTTCTCCTCAGCTAGGTAGAGGTGGCCCACGGTCGGGGGGCGGTAAGTGACCATGAGTATCCCTATCCCGAGCAGGAGGCAGAGGAGGGGCAGGTAGGGTTTCAGCCGGAAGTAAAGTTTCGCGTTCATGTGAAGAGCACGTACAGATAGTATACGGGCGCCATGCTTAGGACGAAGATGAACCAGAGGAGAGGGGTTAGGTACCACCTCACCTTCTCGACCCTCCACCAGCACAACATACAGAGAATGGAGGAGATGGCGAAGCCTAGGGCCCCCAGCCCCGCCAGCCAAACCCATTCCCCCATTCTGGCGTAGGCGACGTAGCAGGGGTAATCGCCGACGAGCAGATGGTGATAGAGGATGGAGCCCGCGAAGTAGAGGTTGAGGCAAAGGAAGAAGGGCTGCATCCCTAGGTAGATAGACTCTACATGCGCCTCCAAGCTCACCCTCTTCCCGAAAGCCCTGAGAACCGCGTAGCTGACCACGGCGGGGGGGAGCCACATACAAGTGAAAACTAGCGCCCAGAGGGCTTGGAGGAAGGGGTGGATGATGTTTGCCGTGGTGTATTGGAAGAGGCAGGAAAAGATTATGGTCCCGATGATCATCGAGTACAGGCCAGTCTTGAAGAGGTCCGGCTCCCTCGCCACCTCCTCAAACGCCCGGAGGGGTTTGGTGTAGATATACTTCCAGCGATCCGAGTAGACCATCCCAAAACTTGCAAGGATATATAAGAAGGCTGGGACGGCAAAAAACTTTAGTTAAAGCGCGAAACTGGAGATGAGGATAAAGTTTTTTACCGAGAGCACCGGCGAGGTTCTGGCGGAGATGGTAGAGGGGAATCCCAAGACCTCCAAGGCCGTGCTTCAGGCACTTCCCATAGAGTCCGTCGCCAACAGGTGGGGAGAAGAGGTTTACTTTGAAACCCCCGTCAAGCTGGGGAAGGAAAATGCCGTGCAGGATGTGGAGGTGGGTGATGTCGCCTACTGGCCCCCGGGCAGGGCCATCTGCATCTTCTTCGGCCCCACGCCTGTCAGCAATGGGGAAAAACCCCGAGCCTACAGCCCCGTGAACGTCTTCGCGAGAATTGTAGGTGACCCCAGGATTTTCTCCAAGGTCAAGGACGGCGAAAGAATAATGGTATTTGCCGTTTGAGGGTCAGGAACCGTCAGGAGCTTCTGGGGCACGCGGAGGGGGAGTTGAGATTTGCGAGGGAGCTGCTGCTGGAGGTTATCGAGGAGGTGATCAGAGCCGCCGATGCGGGGGCGGCGGTCGAGGGGTTCCTGAAAAGGGAAGGGGAGAAGTTGGAGGTTGGAGGAGAAACCTTCGAGATCAGGGGCAAAGTTGTTGTCCTGGGGATCGGAAAAGCGGCAGCCCCCATGGTGAAGGCCGCACTGGCGAAACTCGGTGGGGAAGCTCACGCTCTGGCCGTGGTGCCAAAGGGACAGAGGGAAGAGCTCCCCGGAGTGGTGGTGGAGGGAGGGCACCCCCTTCCCGATGAGGGGAGTATCCTAGCCGGGAGAAGAGTGCTCTCCCTGCTCCAGCATTTGCGGCCGGAGGATGTGGTGCTCTGCTTGATAAGTGGGGGCGGGTCGGCCATGCTGGAGGTTCCCCCTCCCGGTATCACGCTGGAGGATCTGAGGGCCACAAACGAGCTCCTGCTGAAGTGCGGCGCGAACATTCACGAAATCAACACGGTGAGGAAGCACCTCTCCCTGGTGAAAGGAGGGCAGCTGGTGAGGCTCTGCGCACCCGCCCGCGTGCTCTCCCTGCTGGTCTCGGACGTCCCCGGCGATGTGAAACACGCCATCGCCAGCGGTCCCACGGAGCCGGATCCCAGTTCCTTCTCGGATGCCCATGAAATCCTCTGCCGGTACGGGCTCTGGGAAAAGCTTCCGCAGAGCGTGCGCCAGTGGATAGAGTGCGGGGTCAGGGGGGAAGTGGAGGACACGCCCAAGCCCGGAGAGAGAGTCTTCGAGGGGTACAGGAGCTGGATTGTGGTGAGCAATTCCTTGGCACTGCGTGCTGCGGCGGAGGTGGGCAAGAAACGTCACCTCAGGGTCTTCCTTTCCGAACTCTCGGGGGAAGCGAGGGAAATGGGTGTTAGGATAGCCCGAGAGAGGGAAAAGGGTCTCCATCTGTGGGGGGGCGAGACCACCGTCACCGTCAGGGGTCCCGGGAAGGGTGGGAGAAACCAAGAGCTCGTGCTTGCTTCCTCTCCCCACCTTGCCGGCAGAAGCTCTGCCCTTTTCTCCATCGGGACCGACGGGATCGACGGCCAGACCGATGCCGCTGGCGCCATGGCCGATGGGGCAACGGTGGATAGGGCCAGAAAACTTGGGTTGGATCCTGAGGATTTCCTAGAAAGGAACGACAGCTACCACTTCTTCAAGGCCTTGGGGGATCTCATCCTGACGGGCCCCACCGGAACAAACGTGATGGACGTGGCCGGGCTTCTCAACCTCTAAAAACCCTGTTTCTCAGTCAGGTGTGGAGCCTATCTCGATCCTTGAGCTGCTCCTGCCGGTGAGTTTCGGGATACTCGCGGGGCTGGCGCGCTTCCTCGACCCGCTGGGAGCCTTTGCGGCCGCCTATTTCGGGGTTTTGACCATTTGGATTCAGGGAATTCGCTACTTCCTGATGCTCCTTCTCTTTTTCTTCTTCGCCACCGTTTTCACCTTTGTTGGGGTCGAGTACAAAAGAAGGGTCAAGGTGGGGGAGCCCGAAAGGGGGAGGGGGATCAACCCGGTGATGGGAAAGGGGATGCTGCCCTGCTTCTTCGCCATCTACGGGAACCTCCCTCTCTTCGTGGGCTCTCTCTCAGCCGCCCTCGCGGACACCCTCGCCACCGAGGTAGGCGTGTTTCATTCCAGACCAAGACTGATTTTAGGACTCCGTCGGGTGAATCCCGGAACGAGGGGAGCCGTTTCTTGGCTAGGGGGGGTGGGGGCGGTTGTGGGCGCACTTCTCGCAGGCGGGTTCTCGGTCGCCCTCCTAGAAGCGGGACGGATGATTTTGGCCGTGGCCCTAGTTGCCGGGCTTACGGGTAGCTTTCTGGATAGCCTGCTTGGTGCATCCATGCCCTTCCTCTCAAAATACGAGATCAACGTCCTCTCCACGCTGGCTGGTGCGGGGGTTGGGGGATTGTTCATCCTCCTCGGTCTTGCGTGAGCTCAGAGGTCAACTTCGCCACGCTCGATGATTTTTTTTGGAAAGTTTGAAGCTGGGCCTTGGCTTTCTCTTTTTGGTTTTTAGATCCACCGCACACAGTCCTCTTTACCTCACCTTACCTTCCCCGTCGAGTTGGGGGAGATCCTACTCCATTCGGTGGACAGTCCGAAGGCGTTGAGGCCCAGCTCCTGCGCGAGCTGGTGGTCCCGCTTGTACAGCTCCCAG
>CAZWBJ010000026.1:0-11412 GCA_964632175.1 Hadarchaeota archaeon (SeqCode)
TTGCTGAGGGTACTTGGCGGAAGAGTCTACCTGCAGGTATGGAAACTGAAAAATACTTCCTAAATGTCCAATGCGACTTGAATGAGCAGGCTCTCACCGTTCTAGGCTAGGGAAGAAAAGAAGAGGAGCGAGCCCAGGTAAACGGAGGTGGAGAGGAAGGCTGTCTTCCCCATGGAGTGTAGTGCCGTCGCCCTATCCCCCGGAGCAGTTATTCCGGAAATGTACCTCGCGACGCTCAGGCTCAGGCTGAGGGAAAGCAGCCCCACGAGAAGGGGAAGGAGGGGCAGCTGGGAGGGAGGCGGGCTGGAGAAGAGGAGCCACTCGGCCGGCACCGAGGAGGCGAGCTTGGCAAAGGTTCCCACCACCCAAACCGAGACCGAGCACACGAGGGGGAGCAGGACGATGGAGATCATCCAGAGGTTTGAAACGGCCTCCCTCATCCTCTCCCTGAACCTCCTCTCCACCCTCTCCAGCCTCTCCACCACTTCCGAGGCCCCCCGCAGCGCGCTCGCGGCGGCCGACTCGCTCCTCCGCCTGAGCTCAAGGGAAATCTCGAGGATCCCCGAGGTGAGGGGATCCCCCGGCACGTTACCCTCCTCGAAGAAGGCAGAGTACGGGTCAAGCGCCCTGGCCTGCATCAGGGTCGAGACCTTCCTGAGCTCCGGACCTATCCTCCTGAAGAGCGTGCCGGCCTCCCGAAGGACCTCCCCGAAGGTTCTTCCCTCCTCCATCTTCTCGCCCAGAAAGGAGACCAGCCTCCTCCACTCCGCCCGCGATTTCTCTTCCTCTCTTCTGAGTTTCAGGACGTTTCGGGTCTTCAGAAAGCAGAAGAGGGCGAGCGAAACCCCGGTCCCCCAGACCAGCCAGAGGAGGGAGCGCGTGGCCGGGTAGGAGAAGCCGAGGAAGCAGGCGACGGAGGGCAGCAGCGCCCTGGAGGTTGACGCTAGAGTGAAGGAGGGCAGGGGCAGGAGAAGGGGCCTCTTCCTCAGGGCCAGCGAAAGGAAGATCCAGAAGGCTAGGGAGAGGGAGGCTATGGAGAGCAGGTAGAAGGAGAGGGTGAACCCGCCGAGCCCCAGCATCCCGAAGAGGGGGGAAAGCCCTATCACCAGCACCACGGCGAGGGAGCCGAAGGAGAGGAAATGGATGGTGGGGGAGACCATCCTGCCCAGACCCTCCTCCGCCTCCCCCTCCACCTCCTCTATCAGCCTGTTCAGGGTCCTCTCCAGCGAGGCGACCCGGGAGGGCTCGTCGGCGGAGTTCTGGGAGCGGAGGAGGTCGAGGAGAGCCTCGCTAACCCTCTCATCGAGCTCCGCCCATTCCCTAGAGAGATGAAGGAGGGCCTCACCCGTCCCGCGGAACTCTCCCCTCTCGAGGGCGAGAAGCACCCGCCTTAGGTCGGAGGAGAGTCTCCCCCCAGTTTTGGAGGCATGCACCATGGCCCTCCGGAGGTCGGGGTGGTGGAGGAGGTTGAAGGAGAGGACGAGGAGGGTGTATATGGCACTCCCCCTCGCCCTGCTCATTCCCTGTCCGGCCAGCACGGAGGGGTAGAGCTGGAAGAAGAGGAAGGAGGGGAGGCAGAGCAGGAGGAGCCCCAGCAGGAAGAGGAGGAGAACCGAACTCGGGTCCCAAAAGAAAAGGAGGGATAGAGAAAGAAGGGCGACCGCCGAGAGCGGGAGAAGAAGGGAGAGGAGGAGGCCGGCGGCGAACTCCTCATCCCGGAGGTTCAGCCCGGCTCGTTTGAGCTCCCTCCTGGTCTCCTCCTTCAGCCTGTACTCCCTTATGGGAAGGATCCTGCTGGCAGCCCTGCAGAAACCGGAGTAGCTCAGCCGCACAGCCACTCCCTCCAGCGCGGGAGGGGATCGACCTCCTCCTTCAGAAGGCTGAAGTAATAGTCGTAGGCGGCTGTGACAAAGGGCAGTTCGAGGCAGCAGCTGTTTCTCTCCCCCAGCCTGACGAGGGTGGACTTCATGAGGGCCTCGGAGAGGAGTCTCTGAAGCAGCTCTTCCTCCCCCAAGCCCAGTTTCTTGGCGGCTGAGAACAGGAGGGAGCTGCCGCCCTCCTCGGGTGGAACGAGCTGCAGTTTTCTTACCTCCTGCTGCTCCAGCTCGAACTCTTTGGAGTCCACTCTCCGCAGCACCCTTGGATCACCCTTGAGGATGTTGGACCTGAGGCTGTCGGAGGGCCTGTCGTACAGGAAGAGCGGCAACCGGCTGCCGTCCTTCCTCACCTCTGTTATTTCGGTGATCCTCCTCACCACCCCCCTCCTGCCCTCGAACTTCTCGCAGTGGATGAGGAGGTCGAGAAAGCGGAGCTCCCCCTCGCTCAATCCTATCTGCTGGGTTAGAATGACCACCAGCTCCTCCACCGATCTCGCATGCATGCTCAGGATGACGGGCTGTCCCTGTCTGGCGGCCGCCCCGACCGCCGGCTTTATGGCCTCCCTCTGCCTGACCTCGGAGAAGAGCCAGTAGGCCGGACCGCCCCTCAGGAAGGCCTCTATAAGGCGCTCCAATCCCGCGGGCTCCCTCACCCTCACGTCCGTGACCCTGTACCCCTGGGAGACGAAATCTTGTATGTGGAGCTCCTCCGTATCCTGAAAGACCACCACCTTGCTGCCCCTGCCGATCTCGGGGAGGTAGGTCTCGAGCTGGGAGGTCTTGGCCGTTCCCATCCCCCCGAGGATGGAGGCGCTCGCTCCGAGCCTCAGGAGGTTGGAGAGGAAAGAGCTGGCGAGGGGGGTGAGGGTGCCCAAGTGGATGAAGAGGGGCTGGGTCCAAGGTCTACTCCTCCGCTTCCTTATGCTCAGGCTGAGGCCGGCGGTCCGGGTGGCAAACACGCGCAGGCCCAGCTCCGGTATTTCAGCATCCAGATGGGGGTGGAATTCGTCGAACCTCCTCCCCTCCCTGCTGGCGAGGGCATCGGTGAGCCCCAGGAGCTCTGAGGTTTCCAGATAAATCCCGGTCTCGCACCGGCCCCAGGTGCAGTGCTCCACCACCACCGGCTGCAGCTCGGCGGGGGGCTCCACCCCAATGTCCGTGAGGAAGTCGTCCCTGGAGAGGGGCTCGAAGACCCCATACCTCGGCCACCTCACCAGAATTCTGGCGGCCTGCAGGAGCTCCCCCTCGCTGTACTGCCTTGAGAGCTCAGACATCCTCCGGAGATAGAGCCTCTCCAGGAACCTTTCAACCTCCTCGGGCCTGGAGAGATCCACCCCCTCCGGGACCCTCTCGATGCCCTGGCGGTAGGCGAGGTACATGAGCCTCACGAGACCCGGGGGAAGCCTGAATTCGGGGAGCTCGAGTTCGTAGAAGGGGGTGGAAGCGCCAACCTGCTCGTAAATCCTCACCCTTCCCCCTCCGCTAAGGGGGTAGCTTTCCGCCAGCCTCCTTGGGTGCCTAGAGCCCAGCCAGACCCCTCCGACGAAGAAGGGCTTGATGGAGCAACCGAAGACCTCCTCGTAGTTCCTTGGATGGAGGCCCCACTGCTCGACCAGGAATCTGATCTCTCTCAGGCCCAGTTCCTCCAAAAGTCTGGTCTCGTGCGGGTTGGTCCTCACCCTAGAGAGCACTTCCGGTTTCAGGCCGGCGGAGGCTATCCTCTTGGCCAGCTCGGAAAGTCTGGAGGTGCAGTAAACCCGGTGATAGGCCTTTCTGAGAACCACCCGCTGAACGGGTTCGATGGCCGCCAGTCCCTCCAGCACGCATCTCCTGCACTCCCCGCTGAGCAGGCTCGCGAGTTGGGGGCAACCGTGACACTCGAAATCGGCGATGGAGAGCGGTCCCGAGTGTCTGACGGAGGGCCTCACCCTTCAGCGAAGGGCCTTCTCGTCTTCCCCCTCACGATCCCGCCCTTCTGCTCCGGCTGGGGGAAGGGAGGAGGCGGGACTGGCGATTGGCCCACGGTTCGCTCCAGTGCCTCCACCCGGGCCTCCAGATCCTTTACCCGCTGGAAGAGTGCTGCGAACTCGTCTGAGAGATCCTCCCTCGGAGCTTCCTCAGCTTTTTTGCGCCTGAACATCACGAACCCCTCAACCAGAGGAGGAGGGGGGGCAAAAGCACCAGGATGAAACCTGTCACGGCCATCACCGTTCTGCTGGGGAGGGAGTAGAGCCCGCTCGCCGACTGACAGAGGACTGCCACCCCCAGAGAGGAAATGACCGGTGTCATGGCTTTCAGGGGAGAATCGTTCATCCACTCGCGGAAGGTGTCGCCCAAGATGGCCAGATAGCCTGTCACGAGCGCAAGGCCCAGAAAGATCAAGCCCCCGTCGAAAAGGTTGGAGGGGGAGGGCGAGACACCTTCGAAGAGCAGGATCATTCCGGCAAAGAGCGAGGCAAGGGCCAGCGGTACCCTCCGGTTCATTCTGAAGTTCACGCCCCTCTATAAGAGGATGGGGATAACTGGGGTCCTGGTCAGCGGTGGCAAGGACTCAACCTTCGCCCTCAAGTCTGTTCTCGAGCATGGACGCTCCCGGGTGCTTCTCATTTCAGCCCTTCCCGGGAGAGAGGATTCTTGGATGTTTCACACCCCCAACCTTTCCCTCATGGACAGGTTCGCCGAATGCATCGGGCTCCCCCTGCTCAAGGTCGGGGTGAGCGGTGAGAAGGAGAGGGAAGTGGAAGAACTCGCCTCCGCCCTCCGAAGGCTGGAACTGGAAGCGCTAGTCAGCGGGGCGATTGCCTCGAGCTATCAAAAGAAGAGGATTGACGGGGTCTGCCTCTCCCTCGGCATCAGGCACGTTGCACCCCTTTGGGGAAGGGATCCCGTGGAAGTGCTGAAGGAGGAGATCGCGGCGGGGATGGAAATCATCGTGACATCGGTATCGGCGGAGGGGCTGGGGGAGGACTGGCTGGGGAGGAGGCTGGACGAACAGGCGGTGGAGGAGCTCCTGTCCCTTTCCAAGAAATTCGGCTTCAATCCGGCAGGGGAGGGGGGAGAATACGAGACGCTGGTGCTGAACGCTCCCTTCTTCAAACACAGGCTTGAAGTAAGGGAAGTTAAGAGAGAATGGCTAAAAACCAGAGGGGTGCTGAGGCTGGCGTAGCGGTGGTCTACTCGGAGGACTTCCTCAGGCATGACCCCGGACCCCATCATCCCGAGAGTCCCCAGAGGCTTGAGGCGATAGTCGCGGCCCTGAGGAAAAGCGGCCTGTGGCAGAACCTCACCCTTCTCCAGCCGAGGATGGCCGAGGAGAAAGAGATCCTCATGGTTCACGAGCGCCCCTACCTGGAGCTCCTGAAACGGCTCTGTGAAAGGGAAGTTCCGCTGGACAGCGATACTCCCACCAGACGGAGGACCTACGAGTTCTCCCTTCTGGCCGCGGGAGGGGCGCTTGTCGGGGCGAAGGAAGTGTTGGAGGAGGGGAGGAGTTGCTTCTGCCTCGTGCGCCCGCCCGGTCACCACGCTTCCAGACGGAGGGGTGCGGGCTTCTGTTATCTCAACAACGCCGCCATCGCCGCGGCCTGGGTGAGAGAAAGGGGAGTCAGGAGAGTCCTCATCCTCGATTTGGATGCCCACTGCGGGGACGGGACGGAGGAGATATTTTATTCTGATCCGGACGTGCTCTACATATCCCTCCATCAGGATCCGAGCGCCTTCTACCCCGGAACGGGATTCGTCTGGCAGGTGGGGGAGGGGGAAGGGGAGGGATATACGGTGAACGTTCCCATGCCCCCGGGCTCCGGGGATGCCGAGTACGCGGCCGCCCTCCAAGAGGTCTTCGAGCCACTCTACGCACAGTTCAAGCCGGAAATGTTGATCGTTTCGATGGGTTTCGACGCCCACCGTGAGGATCCCCTGACCTCCCTCCAGCTCTCCTCCACCTCCTTCGGCTGGCTGGCGTGGGCCGTGGTGAGGAAGGGACCGGCGCTCTTCGTGCTCGAGGGGGGATACAACCTGAGGGGGATGGCCGAGGGAGCCTGCAACGTCTTCAGGGCGATGCTCGGGGAGGAGTTTGAGATGCCGCAACCGAAGAGACCGGCGGTGATAGAGGAGGTTAAGAGAACGCTGGGGGAGTACTGGCGGTTCTGACGCTGCCGGTAATAGTAAAACTCACGAGTTATTGATGGCCAAGGTGGTGTAGCGGTTAGCATCCGGGCCTGTGGAGCCCGTGACCCGGGTTCGAATCCCGGCCTTGGCCCCTACGGAGAGAGTTCGAGCGCCTTCTTCGGGATCCCCTTTTTGATGAGGTCGAGCTTCTCCTCCTTCCTCATTCTTTTAACCTCGGCCTCCCTTCTTCTGGCCTCCCTCAGCGTGGGGAACTCCTCCGCGTAGACCAGCCTGAGCGACCTCCATCCTTTGGTGGAGCGAGCGCTTTGAGAGAAGTGCTGTTGCAAGCGCCTGCGCAGGTTGGCGGTGCAACCCGTGTAGACTCTTCCCCTCTCGTCCATGAGGAGGTAGACCCAAGGCATCAACCGACTTGTTTCTCCTTTAAAAGGGTGCTCCCTCCAAGAGACGCGATGAACGCGAAGGGAGAACTCACGGAGATGCCCCTCAAGCTGGTGATCTCCATAGCCGTGGCCATGTTCTGCCTGACCGTCCTGATGCAGTTTGTCAGGACTTCGGAGAGAGCGATGCTGAAGGACTTGGACGTCCAGTTCCAGACCTCCTCCGGTAGGCTCACCGTGAAGGTTCTCGACGCCCAGACGGGTAAACCTGTGGGGGGCGCCACGATCACGGTGAGTTACCAAGGAGGAGTGAAGGCCCACACGCTTGGAATCAATTCCAACTCCTACACCTTCACGATACCCTCCGACGTCCTTCTGGCAAACGTCAGGGTTACCAAGAGCGGCTACCTTCCATGGGAGGGAGAGGTCGCCTTGGGCTGAGGGCAGTCGGGTCCCTCCCAGTCCTTCTCCTGGTGGGGGCGGTTCTTTCGGCCACGGTTGCGGGGCTCGGGGTGAGAGCTGTGGAAATCTTCCGCCAAAAGAAGGGGGAGCAGGAATCGCTGCAGGAGTTCCAGGAGTTTGTGGAAAGGGCTAGGACCGTATGCTACGGTGCGGGGGAACTCCAAGTGGTCATCAATAAGGCTGAAATCGTGGTCCGGGGTAGGCTCCTCCAGCTCCTC
Organism: Hadarchaeota archaeon (SeqCode); assembly: GCA_964632175.1. Classification (GTDB taxonomy): domain Archaea; phylum Hadarchaeota; class Hadarchaeia; order Hadarchaeales; family JAWBSP01; genus JAWBSP01. Next base: position 7,066 of record CAZWBJ010000026.1, read on the forward strand.
TCGCCCCCCCGCGTGGAGAGCCTGCCCATTCCCTTCTCCGAAAATATCATCCTGAAGAGGGGAGCCTACACCCTCAGGCTTAAGAAAACGGGAGGAGGCTGGTTCCTTGAGGTCGAGTAAGGGACTGTTCACCGCCGCCTCACTCGGGGTTTCGGTGGTGGTCCTCGTCCTCCTGGCTTGCGGTTTGAAGCTCCACTCCGTCCTCCAGCGCAGGGCCGGGGAGCATGAGGCATCACTTTTGGCGAGGGAGATATCCCAGCTCCTCTTCCTCTGCGCGGCCACAAAGGGGGAGGTGAGTGCCGAGCTTGAGCTTCCCCCCCTCTCCGCCCTTAGCCTCGGGGGGAACCCGGTGCGGGTCTCCGTTAGGGTGGGGGATGCGGAGGCGACGGAGTACATCGACCTCCCCCTGCCGCTCCCGGCTTCCTCCTGGACCAGCCCTTCTAGGCTTAGGATCCTCAAGTCAGATTTTCTCATGCTTGTCGAGGCAACTTGATCGACCCGCTTCGTTCAGCCCTCTGCTGCAGCCTCTTCCTCCTCCTCGTCCTTTCCCTAGGTGAGGTCCAGCTCAGGGGAGAGGCGGCGGCGCATCTTCGCGAAAAGCTCAGGTTCGCGGCGAAGCTCGCTGAACTCTACTCGGACAACCTGCAAGAGTTCTCGGAGGTCTGCAGGCTAGCAGGGGTTTCCGCTTGGCTGGAGGAAAACGGAAGGCTGGCGTGGCAGCTCGGGCCTAGGCTGAAATATTCGGTTCGCTTCCCCGCCTCCTTCGCCCATCGCCCCGCGGAGCTGGTGGTATGGACGGATTGATGGATCTAGCCTTCTTCTCGATATGTGTTACTCTCTCCCTTCTCCTCCTGACGACACCGCTCGGAGCCGACGGGCCTGAGCCCCTAGCGAGGCGCACCCTCCTGACCCTCCTTGAAACCAGGCCCGCCACCTTTTCCTATGAATGGTTGGGGCAGCCGAGGACGTTCAGATTCAAGAGCTACTCGCAGCTGCTCGCGGAACTCGCGCTTCTCGGCTTTCCTTCGGAGTTTCAGCGGAGGCTGGCGGAGGAGCTCAGGAACTCGCTCGACAACCTCCTTCCCCTCCCTTACAGGCTTAGCTTCCGGGCAGAGGGCTCCCTCGAGATAGGGAAGGGCGGGAACTCCCTCCTCGCTAGGGAGTCCATCACGCTCACCATTCCCTCCCTACCGCCACGCCGTGCCGAGCTCACCCTGGAGCTGTTCTCATGAGCGCTCCTTTCACGGCGGTGGGACTCACGCTTCTCCTCATCTCCGCGAGCGTCGCGGTGAATCTACGGGAAGCTGCTCATCGGGCTAACGAGCTCCATCTGCAGACCCAAGAGCTCCTCCGTCTCTCGGCGAAGGTGCATGCGGCCGAGGTCGATCTCTCCAACCTCCTGAGGAACGCTGTTTACTTGGCGGCAAGAGAGGTCGGTGCGGAGGCCGACAACTATCCCTCCGATGAACTCAGGGAGAACGCTCTGGAGAGGCTCGCCCTCCAGCACCTCCAATCCCTCGCCCCCTGGCTCCCCCTGCTCGAGGGCGTAAGGGTTCTGTGCGAGCCAACCTCCCTCCAAATCGAGCCCGCCGAGAACGGTTTCATTAGGGCGAGGTGCGAGATGAACGCCCTCCTCTATGCAAGCGGTGCTCAGGTTAAACTTACCCGTCCGCTGAGGGAGGTTCAGGCCTTCGTCGACTGTAGGTATTTTTTGCTTCAGGAGCGGATGAACGAATTCCTCAGAAGGTTGGATGAGATACACGATCGTTGGCGGAAGATGGAGTACCTGAGGGCCTGGGGAGGGGCCCTGGGAGGAAGAGTGAAGCTCTCCCGCGAGGAGACGGCAGCGCTGTTTGAGATGGCTTGGTGCAGGCAGGAGCTCGAGGTCTTCGGTTCTTTCTTCCCTCCCTCGGCCTCCATCCAGCTCGCTTCCCTCACTCCCCCGACCTTGCAGCCGGCGGTAGAGGCCGCCGAGGAGGCCCTGCTGGAGGCAGGGAAGGAGGCACCGGCGAAGGAGAGGGCGAGGGCGGTTAGAAGCAGACTCCAGAAGCTCGAATCCGTCCTTTCGGGCCTGGGGGAGAACCTTCTTCCCCAGCTTAAAGACGCTCTCTCCACACTCGAAAAGAAGCTGGAAGTAGAGAATCTACCCGAGAACGAGGCGGATCGGGTGATGCGCGAGCTGCTCCAAGAGGGAGTTGAGGAGGAGGTCGAGAGCTGGCGGCTGGGGGAAAGCGGGCTGGAGAAAACCAAGATAAGAGCGCCCAAGCTGCAGGAGCTCACCCTGCCCTCCCTCCTCAGGTTTTTGAAGGGTGCGCAGGAGGAACTCTTCCTTTTGAACCCCTTCCCCGAGATCCTTCCCCCTCATCCCATGGGGCCACAGGGTCTCTCCGTTATCAGGGAGATGAGGATCTCGGAGGTTTCCTTTTCTAGGGAGGATCCGTGCGGCAACCTGGGAAGGGCGGCAGCCACTCCCATCTACCTCTGGTTTCTGGGGGTGACGGCCTGGTGGGGGCAGTACACCATCACCCTTGAGCTGGAGGACAGACCCACCGAGAAAATCCTTGACTACGAAAACCCGACGCTTCCCCTGAACTTCCCCCTTCCCGCCCACTATCCCCTTTCGTATACTTACAGGATTCCCAGGCAGAGATTCAGAACTAGGGTGATCGTGGTTCTCCCCAGACCTTTCATCCTCGAATCCTGAGCATGCCGTTCTTCCGTTTAAAAACCAGACTCGGCGATAACTCTTATGAGGTTTGCCGCCCTCCTCCTCCTCGCCCTCCTTCCCCCCTGCCTCGCCGGCTACAGGTGGGAGCCCTGCAAGTATGTGGTCAGGCTCTACCCTGTGCTGGAGGGGAGGGTTTTCGATCTGGAGACCGGGGAGGGGATCCCCGCCGAGATTCGGGCTTCCTTCGGGGAAAACTCCCTGCTCTCGAAAGCAGGAGAGGACGGGAGATTTAAAATTTTCCTTCCCTGGGGCGACTTCCAGTATTCCCTCCAATTCTCCTCCCCCGGGTACGAGAACCAGCTGAGGGAGGGAAGGATAGAGAGGGGAGGTTATCAGGTTTTTTCCGTCGGGCTCCGCTACGATCCCTTCGACCTGGAGCTGGAGAACTATCGGAAGATCCTGAGGGGCCTCAGCTGCAGCGAGGAGGTGGTGGGGAGCGGCTGGGAGAACAGGTGGGAGTCCACGGGGATAGAGGTGGGGCCCGAGCAGGTCCTCAGGAACGACAACGAGCTCATAACCCTGCACTTCCCCGGCTGGGGCGGGGGGCGGGAGAACTCCTACGATGCCAGGGTCTACACTCTCGTTCCGGTGGAGTGGAAGGCCGACGTCTACGTGACGGTTACGGACTACGGCTGGGTGGATACGGGGAATTGGATCTCCCTGAAGGTCGACGAGAAGACCTACAACTCCCTGAACTCCGGAGATCGCTACCAGTACAACGGAAAAACCTACAGGGTTGGGGCGAAGTGGGTGCAGCTTCCGAGGACCGACTCCATTTATCCCTTCCCGGGGAACTACCCGAGCTCCGAGGCGAGCGCCTTCCGGCCCCCCCACAGGAAGGGAGATAAAGATCTATACGCCAAGAGTGATAAGCCCGCCAACATCTGGGCCTATGCTTCTTTGGGCGTGAGCGGGGACGGGCACTGGCTCCAGCTAACCGTCTACCTGGAGGAGAAGGAGCCGAGGTCAGACTACACGGAGTTTTCTGGGAGCCAGACCTACAACCTTTACTACACCCCCTGGAAGATCACAAAGATTAACTCCGACACCCGCTCCGACGTCTCCTTCCAGGACTACGGCGAGCACAAATGGTTCCAGAAGAACATGGGATCTGGGGAGCTCGTTTCCTGCTTTTACATCTGGGGGGACTCTGTGGGAGATGACCAGCCCAAGGTCTACCTGAGCCTGAACACGCCCATAAGCATAAACGTCTCCCCGCCCGAGGAGGGTTACTTCGTGAACCTTTTCGAGCTGGAGTACAGGCCGGTCGGCTCGCACGAGGAGTACAGGGGGGTCCAGACCTTCCCCTACCCCCCGAGCGGGAGCCAGTACAGGAACGTCCGGGTCTCCAAGTACTCCCTCCTCCGCCTCTACACCTACCCCTACTCCGTGGTCAAGAGGGAGTGGTCGGTTGGTCCCTGGCCGGAGGGGGAGGTGGAGATCAGGGTGACCCCGAAGAACGGCTACGAGAACGCCGCCATCCTGAGGGTCCAGAGCCCCGACTTCCTCTCCTGCACCCTGAGGGAGAACAGGCTCCGCTTCCGCTCCCCCGCCTCGACCACCCTCCGCCTGAGGCCCGCCGAGGGGGTGATCTCGGGGACCGCCGAGGTGACGGTCCT
>CAZWBJ010000027.1:0-11313 GCA_964632175.1 Hadarchaeota archaeon (SeqCode)
GACAGCCACGGCCAGCTGGACAACATCCTGAACCCGGGTGAGAACTACAGGCTTACGGTCAGGATCAGGGAGGACAACGGGAGCGTCCTGTACGACGTCGCCTCCGGCTCCTTCACCCTCCGCATCGGCCAGAACAATTACCCGCTGGAGTACTGGGAGAACTCCATCTGGCGGACGCAGGCCAGCTTCACCGCCCCCACCTCCCTCGGCTCCTACTCCCTCCAGGTGGACAACATCTGGGGTTCTTCGGGCGAGAACATCATCGGCTCGACCTCCGCCACCTACACCTACCAGGTCAAGACCATTCAGGTGCCCATCAGCTTTTACAAGTACTACTCGGGTGCCCAGCCCTGGTACAACCCGGGCGAGAACCTAACCATCAGCGGGACCCTCACCCTCCGCCCGGATGGAACGGCGGTCGGGGGCGTGACGGTTCAGGTTTACCAGGACGGGGAGCTCAAGGGGGAGAACCAGGCCGATGGGAGCGGAAACTATTCCTTCACCCTGCAGGCCCCCACCTCCCTGGGCCCCCACCAGGTCAGGGTGCGGACCTCCTGGAACGGCCTCGAGGGGGACAACACCCAAACGTACTACGTGAAGACCCTCACCCTGACCGTCTCCCTAGACGACAACCAAGTGCAACCCGGACAGCGGGTGCTCGCCTCCGGGGTTGCGACCATGTGGCCCGAGGGGATGACGATCGCGAACCAGAAGGTGGAGCTCTGGGTGGGGCTGCACGAGAACTTCGACCTGACCAAGCAGAAGCTAGGGGAAAACTGGACGAACTCCTCGGGCGTCTACACCATCTACTTCACCGCCCCCACCTCCACCGGGACGTTCAGGGTCCTGGTAAGGATGAAAACCACACCGGAGGAGATAGAGAACGAAAACTACTGCCTCATGTCCAGCGAGGCCCTCAGGATTTCCCTCAATCTGAGCCCCGTGGAGGCCACTCCCGGACAGATGATAGAGGCATGGGGTAGCGCGTGGTTCGAGCCCAGCGGAAATCCCCTCAGCAACTATCAGATCAAGATCCGGAAATGGCAGGGGGCATCGGAGGAGGTGGTGTACACCGACAACAACGGGAACTGGCCCTCCACAGGCCCCTACCGCTTCTACTCGCCTAGCACTTGGGGGAGGTGGACCTTCCGGGTTTACACGGATTACGGGGAACTGCATGGAGAGAACAGCAGAACCTACGACACCAACGCCGTGGAGGTAACCATCAACTTCACCGACAACACCGAAAACGATCTCAACGAGAGTATAGTTAACCCGGGCGAGTTAGTGACCTGCTGGGGCCAGGCGATCATCAGGCCGGACAACGAGCCGCTGACCGGGCAGGTATCGGTGAAGTACAGACTGAGCTGGGATAATGAAACCAGATACGCCGGGATAGGAGAGAATGGGTGGTACTCCTTCCAGTTCAACGCCCCCTCCGCCGTGGGGGTTTACCAGGTCATCATCGAGAACGTCTCTGGGAACACACCCTACTACATGCTGGCCCCCTCCTCCAAGGATCTTGAGGTGAGGACCCTCCTCCTCTCCGAGGTGCTGGACAAAACGAAGGTGGACGGAGGGGCAGAGGTGTGGGTGACCGGGAGCGCCGTGGTGCAGGCTGCTGGTGCCTCCTGGGCGCTGGCGGGAAAGATAGTTCACGTTTATGTGGATAACGCGGAGCAGCTGCCCGTAGTGTGGACCAGTGGAGCGGGCGCCTATTCCAAGAAGATAAACGCGCCTTACACCTCTGGTCGCCATGAAGTGAAGGTCAAGTGCGTGGATGAAAACGGCATTCTGGGAGAAAACATCCAGGATCTTTGGGTGGAGAGAATCCTCATCTCCATCCAGCTCTATGAAGGAACCAACCCTTCCAACGGTGCGGTCAGGCCTGGGCAGGCGGGTTTGAGGGTTTCCGGCAGGGCGTGGTATGAGTACTCCGGAGACCCCGTGGATAATCTTGTTCACATCTACATAGGCAGCACCGAGATAGCCCAAGTTCAGACGGATAACAATGGAGAGTACTCCTACACCTTCGAGGCTCCTTCGGCTCTAGGCCCCCACAGGCTGAAAGTGTTCATCCAGGACGATGTGTTCCAGCGGGAGAATTCCCTTTATTTATACGTTCGCGTTCTTAACATCGAACTCAGCCTCTCGGACGACATCATCATGGCAAACCAGAGTATAGAGGTTAGCGGAAGGGTAACGGTTGCTCCCGAGGGCTGGCCTGTTCCACAATATACGGCGGTAATAATTCAGAGCTGGGAAAATATGTCTAGGAGCACCTACACCGATTCTGAAGGTCGCTTCAGTACTACCTTGAGTCCGCCTGGCCTGCTGGGTCTCAAAACGGTGACAGTCTCCTGCATGGACGAAAACGAAATCACGGGGAGTTCAGAAAAGTGGGTTTCGGTCAGGGAACTTCGCTACACCGATATACTAGTTCTGGATGCGCACGGGGAGACCGATGGGGTGCTAAACCCGGGTGAGAACTTCCGCATTCTAGTGAAAATAAGGGAGTACGACGGAAGCAGCTACTATCTCGTCACCTCTCAGCAGGAGGCCAACCCCTTCCAAGTCACCGTGAACGGTCAGGGGCCATATTACCTTACTTACACGGGATCCGAGGGGATCTGGAGAACCCCGAGCTTTACCGCCGAGAACTCTTTGGGAGCCGTACAGCTCAGCCTTGCCTTCTCGGGAACCTCCTTTAATGGAATCCAGGGCTCCTCCTCGCAATCTCTGACGTACTACGTGAAACGCATCATCCTCTCCCTGAGCTTCGACAACGTGGTGAATCCAGGAGATAACATCCCCATCTCTGGCACGGCTGTACTCGCCCCAGACGGCCTGAAGCTCGGAAACAAGCAGATCGAGGTGAGCTGGGGCGACACGAGCACGACGGTTCCCACGGACGGTGAGGGAAGGTTCACATACGTTTTCCCCGCCCCCTCCCAACTCGGTCCCTACACCTTAACCTTCAAGGCGAGGGCGGGCGGGGGGATAGAGTCGGAGAACTCCTGCACCATCTGGGTGAAGACCATCCGGCTCGACCTCCAGCTCGACAAGATCGCGGTCACCCAATACGACAACCTCACGCTCACCGTGACCGCCACCCTGCTGCCGGAGGAGTTGCCGATTCCAGAGCTGTCCGTGAGGCTTTACGGGAGCGGACTGGATAACGAGACTTGGCAGGCGACCCTGAGCAACGGGGCCTTCTCCTACACCTTCCCCGTCTCGGAGAACGCCCGCAGAATCGGGTTCGGGGTGGTCCGGGCTTGGGCAGCTGACCAGGACAACATCATCGGCACGGGTGAGAACACCTACTATGTGGGACTGCCGGTGCAGGTGGCCGGAGAACTGAGAAACGGAGAGGGCGCCCCGCTGACCGACCTCACCCTTAGGTTCGAATCCAAGACCACGGAGGGGTGCGTCATCGATGTCAGACCGGGCAAGTCGGGGGCTTACTCCGGCATCATCATCAAGGGGATCTACGACCTACACATCATCCACCCGCTTTACCGCATAACCCTGATGAACCTCAAGACCTTCGAGAACCCGCCGGACTGGGCGCTCTTCGAGAACCTCATAAGGCTCGACAACTTCCCGCCCACCGCCGCCCACATCCCCGACGTCAGGGCAAAGCTCATAGCCTTCGCCGTGGAGGTCTCGGAAAACCTCGGGGGGAAGTTCGACAAGGTGAGGATAACCTTCAACTACTCCTCTCTCTTGGACCAGATCTCCTCCGAGGACAAGCTCACCGTCTTCAGGTCTGGCGACTGGAACTTCCAGACTAGGACCGGCACCTTCGCCAAGATAGGAGGCTCGGTCGACAAGATAGCCCACACCCTCACCGTGGAGTACCAGGGGCTCTCCGCCTACGTGCTGGCCGAGACCACCTATTCTTTCGAGCAGCTCTCCAGCAACCTCCAGTCCGCGGCCTCCAGCGTTAGTTCGGCGGCGGGAAGCCTGCAGGGGGCGGCCGGCAGGATGGAGGCGGCCGTCGGAAGGTTCGAGAACGTGGTGGCCCAGATGGGGGCGCTCGGCGAGATGCTCATCCCAGATCCCGCCTCCCTCTTCCTTGAGGTCCAGCAGGGGGAGAAAGTAAGCATGAGGATTTCCCTCCGCAACCGCTCGCCGGTGGACATGAAGGTCCTCCCCAAGCTCGCCGGGGATCTGGAGGGGATCGTCTCGGTGCTGGAGAACGAAATTCCCATCCGGGCGCTCGAGTCCAACGCCCTCAACCTTCTCATAACCATCCCCTCCACCCAGCCCGTGGGGAACGTGAACGGCTCGGTGGTTCTGGACGCCCTCATGGGTAAAGTCTCCCTCACCCTCCGGGAGATACCGGTGAACCTCAAGGTGGTCCCGGCGGAGAAGTCGCTGGTGGACCTCAGGGTCTCCCCCGTCCAGCCCACGGTGAGGCCCGGGTCATCGGCGGCGGTGAGCGTGAACATGCTGAACATAGGGAAGCTCCCCCAGGTCGACGCTAGGCTCATCCTCCGGGTGATCGGGCCCGACGGGAAGGTGGTGCTGACCAGAATTGAAAACCTGAGCTTCGAGACCACCTTCTCCAAGATATACGAGTTCAAGCTCCCCTCCAACCTCCCCGAGGCGGACTACAGGGTGGAGGCGGAGGCGGAGTACAGGGCGGACGGGAGAACCTACTCCACCTCCTCCGTCACGGGCTTCGAACTCAGAAGCGAGGCGCCAAAGGAGATCTCCGTCATGGGTATGGCCATGTCCTCCCTCTTCGCCACCCTAGCCACCGGCGCGCTGGCGGCTGGGGCGGGAATTCTAGTTTACAGGTGGGAGCGCAGCCGCATGAAGGTGAAGAAGCGCTTCGAGCACCTAGTGGCCTTCGCCGAGCTCCCTGGCATGGAGGAGGCGGCCTGGATGGGGGTTCTAGCCGAGACCAAGCGCAGGGCCTTCCTCAAGTTTGACGACCTGACCACCCACATGATCATAGCGGGAGCAACGGGGTCGGGGAAGACCATAGCCGGAATGGATCTGGCCGAGGAGGCGCTCCTGAACAGGAAAAACGTGATCGTGATTGACCCGACCGCCCAGTGGACGGGCTTCCTCCGCAAGTGCAAGGAGGAGAAGATGCTGAAGTACTTCTCCAAGTTCGGCCTCTCCCAGGATCAGGCCCACGGCTTCCCGGGGAGGATCATCATGGTGGAGGACCCGAACATGAAGGTGGATGTGGGGAGGATGATAAAAGACCCGAACGGCAGGATATACATCTTCGTAGTGGAGAAGCTCAAACCGGAGCAGCTTGACCTGTTCATCCAGAACCTCATCCAGAGCGTCTTCGACGCCAGGCTGGAGGAGTCGCCGAAACTCAGGGCCCTTCTCATCTTCGACGAGGTCCACCGCCTGCTGCCGAGGTTCGGGGGCGCGGGGAAGGGGGTGGTGCAGCTGGAGCGCGGGGTGAGGGAGTTCAGGAAGTGGGGGGTGGGAATAGTGCTGATCTCCCAGGTCATTTCCGACTTCGAGAAGGAGATAAGGGCCAACATCAGGAACCAGATCCAGCTCTGGACGAGGGACGAGGACGAGCTCGCCAGGATAGCGGAGAAGTTCGGCGCCGAGTACATGCGCTCCATCTCCCGCGCCGGGGTGGGGCACGGGATGTACTTCAACCCCGACTACAACAAGGGGAAGCCCTACTTCATAAACTTCAGGCCCATCCTCCACCAGGTCGGGCGCATGTCGGTGGAGGAGCTCGACAAATACACCTCCGCCTCCGCCCGGGTGGACGCGGTGAGGCAGAAGATAGAGGCTCTGGAGAAGGTCGGCGTGGACACCTTCGACCAGCGGACGGAGCTGGAGCTGACGGAGAGAAAGCTGGAGGAGGGGGCCTTCGACATGGTGGAATTCTACCTAGAGAGCTTGGAGCCGGCGGTGAACCGCCTGCTGGAGAAGCACGGGCTGAAGGGGGTGGTGGAGGCAGGAGCACCCAAGGAGGAGGCGCCCAAGGTCGAAGAAAAGGCACCTGTGATAGAGGAGTACAAGGAGGCGCTCTCGCCCGTGCTGAAGGGAGGGAGAACACGGAGATCGAGAAGGGCCCGGCGGTGAGGGCTTTCGCGGGGGAGGGATGGTCCACCCCCTCTCCAGAGCAGCAGTACCTGATAGCCAAGGGGCTCTCCCACCCGCTGAGGAGGTGGCTTTTCGAGGAGCTGGGGTCGGGCAAGAAGATCAGGCTGGCGGAACTCACCAGGAGAGCGGCGGCGAGGGGCTTCAAGGTGACCAATGCCATCGTCCGCTACCACCTCTTCCTCCTTGAGCGGGCTGGGCTGGTCTCCATAGAGGGATCGGGCCGCTGGAAGTACGCGCAGAGAACCGCCGACGTCAGGCTCCAGGTGAGGAAGTTCTTAGGCCCGCCCCTCCCCTCGGAGGAGGAGGTGGAGGAGGACATAAAGGAGGTCTTCAGGTGATCCTCTCGGTCATCGGGACCAAGGGCGGGGCGGGGAAGAGCACCGTGAGCATGGGGCTGGCCATCTGGATGTCCAAGCTCAAGCCGGAGGAGAGGGTGCTTCTGGTGGAGGGGGACACCCACGTCCAGACCATCCAGCTCAAGATGTGCCCGGGGGCGGAGCGCACCCTTTCGGATGTCCTGTCCGAGGAGTGCGGGCTGGAGGAGGCCCTTTACCTCTGCCAGCTCAGGTCCGGGGGAACCGCCCTCTACCCCAACCTCTCCATCCTCCCGGCCGGGGCCCAGTTCCTGCCCAGGCTGAGGGGTGATCCGGTGGAGTTCCTGAGGGTGACCAAGCAGAAGTTCGACCTCCTGCAGTCCAAGCTGAGAAAGCTCTTCCAGAGGGTGGTAGTGGACACGCCCGCCTCCTTTGGCTTCGAGCACCTCCTCCTCACCTCCATCGCCGACGGGCTGATCTATGTGGTGGAGCCCAGCGACGACTCCATCGACGCCACCGTCAGAACGGCGAGGGGGCTGGAGCGGCTCCTAGGTTCGAGGACGGTGGGCGTGATCCTGAACAGAATGCCCGAGGGGGAGGAGGGGTGGAAGGAAAAGGCGAGGAGGGTGGGGAGGCTCCTAGGGGTGGTCCCCGAGGACCCGTCCGTCGGGGTCTCCTTCAGGCAGAACCTCCCGGTGGTGGCGGCCTATCCTACCTCCCCCGCCAGCATGGCCCTCCGGACGGCTGCCGAGACCCTCCTGAACCTGGAACTCAAACCGGAGCCCTTCGGCAGGAAATTCAAGAGGGCGATAGAGAAGCTGGGTGAGTGAGCGTATTCCTGAAACCAAAGCCATCACACTAGGCTCCCCCGCTGGGCTCCGCATGCGAGTCCCAAGCGTGAAAGGAGCTCTACGTATACACGTAGTCCCTATCAGGCCGGCCTAGTTCCGAGAAATGAACTCCTTCACGCCAGTTCAGGGGGATCTTCGTAGCTACGTAGTCCCCTGACGAGCTGTCTTAGGTACAGCCACCGCAGCCGCCCGCTCACGCAAACCAAGGTCTACGTATATCGGTAGTCTTTCGGTCGGAAATCGGTCTTGTATATGCGTAGAGATGATCCTTGTGGCGACTCGGTGCGTAGTCCGTCAGAAGCATATCTACGCAGGTACGTAGTCTTGACCCCTTTGGGTTCAGGCAGCTCGCTAAACTCTACGTGGGTACGTAGTCCTCAAGCGGCTGGAGGGGATCCACAACAGTAGTGAGGAATGCGCAAGTCTACCGCCGTCCGGGTCCCAAGTGAAATGTGTACTGTGGTCACTATGCAAGACCCTGCCTGTATGCTTCGGCTCGTGAATCTGGTCTACGTATATGCGTAGTCTGGGAAACCCCCCGGAAGTCTACGTAGGTACGTAGTCTGAGCCCCTGACAATCAAACCTAGCGCTCCACGGGACGTGATCGGGCTGACCCGCATCATGAAACCGACTCGCGCGGTTCGTCTTCGAGGTGCGAACGTTTCAGGGTTCACCGCTCGGCGGCCACACTATAATATAGCTCTCGGCTAACTACAAGATGGCCGCGAAGGCCACGAAGGCACCAAAATCCGCTGGCGGGACTAGGGTTCTATTAAAGGAGTTCTCGGCGGAGCTTGAGCGCATGAAGGCGAGGATGGATGCCCTGTCAGCCATGAGGGAGCTCTTCGACACGAGGTTCGGGCAGCTGAGCGAGAAGATCGGGGAGGTGAGGTCCCTCGCCCTGAACGCGGAGAGGGAGCTGGGTGAGGCTAGGAAGAGATCGGAGCAGGCTCTCTCCTTGGTAGAGCAGATCAAACCCGAGATCTTCCTCTCGGAGATGAAGCGCCGGGAGGCGGAGATTTCCCTCCTGCGCGGAAGACTGGACACCCTGGAGACGCAGCTGAAGGAGTTCAGGAGGGAGCTCTCCGACTTTCAAAAAACCGTGGGCACCTTCAGGGGGCTGAAGGGACTGAACGAGCTCAGCAGGGAGGTCTCGCTCGAGCTCATGGACGTGAAGCGGACCAAGGCAGAGGTGGAGCGGCATGCGGACAAGGTGGCCACCATGTTCTTCGAGGTCCAGCGGGGACTGAGGGATTTCGCCAAGCTGAACCTGAGGCTGGAGAGGCTGGACGAAACCGTGAGGACGCTGATGAAGTCCGTGAGCACCCTGGAGGTGAAGATGGGGGAGTTCGCCACCAAGAAGGAGATGGGAGAGGTCATGCAGAGCTTTGAGACTCTGAAGTCCGTTCCGCAGGTGGAGGCGCTGGCGAAGAAGCTGGAGGATCTTGGGCCCAAGCTCGAGAAGCTGGAGGGGGCGAAACCAGAGGGGCTGGGCGAGCTGGAGAAGAGAATCTCCGCCCTCGAGGAAACCCTGAAGGGGCTGGATGTGGAGGGATTCTCCAAGAGGGTGGTGGAGGCGGGGGAGGTGCTGGAAAGGGTGGAGCCCCTGCTGGGTCGGCTGGAGGAGATCGAGCAGAAGGCGGGGAGGCTGGAGGAACTGGAGAAGAAACTGAAGAGTGTGGAAAAGCTCTCGCTGCCCAAGGAGGTGGAAAAGGTGGGGGAGGTTTTCGACCGCCTGGACTCCGTCTCCTCTCTCCTGAAGGCCCTGAACGAGAGGGTGGTGGATAAGGAGGAACTGGAGCGGGTGGAGGAGAGGATCAAATCGCTGGAGGAGAGGGTGGAGGAGATGCCGGCGGAGGGGAAGGGAAGAGTGGAGGTGGAGAGGCTCCTCAAGTCCTTAGAGGAGAAGGTGGAGAAGCTTTCCACCCTGGAGCAGAAGATGGCGGAGGCCATGCTCGCTCTGGATGAGAGAGTTGGGAGGTTGGAGAAGTCTCTAGGAAAGCCCGAAAGACCAGCCGTAAGACCCTCTGCGCCGGGGAAAGCTAAACCTGTAAAAACTGCCGGAAAAGCTCGAAAGGTTCGACTCTCTGGGCCGGGGTAATGGGTTTGGTGTGCTGGAGTTATGAAGCTGGGCGCAACGAGCGCTCGAGCGCCAGCATCACCCTGAGCACCTCCGCCTCCCCCAGCACTCTTCCCTGCACCTGCAGCCCGACCGGAATTCCGTCCACCCTTCCCGCCGGGATGACCCCCGCACAGATCCCGGCCAGATTTGCCGGCACGGTGAGATAGTCGTAGGCATACATCTCCATCGGGGTGAGCGGGGTTCCGAGCGGGTGGGGGAGCTTGGGAACGGTGGGGCCCACGATGACGTCTACTTTCTTCAGCGCCCTCTCCAGCTCCTCCCTTATGATCCCCCTGACCTGCAGGGCGCGCTGGTAGTACCTCCCCTTGTACTCCTTCCTGCTTATGTACCTTCCCCTCTCTATCCTGCGCCTCACCTCCTCCCCGCACACCTCCTCTATTCTCCTCCCGTACTTCCTCCCGTCGAACCTCCGGGTGGCGGAGAAGAACTCCACGGACACGATCACGTAGTAGGCGGAGAGGGCCTTCTCCAGGTTGGGGAGCTCCACCTCCTCCACCTCAGCGCCCAAGTCGGAGAGCACCTGCACGGCCCCATCGATCACGTCCACTATCCTGGGGTCCGTCAGCTCCGCGAACTTCCCGCAGGTTCCCACCCTCATATCCTTCACCTCGGGACTCAGGCTTCCCGAGAGCTCCACCCTGTCCACTTCCAGCATGGCCGATTCCCTCTCATTCCTCCCCGCGATGCACTCGAGGAGAAGAGCCGCACCCTCCACATCGGGGGAGAGGGGGCCTATCTGGTCGAGGCTCATCCCAAGATCGATCAGGCCGTGCCGCGGAACCAGCCCGTAGGTGGGCTTCAGCCCCACCACCCCGCAGTGGCTGGCCGGGTTCCTCACCGAGCCCCCCGTGTCGGTTCCTAGGGCGAGGTCGCACAGGCCGGAGGCCACGGCCGCCGCTGAACCGCTGCTCGATCCCCCCGGAATTCTGCCGGGAGCACTCGGGTTCCGGGTCGGGCCGAAGGCACTGGTCTCCCCGCTCGACCCGCAGGCGAACTCGTCCATGTTGAGCATGCCCAAGATGAGGGCGCCCTCCTGCTTGAGCCTTCTGATAACCTCCGCGTCGTAGGGACTCACGTAATCCTCGAGGGTTCGGGAGGCACAAGTGGCGTGCAGGCCCAGCACGTTGATGTTGGACTTCACCCCTATCACCAACCCCGCCAGCCTGCCCGCCTTCCCTTCCTTCAGCCTCTTCTCGAGGGCCTCCGCCTCCTCCCTCAGCCTCGGGTTGAGCTCCAGCACGGCGTTCAGCTCCCGCCTGCGCTCCACCTCCTCCAAGAACTCCTCCACTCTTTCAACCACCGAGACCTCACCCTCCCTGATGGTCCTGAGCTTCTCCAGCGTCACACCCATCTCGCCACCTCCGCCCTCACCGAGCCCGACTCATCCTTGGCGGGCACGATGGAGAGAAATCTCTCCCTGAATCCCTCCTCCCTGCGCGGTTCACCGTCCGGCCTGGTGAGGTTCAGCTTTTCGTGGCTGTAGTATCTCTCCTGCGCCTGGGGAAGTTTTTCGGCATCCCTGACGAACGCCTTTAGGATTTCTTCGGCCTCCTCCGTCATCTTCTGTTTTATCGAGTATCACTCAAAGCCTGAAGGTTTTACGTTCGAACGTGATTTTTCTCCTTTAAAAGGGCGCTCCCTCCAATGGAGCCGATGGAAAATCAGAAAGGAGGTAAAACGAAATGATATCGATGGAGGTCCTCACCGGCTTCATGACCATCACCCTTCCCATTCTGGTCTCCCATTGGCTGGGGAACAGACAAACCCAGAAAATCATCAGGAACGCCAGCGCGCAGACACAGCAGATCGTCAGGGAACTCACCGTGCAGACCCACCGAATCATCGAGAACACTAACGCCCAGACCCTCAAGGTTCTGGAGGAGATCAAGCGACTCCAGCTCGACATGA
>CAZWBJ010000028.1:0-10834 GCA_964632175.1 Hadarchaeota archaeon (SeqCode)
CAGTGAACACGCTTTACGCCCACTTTCGGGGGGAGGAGGCCAATGGCTGTCGCGGTCGCGAGGATGGGGAGACCAACGAGACCGCAGGACCAGAGCGTGAGCCCGACCACCCAGCAGGAAATGAGCAGGAGGAAGAGGCGGTAGGGAAGGCGGGGAATGAACCTCGAGGCCGACCTGCCGAGCCACAGGAGGAGAACGGTGGCTATCCCGCCCGCAAGGAGGGACGCCCCAACCATCAGCGCGAGGGTGGAAGGATTCACCTCCACCAGCTGCTGCACAGCTGCTGCCACCCCCGTCCTTGCCCTGCCGATGAGGTAGAGGAGGACGAAGGAGTAGAAGACCTTGAGCAGGTTGACCTCGCTCACACAGAGGAGAAAGTCCTCCGCCGTCTTCGACTGCGTGGCCAGCTGCGCCATCACTGTGCTCTGGGCGGGCCCCACCGCGGGAAGCATCCCCATGAAGGCTCCTATCGATCCCCCCACGCCCAAGACCTTGGGATTGATCCGTATCTCCTCCTCCCCCTCCCACTGGGGTGGCAGCCTGTTTCCGCCGCCCAGACCCAAGAGTAGGGTGCTGAGCCCGAAAAGACCCGTGAAGAGTGGGATTAGGGCCGCGTCCCCAGAGGAGAGCCTGCCGCTGAGGGAAACCAGCCCGAGTAGACCAGAGAGAAGGAAGACAGCTACCGCCCAGCCCATCCTTCCAGGTGAGCGCTCGGTGAGAACCATGAGGGCCGCGATGGCGAGGAGAACCCAAGCAACGTAACCCTTGAGGAGATCATATGCCCTCCCGCCCAAGAGCAGGAAGAGGGGAAGGAGGGCCAACCCGAAGAGCAGCCCCAGCAGACACCCGGCGCCAGTAATCCTTATCACATGGCGGCCCCTCCCCTCCCTCACCAGCCTGTGGGCGGGGAGCACGGAAAGGGCGGTTCCCTCATCAGGAACTCCGAGGAAGGTGGAGGGGATGTAGGAGATGAAGATGTTAGAGATCCCCATGGAGACTACCAGCATCGCGGCGCGTAGGGGATCGAGGGAGAGGGCGGCCGTCATCCCCACCGCTACCGGGATCATGTTGTTGGGGTGGACTCCCGGCAGGAGGCCGCAGAAGGTCCCGAGGGCTATCCCCAGCAGGCAGTAGAGCAGGAGGTCAAGCATCCATTATCCTCAGACCCGCCTCGCAGGCCACCGCCACCTCCAGCTCCCCCTTGTATTCCTGCACCTGCCCGCAGGCCCTCACCCTGAGCCCCTGCAGCTCGACCCGTGGGACGAAGGGCAGGAAGACCTTAGCGGTCCCCGAGTTCTCGAGCGTGAGGATGAGGCACTTCTGGGAGGCGGTCTGGTAGACCCTTTTCACCGTGCCCTCTATCTTCACGTACTGGTTGAGGCATGCCCCCAGCTGGTCGAACCGGACGGGATGCGTGCGGTATATCTTCACATCCGAGGCGGACGAGGGGACGACCTGAGGTTTGTCTTTGTAGGTCCCGGCCTTTCCCCGCACCCTCATCCTGTCGCCCACCTCAAGCTCTCCCACGCCAGAGCGCACCCGGGAGAAGAGCGGCACCTCCACCCAGTCCCCGCTCTCCCCCACGAGCTTCACGAAGGCATGCCCTCCCGAGAACCTCAGCTCCCCCACCGTGCCGTAGACCTCCACCACCCTCCCGGCCTCCTGGGAGACCGTGCTCAGCTCCACCTGCCTAGGCTTCACGGCAGCCGAGCTTAGGCAGAGGACGATCACCCCAACCACCGAGCACAGGGCCGCCAACGCCACCAGCGTTTTCTCCCTCATCTTGGTGGATTGGGTGGAGCCCCCTTTTAAAGGAGAAACGCGTGTCACCCGGGTTCCTGAATGGGGTATATCCAGTCCAACTTTCGAGTTAAAACCACGCCTGGACGGATGCGAGCCGCAGAAGGAGAAAGGCGTACACTAGGAAGAGGAGGAGGGACAACAAGCACAGGAGGAAGTATTTCCTCTTCAGCACCCCCTGAAGGGTGACGAGGACGAGGAGGATTAAACCGGCTGCACAGGTCATCCATTCCTTCCCCGCGAGCCCCAGGAACCAGAGGATGAAGCCGTAGGAGAGAAGCCCGGCCCTCGCCAGCAGCCCGAACATCCTCTGTCCCCTCCTGAACCTCCGGGCCTCCTCCCTGTCCCTCCAGTGGGTAAGAACCAGCGAACCGAGGTACTCCTCCAGCACGAGCGAGAAGAGGGAGAGGTAGAGGAGGTAGGAGGGCCAGCCCAGGAGGAGGAACTGTGGGTCGGTCATCCCAGCAAGAGTGGAACGGTGAGGAAGAGGGCGAAGGTCAGGCCCATCATCGCGAGCCAGCCGAGGATGGAGTTCAGCTCGGCGCTGAGGAGGAGGTAGGGGGAGGGGGAGAACCAGCGCAGGATGGTGAGGTTGAGGGTGAGGTCGGCCGCTAGGTAGAAAAGCCCCAGGTAAAGGAGGAGGTGGGCAAGCCTTAGGGGCCTGGCGGCGTGCGGAATCTTGAGATCCCTGATGAGCCTGTGCTCCCTTCCCCCCATTCCCGTGATCCAGAAGTAAAGGAAGAAAGGTAGGAGGAGCTCCTTGAAGCTGAGCCAGACTATTTGGGAGTCCAGCCTTCCCCATCCCGGCATGAGCCAGGCCCAGAGGGAGGTGACGACAAAGAAGCAGAGCCAGCGGTGGCTGGGCCTCCAGACGGACTCGGCCAGGAGAAAGAAGAGGAGGTAGGCGATCCCCTCCCTCCCGATCTCCGTGATTCTCCCCTGAAGGAGGATGGGTATGAGCGAGGAGAGGAACCAGAGGGTGGGAAGGAGGAGGGCCTTGGCGACGGGGCTGATCCTCCAGCCCCTCACCCAGAGCCAGAAAAGGAGGGGGGAGAGAAGGAAGGTGCCGACGAACCCCACCTGAAAGAACCCCGCGGGCACCGGGATGGAGGGGGGAAGCCAGGGATAGAATTTGCTAACTATCCAAGCGCAGAGGAGGAGGGAGAGGACATCGTACTCGTTCGGGGCCCTCATGTCACCCCCACCCCCAGCCTCTTTTTCTCGAGCACCGCCTCCATGACCTTGGGAAGGAAGTCCTTGGGACCCACCTTCACGCAGTCCACCCCCATCTTCCCCAGCTCCGCCTCCGTCTTCCTGTACAGGTTCTCCATCCCCTCCAGCAGGGCAGATTGCACGGAGGAGAGGACCTCGGTGGGCTGGGGTTCCACCTCAAAGCGGGGGGTGAAGGGGCAAACGAGGAGGAGCTGGTGGCCCCTCCCCCTGAGCTTCTTGACCGCCTCCTTCAGCTCCGCAAAGTCCCCCTCCAGATCGGTGAGGAGGAGCAGTAACATGGCCCTCCTACCCGAGCGGCAGATGAAGTTGGCCAGCCCGGTGTAAGACTTTTCCCCCTCAGGCCTCACCTCCGAGAGCAGGTCGAGCAGACGGTAGAACTGGGTCCTGCCCCTTCCGGGCTTCAGGAAACTTTTGACCTTGTCGGAGAAAACCACAAGCCCGTAGGAATCCCCCCTCTCTTCCGCCACCCTCGCCAGAAGCATGCAGGCCCTCACGGAGTACTCGAGCTTGGTAACGGGCTCACGTCCCCCGCTCATGGTCCAGCCGGAGTCCAAGCAGAGGAGGAGGGTGAGGTTCTTCTCCGCCTCGTATTCCCTCGCCATGAGCTTGGAGTACCTAGCCAGGTGCCTCCAGGAAATCTTCCTGAACTCATCCGTCGGAAGGTAATCCCTTATGGCCCTGAAATCACCGCCCAGACCCGCCTGCCTCGTGCGGTGCGGCCCGTACAGCTTGCCGAGCTGCCTGCTCCTCCCTCTGAGCTCGAGTTTTCTCACGTCCTCGTAGCTCGGGTGGACGATCACCTCTTGGGGTGGCTGGACCTCCACGAGGTCCTCGAAGAGCCCAAACCGGTCCCTCAACCTGATCCCCAGCCCCACCTTGAACTTCCCCCTCTTGACCTGCACCTGATACCCCTTCTCGTACCATCCGGGCAGGAGCAGGAGGCTGGATCTCACCTCCGGGGGATTGAAGAGGTCCTCCATTTCAAAAACGTCCGGATAGAAGAGTCCTCTCACCCTCACCCTGCCCTCCAGCGGCTTGTCGGCGAAGAGCTTGGTTCGAGCGAACTCCCTCCTGATCGTGCCCTTCGCCAGCGCACGCTTGACGGAAAGGTCAAAGAGGGGAGGGAGGAGACCCAGCCAGAGCAGCATGCCGGCGAAGAAGAATCCCGGCTTGTTTAGGATGAAGCTGGCGATGAAGTAGGAGAAGCCCACCAAGAAGACCGCATAAAACCCCCTTGAGAGTTTCATCCTTTGACTCTCGGAACCTCCACGGAAGCCTCAATCGACCTTATCACATCCAAAACCGTTTTCCCCTCCAGTTCCGCCTCCGGCTTCAGGATAAGCCTGTGGTTGAGCACGGGAACGAGCATGGCCTTTACATCGTCGGGGATCACGAAATCCCTCCCCCTGAGGGCGGCATGAACCTTGGCCGTGAGCTGGAGAGCGATGGAGGCCCTAGGGCTCGCCCCCAGCAGCAGATCGGGGCTCTTTCTTGTCCTCACGACTATTTCCGTGATGTAGCCCCTGATGGACGGATCCACGTAAACCCTCTCCACCTCCCTCGAGAGCCTTACGATTTCCCTGGCCGAAGTCACTGCCTTAACCGTTTTTTCACCCTCCTTCATCTCCAGTATCTTGAGCTCCTCCTCCTTGCTTGGGTAGTCCACCAGCACCTTCATCAGGAAGCGATCCACCTGCGCCTCGGGCAGGGGATAGGTTCCCTCGAGCTCGATGGGGTTCTGGGTGGCGAGAACTATGAAGGGTGAGGGGAGCGGGTAGGTCCTGCCCTCCACCGTCACCTGCCTCTCCTGCATGCACTCCAAGAGGGCGGACTGGGTCTTGGGGGGCGAGCGATTCACCTCGTCCGCGAGCACC
The DNA here is from genome assembly GCA_964632175.1 of Hadarchaeota archaeon (SeqCode). Taxonomy (GTDB): domain Archaea; phylum Hadarchaeota; class Hadarchaeia; order Hadarchaeales; family JAWBSP01; genus JAWBSP01. The sequence goes on from CAZWBJ010000028.1 coordinate 4,908, forward strand.
ACATTGGCGAAGATTGGTCCCTCCCTGAACACGAACTCCCCCGACCGCTGGAGATAGACGTTGGACCCTATGATGTCCATGGGCAGGAGATCGGGAGTGAACTGAATGCGCTTGAACTTGCACCCCAAGGCCGCGCTGAAGTTTTTGGCTATGTGCGTCTTGGCTATCCCCGGAACACCCTCCAGAAGCACGTGGCCGTTGGAAAGGAGACAGATGAAGATCTTCTCTATCACATCTTCCTTCCCCACCACCACCTTCGAGAGCTCCCCCCTCAGGCGATCCCAGAGGTGCTTTATCTCTTCGACCAAGCCTCCACCTTCCCCTCTATCTCGTTGAGCACGCTTATCAGTTTTTCAGAGGTTTCGGTGTCCACACCCAGAATCCCCTGCTCCACGAGATGGCAGACAGCGAGGATTTTTCTGACCCTCTGCGCCTCGCCGGGGAGGTTGCTCTCTAGGGCCTTCAAAACCTCCTCGACGGTTGGCCCCACCCCCATGAGTCTGCCGCACCTCCTCAGGAAGTGTCTGTAGCAGGCCAGGAGGGGAAAGGAGAAATCAGAACGCGTTTTACTTCCAGAGAGCTTGACGCATCTCCTCATCTCCGTTTTCAGCCTGCCCTCCGGCTGCGGTTTTGGCTTCTGTCTTCCCGATAAACCCCTCCAGACTACCACCGCGACCGCCGCCAAGGAGAGGGCTAAAAACTTATCGGTCAGCCAAGCCAGCCAGAGCCAGCGTTCGGGTCTGTAACCCGCATGGGTGAGGTCGAGGAGGACTGCCCTGCCTCCAGAAAGTGCGGGGGCCCCTGCTCCTAGGGAGAGGGGGGCACTTTCCTCGCCCGCCGCCCATTTCAGCAGCGAGCGTACGAAGGGGAGATTGCGGGGGATGATATCGTTTATGAAGATTCCAGGATCTGCGATAAGCACCACCTTGCCGGTGGTCTCAGGATATTGGAGGGCGGCTATCACGGGATAGGAGCCTGATCTCTCCCACGGATCTTGGGCACCGTTCCTGTTCACATCTGGATAGGCCTGCCTCGAGGAGTAAGCCACCGCCTCCAGCTTGGGCTGTCCTAGCGCTGTTTTCCCTATCACGAGGTAAGAGGGATAATTGGTGAGGATCTGGGAGACACCAGAAAACGTCTCCCCCCTCAGGTCCTTAAGCACCACGAAATCAGGCCTCTTGTCATAGCTACCGGGATCGCGGAGAAGCTCGGGTTGTATGCGGACGCCAAAGAGGTCCAAGGTGGGACCGGTGCCCTCGATGTCCGCCACCAGCACAAGAATTCCCCCACCCTTCACAAAACTAACCAGCTGGTTTCTCTCCGAGTCCGAGAACTCCTCGGTGGGGCCCAGTATGAACAGGACAGCCTCCCTATACTGCGACAGGACAGAGTAGTCGGTGGTCAGGAGCTTCGCGCCGTACTCCTCCTGCAGGATCCTGAAGAATTCTGAGCAGCCCCTCCAGCCGGAATCAAGAGGATCGTAGGTAGTGGGCAACCCGGAGGGACCGGAGCGAGTGGTGAGCAGGATCAAAAGGGCGGACGCCAGCAGGATTATACCGAGCTTTCTCAAACTAGCCCCACCGCATCTTGTCCAGGGTGGAGCATAGGCCCTCCACTGCCCGATCGAACTCCTCTTTTGTCAGCTGCCTCTCGCTGAACATGGCCTTCTCATAGACCTCAACGAAGGACTGAAACTCCTTGAGCGGGAAGCCCTCGAACTTCTGAGCCAGCTCCTTGGCCACCTCCCTGGCCGTCTGGTTCACCCTCACCTCGTACCGCCCGGAGCCCACCAGCATGCCCAAGAACTGGTGGTAGGCGGCGATGATGCCGTCCCTGTACTTCTTGGCCGAGGAGAAGTCCTCCAGCATCTTCCTCAGGCCGGCCGAGGGCGGGGGTGCTCCTTCGGCCCTCTTCTTCTTCCCAAAGAGGATGAGGAGGGGAAGCACGACAGCGGAAGCGCCAAAGGCCATGAGGGCCCACGGAACCTCCCTCGACTCTCCCGCGATCACTTCAAAGGTGTGATTGGCGGATTTAGAGGCTATGTATCCCTGGATGGGGGGGTCAAAGGAGGCCTGGATGGTGTGCCTCCCGGGCTCCAAGTTTTGGGTCGGAACGCTTGAGGAGTATTCTCCTAGGTTGTCGGTGGTGGTCGATGTGGAGGGGTGGTTATCCAAGAGGAGGGTGATGGTTTGACCCGGCACTCCCTGACCGAAGTCGTCGATGAGCCTCCCGCTGACCTCAAGCTTCTCCCCCCTTCGCACGGTGTTGGTGAGGAGGGTTAGGTGGAGGGTGGTTTCGGCCTGGAGGAGGAGGGAGCGCGTGTTCTCGGCGCTGAGCGATCCCTCCCTGAAGGTGGCGGTGAGGTACCTGAGCCCCACTCTCTCCGTCCTCGGGAAAGAACAGGAGGCCGAGACGAAACCCGTTCCTGTGGTGGCGGAGGCGAGAACCCCCCAAGTGGAGGTGTCCAAGATCTGGACCCGCTTCCCGACCAGCGGGGAGCCCAAGTAGGTGAGCCTCAGAAAGAAGGTCACGTTTTCCCCACGCTTGGCGCTCTCCTGGCAGTTGAACTCTAGGAGGGGTCTCGGCTGTTCCGGTTGCTCGTTCTCCTGGGTCTGATATGTGTGGGCGGGGTCGTCGAGCGGGAGGTGGGTGGGTCCTTCTCCGGGCGGCGTGGCGTCAAAGTATACCCATCCGTAGGGGGGGAAGTAGACCTCCACCTGAGCATGACCGGGCGGTTTATACAGGAGTTTTCCTTCCAGCTCCTCCTTGGGCTGATAACCGAAGACCATCCGCGCCGGGATGCCGAGACAGCGCAGCAGCACGGCCAGCGTGGTGTTAGCGTGGAAGCAGTGCCCCTGTTTGGACTGAATATAGGTCAGGGCGGCATCCCTCTCTATTCTGCGTTTGAGGGGGCCGTAGGTGAAGCCCGTCTTGAGATACTCCACCACCTTCAGGGCCTGCCTGTAGGGACCCAAGCTCCTGTCCCTGAGACTTTCCGCCACCTGCCTCACCTCATCCGGCAGGGAAAGCGGAAGCTGGAGACACTTCTCCTTCACCTCAGTAGGGACTTCTTCCTGAAGTCTCTGCCAGGTAACCTCCTCCAACTCTCTGACAGAAGGGGAGGGATGATAGGTGGTGGTATACCTCACCGTGGCGGGGGCCTGGATGGAGAGCCTGAAGGTTCCAGCAAACTCGTCGCGAAAAAGCTGGAGAGCCGTGACAGGCACGGTCAGGAGGTTGAAAACCTTTGAGGTAGAGGAGGGAACGGGCAGGGAGAATTCACCCCCCATCGCCCGGAACTCGACGGTGAGAGTGAAGGGAGCATTCTCGCCCTCCTCCTGAACCAAGAAGCCCTCGGTGGTCTTGAGCCAGTCGGTTCCGGTGTAGTAGTCAGCGCTCTCGATTTTCATGAAGAGAACGGGACTTGTGGGCTCCACCGTGAAGAGCACGGCGGGGGAATCTGGGGGAACTTGGTTCTCCCCTGAGGGGATGGGCCATTCGTCGGAGGAAGGGGGGAGGGAGGTGTTCTCCGGGCCCCAAGGTGAGTAACCTGGCCCCTCCTGTCCACCCGCCCCATACTCCGGGGAGGCTCCCCCATACTCCACCTCGTAAGCCATGACGACGGGGAGGAGGAAGATCAGGAGGAGGGAGACCGCTCTCCTCATTCTTTATCGAAAGGGAGAGAAGAAATAACGATGGAGCGGGTTTGGCTGGTGATTGGAGTGGGTCTTGCCCTCACCCTCCTTCCAACCGTGGCGGCTAAGAGCGCCACCCTATACCCCACGGCAGACACCTACGTGGACAATAAGTACCCAAACATCCCCTTTGGGACTTCCTCCTACCTGGGTGTCGAAAACTTGGAAGATCGGGCCCAGCTGGCGTATCTAATGTTTGACCTCTCAAGCATCCCTCCCAACGCGCAAATCCTCGGGGCCACGCTTCACCTCCGCCACTACTCCGGTTCGTATACCCACCCAGATGTGTTCAGGGTAATGGACACCATTTCGGAAACCATGACCTGGAGCACTAGACCGGGCTACTCTACCAGCTGGCAGGCGGAGGGAGTGGGTGCGGATTCCGTTTCTTGGAACGTGACGGAGGCGGTGAGAAATGCCCTTCCCGCGCGATTCGTTTCCTTCTGTCTGGCGTACACGAGTGTGGGAGAGTATGAATATTTCTACTCAAAGGATTACTACTTCTCCCCCTATCGCCCGTATCTCGAACTGGAATACAACACCCCACCGGTGATTGAGAATTACCGGTTCTCCCCATCCTCCGCGGAGTGGGGGTCTTCCTTCACCTTTTCCGCAAGGTGTTCCGACCCAGACGGCGACAGCCTGAGCGTTACGGTCGTGATGGGGAGGAATAGGCTGCCAATGGAGTTAGTGGGGCCCAACACCTACAGGCTGAGCTGGACACCGGGGCAGGAGAACATCGGGACGAAGAGTTTTTACATCGAGGCGAGCGACGGGATCTCCGCGGTTACCACCCCCGCCCACACTCTGACGGTGGAGAAAAAATCCACCTCGCTGAGCCTCTCGATCTCCTCCTCTGAGGTCCGCCTCGGCTCCAGCCTCCGCTTCCAGGGAATCATCAATCCATCCATTACGGGGGTGGCGGTAACGCTCGTTTTGGTGGGTCCTGAGAACCTAACGCGGGAGAAGCTGACCTACTCCCAGAACGGTCAGTTTAGCTTCCTTTTGGAGAACTTCACCAAGAACGACCTCGGATGGTGGAAAGCGGTAGCGTTCTTCGGTGGTAACGAGTACTACAAGGGTTCGACCAGCCCGGAGGTGAACTTCAGGGTTCTGAAGGCGGCGAGCACCATCAGCGCAAGGGTTTCGGAGAACCTGGTAAGGGGGGACAGGGAGATGGTCATCTCCGGCACCCTCAATCCCCCCGGCCTACCGGGAGAGAGGATCGTCCTCAGCTTCTCGGTGGGGGACAGCAGGTTTGAGGAGGAGACCCTCACCGGGCCAGGGGGGGCTTTCTCCTTCCGGTTCGATCCCTCAAAGCTGGCGGAGCATCATGGAGTGACGAGGTGGACGGGAGAGTGGAGGGTGACGGCGAGCTGGCAGGGCAGTGAGACCCATTCGGGGTCCCAGATCCTCTCCTCCTTCATCGTTCTTGCCCCGCTCTGGGTGGAGCAGTGGTTCCCCCTCGCGTCCGCTTTAAGCGCCGGGCTGCTTGGCGGGCTGGCAGTGGCAGTGGTGAGGGCGAGGAGGACCTACGCCCCTCCCCCACCCTCCAAGTCAAAGGAGAGGCTGGTTTTCGAGGTGAAGGGGGAATGAGGGCCACGGCTCCGGTCCCCCCAACCAAGGCACCCCCCCAACCTAGGAGACGTGCGGATCTTCTTCTTTCCTGGCTCCCGGCTTTCTTCCTGTGCGGACTGATCCTCGCCCACCTCACCTCCTGGCCCCCCCAACTGGAGGAGGTGGGCCAGCTGGCGGTGCTGGGGTGGATGGGGGTGGCCCTCCTCACGGTGGCCTGCGCGAGGGTGCTGAGACTACTGGGCGGTTCGCCGGAAAGCATCCAGAGCCTAGGGGGGGTTTCCCTCACCTGCTCCCTCAGCCTCCTCTGCCTGTGGATTCTGCTGGGGGTCTACATTGAGGTGGAGCTCTTCTACTTGATCTCCTATGCCCTCCTCCTCTCCGCCGGATGCGCTCTCCTCGCCTTTTGGCCTAGGAAACCGAGAAAGCCGGAAAAGGCCGTGGAGCCGCCCCTTCCCCCGGTGCCCGTCGGACCGGCGGAACTCGAGAAGATACAGAAAAAGCTCCTGACGTATATCAAGGAACATGGAGGAACGGTTGAGAGGAGGAAGTGCCTGATAGAGCTGGGGCTCACCGACAGTCTTTTTGTGGCGGCGGTCAGGGGGCTGGAGAAGGCGGGGAAGTTGAGGCTGAAGGAAGGCGTGCTGTTCTGAATTT
>CAZWBJ010000029.1:0-3574 GCA_964632175.1 Hadarchaeota archaeon (SeqCode)
ACTCAGGAGAACGTGCGCAGCCTGATGGAACTCCAGCAACAGCTCCTCCAGCTTCAGGAGAACTTCCTCGCCCTCCAGTCCCAGTTGAATCAGATGCAGGCCCAGATGCTTCAGCTGCAGCAGGCCACCTCACAGGCCATAGCCCTTCTCCAGCAGGAGGTAGATGCCATTATCGAGACTATAAACGATCTGGTGTACACCATCCAGCAGGTCCAGGCGGGGCAGGCGGACCTGGCGGACCTTATTTCAAGGGTCTCGAGCGAGGTGGCCGGGCTCGGGGAGAGGATTTCCAAGCTAGAGAACTATCAGAGTTCCATCAGGGAGGACCTAGAGACGGTCTATCAGAAGCTGATGGAGGCCTACAGGATCATAGAGGAGAACATCATTCCCAAGGAGGCGATAGTGGTGAGGCCAGGCGAGATAGTGCTGCAGATTTATCAGGAGAAGTCCGCGGACGCCATCCTAGAGGTGACCAGTCAGATGTTCCAGTCCCTGAGGATAAGGGTGGATATCATCGGGAAGATCCAGGACTTCCTTCCGGCGCCCTACACCTACGAGTTCGAGCTCGGGCCCAGGGAGGTCACCAAGCTCACCTTCAGGTTCACCGTCTCCCCGCACGAGAAGCTGGGGGTACACACCGGAGAAATCAGGTTCTCGGATGTGACGGGGATGGTGAGCAAGACCGTTCCCGTTACCATCTACGTGCTGCCGATGGCCAGGGGGATGTTTGACGTGGAGGTCAGGCCGGCCATGGATCAGGCCAAGCCCGGGAGCAGGGTACCGGTCCAAGTGGTACTCACCAACAAGGGGGCCATGGACTCCGATGTGACGGTCGGCCTGTATCTCTTCTTCCCAACTGGCGAGAACATCTTCATCGGGGAAAAGGCCATAAAGGTCCCGGCGGGCGACTCCAGGACTCTAGACTTCCTCGCCACCATCCCGGAGAACGCACTGGAGGGAACCTACACCCTCACGGCCGTCGCAGAATACCCGATAAACGGGGAGACTCTCAGGGTGAGAGGGAGGAGTCCCATTAGGGTTGGGGAGCCAACCGCCCGCCTGAGAATTGTAGGCCTCTCCCCCTGGATGTTCGGTGCCCTCCTCGCGGCACTAATAGCCTCCGGAATCTCCGCCTTCTATGGATACAGGTTCTACCGCAAGAGGGTGCTGGCTAGGAAGCGTTTCCTAGTCTCCATCTTCCCGGAGGAGCTCCCCAAGCCCGGGCCTACCTCCGTCAAGCTCGGCAAGCTGGCGGAGATCGGAGGGGATGCCTGGCTGAGGCTGGAGGATCTCCGCATGCACGTCATCACCGCTGGGGCCACCGGAGGCGGAAAGACCATCTCCTCCATGGTGATAGCGGAGGAGGCGCTGCTCAAGGGATGCAACGTCATCGTCTTCGACCCGACCGCCCAGTGGACGGGCTTCCTGCGCAAATGCACGGACAAGCGCATGCTCTCCCACTATCCCAAGTTTGGGCTCAAGCCCTCCGACGCGAGGAGCTTCCCGGGCGTGGTCAAGCTCATCACCAACCCGAGGCAGAAGATAGACATGAAGGAGTTGATAGGGGAGGAGGCTAGGGGGAAGATAACCATCTTCGTCATCGAGCGCCTCAAGCCGGGAGATCTAGACATCTTCGTGACCAACGTCATCCAGTCCATCTTCGCCTCTCAGCCCCAGGAGTACCCGGGACTCAAGACCTTGCTTGTCTTCGACGAGGTTCACCGCCTGTTGCCAAGGTACGGAGGGACGGGCGCCGGGGTGATCCAGCTGGAAAGGGCGGTTAGAGAGTTCAGGAAGTGGGGGATTGGGGTGATGCTCGTTTCCCAGACCATCGCCGACTTCTCGGAGACCATTCAGACCAACTGCAGGACCCAGATCCAGTTCTGGACCAGGGAGGAGGACGAGCTGAAGAGGATAGCCCTCAAGTACGGGGAGGATCACGTCCGCTCGGTCTCTAGAGCGTCGATTGGGCACGCCATGGTGGTCAACCCAGACTACAACAGGGGCAGGCCCTACTACGTAAACTTCAGGCCCATCCTCCACTCCACCTTCAGACTCTCGCCCGAGGAACTGGACAAGTACTACGCGGCTGATGACAGGATAGAGAACGTGAAATACAAGCTGAAGAAGCTGGAGGAGAAGGGCGTGGATGTCTTCGACCTGCGCATCGAGCTGGGCCTGGCGGTGCGCAAGCTCGAGGAGGCCTCCTTCGACTTGGTGAACGCCTACCTGGACTCGCTGGAGCCGAGGGTGGAGGAGCTCTGCGCCAAGCACGGGCTGAAGGGAATCAAGAGGGTGATAGAGCTCATTCCCGAAGAGGACATAAGGAGGGCCCAGCTGGCGGCGGTGAGGGAGAGGGAGAAGATAGGGAGGCCACCCGAGATCGTGGAGGCCTACAAGGAAATCCTAGGAAGGTCGGTGGAGGTGGGCGAGGGGGTGGAGAAGCCTCTGAAGGAGGAGCTCCACCCCGAGTTCGTCAAGATGAAGGAAGAGGAAGAGAAGGCAGCCGCGAGGGCAGCCAAGGCGCCTAGGAAAAAGGGAGGGAGGAGTAAGTAAGGATGCCGGAGAAGGGGGAGCTGGAGAGGAGGCTGGATGAGGTGGAGGCTAGGCTGGCGGCGGTGGCAGGGCTGAGGGAAACCTACGACGCCCGCTTCACCCTCCTGACCGAGAAGGTGGGGGAGCTGAGGTCCATGATCATCGCGCAGGCGAAGGAGAGCGCGGATGCGAGGGTGAAGGCAGAGAAGGCGCTCGCCTCTCTGGAGGGGATCAAGCCCGAGGAGTTCAGGGCCTTCCTGATGCGCAGGGACGCGGAGATAGAGGGGATAAAGACGAGGCTGGTGACCTTCGAGGAAACGGTGAAGTCGCTCAGGGAGGAGATGAGGGAGTACAGGGAGACCCTGGCGAGGTTCAAGGGGCTGGAGGCCGTCTTGGGAATGTCGGACGAGACGCGGAGCAACATCGTGAGGATCCAGCAGCTGAGGGACCAGGTGGAGGTGGCCTCGGACAAGGTAATGACGGCCTTCATGGAGTTCCAGAGGAGGCTCAAGGACGTGACCAACCTCTCGGTGAGGGTGTCCAGGCTGGAGGAGATGGTCAAGCCCCTGCAGCAGACGGTGGGGAGGCTGGAGGTGGAGCTGAAGGGAGTGGTTTCGAGGGCGGATTTCGACAAGCTCGCCGGGGAGCTTCAGGCCATCAAGGGGGCGGCCGAGGAGGTTAAGAAGTATCACCAGGAGATCTCCTCCAACAAGGGCTCGCTGGAGGGCGTGAGGGCCGAATTCAGGAAGGCCGTGGAGGAGGTCGAGCGCAGCAACTCGGCGGAGCTCAGAAGGTTGCAGAGAAGGCTGGATGTCATGGAAAAGGCCATTTCGAGGATCCTCAAAATTCTCCTTTCCGCGAGGTAGGCTCAATTTCGGGGAAAGGGCGCGTCTGATCGGGGGCTCAGGGAGATGGTAACCTTGGAGAGCGCTGACCGCCGAACGGACCAACGATGAGCCTTAGGTAGTACCTCTGCTACTTAGTAGTGGGGGTGCTACTTCGATGAAAAACCCAAGGAGAAGGTGGAGGACTTTTACGA
>CAZWBJ010000029.1:3674-9818 GCA_964632175.1 Hadarchaeota archaeon (SeqCode)
GGCACCTTTACGAGCTTACCTCACCACATCCAGCGCCAAGTATTCCAGGCAGAGAAGTTGGCCCGGTGAGAGGAGGTACCTGTCCCCATCGTTGTCGAAGACCACGTTGGCCCTCAGATAGCCTTGGGAGGTCCCGTAGCCTGAGTTCTCGAGGACGTGCTCCATCTCGTCCGTCGAGGAGCTCTCAAAGGTTCCGCCCTCGCTGGAGCCCCAGAGCCTTACCCTCAGGTATTCCTTTCTCACCACCGCTATTCCCTCGGGTGCGGTTGCCCTCACCACCACCACGATGTCGAACAGCTGGCCGGCGGGAACGGTAACCTTCTCCAGCGAGCGCTGGATCTTCGCTAGGACGGCAGGCTGCCCGGAGAGATCTTTGGAAGGATCGTACTCATAGGCCTTCACTAGATAGATGGACTCTATCCCCGTGCCTCCTGAGACCGCTAGATACTGCAGCTGCCGCCTGTTGGGGAAGTTCGGCCCCTGCACGTACGCGACGGGCGACGGGCGGCGGGGAAAGAGAAGGAAGCCTGTGACCAGTGCCACGGCAATAACTGCTGGGAGGATGAGTCTTAGCCGCATTTCTCTCTCCCCCGCGAACTTGCATTTACGGAACGCGCTGTGCTGAGTCCCATCAGCTTATAGTTACGTGGGAATATGATTCAAGCGGCAGCGAAGAGCTTTCCTGAACTAGGAGAGGCTTTTCAACGAATCAGTTTCCTACGATCCATAGATCACCCCTATGACTATCCCCAGCGGTTCCACGGGGTAATTGTCGGGCCCGGAGTTGTCCCCGCCGGTTCTCAGGGGAGCAGCGGAAAGAACCCTGTGGGCCACCAGCTCCCCTGAGGGGTTCCTGAAGAGGATGATGTCCCCCTCCGCTGGCTCGCGCCCCGGCTCCACCCAGAGAACCCAGTCCCCCGGTTTAATGGTCCAGCCCATTCCCCAGTCCCCCGCCCTCAGCACCCGTATTCTCTCGTCTAGGAGAAACCTCTGGCCGGCCAGCACCCGCTCCACCAGCCTAGGCCCCCTCCTGAGCCAGAAAACTACCGAAACACAAAGGAGGACCAACGCCACAAGCATGAGGACCTTCAGCCGCAATTCTCCAGCCCCCAGGTTTTCGAGGAGGTGAAGAGCACCCCTATTATCTTCCCCACGTACCAATAGTTGTCGAGGTAGTAGTCGTCGGGATCCTGGTTGTTATCTCCTTTGGTCCTTATTTTTCCGCCGGAGACCTCAATGACCCTGTGAGCAACCAAGGGGTGGTCGGAGCGGGAGGGATGATAGTGGGCCACGATGTCCCCGACCTTCAGGTTCTCGAAGGGAACCTTCAGACAGAGGAGGGTGTCGCCGGCTCTCAGGGAGGGGGACATGCTGTGCCCCTCAAAACCGAGGAGATCCACTTTTTCGTCTAGGGCCATTTTGTAGGAGCGAACGGAGAAGAGTAGGAGCAGGATCAGGCAGAGCCATAAGGCCCGCATCTAAATGTCAAAAAGGAAAAGAAAAAGGAAAAAAACCAAAAAGGTTCCAGCCCTACTTCCAGCTGTAGATGTTCTCCTGGAAGTTTATGCTTGCCCCGGCTGCTAGCTTGAACCCGCCCCCACCGTTGTCAAGCTGGTAGTAGAACCTCAGATACGCGTCCTTGTTATACTTCCCGACCGCGCCGATGGGCGCCGTGTTCTCGTACCAGTTGCTCCTCGCCCAATCGGAGCCAGCAACTAGGCTGTTCTCTGTTCTGTTAAAGGCACCCCAGATGGCTATAGAGGTGTAGACATTGTCCCAGGTGAGGTAGGCCACGTTGTCTCCTCTTATCTTCACCACCACCACTATGTCAAATGCCTCCTCGTACGGGATGTTCACAGTCTGGTTGTTGTAACTTATGTTCTCGTAGTAGTGCGTACCTTTTACCCAATTCGCCGGGTTGTTGTCCAAGGTATACGTTCCATTCTTCATGATGAAGATGTTCTCAATTCCAAAGTCTCCATAGGCCCCCGAAAGCAGCCCCAAAGCCACCGGGCCGGGGAGGGGGCCACCGGCGGTCGTCAGGCAGCTCCAGCCGTGAACTGCCGTCGGCCAGAGGAACACTCCCAATCCCACTGCTACTACTATGATTACCGCTGTTGCGAGCCAGGGCAATTTGCTCGGCATCCTTTTAACCACCTCCACTTTTTTTTCAATGGGTGTTCCCGGGGGCATCGGAACTCTGTAATCCAGCCTGGTCTTACACCTAGGGCATTCCTTGGGGGAGGGAACCTTGGGCGTCCACTCGTATCCACAGCGGGAACACCTCATCTTCGACAGCGTAAACTTTGCTTAAAAACCTTTTGGTTTGCTACTACTATGATTATGATTTGTTCTCAACGCCGCCGGAGGAGGAATCTAGGGATTGCCAGTTCACAGGGGAGGTTAGGGTACCCCACATCGACTCGCCCCCTCCAAGTATGGGCACGATGGAAATCTTCCCAACCTTCCCGTTAGCGAGCACCTCGAGCATGCCGAGGTTGGAGGCGGTAAACGTGTATCTAAGCACATTCTCCCCCCCGGCCCCAACCCAGACGTTCTCCGTCCAGGTGTTGTCTCCTATCCCCACCGAGAGCTTATAAACTCCGGGTTTGTCCCCGCGGTTCTTCACCCTGACCTCGAGCGTTCCCGTCTGGCCTACCGTGAGGGAGGAAGGATAATCGATCGAGACCTCGAACTGGGGCCGGAGGGTGAGTAAAACGTAAACGCCAGCTCCCACCAGCACCAATAGCACTGCTCCCGCCACTATCCAGGAGGTCCGGATTCCGGGGCGGGGGGTCTGTTCCATCTATGTTTCCCTCTCGTTCTTAAAGGTTTCAACCAGCTTCTTGAAGGAATCGAGGACCCTCCGCTCCAGCACCTCCTCCAGACGGGTTAGGTACCTCTCCGCCAGCGGGTCGCCGAGCTGCCAGAGGTCCACGTAGAGCTGGGCGATGGGGCAGCTCCCGAGCTTCGAGAGGTGGGGATCCGGTCTGAGGATGAAGAGGTTGGGGTCCGCCTCCCGCTCCGGGAAGACCCCTCTCACCTTCTCGGTCTCTGAGTAGGCGTAGACTGCTGGGGGAGGTGGGAGGTCGGGGAACTTCTGCCTGCAGCCGGAGAAGGCGGTGAGAATGGAGCCAGGGGGGAGCATGCCTTCTATCTCCTCCACGGGCTCCGGGGAGTAGGTGGAGTAGACTAGGTCAGAGCGTAGGTTCCTGGTCGCTGCCCAGTAGAGGAGGACCTTCTTGGGCTGGGAGACCCTGAACCCGAAGGGCCGCTTCTCGACGGCGCCGAAGGACTCCAGCCTTCCTACCATCCTGTTGGCGGCGTCGAGGGAGCACCCGCAGGCCTCCGCTAGGGAGCGCTGGGTCATGAAAACCTCCCCGAGTTCAAAAACCCGGTAAAGGATCTCCCTCAGAATCCAGTTGGTCTTCCTCACAACAAGGTCCCCGTTTCCGTATAAATTCTTTGAGGGGCCCATCAGGGCCAAATTGGGTTCCGGAGATCGGATTGATAAAAACGGCACTCTTCCCAGCGAGATCCGTTCCTCCGTGCGGATCCATCCGAGGAGTTCCAAGAGCCTCGTAAACTTGGGGCGATGGACTTACAATATCCTCCTCAGCACTTCCCACATGCTCTTTCTCCCCTTCCACGGGTCAAGCCCCAGCATGCTGTACTCTTCAACCGATTCTTTCACTGCTTCGCGAAGGGTCTCCTCCCATGCCCCGTTTTGGTGGAGGAGCTCCCTTAGAAACTTTACGTCGAGCGTTTTGAGCCTGAGCAGGCTGATGATTCGCATCGGTCCTTAAACCCCTTTCGGCTGTTCCATCTCAACCGCGCGGCCTCGCACTTCAGCACGAGGAGAGGCTCGGGCAACAACACGTTGAGCCCCTCCCGCAGTGCGTACCATCTCTTTTCGAAAACTTCCCCCGCTGAGACCGCCAGCTTGCAGACGCTGGGCGTGTAAATGTCAACATCCACCCCGTCGATACAGGCATGGTATTTGGCGAGCTTGGGATGTCTCCTCACCCTCGCACCGATTTTCCAAAGCTCCTCATCGGATACGAAGAGGTCGACACCCGCACTCTTCATAGCACCCGTCCAGAGGAAAACGGCCCATCCGCCTATGACGATGGGGTTGAGTCTCGCCGCTAGCTCGTTCAACACCCGCCAGGATTGGCGCGTGACGTGCTCCGGCCAGATTCCCACAACCATTCTACAGCCTCAGGTGCTCGTTTTTGTCGAGGATATCCTTGAGGAAGCCATCGGTCACGGGCGTGCTGGGCATGGCATATATATCCACGAATAGCTGGCTGACGGGTGCGACTTGGTTGGTTGAGAGGGCGAAGAGGTGGGGGTCGTCCACCAACATCACGAAGGTGTTGGGATCCCCTCTCGTTCGCGGAAGAGTGGAGAGGAGACGTTCAAGGATGGGTTTGTCTCGGGGTCGGGCATACACGTAGACCCGCTTGTAATCGAACGGCGCTCGTCCGGTTTTGAGGCGCCACCCGCTGAAGGCGGTGAAGACGACATTTCCCGGCATGTTCTTCTCGATCTCGTGGACGGGTAGACCAATCGCGTATGTGAGGGAGATGTCGCGTTCCAGATCGCGCTGCGAGCCCCAGAGGTAGACAATTTTCGCTTGGTCCAGCACCCTCAGTCTCATGGGGTAAACCGCCACGGCCCCCACGCGCCTGAGCTCCCGGATGGTGGAATTGACTAGGTTGAGCGACACGCCACATTTGGAGGCGAGCTCTCGCTGGGTGATGGCACCACCCCGCTCCGCCAGCTCACGGTAGACCCGTTCCTTTTTCAACAACTTCTCACCCCAATAACTCGAAATTATTTTATGGTACAAGTCTTTGATTTTGTATATTGGAACAAGCTCAGTCAGCTCGGAGACCACAGGTGCTCGAAGGCGCCTTCAATTTCGACTTGATGCAGCGATCCCCTTCACGAGCGGACATTGTACGGGGAAGTCCCGCTTCGACTGAGCACCTACTGGTTCCACTCAGCCGCTCCTGGTGGAGGCGCTCCTGTTTATGGGCCCGAACCATGCACTCGGTCGCTGAACGCTGTTCACTTTGAGCGATTAATTCCTGACTTTCTCAGTCCAAATTTTGCTGTTAAAAATTTTTCGGCTTACTCCGAAACATCAAATATTGGCCAAGATAGTAGTAGTAGATTAAGTTTTTCGGGATATCCCGAAAACCCGTAACGCCGCATCCCGCTCTAAATTGGCAAAGTTGAGCGCCAATTAATTGGGGGAGGGGACCACATCTTTTGGGTGGGGACACTTCATCTCTGACTCCACATTATTCACCCTGAAGAGGATACTATCGGTCGTCCTCTCTCTACTGGTTTTCCCCCTCCCCGCCCGCGCCTCCCTCCCTTCTCTTGAAAAAGAGGGCCCAATTTTCGAGAACGTGGAAAACCTTTCGGGGCTCCTCCTGCTTTCCGGGAACTCCCTCTCGGGCCGGTATCTCTCGGAGAACCTCTCGGGCGGACCGGTCTGGGAGGTGGCCTGGGAGGAGAACGAGCCCGAGCTGGTTGAGAATCTCGAGTTCCTCCCCCAGCCCGTCGAGAACTTTCCGGACGGGAGCACTGGCCGAGGGCTCCGCTTCGACCTCCTCCTGGCCCTGGAGAACCTGACCCTTGAGCTTTGGGGGAAGGGTTGCGGGAGGATCTATTCCTGGGCGGAGAATTGGAGGCTTCTCGCCGAGGTTGAGAACGAGTTCCGGCTTTCCATTCCTCTGGAAACGGGATTGCTCTGCGGCTCGGATCTCTGGCTGAAGACGGGGGACCTGGAGGTTCAGGGGAGGGTGAGGGGGGAGAGACGTTTGGGCTCCTGGGTGCGGACGAGGGTGTGGACGGACCTGGAGGGCAGCACGTTTTCCCCCGCCACCCTCCGCGGTCACTGGCTCAGGTACGAGGTTCGGATGGGGAGGGATTCGACCGAGCTCTCCCCAAGCTGGAGGCTTGTGAGGCTGAGGGCCGGGGAGGCGCCTGAGGGGAGCTGGAGGGAGCTGGAGGGAGGGCGGCAGGAAGGGACGGGAGAGAGCTTTTGGAGGGAACTCGAGGGATGGGAGGTAGGTGCCGAAAATTCGGTTACCGTGAGGGGCGTCAGGAGGGGGAAGGGCTGGGTCG
>CAZWBJ010000030.1:0-8864 GCA_964632175.1 Hadarchaeota archaeon (SeqCode)
AAGGTGATGATCACTTGCCTCAGGAAGATTGACCTGGGGATGAGGGCCAACGCCAGGATGCACGGGTGGGTCAGGCTTGACGACGTCTCCCCGGAGGAGGCGGCCAAGCTTCCCGAGCCCAAGGAGTACGATCCGGAGCTGAGGGTCTGTTACCTCAAGATTTGACATTAAACTGTCAATACCTTAAATAATAGCTGATAGAAAACTGTAGATGTTGGAAAGAAGCAATCCGTGGTGGAGCACCTCCGAGTGGGAAAAGGAGGACCCTGACATTCAGAAGTACTCGAGAATGGACATGAAGTGGGCCCCGGACTGGATTGATGAAATCCCCCTAGAACCCTTTTCACTGAACTTCGTCGTCGGTCCCAGGCAGGTGGGAAAAACCACGGGCATAAAACTCCTCGTGCGGAAGCTGATCTCCTCCGGGTTCGAGCGCAAGTCCATCCTATACCTGAACTGCGACCTGCTGGCGAGCTTCAGGGAGCTGAGGAAAGTTCTGGAGGGGGCGGACCGCTTTCGCTTCATCTTTCTGGACGAGGTCACCGGGCTCGAGTATTGGTGGAGGGTGGTGAAGGGGCTCGTCGATCTAGGGTACTTCAAGGACTCCGTTCTCACGGTCAGTGGCTCCTCCTCCTTGAAACTCTGGAGGTTCGCCGAATCCTTTGCCGGCAGGAGGGGGAAGGGGAGAAACGTGGAGGTCCTGCCCCTGAACTTTGGGGAGTTTGTAGGGGTTACGGGGATCGAGCCCGAGAAAGCCTTGCAAAGATATCTGCAGGTGGGCGGCTTTCCCCGGAGCCTGAACGAGGATCCCTCCTTCGGCGAGGATCTCCTCCTGAGCTTGGACAGGGAACTGTCGAGAATAGGGAGAAGCGCGAGACTTGCCAGGGAGATACTCTATGAGGTTTTGAGGAAGTCCCCCTCCGCGGTCAGCTATCAGGCGCTCGCCGGCCCGCTGGGGATCTCCCATGTGACGGTCAGGGAATACCTCGAGGTCCTTCAGGATACCTTCGTGCTTGGTGTGGCCTTCCACAAGTCGGGAGAACACGTGGACTTCAAGAAGGAGAAGAAAATCTTCCTGCGCGATCCCTTTCTCGCCCGCACCCTGGCCTCGATTTCAGGGATTACCCTGAGGGAGGAGGCCCTTTACGAGTGGGTGGTCCAGGAGCACCTGCTGAGGAAATTCGGTGAGGTTTACTACTGGAGGAACAAGTTTGAGATCGATTGCATCGCCGGGGGGCTGAAGGTGGAAGTCAAGGCCGGGAAACCCCACAGGAGGTACCCGAGGGGAGTGAAGATAGTGGATGTGGAAGATCTGCCCCGCTTTTTGCTGGAGCTATCCGGCTGACGCGCGGGAACCGCGGGCATGACAAGGTAAACCGCTCGTTCCGCACTGGAAACGTTTGTTTCTCCTTTAAAAGGGGGCTCGGTCCAATAAACAACGTGGTGTAGAAAATGATGGCGGAGCTCATCGGGCTCATGGGGCTGGGCGTGACCCTCATCTTCACCCAGTACATTACCGCCCGATCCACCCAAAAGCTTCTCAGATCGATCCATGAGCTGCAAAAGGTGATGATCACTTGCCTCAGGAAGATTGACCTGGGGATGAGGGCCAACGCCAGGATGCACGGGTGGGTCAGGCTTGACGACGTCTCCCCGGAGGAGGCGGCCAAGCTTCCCGAGCCCAAGGAGTACGATCCGGAGCTGAGGGTCTGCTACTTCAGGCTAAGAAAGGGTTTAGAATAACTCGTTTGTGAATTAAACATTAAAATTTTTGACTCACATGTGATGATGAGGAAGGAAGAGATACTCGAGATACTCACGGACTGGAATTTTTGGGCCAAGGAGTTGAACACGGGGATAGAAAGGGAGAGCTACGTCCAGAAACTGCTCGCCCTCCTCACGAAAACAAACCAAATCGTCTGCATTTCCGGGGTGAGAAGGGCCGGCAAATCAACCCTGATAACGCAGGTTGCGAGGGAGCTGGCCAGATCCGTGGGGGCGGAAAACACCCTGATCGTCAACTTCGAGGATGAAAGGTTCTATGAAAGAAACCTGCCCACTCTCAGACAGATCTACGACACGTATTTGGAGAGGGTGCGCCCGGGCCAAAGACCATTTGTCTTTCTGGATGAGGTTCAGGAGGTCGAAGGATGGGAGAGGTTTGCCAGGGGGATTCACGAGAGGAACGAGGCGAGGCTGGCGGTGTCGGGATCCTCCGCCAGATTGCTCAGCAGCGAGTTTGCCACTCTGCTCACCGGCAGACACGTGACCTTCCACGTTTACCCCCTCAACTTCCGCGAATTCCTGAGATTCAGGAACTTGGATCTGACGAGTGAAGTTGAGGCGCTGGCGAGGAGGGTGCAGATAAAACAGTTGCTTGCGGAATACATGGAATTCGGAGGTTTTCCCGAGGTTGTCCTCAGCCAGGAAAAGAGGAGGATTCTGCTGAGCTACTTCGAAAGCATAATCACGAGGGACGTCGCGGAAAGGTTCAGGGTGAGGGAGAGGGAAAAGCTGAGGGTCCTCGCAAAATACTACCTCACCAACATCTCCTCCCCGATGACATTCAACAGCGTCTCGAGGTTCCTGGGGCTTCCCCTAGCGACGGTGGAGAGATTTTCCGAGTACCTGGAAACCGCGAATCTCGTCTTTTTCATCAAACGTTTTTCCTTTTCCCTGAAGGAGCAGGAGAAGGCTCCGAGGAAAACCTACTCGATAGATGTGGGGCTGTCCAACTCCGTCGGCTTTAGATTCACCATGCACCTGGGAAAGCTCATGGAAAATTTGGTGGCCATCTCACTTAGGGTGCGGCAGTCATTCGACCCGGAACTCGAGGTCTACTACTGGAGGGACCCTTTGGGGAAAGAGGTCGACTTCGTGGTGAAGGAGGGGTTGCGGGTGAAGGAGCTCATTCAAGTGTGCCGGGACCCGAGCGACCCGGAGACACGCAGGCGAGAGATCAAGGGTTTGGTGAAGGCAATGGGGGGATTCGGGCTGAAAGAGGGACTCGTGCTGACGGAGGATTTTGAGGACGAGGAGGAGGTCGACGGGAAGAGGATCGTTTATCGGCCCCTCTGGAAGTGGCTGCTCCAGGCCCAGCCATAGGCGATTCCCGTTTTCTCCTTTAAAAGGGGGCTCGGTCCAATAAACAACGTGGTGTAGAAAATGATGGCGGAGCTCATCGGGCTCATGGGGCTGGGCGTGACCCTCATCTTCACCCAGTACATTACCGCCCGATCCACCCAAAAGCTTCTCAGATCGATCCATGAGCTGCAGAAATCGACCCATGAGTTGCAGAAATCAACCCACGAGTTGCAGAAATCGACCCACGAGTTGCAGAAATCGACCCATGAGCTACAGAAGGTGATGATCACTTGCCTCAGGAAGATTGACCTGGGGATGAGGGCCAACGCCAGGATGCACGGGTGGGTCAGGCTTGACGACGTCTCCCCGGAGGAGGCGGCCAAGCTTCCCGAGCCCAAGGAGTACGATCCGGAGCTGAGGGTCTGCTACTTCAAGCCTAGCGATTAAAATTATTGGTAACACAACAAGAAGTTTTGCCAGCATGAAAGTTTCCCGGTTACTGAAATCAGTCCCCCGCCAGAGCAGACCAGACCGCTGCCACGGTCACCAAACCGAAACTCCAGGCCTTAGAGCCAATCAAAAGGGCAGCTTTTTCTGACAAAGGCAGCAGCAGGGAATACCCAAGACGACCTAGGCAGGGAAAAGAAGACAGGGAGACTAGCCCACTCCTGTCCCAAAAACGAAAGAGGGCCCCAGTTTTTCCTCCGTTTTCCCTTTTTTTCTTCGGGACCTTAGCCCTCGAATTCGGTTATCCAAGGGCGAGATAAGTCTATATTTGCTACATTGTTCTCGGTGACACGTAATGGCATCACCAACTTGATGGGTGACTCAAAACGCGGATTCTAAGCGGCCTCAGCTCGAGTACTCGAACACGCTATCGGCAAACATGCAAAGGTTCTTCACCACCTGGCTTGGGCATTCTCTTTCAGGACAGTGAAGACCGTGCAGCACTGTTCAAGCAGCCTAAATCGCACCGCCTTCTGGTTCTCGCGAGACTCGCCCTCACCCTCTAGTTATCCCCGGCCCTTCCGCTTCAGCATTTCCTCCTGCAGCTTCTTAAGTTCCCTCACCCTCTCCTTTTTCAAGGGAATTTTCTTCCTCCTTTCCCGGATGAAGCGCTCTAGGGTTTCCACCGCCACCAGCTCCGGCCTAGTGAGCTTCTCCTCGATCGGGATAATCCTAGGTGGCGGGGCGGCCTCCAGCTCCCTGATGAGCTCCTTCAGGGAACCCCGATCCTCCGCCCCCAGCCTTCTTCCCAGCGACCTCAGCCTTCCAACCATTCGCTTGTAGACCGGCCCCCTCAGGACCCTCTCGTACTTCTTCTGGATCCTCCTCAGCCTGAGCTCGGAGAGGTGGGGATAGAGGATGAGGCAGGAGAAGGTGCCCACGATCCCCAGCCAGGCCCAGAAGATCGCCCAGACGGGGAAGTGGGGCGGTCTCTTGGCCATCACGGCAAAACAGCTGAGGTCCCCCGGCCTGAACTCTAGGTAAAGGAAGCCCGCGTCCTCCCTCACCGCCTCGAACGGCACCTCCCTCCAGCCGCCCCTGTACCCCAGCACCCTGAGCGTGTTCCTATCCACCCGCTGCAGCCAGCCCTTCTCCACTCTCACCCTCAGGCGCAGAAGCTGGGCGTTCTCGGCAATCAGATCAAGGTAGGTGTAGATCTCCCCTTCCGGCCTGGGGAGCCAAAGCGGCAGGTACCTAGTTTCACCCACAGAAACCCTGAATCCCGGCGGCGTGGCCCTCGCCAGCACCGACTCTAGGCTTGGACTCAGGTTCGGGAGCTCGATCTCCTGCGGGGAGGGGACGGCGGCCGACTCCTCCCTCCTCTCCTCCACCCACCTCGGCGCCCACGCGGAACCTCCCAGTCCCTCGAGCTTACACCACTCGAACCTCGGGAGATAGGAACTCTCCACGGCGGTCTTCCAGCTGATGGGCGAAGAGAGGGAGCCCTCCATTCCCGTCAGATAAACCCATATATGGGGCGCCAAGACCCCGTCAGAGCGTTGGTCCAAGAACTGGTATCCCACAGCCGGCGTGCCGAGGCCTGCCCCCCTCCCCTCCAACCTCCACCAAGAGCCGGGGGTCGAGACCGTGCCACCCCTCGCCTCTAGAGCGGACCAAGGAATCGGTCTAGACCTCTCCCAGAAGGTCTCCACCTGTCTCCAAGAACCCAGGATGCCCTTCCCCGTGGACTGGAGGGACTCGCAAGCTTGCCACTCTGACGGAGGCACTCCCACTCCGCCCGAGAAGCCCTCAAGTCCCCTGAAAGAGGCGGGGGCCCTCAGCTTGGAGGACCAGCCCTCCACCCACCTCCACTGCCGGTTGGCGGCCTCCACCTCAAAGCTCTCGAGCATCACCCAGTAGTGCACCCCCACGCACGTCCCCTCCAAGTTCTCCACCTCCACCCAGCCGGAGGGCGCCGAAACTTCAAAGGTCATCTCCTCCAGTTCGGCAAAGCCGGCCACCGCCGAGCACCCGGAGAGCCAGTCCTCCTGCAAAAGCCAGTAAGAAGGAGGCACGCCGAGGGAGACCTGCCGAAGGTCCAGTGTGGACCAGCTGACCCCCCCTACAGCTGCGGAGCTCCAGGTTTCCAGAGATGCCCAGTAGTGTACCCCCACCGCCTCAGCTGAAAGCTCGTCCAGCCAGAACCACCCCAGTGCCACGTTCTCCATGGTGTAAACCCAGTCCTCGCAGAAACGCCAGGAAGAGGGGGATACGACTTCCAGCGACCACCTCTCGACCTCGGCCCAGCTTACAGCGCCCCTCACGGTGCCCGAGAACTGTTCGAGGAATGTCCAGTCGCTCGAGTACACTATAAAGGAATCCGACCAGGGGCCAACATTTCCGACCCTGTCAATCGCCCTCACCCTCCAGTAGTACTTACCGGGGGCTAGGGGAGAAACATTGCAAACGTTCTCTTGAACGGTGTTCTCGAAGAGGACCGGGGAGAAAACGGGGTTAGAAGCAACCTGAATCGTGTAGCTCCCCACTCCTGAGCCCGCCCCGTCGCTCGCCGTGTACCCCGCTTGGAAGCCTGCGTCGGCCTGAACGTGAGACTCATTCTCAGGGAAAAGCAGGGTGGGCTTGGAGGGTGCATCCACATCGATTCTGAACCACCTAACCGGGGACCAGGGGCCCCAGTTCAGCGCGTTGTCCCTCGCCTTAACCCTCCAGTAATAGGTGCTGACGGGAAGCGGGGGCGAAACCGTCCACCCGTTCTCATAAATCTCCGCGACCCTTACCAAGTTGAAGAACTCTGGGAAATCCGAGATCTCCACCCGGTACAGGACCGGCGGGGAATTCTCTGGGACGGGGGCCCATCCGAGGACCGCCGAGCTGGAGGCCCACCCCTGATTTTCCGGCAGGAGGAGAGTGGGTGAAGAAGGAGGCGAGGTATCAATCTTGAACCACCAAGCGTTCTCCGGGAAGAACCCCACATTCCCCGCATTGTCCTTCGCCAGAACCTTCCAATAGTAGACAACGTTTTCTTGAAGGCCCAAGACCTCATAGGAGTTTTCGTCCACCCAGAGGTTCAACACAAGGTTGTCGGGCTCGAAGTAGGGGGAGGTCGAGATCCTCAGGTTGTAGGTCAGCGGGGAGGAGTTCTCCGGTGGAACAGTCCAGCGCAACACGGGGGTGCTATCGCTCACATCCTGCCCGCAGAGGGGGGAGAGGAGCTGGGGAGGCGCTGGAGGAAGGGTGTCCACGCGCAGGAAGCGGACCACGGACCACGGACCCGCCGTCTCCGTCCTCCAGCACCTCACCCTCCACCAGTAGGGTCCATCAAGGAGTTCGGAGGATGTGTAGGAAGTGATGCCGGTGTTCACCTGAACGACCAAGGGTGGCGAGAAACCTTCCTCGGAGTCAACCTGGAGCTCAAAGTAATCCACCGGCTGGAGGTTTTCCCAGCTGAAGGTCGGCGTGTTGTCGCTGGTGTTCAAAGCGTTCTCGGGTGCGAGAAGAACGGGCGGATAGATGGGGGCCGCGACCGTACCCGCCCTCGCCTCGAGCCACTTCCAAACGGACGGCGCCGGCGTGGAGGAGGAAACCGCCTCCAGAACCAGCCATCCCGCAGGAAAGCGGAAGGTTCCGGTCCAGGCCTCGATAGTCAGCCAGGTCGCGGGCGCCCGGGTCACGCCCGCCCAAGAATCGGTGGTGAGCCATCCTGCCGGTGTCCGGATCCCCCCCTCCCATCCCTCCAAGACGAACCAGAGAGCAGGTGCTTGGAGGATGCCGGTGCAGGATTCGAGCGCGAGCCATCCGGTCAGCGTTCGAGCCGTTGCGGTCCATTTATCCACCTCTCTCCACCCGGCTGGTGCTGCAACTGTACCCGTGCAAGACTCAACGACTCGCCATCCGGTCGGCGCCATTACCGTCCCGCTCCATCCCTCCACCAGCTGCCACTGGAGCTGGGTTCCGACCGCTCCTGCCCAGACCTCAACGCTGCACCAGACGCCTGCCGTTCCAGTGGTCCCAGCCCAGCTCTCCACCTGCGCCCAAACCGCCCGGGCAAGGGCCGAGCCTGTCCAGGAATCCAGGGCCACCCATCCCGGGCTGACCAGGAACCACCTCGTTCCAGACCACGGGCCCACGTTGCCGGCGTTGTCCCTGGCCCTGACCCTCCAGTACCAGACCGTCTCGGTCAGCGGCGGGCAGATCCAGGAGTTCTCGGTTATCCAGCCCGACTCCATCAGCCCGACGGTGAAGTCGTCCGTCTGGGCCACCTGGACGAAGTAGAGGACGGGCAGGGAGTTCTCGGCCACGCTCTCCCAGCTGAGGGTCGGGACCTTCTCCACCGAGGCCCCGTTCTCGGGCAGGAGAAGGGCTGGGGCTGCTGGCGGGAGGGTGTCGACGCGGAAGGAGCGGGCGGAGGAGAAGGAGCCCCAGTTTCCAGCGTTGTCGCGGGCCGCCACCCTCCAGTAGTAGAGGTTGTCGTCGAGGGCCGGGGGTTCCCAGGCGTTTTCGGTGACGGAGTTGTCGTCCACCAAGATGGTCCCGGACAGGAAAGTGGGAGTGGTTGATATCTGGACCCTGTAGGTCAGCGGGAGGGAGTTCTCGGGCGGGGCCTGCCAGACCAGGAGCGGGGTGCTGTCGTTCTCGTTTTCTCCGGGTAGCGGGCTGACTAGAACCGGCGGGGCAGGCTTGAGGGTATCCACCCTGAAGGTCCAGACCTGAGACCAAGGCGAGTTCTCACCGGTTCTCCACTGCCTCACTCTCCAGTGGTAGAGGTCGTCCTGGAGGGGACTAGATGGGGTGTAGGAAGTGAAGGAAACACTCTCGAAAATGATCAGGGGCGGGCTGAAGTCCGCATCGTTGTCCACCTGAAGCTCGAAGTTGTCGGCGGGGGCAAGGTTCTCCCAAGTGAAGGTTGGGGTGTTGTCGTTGGTGTTCTCGCCGTAGAGCGGAGAGAGGAGGATCGGGACCGGGACGGGGGCCAAAACGATTCCGGAAAGGGCTTCCGTCCACATCCAAGTAGCGGCGGTCCCCACCTGCCCGAACCAAGCTTCAATCGATCCCCAGCCTATCGGGACTGCCACCGAGGCAGACAGGGATTCGAGCAGGCACCAGTATGCAGGACTCACTGTGCCGGTCTCCCATCCCTCCAAAGCCGACCATCCAATCGGTGCTTGGAGGTTCCCGGTCCGGTTCTCAAGCTGGATCCATCCGACCGGTGCAGAAGTCGTCCCCATCCAAGCCTCGAGCAGCCTCCAGCCCGCCAGGGTGTCTGCGGTTATGATCCACCCTTCCGCCGCCAGCCAGGATGCGGGCACCCGGAC
>CAZWBJ010000031.1:0-8221 GCA_964632175.1 Hadarchaeota archaeon (SeqCode)
TCTCTCATCCAGCCCCACGCGGAGATTGTCGTTCTCCCTGAGGACCTCCACCTTCAGGGAAAGAGAACCCGGATCGAAGGGCGCGGTGATCGGGAAGAACTCGACGGTCGCCACGTCCTCCGCGGGGACCTCAACCAGCTGGGAACCCTTCAGGCTTCCACCAACGGTGAGCTTTACCCATGCCTTGCCACTCACCTCCCCGCTGTTCCTGAGGGTCGCCTTCACCATAAAGTTCTCGAGGGTCAGAGGTTTGAAACTCCCGGACCAGGGGCCGGCGGGACCCGGCGTCACCGAGAGGAGTTCAATCTGGGGTGGCTTTTTCACATGCAGAATCCCCTCCCAGCGCTGGCTGTCCACCTCCACCTCATAGGTCCCCCTAGCCTTCGGGACCCAGATGAAGTTATCCTTTATCCTCTGCCCCTTCCTCAGGTAGTAGGACTTGTTGTCCACGTCCGCCCCGCCGATGGTGAGCCTCACGTTGTGCCACCCGCCGGCCGTTCCGACGTTGGTCAGCTCAAAAATTATCACCACCTTGTCTCCCACCAGCAGCTCCCCCTTCGGGCCGCTTACGTAAGTCTGGTTATCTACCTTCACTATTCTGACCTCGAAGCTTGGCGATCCCCTAATCACTACTCTCTCCACGTTCTCGCCCAGTTTGAACACGTAGGTCAGGCTCTCCCCCTCCCCCATTTCTCCCACCGCCTCGGCGGTGAGGGTGTAGGTGAAGCGCACCACCCGGCGTTCCGCAGGGGCTAAAGGGGGATCGAGAGGCTGATAGGCAACCATCTCCTCGTATCCCTCCTGCCCCGCGTACAGGAGCACATCCTGGGTGAGAGGTTCCCCTCCAGCGTTGAGAATCTCCGCCACTATCTCGATGTCTTTCTGCCCGCCCTCCTGCGGGTCCAGCACCACATCTTTCGGGGCCACCACGAGGCTGATCACCTCAAACTTGGGAGGGGGCGGGGAGGTGACCGCGAGCGTTTTGGTGTAGCCCGCGATCACGAACTTCTTGTTGCCCGGGGTTCTGGGCTTGTAGTCGAAAGTGAAGCTGTCCGACTGCCTCGGACCTAGGATCATCCTCCGCATGTACGTGATTCCCTCGTTCTCCAAGGATACCACCACGTCACCCTGCCACCTCTTGTCGCTCTTGTTCTTCACGGTCACGGTCAGCTCCCACTCCCTGCCCGCATATATCGTGTCTACCCCGGGCGGCGGGCTCAGGGTGACCTCAAGGTTGGGTTGGCTCCCGCCACCTCCTCCTATTCCCAAGAGATTCAGCTTCCAAACGGCGAAGAGTCCGCCCGCGACCGCCACCCCGATCAGCACGGGCAGGAGGATCTTGAAGCTGAGCTTGAAGGGTGGCCTAACGGATTTCTCGGGCGGCTTCTCCATCTTCACCTCTTTCATTTCCTGGGCGAGCTCGCTGAGCTTCTTCCTCAACTCTTCGCTCTTTACCGCCCTCGGTTTCTTCTCGGCCATTCCACATAAATCTTGAAAAGGACGTGTAAAAGTTTTGGGGAGCGTTTGCCCCACTCGGAAAATTTCGAACTCAATAGAAAAACCGGGAGGAGAGAAAATCCCTCGAAAAAGATCGAATTATAAATAGGTGGCCCTTTCCCCCTTGAGCGCGGCGTGGGCGGCGGCCAGCCTGGCCACAGGGAGGCGGAAGGGAGAGCAGGAGACGTAGTTCAGCCCAATCTCGTGGCAGAACTCGATGGAGGCCGGGTCGCCGCCGTGCTCCCCGCAGATCCCCACCTCGAGATCCGGCCTCGTCTTCCTCCCCAGCTCCACCCCCATCCTCATTAGCTTCCCTACCCCATCCCTGTCCAGCGTCTGGAAGGGGTTGGCCTCCAAGATCTTCTTCTCAAGGTAGGGGAAGAGGAAGGTGCGCTCCGCATCATCGCGCGAGTAGGCGAAGGCGGACTGGGTTAGGTCGTTGGTCCCGAAGGAGAAGAACTCGGCGTACCTAGCCAGCTCGTCCGCGGTGAGACAGGCCCTCGGCTGCTCTATCATGGTGCCGAACTTGTAGGCGACCCTCACCCCGTACTTCCCCATCACCTCCTCCGCCACCGCATCCACCATCTTCCTCATCTCCCTCAGCTCGTTGACGTGCCCCACGTTGGGGATCATGATCTCGACCACCGGGTTCCACCCCTCACCCTTCAGCTCGCAGGCCGCCTCCAAGATGGCCCTGACCTGCATCTCATATATCTCCGGCCTCAGGAGACCCAGCCTCACCCCCCTCAGCCCTATCATGGGGTTGGCCTCCCTCATGCTCTCCACCCTCCTCAGCAGCCTCTCCTTCTCCTCCAGCTCCTTCCCGTCCCCCCTGAACCTCAGCTCGAGCACCTCCCTGAGCAGCGTCTCGTAGGGCGGGAGGAACTCGTGGAGCGGCGGGTCGAGCAGCCTTATGATCACCGGGAGGCCGTCCATGACCTTCAGGATCTCCTTGAAATCCTCCTTCTGGATCTCCGCGAGCCTCCTGCAGAGCTCGGCCCTCTCCTCGGGCGAATCGGCGAGGATGAGGCGCTGCATGAGGGGCAGCCTGTCCCCCCTGAACATGCGCTCCGTCCTGCAGAGCCCGATTCCCTGGGCCCCGAACTCCCTTGCCTTCTTGGCGTCCTCGGGGTAGTCGGCGTTGGCCCAGTTCTGCAGCCTCTTCGTCTCGTCGCACCACTTCAGCAACTCCTGTAACTCACCCGTCAGCTGGGGCTCTATGAGCGGGGCCTCCCCCAGGATGACCTCTCCCGTGGTGCCGTTTATGGTTATGAGATCCCCCTCCCTCACCACTATCCCCCCGGGCGCCGTGAAGCACCTCCTCTCCACGTCGATGTCCAAGACCTCACAGCCCACCACTGCCGGCTTCCCCAGCCCCCTCGCCACCACCGCCGCGTGAGCGGTGGCACCGCCCCTAGAAGTCAGGATCCCCTGCGAGGCGATCATTCCTCCAACGTCGTCCGGGTTGGTTTCCGGCCTGACCAGAATCACCTTCTCCTTCTTCTCCCCCAGCTCCTTCGCCCGTTTGGAGTCGAAAATCGCTTTCCCCACGGCCGCGCCTGGGCTGGCATTTATACCCTTCGCTATCACCTGAACCTTAGCCTTGGGATCCACCTGCGGATGGAGGAGCTGCTCGACCTGAGAGGGTTCAATCCTCAGGATGGCCTCTTCCTTGGAAATCAGCCCCTCCTTCACCATGTCCACGGCGATCTTCACGGCCGCCAGAGCGGTGCGCTTGCCCGCCCTGGTCTGGAGCATGAAGAGCTTGCCGCGCTCCACCGTGAACTCGGTGTCCTGCATGTCCCTGTAGTGGCTCTCCAGCTTCTGCGCCACCTCCAACAGTTGCCCGTAGAGCTCGGGGTACTTCTCCCTCAGCTCCTCGATCTTGAGGGGGGTCCTTATCCCCGCCACCACGTCCTCCCCTTGCGCGTTGAAGAGGAACTCTCCGTAAAGCTTCTTCTCCCCCGTGGCGGGATCCCTAGTGAAGACCACCCCCGTGCCCGAATCCATCCCCATGTTGCCGAAGACCATGGTCACCACGTTAACGGCCGTCCCCAAGTCGTGTGGGATCTTGTAAAAGTTCCTGTACTCGATAGCCCTCGGGTTGTTCCAGGATCTGAAGACGGCCTCCACTGCCAGCTCGAGCTGCCTGAAGGGGTCTTGCGGGAAGTCGGACCCCCTCTCCCTCTTTATCAGCTCCTTGAACCTCTCCACCACATCCCTCAGCTCCGCGGGGCCCAGATCCAGGTCAGACTTGGCACCCACCTCCCTCTTCTTCCCCTCGAAGATTTCCTCGAACTTCTCCCCCTTCACCCCAAGCACGATTTTTCCAAACATCTGGAGGAAGCGCCTGTAGGCATCCAAGGCAAACCTCTCGTTCCCGGTGAGCTTAGCCAGCCCCTCCGCCACCGCATCGTTCATCCCGAGGTTGAGGATGGTGTCCATCATTCCGGGCATGGAGTACTTGGCACCCGAGCGAACCGAGACAAGGAGGGGACTGGAGGGGTCGCCGAACCTCTTGCCCGTCCGCTCCTCCAGCCTCCTGACGGCCTCCTTCACCTCCTCCATGAGCCCGTCCGGCAGTCTTCCCTGCCTGTAATACTCCCTACAGACCTCCGTGGTTATGATGAAGCCGGGGGGGACGGGCAGTCCGAGCTGGGCCATGGTACAGAGCCCCGCACCCTTGCCCCCCAAGAGTTCCTTGTTTGTACCGTCACCCTCCTCGAAGAAATACACTCGCTTCAATCCTCTCCCTACCCTCCTCCTAAAAAGAGGCTTTCGCCAGCTCCCCAGCCTTCGGCAACATCCTCTCCCTTTCCCTCCTGCAGGACTCCAGAAAACCCTCCAGCCTCTCGGCCGTTCTGTGCTTGCATTCCCCGCAGATGATCTCCCCCCTCCTGCACGCCTCCGCGATCCCCGCCAGCTCGGCATCGTCCTCGACCAAATGGTATGCCAGAAGCTCGAACACCACGCACTTGGAGGGGTCCCCACCCAGCTCCCTCTGCTCCCTCTCAGTGGGACGACCTCCCGTGAAGGCGTCCCAGAGCTTCCTGCGCACCTCCTCTGGGGAATCCCTTAAGAGAATGGCCGTTTCGGGGCGGGAGCTAGACATCTTCTCCCCCAGCAAACCCCTCATGAGCCTGTGGTAGAGGGAGGAAGGGGGAACCAGCCCGACCCTGGAGGCCAGATCCCTGGCCAGCCTGAGGTGGGGATCCTGATCCACGCCCACTGGAACCACCGTTGGTTTCGGTCCCCCGAACTCCCGAAGCTGAACGTGGAGGATGTCCGAAACGTCTATGAGGGGATAAAAGATGTGCGAGATCTTGCTCTCCCCCCCAAAGCCATAGATGGCCCTCAGCTCGCTGAGGTTGACTCGCGTGCCCAGGGTGAGGGCGAAATCCTTAACCAACCTGTTTCTCGACTGGAAGTAGAGGTGGCACCTCTCCACCCTAAGGCCCAGCGCCAGGTAGTTCGAGAGGTACTCCTCGATCGCCATCCTCTCCGTTTCCTCGGGGGTGAGGCCGCGCATGAGCTGGGCCTCCACATCGGCCACGCAGAGGAAGATTTCCGCCCCCCTCTCCTGGAACCATTTCAGCTCGTCTATCACCATCTTGTGCCCGAGGTGCATGGGGCCGCTGGGCATGAGGCCCGTCATGACGGCGTAGGGCTGTCCCCTCTCCATGGCCTCCAAGATGCTCTCGAAGTCCCTGTGGCCGAAGATGATTCCCCTCCTCATGAGCTTGTGCGGGCTGGGGATCCTCGGGAGGAGCTCTGAGAAGCTCCTTATCCCGAACTCCTCCATGAGCCTCCCGTAGTCCTCCGGCACCTCTGCTCCCCAGGGCTGCATCATGTTTTCTCCCTAGCGAGGGAATAGTAGGTCACGTCCCCCTCGTCGTCCACCACCCCAAAGAGCATCCCCTTCCTCACACTCCTGGCCAGCCTGACCCCGCGCGCGAAGTCGGTGGGGGTTAGCTTGATCCACTCGGGAACCGCCTGGACGATATACTTGGAGTGGGCCTCGCCGGGCTTCTCCCCTCTCTCGTACACCCTGAAGTGGGCCCCGAACTTTAGTCCCGTCTTGACGATGTACCCCTTGGAGCGCAGGTCGGAGTAAACGGCGTACTTGAGGGGAAAATCGGGATCGGTCTTGGTGAAGAGGGTGAAGAGCCTTTCAAACGACTGCTCCTCACCGTTCTCGTCCACCACCTTTAGTTTGCCCCTCTCCACCAAATAGAGGGCCTCCACCGGGGCCAGCTGCACCCTCCCCTCCCCCAGCGGCTTCCCGAACCATCCCTTCTCCAGCTCCTCCCCCTTCCAGACCATCACCCTTTTTCCTTGAAGGACTCCAGTGAAAGCCTCAGCCATCAAGTGTGCCTCAGCCGGAAATATTAGCGGAACGAGGCACCTCGCACATTAGCAGGAAAAACCGCAGCGTAAACCACGGTGGTGGGGTCGCCGGGATTTGAACCCAGGTCTCTGGCTCCCGAAGCCAGAAGGATAGACCAGTCTACCCCACGACCCCTCAAAAAGTTGGTTTCTCTAATTATGAGCCTGTCCCCCCACCAAGTGCTCGAGCTCCGGAATTAGAACCTCCACGGGCGCCTCCTCTATGCTGAGGAGAGTGGTAAGGCCCCTCGCCCTGAACTGTTTCGCGGTCAAAAGACCCAGAGCCCTCAGCCTCTCCAGGTTGTCCCAGAAGCGTGTGTAGGCCAGTGGGCTGACCCCGTACTCCTCGCAGGCCACCCTGTAGGTCTCGTAGGCCTCCTTGGCGGTGGTGTAGGCCGCCTTGGTGGACCTGAGCCTCCTAGCCACGGCGAGAAGGGAGAGGATCTCCTGCTGGCGGAGCTCTTGGAGGATGTGTTTCTTCAGTTCCGGATAAATGGAGGCCTTCGCTTCCCTCACGTGATCGGGCAGGATCTTGGGCTTCCCCTGCTGCTCCGCCAGACACCCGGCCCTGTAGAGGATCTCGAGGGCGAACCTGGCATCCCCCGTCCCCGAGGCCATGTCCGCTATGAGCCTGAGGGTTTCCCTTTCCACCTTCCCCGGCGCGATGGCCTCCCCCGCCCTGTAAACAAGGATATCGAAGAGCTGGTCGGCGGAGTAGCGGCTGAGCTCGATCAGGTTGTGGAAGAAGGTCCCCCTGGTAGCGGCATCGAGCCTGTTCAGAAAGCTCTCGCCCTTGCAGGTGGCCAGCAGACCTATCCTCCGTGCCTCCGGGTTTTTCTCCGGGTACCTGGTGAGCAGGTAGAGGAAATCGGGGCCCTCGCTCTCCACCAGGTAATCCAGTTCGTCGAGGATGAGGAGCAGCCTCCGCCCGTGCTTGCCCAGGTGCTCCACCAGCGTGCCGAGGGCCTCCTCCGCGGAAAAACCCCTGGAGGGGAAGGAGGGATAAAACTTCCTCACCGCCTCCACCAAGATCAGGAAGGGGGAGCGGGTGATCCTGCAGTTCACGTAGACGCAGGGGACCCCCCTCTTTTCCGCGTCCCTCCCGAAGCTCTGGCTCAGGGAGGTCTTGCCCACGCCCACGCTTCCCACCAGGAGGACCCTCGGCCCCACCCTCCCCTCAAAAAAGTCGGAGAAGAATTCCTCCAGCTTCTTCCTCTCCCTCTCCCGGTGGGGAAGCTTGGGGGGGAGGTAGTCGGGGAGGAGCTTGGCCTTGTCCAAAAAGATTCCCATCCGTTTCTCAGGGCACGAGTTAAAACTTCTGGGCGAGAAAGGAATGCTTTTGAGGCTGGTCGGACTTGGGGAAACCAGCGGGGAAATGCTACGGGAGCTCTCCCGGGCCCTAGCCTCCCACCTGAAGCTCTACTGCGTGGTGGGCCCGTTCCTAGAAATCCCTCCCGGGTCCTACCACGCGGGGAGGAGGCAGTACGACGCGGACCTCATCATGAACCGGCTGCTCGCCAGGATCCCGGGAAGATTCCTAGCCGTGACCACCAAGGATCTCTTCACCTCCTCCTGCGACCTCAACTTCATCTTCGGGCAGGCCCAGTGCCCGGGGAGGGGGGCCATCGTCTCCTCCTGCAGGCTGGACCCCTCCTTTTACGGCCTCCCTAGGAACCCTGACCTCCTGCTCGAGAGGCTGGTGAAAGAGGCGGTCCATGAGACCGGGCACACCTTCGGGCTCACCCACTGCCCCAATCCCGCGTGCGTCATGAGCTTTTCCAACAGCGTGCTGGATGTCGACAGGAAGAGCAAGAACCTCTGCCCCTCCTGTTCCTCCAAGTTAGAGGCCGTGCGCTCGCTGAACCCGTAGGTTCTCGTTTGGCGCAAAGGAGGCGAAGGGGGGAAGTCGATGGTGGTAGATGAGGTAAGGGTGAATCTGCCCACTTCACCAGCGGAAACTCGTGAGATCAGCAGGTGAGGTGGAATGCCCCGACCACCCGTTTGCCCTTCAACTCATTGAACATCCTTACGGCCTCGCGGGTGGGCGCCACATGAACCTCCATGTTCTTCATCCGCAGATAGCGGAGGGTTTCCTCGGGCACCTCCATTACCCCGGAGTATCCGGTTCCGACGACCAGGACATCAGGCTTGAATTCAAGCACCTCCTCCAGATCGTCCACATCCAGCCTGTGCCCCTCCTTCCTCCACCAGCGGTCCCTCACCCTATCAGGAAAGACTATCACGTCTGAGGTGTACGTCTTCCCGTCGATGACGATGGAGCCGAACTCGTACTTCTGGATCCTCATCACTTATGTAGTTCACATTTAGCCTGTTCACG
>CAZWBJ010000032.1:0-8153 GCA_964632175.1 Hadarchaeota archaeon (SeqCode)
GAAGCTGGAGGAGCTGTTGCTGGAGTTCCATCAGGCTGCGCACGTTCTCCTGAGTCGCCAAACCAGAAACTATCTCCTGCAGCTGGCTCGTGATCTGCTTCATGTTTTCCACTGCGGAGGTCGCCTCGGCCGCAGCGTTCTGGAGGTTGATGGCCGCCTCCCGCATGGTCTCAACCGCCTGCTGGAACTGAAGGATGGTTGCCGAGAGGGGGTCATACTCCGCCAAGACGTACGCCACCTCAAACTTCCAGGTGTTGTCCCAGGTGTTGTCCCAAGCCTCGATGGTGTAATTGACTATATCCAGCTTTCCGCCCAGATCTACGAACTCCCCTGCCTTCGACCTGTTCTCATAGGAGTAGTTCTCCGACTTGTATACTCTCAGGTAGGTGACATCCTGGATCCAGTACCTCTGGAGATACGGAAGTATGTCGAAGGTTATGCTGAGGTTCTCAAAGTTCTCGTAGAAAACGGGGTGGAGCCTCATGCCGAGGGAGGCCTGCGTCATCTTGGTCCCGGGAACTGCCAAGAAGGCAGAGGGTGGAAGGTCGACGCAAACTAGGTTCTCGATCACCGAGTAGGGCTCAAGCTTGGTGGTGTCGAACTTGGTGAAACGCACCCAAACCATGGCGTTTTCTCTGTTTCTGAACTCCAGAACGAGATCAAAGATCCCCGCGAAAACATCCTTGCGATAGTAGCCGCTGGAATCGGAAACGATCTGAAAGACGGGGACCCCCTCCTCATAGAATGTGAACTTGGCGCTCGCAATCGGGTACTCGTCGATGGTCAGAAGCCTGCCCTTTATGGTGATGGGGGTTCCGACAATCATGACGAGGGAATTCTCCCCCCTGATGCCGTTGGCGTCCAAGATCTTCGCTGTCACGTCGTACAGTCCGCGCTTCGGGAAGACATGGGTGAACCAATAGTTCTCACCGTTCGGCCCGGTGAAATTCTCGGCAACCTTCTCCCCCTCAACGCAGAGTTCAACCTTGGTGCTAGGGACGAGTAGATTATCGGGGAGGAGAAGTGCCGAACCAGTGAAGCGGAACGGCCGATTCTCGGGAGCGACCTCACCCTCGGGTACTAGGGAAAGCAGGATAGTCTTGACGGAGAGGGTAGCGGCATTTTCCTGGGCAAGCCCCCTCCGCTCGGTCATGCTCACCGAAATCGGATAATTGCCAATGGAAGTGGGGGCAGCCAGCCTTATGAAATAATACCCGTTCTCATCGGTCCGAACTAGCTGCTCCACGTTCTCCATCACCACCAGAACATCCTCGTTCTCCACTGGAGTGTTCTCCGGCCTCACTTTCGCCCAACCGAAGACCGTGAAGTTGTCGCCTGGATTCAGGATATAATCGTCAAGATAGACAGAGAGATCCAGGACCATCACCTTCACCACGTCTGCTCCAACCGCCGAGCCTGAGATGCCCTCCGCGGATGTTCCCATCACCTCGACATAATATGTGTACTCACCGAGAGCGGTGGGGGCCTGCAGGGGGAAGGGATACCTCCACCTTCCATCCCTCACGTGGATGAGTGGGTAGGTCACACCCTGGAAGGTCATCCTGAGCGGGTCGGTTTTCAGGCCCCTTGTCACTGGTATAAGTTCGAGTCCATTGTTTTCAAGGATCTGAACGGCTAGGTAGAAGTTCTCACCCGGGTTCACCACCCCATCGAATTGGTTGTGTGAGTCGAGCGGGATAAACTCTCTAAACACGAGCTCCCTCGCCTCGACCACTCCCTCGTTCTCCCCAACAATCCCCTCGGGGTCGACCGTTCTGACACTTATCCTAAACCTCCGCGGGCTGGGAGAATCAAAGGTGTAAAGGTACGTGTAGCATCCATTCTCGTCGGTCTGCACCGTCTCAATCAGACCGCCCTCCTCTCTTATCTCAACGGGGTTGGTTGGGACCACTACATTGTCCGGCATAAGAACCGCGACCCCAGAAATGGTAAAGTCCTGGGTAAGCATGACGATGTTGTCCTCGAAGTTTAGCGAGAGCCAAACTGTCTTGACAAACAAGTCCACCTCAGTGGAGGCCGAGTAAATCCCCCTGTACTTGGACACGCTCACCGCTACTATGTAATCACCGATAGCGGCGGGGCAGGTGAAGGGTATACTGTAATAGCCGTTCTCGTCCGTTCTCCCCCCGCCCACGACCACCGTGTTACCGCCTTGATCTATCACCAGCAGGCTGACATCGAAGTTCTCAACCGGCTCGGTAAGCCCCGGGAAGCACAACATGATGTGTCCGAAGGCCACGTTGGGTTGGTTGGGATTGACGAGGTTATCCTGCAAGTTGACTTGCAGGTCTATATACTTCACGGTAAGCGGTGCTTGGTTCTCACCTTTTATATTATCCTTATTCTCCTGGATGTAGACCCTGTAAGTGAAAATGCCAGCGGAGGAGGGTGTGTAGAAGTAGAAGGTGTACCTTCCATCGTAATCCGTCTCCGCCCAGCCGAGCAGATTCTCTTCATTTTCAGACTGACAATAGACCCAGACCTTCTCCAGCATCACTGGTTTGTTGTCCGGCATGAGGGTGGCCACGCCCGAGACCTTCAGCCTCTCGTTCTTGCTGGCCTCCGTCCTCGGCACATTTGCGGGATCGGCGATAGTGATGGAGAGGATGATGGTTTTGACCGTGAAGGCTTTCTGGGCGGATCCCACTATCCCGTCGGCGTTCACGGCCGTAACGCTGAGAATGTGGGGCCCAACCTGCTGCGGGCTGAGGTCCAGCTTGTAATCCCAAGAGTAGGATCCGTTCTCCGCCAGACCGTTGCCGATGGGTGTTCCGTCCAAGTAGAAGGATAGGCTGGCGTTCTCAGGCAGGCCCTCTGGTTTGACCGTGACCATCCCGCTTGCCCTTATCGTCTGGTCGATGTTCACCACCAAATCATCGAGCGAGAGGGTGACATCCAGTTTTCTTATCACCATCGAAACGGTGTTCTCCTCCGTCACCCCCTCCGGATCCGTGACTGAGACCTTGATCTCGTGCCAACCGAGGAGGGTGGAGGAGTAGGTGGTGGAGTAGCTCCCGTCGGGACCTGTCACGGGTGTACGGACGAGTGAATTGTCAAAGTAGACCTGCACCGTCACATTTTCCACACTGAGGTTGTCTGGCTGCCAGCTCGCTCTGCCAAAGATGGTGAAGCTTTCGCCTGGGTTGACTACATCGTCCGAGAGGTGAACGGAGACGGCGAGGTCCAGCACGCGGAAGGTGAAGCCCTCACTCCAGTTCCCCTGATTCCCGGCTCTGTCAACAGCCGCAAGCCTCCAGTAGTAGGTTCCGACTGGCAGGGAGTTTTCTACCGGCAGGGTGAAGTAGTTTGCCTGCGTGGCGAAGCTCATGGGGGAGAGGAAATCTGGAGTGTTGTCGATCTGGAGGACGTAGTAGCTGACGCCGCTCACCTCGGGGGTGAGGTCCGTGTTATCTTGGGCGTGCATCCACTGGAAGAAGGGAGTGTTGTCCGAGGTTATCTTCCCGTTTTCCGGCTGCCTGGGAGTTGGGGGGAGGGGCTTGACCCTGTCGACGACGAGGGTGAAGATGGACGACCAGGTCCCAGGAATGGTGGGCTCCGCCCTGTCGAATGCCCTTACCCTCCAGTAGTATCTTTCATCTGACGGGTAATACACCGTCACTTGGGCCGACTGCAGGTTGTCGGGGGTGCTGGAGAAGTACTGGGAGTCCAGCAAATCGGTGAAGTTCTCATCCCTCGCCACCTGGATTTGGTAGCGGTCAATCCCAGAAGCGTCCTTAACGTTCTCCCAGAAGTGAGCGACCACCACCACGTCCCCAACCACATTATTTTCGGCGGCATCGTTCTCTGGGTGATAGAGCGCAGGCCCATAGGGTCTGGTCCTGTCGATCACAAAGTTCCAAACCGTGCAACTCCCCCAAGACAGGGCGTTGCCAACCCGGTCGAGAGCCCTCACCCTGAAGTAATAGTTGTCTTCTGCCAGACCGCCCGCTGGATAGCCCGGATCTCCAAGTTCCCAGACATTGTCGGTGGAGGTGCCGCTGTATGCAATGGAGGAGAAGTCCGGATCGTTGTCCACCTGTATCTCGTAATACCAAACGCCTGCAACCTCGCCTGTTGGGGAGCCCGAGAGATCCGGCACGGAGTTCCAGCTCAGGGGCTGGTGGATCGCCCCGAAAATCCCGCCGTGCTGTGGGGAGTAGGTTGGCGCGACCGGCGGAACCGTGTCTATCAGGAGGTTCCAGACTTGCGAGAAGGACCCAGCCTTGGGGGTGCCTCCCAGCACCCCGTCCCAAGCCCTAACCCTCCAGAAATAGTTCTCATCCGAGAGCGCGGGGGACACCTTCCAGTTGTCGGTCAGGTTCTCGAGGAGAACCGGCGACCCAAAGTCCGCGTCGTTGTCCACCCAGAGCTCGTACTTCACCCCTGAGACATCGTAGACGCTCGTCCAAGAAAAGTAGGGGGTGTTGTCGCTGGTTATCGTTCCGTCCTCGGGGAACAGAAGGGTCGGGGTGGGCGGCGGGTTGTTATCGACCATAAGCCTGAAGGCGGGTTCGAAGCCACTGGCGTTCCCGGCCCAGTCCCAGGCCCTGACCCTCCAGTAGTATATGTTGTCCGCAAGCGTCGTGCCGTACGAGGTGGCGGTCACATTCTCACGAACAGTCCAGCTGGAGAAGGTGTTGTCGGTCGATACCCAGATCTCGTAGCACCTGACACCGGCAACATCCCCAGTTGCGGAGCGGGACCTGTCAGCAACGTCCATCCACTCGAAGGTGATGTCGGAGGAGTTCAGAATTGAGTTGTCCGCAGGCTGGGATTTGGAGGGAACATCCGGTGGGAGGGTATCAAGCAGCACATCCCACACGACCGACCAAGAGCTCCAGTTGCCCGCGTTGTCCCTCGCCTTCACCCTCCAGTAGTACCTCTCGTCCAAGGGGGCACCTCCCTCGTAGAAGTAGTGGGTGGCTAGAGAGACATCACAGGTGAGACTCCAGTGGTAGGGGGGTGCGGAATCGAAGGCCGTCGAATTGTCGACCTCGATGATGTACGCACCCATCTTGGGTATCCCCCACGCATCTGTGGCATCGGCCCAGTCGAACTCTATCTTTCCGCTCGGGTGGTTGGTCATGGATCCGTCAGATGGGGAAAGGAGAGAGGGTGGCGCTGGTGGAGTGAGGTCCACCACCACGATCCAAGAGGCCTCCGAGTCGCTCACGTTCCCAGCCCAGTCCCAGGCCCTTACCCACCACCTCCACTCGCCCTCAGGCACGATCACGGTGAGCCAGGTGTTCACCACATTCTCCGTTATCCTGTAGCCCGTTGCCACATTCTCGATTACTATTTCGTACCACCGCACCCCCGCGTTCTCGCCCGTGGGGGAACCGGAAGTGTCGATGGAAGGATTCCAAGAAAACTTCAGAAGGTTTTCCTTCGTCACCACATGGTTGTTTGGATCATCCACACCCGTGTCGTTTTCCACCGTCACCTTGGCAGGGATCGAGGGCTTGACAGTATCGATGAGAATGGAGAAAGAGGAGGAGAACCCGCTCACGTTCCCAGCCCAGTCCCAAGCCCTCACCCTCCAGTAGTATAGCTCGTCCGAAAGCTCAACCTGCCTGTTTGTCCCGCTGAGGTTCTCGACCAGCACTGGTGAGTCGAAATCGGGATCGTTATCCAGCCAGAACTCGTAGTACCTCACCCCCGAGTTCTCAAGGGTTGGCGACCAGGATGTGTCCACCACCTCCGACCAAGTGAACAGGGGGTGGTTGTCGTTCGTCTTCGTGCCGTTCGCGGGTGAAAGAGGCGTGGGGACCTCCGGTGGCCGGGTGTCCACGAGTAGTGTTCTGGAGGCGGAGGTGCTGAAGTTCCCGGCGTTGTCCCAGACCCTAACCCTCCAGAACCAGTTCTCGTCGGGCAACTCAACCTGCGCCGAGTTATCCGTCCGGTTTTCCTGATAGTAGGGAGAAGAAAAGTCGGAATCGTTGTCCACCCAAAGCTCGTATGCCGCCACCCCGGCCACCTCTCCCGTGGGGGAATTGGAGAGATCAATCACATAGCTCCAGCTGAAGGCCTGAACGTTCTCCTTCGTCACCAGTCCGTTGGCGGGGGTGCCCAAGGTGGTGGTCTGGGGAGAAACTGTGTCAACCAGGAAGTTGAAAACGCCAGAGTTCTCCCCCACGTTGCCCGCCTTGTCCTTCGCCCGAACCTTCCAGTAATACCTCTCGTCGGGAAGGGTGACTTCCCTGTAATTGACACTCGCGATGTAGGAAGAGTAGGAGCTGAAATCTGAATCGTTGTCGATGAAAAGGGCATACTCCTCAATTCCGGAAAGGTCGGCCGGGACCGTCCAAGTGAAGGCTACCACACTTGCGTTCAGCATCTTCCCGTTGTCTGGAGTTAGCGGGATGGGTGGAGCCGGGGGAGTGGTGTCCACGATGAACCACCAAGTTGTAGACCAGTCGCCAGCGTTCCCCGCCCAGTCCCAGGCCCTCACCCTGTAGTACCACTTGTTGTCGGGGAACCCTAGGGAAGGATAGTTTTCATCCACCCCGGGTTGGAAGAGCGTGTCGGTGCTGAACTGGATCAGGAAGGGGGAGCTGAAGTCATTGTCGTTGTCAATCCAGAGCTCGTACCTCCTCACGCCGGAGTTCTCCCCGGTGGGCGAGTTCGAGGTGTCAGTGGTGGCGGTCCACTGGATGGTGGGATTGACCTGCTTGGTTATGAGGGTGTGCGAGGCGGAGAATGAAGGTGTTCCCGGAGAGACGGTGTCCACCATAAGGGCAAAGACGGAGGACCAGTCACCCCAGTGACCCAGCACATCCCTCGCCCTAACCTTCCAGAAGTAATTCTCGTCCGTGAGCTGGGCCACCACCTCCATCCAGTTCTCGAATACTATAGCCTCGTACTCCCTGCTGGTAAAGGAGGGATCGTTGTCCACCCAGAGTTCATACCTGTCCACACCTGCAAGGTCGTAGGGGGTACTCCAAGCAAGCAGGGGAGTGTTGTCTTTGGTGGAGGAGTTGTTGGCGGGGGAGAGCGGGGTGGGCGGCTCTGGCGGGGTGGTGTCCACGATCAACCACCAAGTTGTAGACCAGTCGCCAGCGTTCCCCGCCCAGTCCCAGGCCCTCACCCTCCAGCAGTAGTTCTCATCAGCAAACACCGAGAGGAAGGAATTCTCAGGATAGAACACGTTCTCCAAGTTCTCGGGGGAGCTAAAGTCTGGATCGTTATCCACCCAGATCTCATAACATCTTATCCCGGCCGCCTCACCTGTGGGCGAGCCCGACGTGTCAGTGGAGTGATACCAGCGGAAGGTTACCGTGATGTTGTCAGTTATGTATCCATTGGAGGGGGAAGACTTGGTGGGAGCGGAGGGCGGAACCGTGTCCCTGAGGAAGCTGAAGACTTGGGACCATTCTCCCGGGTTCCCCGCCACGTCGAAGGCCCTCACCCTCCAGAAGTAGTTCTCATCTGAGGTTATGCTCAACCAGATCCCGGTCGTGTAAATGTATTCCTCGGCGGTCGGGGAGGAGAAGTCGGGGTCGTTGTCCACCTGGATGTGGTAGTAATCGACGCCCGAGTAGTCGTCGGTGGAGGCGGACCAGCCGAAGTATATACTGGTCGCATTCGTCTTGCTTCCATCGGCGGGCTGCTGGAGGACGGGGGCGGAGGGCCCGGTGACATCGAGGATGAAGGTCCAGGGCGCCTGGTTCTCGCTCACGTTCCCCGCCCAGTCCCAGGCCCTCACGATCCACTGGTAAATTCCGGCGCTGAGAGAAACATCCTTGACCGTTCCGGTGATGGTGTTATCGTGGTGGGAGTAGGGCGGGACGAAACCATCGTTGTCAATAATGAGTTCGTAGTGGGCGAATCCCGCCTTTTCGCCAGTGGGTGAGGAGGAGTTGTCAGAGGATGAAGACCAGTTGAGGGTGATGGTGAGATTATTGTGCGCGTGACCATTCGAGGGTCCGACCTTCAGGGGGACGGTGGGGGGGACGGTGTCTAGGAGGAAGCTGAAGGTGGAGGAGAAGGGAGAGGGGAAGCCGAGGTACCAGCCCCTCACCCTCCAGAAGTAGTTCTCGTCCGGGAGTTCAAGAACCGGGACGTAGAAGTTCTCGAGGGTGTTCTCCCTCACCAGCCTCCCTCCGGAGTTGTCGAAGCTCGGGGTGTTGTCT
>CAZWBJ010000033.1:0-8019 GCA_964632175.1 Hadarchaeota archaeon (SeqCode)
GGTTCATGGAGTCCTGGTCTGGGACTGTTCATGCACCGCCCATCGGCTGGCTGGGGCTTGAGAGCTGGCTGGGGCGGGTTCAGACACCCTCTCCACCAGATCTCATCTCGCCGACCGACGGGATGGAGACCAACGATAACACACCAACCTTCAGCTGGACGAGCAGGCCCCTGGTTGAAAATTATGAGATCTGGGTGGACAACGACAGTGACTTTTCCTCCCCCTCAATCCTTGAAAACACCACGGACAATTCTTACACCGTCCCGCTTCCGGGGCTCCCCGATGAGAATTACTTCTGGAGGGTGAGGATCTGGGTTTATGGGCATCCATCTCCCTTCTCCGATACCTGGTCCATTCTTATCGATACCATTGCTCCTGCAACCACTCTCCTTTCCCCGGCCGACCTCACGGAGACCTGTGAGAACACCGTGGTCTTTAGCTGGTCTTCGATCCGTGATACCTCCAAGTCGCCAACGGGTGAGGTGTCCGGCATAAGGTACTATGAGCTCTGGGTAGACAACGATTCGAACTTCTCGAGCCCCGTTTTCCAGGAGAATCTGACCGAAAACCAACACGTCCTTGTTCTGCCCGATGAACTGTACTACTGGAAGGTCAGGGTCTGGGATGAGGCCGGGAACTCGACCGACTCGACGGTTTGGAGGCTCTTGGTGGACACCGTTCCTCCGGGCATTCCGGGGCTTTCACCTCAAGACGGGATGAAGACCAACGACAACACTCCGACCCTCGGCTGGTCTTCCGTACTCGATTACTCCAACTCCCCCACGGGCGAGGTTTCGGGGGTAAGGTAT
Organism: Hadarchaeota archaeon (SeqCode); assembly: GCA_964632175.1. Lineage (GTDB taxonomy): Archaea > Hadarchaeota > Hadarchaeia > Hadarchaeales > JAWBSP01 > JAWBSP01. Next base: position 810 of record CAZWBJ010000033.1, read on the forward strand.
TACGAGCTGTGGGTGGACAACGATGCCGACTTTAGCTCACCCACACTGGTCGAGAACCTCACCGAGAACTCCTACACCTTCCCCTTCGAGCTGGGGGATGAGAACTACCTATACAAGGTGAGGGTCTGGGACGAGGCCGGGAACGTTTCCGGGTGGTCGAGCGTCTGGAGCTTCCTGGTGGACGTGGTGCCACCCTCCGTTCCGCTCAAGGTGGGACCCTCGGACGGTTACATCACCACGAGCCTCTCGGTAACTCTGAACTGGTCCCCATCCTCCGATAGCTCCAACTCACCGACGGGCGAAAACGCGGGCCTCGCACACTACGAGATAGTGGTTGATAACGATGGGTTCGTCCCGCCCTATTCCCACTACGACAACGCCTTCACGGGAACGGTCAAAACCATCTCGCTTAACTCGGGCATCTATCGGTGGATCGTGAGGGCCTGGGATCAGGCTGGAAACGTCAGCGAGAACCAGGCGCCCTGGTCCTTCATCATAGACATTCAGGGTCCGTCCGCGCCGACCCTTCTCATCCCGGAGAACGGGTCTTCAACCAATGCCACCAACGTTTACTTCGACTGGGGTGACTCCACCGACGACTACTCGGGGGTTGACTATTATCACATCCAGGTCGACAATGACCCGGACTTCTCCTCACCCAAGGCCGAGGACTTCACCTCCGCCTCTTACATCTGGCTTTCCATCGATTCGGATGAACTCTATTACTGGAGAGTGAGGGCGATCGACCGTGCCGGCAACGCGGGGGACTGGAGTCAGGTCTTCCAATTCATCAGGGACACGGGTGCCCCACCCGCCCCCTCGCTTTCAACCCCCTCGGACGGATACATCACGGAGAACACCACCATTACCTTCAGCTGGTCGCTGGTGACGGATGTCTCCAACTCCCCCACCGGCGAGGTATCCGGGACGAGGTGCTACGAGCTGTGGGTGGATAACGACACAGACTTCAGTTCACCCATTGTGCTGGAAAATATAAACCATCCGGAGAATTCAGTCTCCCACGTGTTCACGGATGAAAACTACGTCTGGAGGGTTAGGGCCTGGGACCACGCGGGGAACGCCGGCGCCTGGTCGGTGACGAGGTGGTTTATCGTCGACACTACCCCGCCCGAGCCGCCCGTTCTCCTGCAGCCGGAAAATCTGTCCTCCACCAACGACAATACCCCGCTCCTGAAGTGGGCCACTCCCTACGATCTGGCCGGGGTCGCGCAATACGAGCTCTGGATGGACAACGATCCGGACTTCAGCTCTCCCGAGTACCAGGCCATCATCTCCGAGAACCAGCATGAGGTGGCCACCGAGCGCACGGATGAGAATTACTACTGGAGGGTGAGGGCCAAGGACGTACTGAACCACTGGGGTGACTGGTCCCAGCCTTTCGTCCTCATGATCGACACAAGGCCACCTGAGGTCTCGGCGAGCTCGGCCACCAACACCCTCATCACCAAGGAGGTCAACCCAACCCTCTCCTGGGCAGCTGTCAGCGATTCTTCCTACTCCCCCACCTGTGAAAACTCGGGCGTGAGGTGGTATGAGCTTTGGATTGACAACGACAACGACTTCAGCTCGCCCTTCTTGAAGCAGTTCAGCCCGGACACCTACTTCCAGCCGGGTGTTGATGAGAACTACCCCTCCCTGGGGTTCCCGGACGCGAGGTGGTACTACAGGGTGAGGGCCTGGGACTGGGCCGGAAACGCCGGAGAGTGGTCCGATACTTGGTGGTTTATCGTGGACACGACCCCGCCCGCCGCCCCCATACCCTTGTTCCCTGAGAATGGGAGCATGATAAATACGAGCACCGTCACGTTCAGGTGGACCATCCCCGACGACCTCTCCGGGATCGAGTCCTACACCCTCTTCGTGGACAACGATGAGGACTTCAGCAGCTATTCCTCCTTCTTGGTCACCGTGAACTACAAGGAGGTCACCCTGAGCGATGAGCGATACTACTGGAAGGTCAGGGCGAAGGACAGGGCGGGGAACGTTGGGGAGAACTCGGTCGTTTTCACCTTCCTCCTCGATACTGCTGCGCCCCAGGTCACAAGCCTATCCACCCCGGCGGACGGCCTGGTTACCAATGAAAACGTCCAGAATTTCAGCTGGAGCTACGTTATAGATCTCTCCAACTCCCCCACGGGCGAAGTGGCGGGGGTGGTGGCCTACGAGCTCTGGATAGACAACGAGAATGACTTCAGCTCCCCGTACCTGTTGGAGAACCTGCTCGAGAACTCAAGAACGGTTGGGCTCCCGGACGAAAACTGGTTCTGGAGGGTGAGGGTCTGGGACAACGCAGGGAACTACAGCACCTCGGCGATCAGGACGCTCCTAGTTGACACGAGGGGCCCGGACATCCCGACCCTGCTCTCGCCGGCGAACGGTACCGTGACCAATGACAACAGGCCGATCTTTACGTGGTCGGAGGTGGTAGACAGGTCCTGGTCGCCCACCCTCGAGAACTCCGGGGTGAGGTACTACGAGTTCTGGCTCGACAACGATCCCGATTTCAGTTCGCCGATCCTCGCTGAGAACCTAACCGGGACCAGCAGGCAGGCGGAACTCTCGGACGAGAACTACTCTTGGCGGGTCAGGGTCTGGGATGTGGCCGGGAATGCGAGCGGATGGTCGGCCGTGTATACGCTTCTGGTCGACACCGTCAAGCCGACCGTTCCCCTGAAGGCCACCGTGGTACCTGACACCGGCGTTGACGATCCCGACAACAGGGTGGTGACCAATACCTCCGAGCTGACCTTCTCTTGGAACCCCTCCACCGACTCCTCCAACTCGCCCACCGGGGAAAACGCCGGCGTGAGGTGGTACGAGATAGTGATCGAGAACGTTAGGACCGGTTACAGGATCTCTGAGAACGTTTCGGGAACTAGTTACTCGACAACCGTTCCCGAAGGGGAGTGGAGGTGGTGGGTTAAGGCCTGGGACTGGGCGGGCAACGCGAGCGACACGGAGATAGCCTGGACGGTGGTGGTCGATTTGACCCCGCCCTCCCCACCGACCCTGCTCTCACCCGAGAACAATGCCCTCACCAACGATCCAACTGGCAAGATAACCTTTGACTGGGCCGATGCAACCGATGAGTGGGGAATTCCGAGCAGCGGGGCATACGTAATAGAGGTGGACAACTCACCCGATTTCAGCCCCTCCTCCCCCTATTACATTTCCGCAACCACCGATGCCTCCACCCGGACCTTCTTCTTCTACGCTGGGGCACCCCTTGACGAGAGGAGGTACTGGCACGTGAAGGTCAGAGACAATGCCGGCAACTGGAGCAGCTGGTCCGTCGTTTGGAACGTTCTCCTCGACACCCTTCCGCCGGACACCCCACCGATGATCCTGCCTGAGAACGGCTCCATCCTGAACTCCTCAACGGTGAACTTTGCCTGGGGGGATGTGGTCGACCGCTCTAGGTCCCCCTCCGGGGATGTGGCTGGGGTGGATCACTACGAGCTCTTTGTTTCAGCTTACCAGGACTTCTCGGTCCTAGTCGTTCATGTGAACCTCACCAGCTCCTCCTATTCCACCGAGCTTCCGGACAACGTGTACTACTGGAAGGTCAGGGCTTGGGATGCGGCTGGGAACGCAAGCGGCTTCGAAAACACCTGGACCTTCATAGTGGACAACAATCCGCCGCCCGCCCCCTCCCTTTACTCCCCCGCCAATGGAACCATGACCAATGACAACACCCCCAGGTTTGAGTGGACGAGGGTCTACGATGTCACGGGGGTGAGGTATGAGCTCTGGGTTGACAACGACCCGAGCTTCGGTTCACCGGAGATTCTAGAAAACTTGAGCGAGAACTATAGGATACCCATCACGGCGCTCGGGGACGAGAATTACTTCTGGAGGGTGAGGGCTTGGGACGGCGTGATAGGGGGAACACCCAAGGCAGGTCCCTTCTCCCAGGTCTGGACCCTGCTCATCGACACGGTGCCTCCAGCCACGCCCGAGAACTCGCCACAGGACGGCAGGATTTATGGAACGGCAACGGTGACCCTCTCCTGGAACTCCGTACTCGACCTTTCCGGCTCTGCGACCGGGGAGACTTCGGGCCTCGCCTACTATGAGATACAGGTGGACAACAGCCCGGACTTCTCCTCCCTCAACTACAGCGGCACAACCCCGGACAACAACTGGGGGCTCGGGGATCCGGGGTACCCAGCAGCTGGCTTCGCGGAGGACAACTACTACTTCAGGGTGAGGGCCTGGGATCGCGCCAACAATGCTGCCGACTGGAGCCAGTGCAGGGTGTGGAACTTCGTGGTCGACCTCACCAGGCCTTACGGACCCGCCCTCTACCTGCCAGAAAACGATGCCGCCGAGAACAACGTGCAGGGTGATTACGTGGTGGTCACGCATGTGTGGGAGAATGTCCGGGATGCCTCCGGCATCGATCACTATGAGATTCAGGTTGCCACCGACAACGAATTCACTTCCCTCCTCGGCTCCGAGTACTTCTCACCCTCCACGCCCGAAAACCTGAGGCAGGACTACGTCACCGTGTTCTATCCCTGGGACGAGAGGTACTTCTGGAGGGTCAGGGCATACGACAGAGCGGCGCCCACCGAGCCTGGAGCCTGGTCTTCCGTCTACACCCTCGTGATAGACAGGGTCAAACCCCTCACCCCATCTCTGTACCTTCCGGTGAATGGGAAGGTCACCTCTGACAACACGCCCTACTTCGAGTGGGAAAACGTGGCGGACAACACGGATGCAACCCAGGAGGTGAGCGGCGTTGACCATTACGTTCTCCAGATAGACAATGACCCCAACTTCACCTCCCCCATGAGCTTCGAAAATGTAAGGGGGAATTCCTTCACCCTTCCGGCGGAGAACTCCTTACCCATTGGGACCTACTACTGGAAGGTGCGGGCGGTCGACAGGGCTGGAAATCAGGGTGACTGGAGCCAGGTCTTTAGCTTCAGGGTGCTGGATCTGACCATCTCTATCGATCTCTCGGACAACATAGTCAACCCCAACGAGACCTTTACCATCTTCGGCAGGGTGAGCTGGCAACCCGACAATCTAAGCATAGGGGGCGTGACAGTTAGGGTGTACTTCGACGGCACGTTGGTGAGAACACCATCGACGGACGCTGACGGAAACTACTCCGCCACCTACTCCTCGGGCGTACTTGGTCAGCACGTGGTGAAGGTGAGAGTGACCGATCCGGAAGGGGTGGAGGAGGAGAACTCGGCCGTCCTGTTGGTGAGGAGACTGGATGTCACTGTTTCGCTGGACGACCTAGTGGTGAACATAGACCAGAAGATAACGGCCTCCGGCACCGTCACCCTTAGGCCGGAGGGTCTGCCGGAGAACGCAAACTTGGACTTCTATCTGGATGGAAACCTCATCGGCAGTGGTGTGGCGCAAAACGGCCAGTATTCTTGGAGCTACACCCTGAGCTTCACCCCCCAGGATGTTGGCTCACACTCCCTAGGTGTGGTTGCCACCAACCAAGATGGAATAAGGGGGAGTGCAAGCCTGAACTTCACCGTCAAGACCATCCTCATCTCCCTTAAGATCACTGACCCCACCGGGGTGCCTAGGACCGAGGCTGACAAGAGCGAGAGGCTGCTGGCCTCCGGAAGGGCCGTCCTCATGCCAGACAACGAGCCCGTCACCTTGGAAAACGTCAAACTCTACTGTCAGGAGAACCTGCTGGGGGTGGTGGAGACGGATTACGACGGCAAATACAGCCTGTACTTCTACACCCCCTCCTCCGCGGGGACCTACACCTACTCGGTCAGCATCTTGGAGCACAAGAACTACATAAAGGGCGAGAATCAAACCACCCTGCTTGTCAGGTACGTTTCCCTGGAGGTCAACCTGGAGGACAACGTGGTGAACCCGGGCCAGGCGAACAAGGCATACGGGAGGATCCTCCTCTGCTCTCCCGAGAACACGGAGCCGGTCGAGAACTTCGACGTCAGCCTGCTGGTTCTGGACAACCAGGGCAACACCGTGGGGGTTGGGGGAGGGAGGACCGATGAGAACGGGTACTACTCCATACCCTTCACCTCCCCCACGGCCATAGGGGATTACAGGGTGGTGGTGAGCATCTCCAAGTACAAGGGGATCTACTCCGCTGCCAACGAAAAAGACCTGTTCGTCAGGATCATCTGGCTCTCCCTCGGGTTCGACGACAACATAGTCATGCTTACCCAGGACTTCACCATCTTGGGTAAGGCCGTCCTCCTCCCCGAAGGAGTCCCCCTGCCAGGTCTTTCGGTGGAGCTCAAAGAGGAGGGTGCGCCCCTGGCAACCGTGAGCACGGATGAGAACGGTTGCTACTCCTACCAATACACCTTCGACTCCCCCGCACCCAGGAGGTTCCGGATAGCGGCCAGAACGGTGAACCCGGACGGGATAATAGGTGAGAACGAGGGGTTCGTGGAGGCGAGGGAGCTCGTTTTCCTGAAGTTCATGCCGCTCGACTCCCACAACCAGTTCGATGGCGTGGTGAACCCGGAAGAGAATTTCTACCCGAGCGTCCAGATCTTCGAGAACAACGGAACGGAGCTCATCCCCGTCACTAAAACCATTTCTGACAACCCGCTGAGAATGACCTTCGCAGGAGTAACCTATCCTCTCATATACGTGAGGGAGGGGTGGTGGAGGTACCCGGTGGCGAGCCGGGCCCCCCTCGAGCTCGGGGATTACCTCTACACGGTGGAGGTCATGGGTTACTCAGCCAACGGGATAGGGGGATCAAAGAGCGGGAGCCTAACCGTCAAGGTCAGAAAACTTGAGCTCTCCGTCTTCTTGGACGACAACGTGGTCAACCCGGCGGACAACGTGACCGTCTATGGTCGGGCAAGCCTTCTGCCGGAGGGAGAACCCGTCGGCAGACAGGCGGTCCAGCTGACCCTGGAGAACAAGCTTTACACCCTCGAGACGGATGAGAACGGTTGCTATTCCAAACTGGTGACTGCCCCCTCACGGATAGGAGACTTTGAGGTAAGGGTCAGCATGACGGAGAACCGCGGGCTCTACCAAGAGAACGCCTGCATTCTCTCCGTGAAGACCGTCTATCTCACCTTGGTGCCGGAGGGGGCGGTGGCACCGGAGAACCGACCCTTCAGATTCAGCGGGAGGGCCCTGCTACAGCCCGACAACCTGCCCATTGGGGGAGTTCCGGTGGAGTTCTTCGTGCAGGGAGTGAAGAAGGCGGAGAACC
>CAZWBJ010000034.1:0-6782 GCA_964632175.1 Hadarchaeota archaeon (SeqCode)
CGCAAGCTGGACTTCGGCTTCAAGGCGAACGCCCTCATGCACGGGTGGAGGAGGGTCGACGGGATTTCCCCGGAGGAGGCGGCAAAACTTCCCGAGCCCAAGATTTACGACGCCCAGCTCCGGGTCTGTTACTACCGGGCCGACTAGATATTTTTCAAAGGATTTGCCCGGCGAGGTGTCTGTAGTAAAAGGGATCCCTCTTGGAGAGGTGCTCCCCCACAAGCCTCCCGAGAATCCTGCTGGTAATTCGATGGGCCAACCGGTTCAGCTCTTCAAGTTCCCCCCAGCTGAGGGAACCCCACTTCCTCCTCGCCTCTAGGAAAACCTCAAACTCCTCCCTCTCCCTTGGGGGGAGGGCCTCCAAAATTTCTTGATTAGAGTCGGCCAGCAAGCGTTTCCTCACCAAAATTTCCGCCCTAAAGGCGTGTCTGGCGGCATGGTAGGCGGACGAAAGAGCCTCTTTGGGGTCCCCGCGTTGCGCACAGTTCTCCGAGGAGAGAGCCAGGGCGTAAAGGGCAAGCTGGAGCAGCCTCCTCCGGGTGAACGCCGTTGGGCGAACTTTTACGCGTTTGAAGAACCCAGAATCGTAGAGGGTTTTTCCCCTGCACATGAGGAGAATGCCCGGGTCTCCCTTCCTGAGCTCGCGCAGGAACTCCGCCTTGGTCATGATGGCGGGGGAAAGCGGGGGACGAGCCATCCTCCTGATTTTTTCCTCCAGTTCCCCGTCCGCGCGGCTGAGGACCACCAGCACGTCCACATCGCTCAGACCCTCCACGAAGTCCTCCTCCCTCGCAGCGGAACCGAAGACGACCACCGCCTCTATCCCCCTGAGGCCCCTGAGCGATCCCCAGAACCTCTCCGCCAGCCTGTGGACCATCCTTCTCTGGGTGGAGTATATTTTGTGCGGTTCCCACCAGTCTATGGAGACCTCCCGCCTGCCCGGTTTTTATAAACTCACCCCAGAGGAGAGGCTGCGGAAAATCAAGGAACTGGCGGGCCTGACGGAGGAGGAAGTGGAGGTCCTGAGGTCGGGGGGCCTCCCGCTCCACTGCGCGGACAAGATGATCGAGAATGTGGTGGGGATTTTCCCCCTTCCCCTCGGCATCGCGGCCAACTTCCTCATCAACGGCAGGGATTATCTCGTGCCGATGGTGACGGAGGAGCCCTCGGTGGTGGCGGCGGCGTCTAACGGCGCCAGATTGGTGAGGGAAGGCGGGGGGTTCAGGGCTAGGGTGCTGGGGTCCGTCATGATAGGCCAAATCCACCTCCTCGGGGCGAACCCGCAGGCCTCAGAGAGGGTGCTGGCGGAGAAGGAGAAGATCTTGGAGGAGGCCAACCGGACCAACCCTACCCTGATTCAAGCGGGCGGAGGGGCGAGGGACCTCGAGGTCAGAAACTTGGGGGAGGTTCTGGCGGTTCACCTGCTCGTGGATGTCAGGGATGCCATGGGCGCGAACGCCGTGAACACCATGTGCGAAGCCGTGGCGCCCCTGCTCGAGGGCATAACCGGAGGCAGAGCCCTGCTGAGGATCCTCTCCAACCTGGCGGTTCACCGGCTCACCCGGGCGGAGGCCGTCGTCCCCAAGGAGGTGCTCGGGGAGGAGACGGTGAGGGGAATAGTCAAGGCAACCGAGATAGCGAAGAAGGACCCCTACAGGTGCGCCACCCACAACAAGGGGATCATGAACGGAATCATCGCCGTCGCCCTGGCCACGGGGAACGACACGAGGGCCCTCGAAGCGGGCGCGCACTCCTACGCCTCACTGGGCGGCTACCATCCCCTGACGGAGTGGGAGGAAACCCCGGAGGGCAACCTGTACGGAAGGATAGAGCTCCCTCTCGCCGTCGGAACCGTGGGGGGAGCCACCTCCCATCCCGTGGCGAGGATCTGCAGGAAAATCCTAGGGATCAGGACGGCGGCGGAGCTGGCCGAGGTCATGGCCTCGGTGGGGCTGGCCCAGAACCTAGCGGCTCTAAGGGCGCTCGTTTCCGAGGGGATCCAGAGGGGGCACATGCGGCTCCATGCGAGGGCGCTGGCGCTCGCCGCGGGGGCGACCGGCGAGGAGGCCGAGGAGATAGCGAGGAGGATGGTGGAAGAGGGGGAGGTAACGCTCGAAAGGGCAAAGGAGCTGAGGAGGAATGCCTGAGATCTTCGGGGTCCCGCACTTTCACTTTGATTTCGAGTGGTGGAAGACGAGGGAGGGGTACGCCAAGGACGCGCTGGAGATCTTGAGGAAGGCCGTCGAGCTGCTGGAAAAGTACCCGGAATTCAAGTTTACCATAGACACCGCCACGGCCGTCGAGCCGGCGCTGGGGGACCGGGAGCTGGTGGAGAAGCTGAAGAAGTTTGCCGGGGAGGGGAGGGTGGAGTTCGTGGGGGGAACGCTTGCGGCCCCCGACGAAAACCTTCCTTGCGGGGAGGCCTTGGTGAGGCAGTTCCTGATGGGCAAGAAGTTCCTGCGGGAAAAGTTCGGCGTGGAGTGCACCACGGGATGGCTGATAGACGAGTTCGGCCACACTCTCCAGCTCCCGCAAGTCTTGAGGAAGTGCGGCTTCACCTCCGTCACCTTCGGCAGGGGCTTTAGATGGTTCGAACGCCGGCCCGTGGATTTCAGGTGGGTGGCACCGGACGGCAGCGAGATACTGGCGCACTGGCTCTCCCTCAGCTACACGGGCTTCTTCCCGCTGGAGCCGAATAAGGGGAGCAGGATGGTGAGGTATGAAAGGGAGCTGAAGACGCACATCGGGTGGGAGATCTCACCCACGGGCCACTTCCTCTTCCCGATGGGTGGGGACTTCACCGCACCCAGGGAAGAGTGGCTTGAGGCGGTGGAGGCTTGGAACCAGCGGAACCACCCGAAGGTGAGGCTGGCCGTCCCCAGCGAATTCTTCCGGGAGGTGGAGAAGGAGCGGGAGAAGCTGCCCACCTTCAGCGGGGAACTCAATCCCGTCTTCACGGGGACCTACGAATCCAGAGAGAGGGTGAAGAAGCTCTGCAGGGAAACGGAGGCCCTGCTCCTAGACACGGAGAAGCTCTCCTCTCTGTCCGCGCTGCTGGGGGGAGAATACCCGAATCTGGAGGAGGAGTGGCGGAACCTCCTGATAAACAACCACCACGACCTCATCACGGGGACCGGGACGGATGTGGTCTACAGAAACACGCTGCTGAGGTACCACTCCAGCCTGAGGGGGGCGGGTGAAAAACGGCTGCAGGCGCTGGACCACCTTTCCTCCCTCGTGCGGACGGGGGATGGGGGCAAGCCCCTGCTGGTGTTCAACACCCTTTCCTGGTCGAGGAAAGCCCTCGTGGAGGTGCAGGGGATGTACCGAGTCTTCGCGCGCGGAGGGGAGCTCCCCTGCCAGTACTCGGAGGGGAGGACCTTCTTCCTCGCCGAGCTCCCCCCCATGGGGTACTCCCTCTTCCACCTAAGGGAGGGCGAGAGCAGGATTTTCGAAACGGATCTGCGCGTGAGGGGAACCTCCCTGGAGAACACGTTCTACCGAGTGAGGGTGGGTCCACACGGAGTGCTTTCGGTTCTTGATAAGGAGGAGGGGAGAGAGCTCATCGACGCGGGAACCTTCTCCGGGGGGGAGCTGCTGGTGGAGGAGGATGTGGGAAATCTCTGGACCATCTGCAGGACGGGGAGGAGATGGAAGGACTCCTATCCCACCGAGGTGAGGGTCACGGAGCGCGGTCCCATTAGGGCGACGGTGGAGATCTCTGGGAAGCACCACGGGATGCACCGGGTTCAGAGGGTGAGCCTCTACTCCGGCATCAAGGGGGTTTTCTTCGAGACGCTCATCGACTTCAGGGGCAGGGATTGCAGGGTGAGAGCGCTCTTCCCGCTGAAACCTAGGGGGAAGGTCCTGCACGAGGTCCCCTTCGGTCATGTGGAGAGAGGAAACGGGATCTGGCCTGTGCAGAACTGGGCGGGCATCCGGGAGGGGGAGTTCGGCGTCTACCTCGTCAACAGGGGTATACCGTCCTGCGAGGTCAGCGGCAACCTACTCTCGCTCGGGCTCATGAGGAGCGTCTCGGTCCTCTCCTTCCCCCTTGCCCTACACGTGCTCAGGAATTTGGGGGATATAGTGAGAACCCTGCTGAGGGGGACCTTCCTCACCCTGCGCGGGTACAGGTATTTCGAGGAGTACATCATGAACCACCATTACCTGACGATCCGGGAGTACGCTTCCCGCGGGCCGCCGGTGGAGATGAAGGGAGGGGTGACCGTTCCCGACCACCTCTACCCCTACCTCACCAGCTGGAGGGAATCGGACGCCTGGGAGCGGGGCAGACACGTTTTCCACTACATGCTCTTCTCTCACAGGGGAGGGATCGAGGAGGCCGCTAGGAGGGGGATGGAATTCAACTTCCCACCCATACCCCACCTCACCGCCGCGCACGGGGGGAGGCTCCCGCCGGAGAAGGGCTTCCTCACCCTTTCCCCCCCGAACGTGCTCCTGGTCGCCCTCAAGCGGGCGGAGAGGGGAGAGGGCCTGGTGGCCAGAATCTACGAGGCGTCCGGCAGGGGGGTGAGCTTCAAGCTCACCCTAGCGTGGCCGGTCAGAAAGGCCCGGAAGGTTTCGATGGATGAAAGCGAGACGTACGAGACGCTCGATGCCTCCGGCAGGCAGGTCTCGGGGAGGCTGGCCCCGCACGAGATCTGCACCATCCTCCTCGAGGTGGGCCCGTGAGGGAAGAGGTTTTCAAAAAACCTTCTGCCGAGAGGGTTTTGGCGGGGGGAACTTGGTTCTTGCTGGCCTTCTTCCTGGCCGGCCTGCTCCCCTTCGTCATCGTCACGCTGGGAAGCCGGGTCTACGGCCCGGCTGGCTTTGAGTACTACACCACGGGATGGGCCGTCACCGCTCTCTCCGAGCTTGCGGCCATGGGGCTCGGGTCCACCTATGTGAGGCACGTTTCCGAGGCACATGAAAGGGACCCGGAAGAGGCGAGGGTGGTTGCGGCGAACGCCACCCTTCTCATGGTTTTCATTGGACTTCTCATCTCGGGGGTTTTCTTCTCCCTCCTCTTCCTTCTCGTTCACGCTCCCGGAGACAGGCTGGCGCTTTCCCTGATCGGGGCGAGCCTCCCCATCATCTACCTCAAGGACTCCCTGGTCTCCATGCTTTCGGCCATGCACAGGTTCGACCAAGCTTCCTTCGTGCTCTTTATAGGCAACCTCGCCCTTGTCGGGGTTGGCGGTTTCCTGTTGCTCTTCTTTAAATCTTCAGAGTACGCCCCCTTCCTGACCCTCACGGTGGTGGGGTTCTCCGTTTTCGCCCTCCTGAGCACCATTCATTTCTTCAGGAAGACCTCTCCATACCCCCTCCGTTCCCTCTTCGACCTCTCACTTCTCGACCGCAGGGTGCTTTCCGGGTTCCTCAGGTCCTCCGTCTGGATCACCCTCTCCAACCTAGCCTCCTATGGAATTACCCTGCAGGCGTCAATTTTCCTCGTCAAGATGTTGATCTGGGATAGGGCATTGGTAGGGATCTACGGGGTGGCGGCCCAGTACGCATGGTCGATGGTCGTGGTCACCTGTATGGCCGGCCCCCTAGTTCCGGAGCTGGCGAGGGCCAAGGAGAGGGAGGACAGGTCCCTCATAGAGGAGTCCACCCGGACGGTGATGAAGTGGACGTTTGGAATGGGGATACTGATGATAGTTCTGTATCTTGTGGTGGCGGAGCTCGCCCTTTTCACCATCAACGGCCCCGAGTACGTGAGCGGAAGGGTCCCGCTCATGCTGCTCAACACCGGGATGGTTCTGTACGGCATGTCCACGGTGTTCGCCCAAATTCTGGTGGGGTTGGGGAGGGAGGAGAGAGCCGGCCTGATCTTCGGCCTTTCCCATCTGCTCTTCGTCTACGCCTCCTTGGTGCTCGTCCGTCACGCGGGCCTGAATTCCGTGCCCCTTTCGCTCCTCCTCTCCTCCTTCCTCTCTCTGACCTTCCTTCTCAGGGCCGCCCTCTCCACTCTGGGCGTGGGATGCGACTGGAAGCTCATCCTGAGGACGAGTTTGGCCGGGGGTTTCAGCGCGGGCCTGTGCCTCGCCCTCGTCCCGAGCTGGACGGCCTTCTCCAGCAGTGCTCAGGCCTTCCTCCCATGGATAGGCTGGAGCGCGGCCTCCATCGCCCTTTACTTCCTGCTGCTCGTCTTCTGGGGCCAGTACGACGACTCCGACTACAGGATGATAGAAAAAACCGCGGGAAGCCTGCACCCAGTACTGGTTCCGTTGTCCCAGACCGCAACAAGGGTGATGAAAAAAATCTCCTCCCTCAACCCCTTCCTCCGCCGCTTCTAGAATTTTCTCCTTTAAAAGGAGGGTTCCTCCAATTATAAACGTGGGAAGCGTTGCCTACTTGGTGAGCTTCGACAAGTCGGGCAGGAGCCTTTCGGGCTGGCACTACTCCAAGTTACGCGAGCTAGGTGCTGAGCGGATCCAAAAATCTGTCTTGAAGGTGAGAGACATTGACCAAGCCAAGCAAACGATGAGATTGCTGAAAGAATCGGGTGTTCAGGAGATACGTGTCTTCAAGGTGATCGATGTAACGGGCTACGTAGGTACGTAGTCGGGACTACGTAGGTACGTTACGTATATACGTAGTCGGTAACAACAGCCGGAGGACACGTACATAGTAACAACAGCCAAAGGCTACCTAGGTGCGTTACGTATATGCGTAGCCTCGTGCAACCGCCGAGAGACTACGTAGGTACGTTACGTATATACGTAGTCCAGTAACAGCATGCTGCCGGAAGACTACGTAGGTACGTTACGTATATG
>CAZWBJ010000035.1:0-6413 GCA_964632175.1 Hadarchaeota archaeon (SeqCode)
CCCCCCGCAGGATACGATTTTGAGCCCGGCTTCTTTCTTTTTTCAATTCTGGTTTGTGAACTTCTACTTTTGTAGGTGGAATTTATAAAGAAGTTCACGGGCCGAACCTCTCCGCCTCCGAGCTCACCAAGGGGTCCTCGGAAGCGCTCTATACCCCTTTTTCTTCGGCCCCCATCCCGCGGAGGAACATACCAAAGCCGTAGTGCTGACCTATTCCGGCTATGACGGGTCCCCAGACGGGTCCCTCAAACTCTACACCCACGTGATATCTCGGCCAGGACCTTAGGTGGGCCGGGACTCGGTACTCCAGCACATGCGGTACTCCTGGGAACAGCGGGGACTTCTGGAACCATACCCTCCTTATCCTCCCCACCTCGTAGCCGGACTTGTGTAGAGCTTGGAGGATGAGCTTCTGGGTTTTTTCGACCGAGTACCTCTTCCTCCTATAATCGTGCCCGTGCAATATGAGGGGGGAGGCGGTTATCCAGATCTCACCTTGCGAAACGAACCTGTTCAAATACGGGTCCTCCCCCGTTTCCAGCGCCCTCAACCTTGCCACAGGCTTCCCCGTACCCTCTTCCACAAGGGTAACGGTACCCTTCAGGTTTTCTCTCAGAGTTCTGTAAACTTCCGGCTCCTGACCCACTATCATGAGCCTCCTCACTAGGCCGTCGTGCGGCAGGGAAGGAATCGGCAAGAAGCAGACGTGCGTGCCGTTGCTCCCGTGCCCCAAAATGTGCTTCGAGGTCCAGTCCTCGCCTTTGATCCCTTTCACTCTCTCCGCCACGGCGTGGCGCACCCACGCCACTATCTCCGTCCAGCGGTGCACCCCGAAAGCAATCCGGCGGTCCTCCCGCGGGTGAATCAAGGCGAAGGGGATATACCACCTCATGGGCCCCCAGCTTTTGCTCAGATTTCTGTACGTACAGATCCGAGTTACCCTGCCGGAATATATCTCTGGGGCGGCGCTCCGGATCTCACTGAACTTCTTCTTCTCGAACCTCTCCAGAACCAACTCCAAAAAACCTTCCGCCGGAACGTAGTACTCCTCGAACGGTCCCCTAGGCTGGTCTACCGGCACAAGCCTCTGCCCATAAAGCTTCCCCACCTCCTCCTCGCTCACTATTCTTCCCTCCCCCACGACAAGATCGGTGCCCCAACCAAGCGCGACCATCCACTCCGCCAGTCTGCATACCCTTCTCGCCAAGTCCTCCTCGCCATCGATGCGCCAGAGGTAGTGCACCACGGGTTCCTCGTCAGGCGGAAATACGGTAGGCCTGTGCCGGATCTCATCTCGGTACTTTGTCCAGTATGTTTGGACTTTCTTCTCCGGAGGTAAGGCAATGAAAGAAGGATGAATCCCAAAGGGAGGAAGTGTTTCAACAGACACTAGGTAGTCCACCCGGCGTTTTTTGCCTTTCTTCCGTAGCAGTTTGTCCATTTGATTAAGGGGGCCGTAACTGAGATATTCCTCCCCCTCTATTCCCTGAGAGTGTACGATCACGGGCGGGCCCAAAGTTTGCAACCATCTCAGGGCCTCCTCCGATTCTTTCCAAAATTTTTGGTGCTCTCCCAGCTTGGCCCCGGCGAGCAGCGCCTGAAAGAGCCTCGTGGGGGAGGGCGGCCACTCCTTCCCCTCATAAGTCCGGGAGAGGTACCTGGCGGTAACGCAGAGAAACTTCGCCATGCCTCTTCAGCTTTCTTCCTCCTCTCTTCCCCCGCCTCTTCTCCAAGCCTCCACTTCCTCGGCCAGCTTCCTAGGGTCAATCTCTACTTCTCGCTTCCCCTCGCACCTCAGCTTGGCCATGAACTCGCGGGCAATTTCTTTAGCGTATTGCAAGATTTCCTCGTGTCGTAGCTCGACCTCTACCCTCCTTCCATCCTTGTACACCTTTTGGATGATACGCCTTCCTCCTTCCTTTCTTACCAGCAGGCATCCCTGCCTCAAATTGTAGTCCTGCGGCGCCGTGAGGGCCACAAGTCCGAGCATTAGAAGGTACTTCCGGAGCAACTCCCCTTCCTCCCCCCCGAAGGCCCTTATCCCCACCAGATGGAGACTTGCGGTTCTCTCTATCCGACCATTCTCGTCCAGCATCACCCCCCCCGCGATTTTGGTTTCGGGCACGGGGACGGAGCTGAAACCCGCCTCTGTTAGCCATTTTTTGAACTCCGTTTCATTTTCTTCGAATTTATCCTTGAACAGCTCCTGGAAGGGTTCTAGTTGCTGGTATACCATCATCTCCTTCTCCGGCCGGAATTCCTTGAGGAGGGCGGGGCTGAACTGGGCGTACCTGACCACCTCCTTCACCTTCCAGGCCCTTATCTCAGACCTGAGGAGCCTAGGTGCTTTCACGCCGGTTTTCCTCGAGTCCCAGAAGCCGAAGAGGAGCGAGGTGGGGGAGAGCTTCGCTATCTCCGTGGCGTCACCTTCCTTGAACCTTTCAAGCGCCTTCTCCACCTCCTCGGCCAGCGTGGAGCACCTCACCAAGGCATCGGCTATCCGGTGGCTGACGTCAAGCAGGTTTACCTTCAGGTCCTTTCCTTCCCTCGTCTTTATCTTTATCCATATTTGGGGAACCAGCTCACAGTATCCCTCCTTCTTGAAGAGCTGCTCCAACCTGTTCGCTTGGGACTCGACACTATCGACGACGACCGTGGAGAGGGTGTCCTTCTCGGTCAGGGCGTATCTCGGTTTTCCCCCTTTTTCCCCCTGCGGAGGAGCATAGGTTGGCGGGAAGAAGACGGAAGATCTTCCCTCGGCTGGTTCCAACTCCTCGGTCAGAACTATCGCAGAAGGCCCATCCTCGGAAAGAAGTTCATCCACGATTTCCCTAATGGAAATTCTCTCCATTATTCTCGCCTTTTTAAATTATCCTCGCCTCTTTAAAACATTTATAGGTTCCCCTGCTCCCCCTGACTACAACCTCAGCTCGGAAGCCCACGGAATCGGCCCTGATAACCCCCGGGAGAGCAAACCTCGCCGGAACCACTGGAAGGGGCCACCGCCAGAGATAGTACTCGACAGCATTCTCTTTCCTTCTGGGCTTGAAGGTCTGGAGGGCAATGAACGCGAGAACCTCAACGACGGGTGAAACACGGATTTTTTCTTTCCCGTACACCTCGTCGGGCGAATATCCCAGGTCTCTGGGGGTCCAGCACCCCCTCGAATCGAAGCCAAAGGAGGTATTGACCAGGCAGGTTTCCTCAAAAATCCTCTCGGGCTCTGGAAGGCTGCTCGGGTCTGGGATTTTGTCCATAAACTCCTTGAGTAGCTTCACGTGGGAAACCTGCCCTCCCCACCCCTTGAAGGCCCCAGCGGCCCACTTGCTATCGTCCGTGAGGATCGGGTTCCACCACCAGCTGAGGGTGATTTCACAGCTCGGGGTCCGCAGGATGACGGGGCATTTTCGCTCGTTGAGAACCTTTTTCCTTTCCTCATCCTTCAGTGCATCAACTTTGGGATCGCGTTCGCCAATCGGCTCAACCCTGCTTCCTTTCAGGAAGGTTATAACGTCTGCAAGCGAAAGGGGAGTTTCAAGGGAGAACCTCCAATTTTTTCCCTGTTGGTAGAACCATCCCCTTCCTCCTTCAGAGAGGCGCTCGCTCAGCTCGAAAAGACCGCAGCAGGCAAAAACTTGCCCGGGATTGAAGGGATCGAGGCTTACCGTTATCATCCTATCCCTCCTCGGAGGCCAGGGCATCCGCACACTTTAAAAGGGCCTCTAGGTAGGCTAGCTCCCACCATCCAAGCTTCCTCTGCAGTTCCGCAAACCTTCGTATCTGCTCCCGTACTTGCTCCGGCATCTCCTCCAGGACATGATCTGGGAAGCTCGGTCTCCCGTATCCGTGGGTTGCGGCCTCGAGGTGGAGGGACAGATCGCTCTTTCCTAGAGCCCTGAGCACGGAGCCTAGTTCGTGCCTGTATCCCTTGCATGCCCTCCAGTCAAAGGTCCTGCTCCTGCTCTTCGCCAGGGTTCCCCTTTCCCTGCCGGCGTTTCCTATAGCCTCCTGCCACCTGTCATCATCCTTTCCGCTGTCGTGTATCTCGGCCGCCCCTCTTAAAGCCTCCGCGATGTCCTCAGGAAGAGCCAGTTTCTCCACCATTTTCTCGACTTTCTCCATAACGGCGCGCTTGTGCTCCCCCAGCGGAACCTCCTTCTCAGCGGTGTAGCTCTCTTCCTTGCTTTCACCCACGTAAAGCAGGACTTCGGTCGGTTCACCGGTGGGTTCGTCTTCCGACAGGATCACCTGCTTGATGGAGAGGCCCCCTTTACCCTTTTCCCTCAATTCCTCTAAGAATTCTTCCAAGCTATCCCTCTCTTCCGTCTTGCCGCTCCCCAGCTCCCTTATCTCCCAGATTCCCCTATCCCCATCGAACCTCGCATGGTATCTCCTCCTCTTCTCGGCCCAAGCTGGACCCTTTCCGCAGAAGGGCACCGTCCCATCCGCCACATCCTTCACGGCTTTCCCTATGTCCTTCTCACTTAAAGCGCCCTCAGATAGCCCCCCAACTTCACATGGCAGAAAGAGGGTGGCAGACTTCAACCTCTCTTCCGTGAGTTCCGTAAGGGGAAGGACCTCTATTCCATCCCCTTTCATGAGAAGGGCTTTTTTGTATTTCTCCTCAACCCTGTCTTCCTCTGCCGCTTTTTTGAGGAACTCCACCAATCTCTCGGTTCTTACCGTAAGTATCTCGCGTACGATGGGCCTGTACCACGTTTGGAGAATCTCCTCAACCGTTTCTTTCTCTACCCTGGTGAGCCACTTGATATCCTCCCTCCATATGACACGGGTCTGGGGTTCCTCCTCCTTCCCGTGAAGCCACAGTTCTACTTCCCTCTCACCCTCCGGATCAAGATCCGCCAGCCGAAGGGAGGTTAAGGACCAGAGATCCACTATGTCCGCAGTGAGGGGGGGTGCGGGAGGTTCCGGTGAAAAAGCGCTTATGGAAGGAGGGTTCTTCCTGAGGTTTGCGGGAGAAACCTCTATGGGCTCCCCCCCTCCCGAGAGGCTTTCCAGATATCTCAGGGTCTCAGCATTGGCAGCGCCCAGCGCTTTCTTAACATCGAGGTCCCGGTCCGTGTAGACGAGATCCACCCGCGCTTCCCCCCTCCCATCTCGGTTCACCCTTCCCCATCTCTGGATGAGGTGATCCACCGGGGCCAAATCGCAGACGCAGTGCTCCGCATCGAGGTTGATCCCGACCTCACCGGCGGCCGTAGAAACGAGGTAGAGGGTCTCGCGAATCTCCCGCTTTCCGTTCATTCTGAACTCTTGGTAGAGGCCTTCCCTCACCAGCAGGTCCCTTTCGTATCCCCTCATCTCGCCGGTCAGGAGCCCCACTCGTTCCAGCCCCACCTTTTTCCCTATCTTGTTCCTTATTTCGACGGCTTCCTCCGGAGAGGTAACATAGACAAGCACGCGGGAGCCTGACCTTTCGTGTTTCAAGGCAAGCTCGACCATCTTCTCCACCTTGTTTGGGCTCCGGTGCAAGTAAAGG
Source organism: Hadarchaeota archaeon (SeqCode) (assembly GCA_964632175.1). Classification (GTDB taxonomy): domain Archaea; phylum Hadarchaeota; class Hadarchaeia; order Hadarchaeales; family JAWBSP01; genus JAWBSP01. The sequence continues at coordinate 5,501 of CAZWBJ010000035.1, forward strand.
AACTTTTTTGCAAAGATCCTTCTCCTGAGCACTGGATTTTCATCCTCCTCCAGGGGAAGTTTCACGCTTTCACCGCCCCTGGCTGTGGCGCTCAGGGTGATGACGAAGAAACGCTTCGGGAAGGAGAATCTTCTGCGTAGCTGGAGGAGATCAAACAACAGCTTGGTGAAGGGGGGGCTGAGGTGGGACTCGTCGTGTACGATGAGGGAGTCCACCCCTAGCAGGCCGGCATGGAGGGGGCGATGCCACTTCCCATCACCGTAGCCCCGAAAGAGCAGTTTGCTCCCTATCATATCCACCGTTCCCACGATGATGGAGGGACGGGTGGGATCTTTCTTCCACTCTTCGTTGTCGGCCAGCTCACCGCGCAGGGTGCTGACCGCGATCAGCGGTCCTCCTGACTCTCCCGTCAGGGAAAGGTTCTTCAGGGCCTCGTACGTCCTTCCGTCGGTTTCCTTTAGGTCCTCAAGCTTCCTCTGTATTTTCTCAGCAGTATCCGTGGCTTGATCCACTACCGTCCTACGATTGACGATCCAAACCAGCCGGCGAGGAAGGGAAACCCTTCCTTGGAGGGCCTGCCAAGCCAGGGCGGAGACCCAAATCTCCATCAGAGCAGTTTTCCCGCACCCCGTTGGGACATCAATGGTAATGGTAGAGGGAATCTCTTCCTTCAGAAAAAGGTTGAAAATCTTTTCCTGCCACTTAAAAGGTTCTTCTCCCTCGAGAAACCTAAAAAAGTTTTTAAAGAACTCTTCCGGAAAAGTTACTCTTTCCACGTTTTAATTCTAATTCAACTGCCAATTAAACATTTTTGGTCTCTTCCGGGCATGCCTAGGTCTAAATGCCGTAACAAAGGCATCCTGAAGCTCCTTTCTGGGTTCGGGCTTGGGTTTTAACTTCCCGCCCGATTCAA
>CAZWBJ010000036.1:0-3886 GCA_964632175.1 Hadarchaeota archaeon (SeqCode)
CATGCTGCCGGAAGACTACGTAGGTACGTTACGTATATGCGTAGTCATGCGCGGGGACTAGTGCGTTATGCGGATCGTGAAGGCGCACCCGAGGGCTACGTAGGTACGTTACGTATATACGTAGTGTGCAGCATGCGCTGGACTAAGGTGACGGTAACAACAATCCGAGGACTACGTAGGTACGTTACGTATATACGTAGTCGTGAACATGCCGAGAAACTGCGAGGTCCACAACGTGCCATGGTTTGCACCGAATACAACTCCTCGCCTTTTTAAGGGCTTCGGAAATCCGAACCCGAACCCAATAGGGCTTTAAATTAGGGGGTGCTGCAACGGATGAGGGCGCTGGTATACATCAGGACCCAGCCGGGGAAGGCCCTAGAGCTGGCGGGGAAGCTGAAGAAGGTTGCCGGTGTCTCCGAGGTCTACGCGGTCACGGGGAGGTTCGACCTGGTGGCACTGGTCGAGGGGGAGGACCTGAAGACCATCGCCGGGATCGTGGTGGACAAGATCCAGAAGGCGGGGGCAACCAGCACCGAGACCGCCCTGATCGTCGAGTGATCAGGCCCCCAGCTCGCACTCCCGCGGGTCCTTGTCCTTGAGCCGGAGGAAGGACGGAGCCCTTAGTTTCAAATCGGAGGTTATCTCGAGATACCTCACCTCGCAGACGAGCTCCGGCCTCACCCAAACCACCGGATAGGGCGGCTCCTCCTCCACGGGCCTCTCCCCCCTCATCCCGTCCAGCACCTTCCTGAGCTCCTTGAGGAGTTCCTCGTCGAAGCCCGTTCCCACCCTCCCGAGCAGGATCAGCCTCCCCTCCTTGAAGGCCCCCAGCACGAGGGCCCCAAAGGTTTCCTCCCTCTTCCCCTCCCCAGGCGTGTAGCCCAGGATGACGCAGTCCTGGGTCCTGAAGGCCTTAATCTTCAGCCAGTCCCTGCTCCTCTTCCCCAGCTGGTAGGTGCTGGAGGAGCGCTTCCCCATCACCCCCTCCCAGCCCGCCTCCCTCATCCTCTCGAAGAGCCACCTCCCCCTCTCCTCGTAGTGCCTGACATACATGACCTCCTCCCCCTCCTCCAGGATCTCCCTCAGCCTGCGCTTCCTCTCCAGAAGCTGGAGGCCCACCAGGGGCTCCCCGTCCAGGTAGAGGAGGTCGAAGCAGGCATAGGTGGCGGGGTATATTTTTGAGAGCATCCCCTCCTTCCCCTCCGCCGCGTGCTCCCTTATCTGCAGCGAGGGGAAGTGCGGCCTCCCCTCCCTCAGGACCACTATCTCCCCGTCCAGAATGGCCTCCCTCGCCCTGACCCGCTGGCGGAGGGCGGAGAGCTCGGGGTACCTCCTTGCGATGTTCAGGAAGCGGCGGTTCTGGAGCCTCAGGCCCTCCCCCACGAAGGCTAGGCAGCGCGTCCCGTCAAACTTGGGCTCGAAGACGAACTCGGGGGAATCGAAGGGGTCGGAGGAGTAGGCCAGCATGGGGCTCAGCCTCGCCTCCATCCAGTTCTCGATCAAGCGGTGGCTTCCGCGGCCTTCTTCTTCTTGAGCTCCTCCAGGCTTGCCTCCAGCGCCTTCATCAGGTCGACGGTCGCCTGAACCTCCCTGGCCCTGACCACCGGGGCGGCCTCCCCCTCCATCTTCTTCCTGACCAGCTCCATCACCGCCTCCCTGTACCTGTCCCTGTACTCCTCCGGCCTGAACTCCCCCATCAGCTGCTGGATGAGGGCCTGCCCCATCTTGAGCTCCTGCTCCCTGACCACCACCACCTTCTTCAGGTTCTCCAGCTCCTCCGGGCTAACTATCTCGTCATGGTAGTGGAGGGTGACCATCAGGATGGCCTTCTGGTAGGGCCTCAGGACCACCACGTGCTCCTTCTCCCTTATCACCACCCTCCCCACCGCCACCTTTCCAGTCTGGGAGAGGATGTCCCGCAGGAGGGTGTAGGCCTTCTCCCCTCCCTCCTCCGGCTCCAGCAGGTAGGAGGAGCCGTAGTAAAGGGGGTCGATCTCGGCCGCATCCACGAACCCCTGTATGTCCACCACCTTGAGGGTCTTGAGCTGCAGCCTCTCCAGCTCCTCCTGTGAGACCGGGACCATCAGGTCCTTGGAGAGCGGGAAGCCCCTCTCGACCTCCTCCAGCTTGACCTCTCTGTTGCACCTCGGGCACCACCTTCGGTGCTGGAGGGGGGTGTGACACTCCTTGTGGAGGATCCGGAAAGCTACACCCTTCTCCTTCACGGCGGGGTAGGCCTTGACGGGGATGCTGACCAGCCCGAAGGAGACGCTCCCCCTGAAGATGGCCTTCGGCATCAGAATACTCGGAGGCGCATAATTTGAGCTACCCCAGCCCCTCCAGCACCCGCAGGAGGTTCCTCCTCACCAGGCCGGATTTGTACCTGTCCCCGAAGAGCGTGCCCGCCAGGAACTCCAGCACGCCCTCCTCAAGCATGGCATTCAGGGCGCGCTTGGCCTCTCGCATTTCCACCTTCACGCCTCAGGAGATCCGGAACGCTCGCGACGAGTAGAAGAGCAGGCCGTAGGTCGCACGCATCCTTCATCCGCTTCCCGTCCTCCCCCCCAGAAGGAGTCGCCCCTAGCAGAACTTGGAAGCGGCCAAGACAGATCCGGAGGTTGTCCGCTAGACTTCCTTCACCTTGGCAAGGGAGTCCAGAATCTCCTTGACCTCCCTCCCCTTCTCCGTCAGGACGTAACCCTCATCCTCCGCCACCAGCCCCTCGTCCTTCAGCCCCTCCAGGATGTGCCTCAGTAGCCACCACTCCAGCCCGAGCGAGCGGTGAAGCTCGATCGCCCCCACTTTCCCCTTAGCTATCTCCTCGAAGACCCTCTTCGCTCGCTCGCTCTCCCCCAGCCACCTTATGGCCTCCTTGACCCCCATCAGCCCTTTCCCCAGTACTGGGAGTTGAGCTGCCTGGACCTGTCGTTCAGCTTGGAGAAGACAAAGTCCTCCAGCTGCTTGCGCTCGAAGGTGTCCGAGATCCCGAGCCTCTCCAGCCTTGGGGCGATGTGGACCTCAAATACCACCCTGAGATCCTTGTCCGTTAGGGGCCCCTCCCTGACCTTCTCCTCCAAGGCAAGGTAGGCCCTCTGGAGGAATCCCTCGATCTCCGGCCTGTACATCTTTTACTGGACGGGTGAAAATAAGATGGAGGTTTTGGAGGCGATAAGGGAAAGGAGGAGCGTGAGGAGCTTCAAGCCCGACCCCATACCCGAGAAGGACCTTAGAACCATGCTGGAGGCGGCCGTGATGGCGCCAAGCGCGGGGAACCGCCAGCCCTGGGAGTTCGTGATCGTGAGGGAGGAGGGGAGGAAGAGGGAGCTGGCCGAGGCGGCCCACTGGCAGGACTTCCTAGCCGAGGCCCCGGTGGTGATAGTGGTCTGCGCCAACCTCGCCCGGTCCAGCTCCAGGTACGGAAAGAGGGGGGAGGAGCTCTACTGCCTTCAGGACACGGCGGCGGCCATCCAGAACCTCCTCCTGACCGCCCACTCGCTCGGCTACGGGACCTGCTGGATAGGCTCCTTCGAGGACGAGGAGGTGGCAAGGGTTATAAAGGCTCCCAAGGGCATAAGGCCCGTCGCCATCATCCCCATAGGGAGGCCCGCGGAGAAGCCCGAGGCGCCCCCCCGGATCCCGCTGGAGAAGGTTTGTCATCAAGAACATTTCTAAAGCAAGGAAAACCAAGGCGCTAGAACCGAGGCTCGTGGTGACTTGGCGATTGGGCAAAGAGATTCTTTTCCCGCTACGAGAGGGACTAGACGGTAACTTGAGGTGCTCAAATCCTGCCCAATTTGGTTCGAAGGGCTGGCAGATCAGCGACAAAATTGTAGAAGCGATTGAAACCCCATAGCGGAACAAGCAGTGAATTCACCCATCGAGT
>CAZWBJ010000036.1:3986-6384 GCA_964632175.1 Hadarchaeota archaeon (SeqCode)
TGTAGAAGCGATTGAAACCCCATAGCGGAACAAGCAGTGAATTCACCCATCGAGTTTAAGATGGGATCGCTGGGCCTGAGGGCGGATCCGGGCCTGCGGGTCACCGTCCTGACGGGCGCGGGCATCTCCGCCGAAAGCGGCGTCCCCATCTTCAGGGGAAAGGGGTCCCTGTGGGAGATCCCGGAGGCCAGGGAGCTGGCGAGGCGGGCGGGCCCTCCCTGGAACACGAGGGGGACCTGGGAATTCTACGAGTGGAGGAGGGCGCTGGTGAAGAGGTGCCAGCCCAACCAGGCCCACCTCACGCTGGCCGAGATGGAAGGGTACTTCAGGACCTTCACCCTGATAACCCAGAACGTGGACGGCCTCCACCAAAGGGCGGGAAGCAGAAGGGTGCTCGAACTCCACGGAAGCATGTGGAGGGGGAGGTGCCTCTCGTGCGGAGCCGTCCTCGACCTCCCCCAAACTCCCCTCGAGCGCCTGCCCCCTCTCTGCCCCTGCGGCGCGGCGCTCAGGCCGGACGTCGTCCAGTTTGGCGAGCCCATCGATCCCAGAACCCTGGCGGAAGCCACCAAGGCGAGCCGGAACTGTGACCTGTTCCTCGTGATCGGGACCTCCGCGGTGGTCTCGCCCGCCAGGGAGATGCCGCTCATAGCCCTGGGGGCCGGGGCGAAGGTGGTGGAGATAAATCCGGAGCCGACCCCCCTCACCCCACTGGTGAGCCTCTCCATCAGGGGGAAGGCCGCGGGGACCCTGCCCGAGCTCTGGAGGCGCCTCCTCATCTCCGGTTTGTGAATGTTCGCCTCCTACGCCGCCCTGGTGAAGAACCTGAGGGGCGTGGTCCTGCTGGACAGGAAAGAGAAGGGGATTGAGAAAACCGTCCGGTGGTTCGGGGGGCGTTTCAAGTATAGGCAGATAGGGGTCCCGCCCAGCCTCCACGACTTCGAGCACCTGAAGGGGGGGCCCTTCGTTCCGGTGACTTACCCAACCAAGAGCCTGAGGGACCTGGCCAGGCTGGCGGGGACCCTGGTGAGACCGGAGGCAGCCGAGGCCGTCGTCCTAGCCTCAGCCCACGTTTGCCCCGTCATGGCGCTCGGGAAGAGCTGGGAACTCCTCAGACCTTTGGCGGTGGGTGAGGTGAGGGGGGGAGAGATGGACGCGAGGAGTCTCAAGCTCCACCTCAGGATATCGGACTACACCGTCCTAGACCTCTATCAGTGGAGCACCGAGAACTCGAGGAGGCTTTGGAGGGGGGAGGGGCTTGGGGAGGAAAGAGCGAGGAGGGTGGAGAGGGACAAAAAGAGGTACTGGAGGCTGAAGGAGGGGAAAAAGCCCTTCCTGCTCTACCTGGATCTCGCCCGGAAGCTCTCGGAAAATCCGCGCCTCCTCAAGGAACTGTTGAAGCTGCCCGAGGAGGAGGTCACGGCCGGGCTCGCCATCCTCTCGGCAGTGGTTTTGGAGGCGCCGGGCTAGGTGGTGTACCAGTCCCCCCACTCGAAGTCGGACTCCACGAGGGGCTCCATTTCCCGGATGAGCTTCTTCCACTCCCCCCGCTCGACCATCCCCCTCAGCTCCTCGGTGAGATGCTGGGTCGCATGCACGAGATTGAAGATGTACAGGTGGCACTCCCTTCCCCCCGCGAGAAACTTGAAGCGGTCGTAATAGCCGGGGCAGCCCTCGTAGCCGTCGAACGCCCTCAACACCTCCTCCGCCGACTCGCTCACCACCTCCAAGAGCTTCCCCTCCGCGACGGCGCCCTTCTCCGGGACCACCGTGTTGTATTTTCTCGCGACGAACGACCTAAACAGCCTGAAGCCCCTCAACCTTGCATTCGCGTACCGAAACTTCGCCCGGATCCCCTTGGCCCGGAGCCTGCTCCCCACGATCTCCGGATACATGAGATTTCCGTAAACGAACAGAAGGACACTCTCCATCCAGACCGTAAGTTGGAAATTTATAGGGACTCAACCCTCGCGCCGGCAACTTGCCCTGCACCTAGGGAATCTCGGATACCAAATTGGCCCACTTTCGGCATTCGATTCCCGCCCTAGAAACCCCGTGTTTAGGGTGATGACTTATCCCAGGAGCTTCAGTAGGTAGGTAAAATCGTCCGGCGGCCTCACTCCCGTTATCGCTCACTCCCGAGAGCTACCTGCGCTTCACCCCTCCCTCGAGCTAAATACTCCAATTTTTATAGAGTTAATCATGGAGTATTATCCAAGAAAAATAGAAGAAAAATTGGAGAGATCGGCTTGGAAGGAGAGAATACCTTCTGCTCAAGGGACCCCGGCAGAGTGGCAAGACCACGCTCCTTCTCCACCTCAAAGGGCTCTTAAAGGATTCGGAGTACATCACCCTTGAAGATCCGGAATGGAGGGAGGCCTTTGAGAGGGACCCGAAA
>CAZWBJ010000037.1:0-3779 GCA_964632175.1 Hadarchaeota archaeon (SeqCode)
GTGTTCTTGATGATCTCTTGAGTCTGGGCGTTAGTGTTCTCGATGATTCGGTGGGTCTGTCGGTTTCCTATCCAGTGAGAGACTAGGATGGGAAGGGTGATGGTCAGGAAGCCCGTGAGCACCTCCATCGGTATCATTTCGTTTTACCTCCTTTCTGATTTTCCATCGGCTCCATTGGAGGGAGCGCCCCTTTAAAGGAGAAAACGCGACCACGCCCGCAATTGGCTGTTTAAATCCCCAAGCTTATCTTCAGCTCCACCACCACCCTCCTCCACCAAACGTTCTCCACGGTTAGGCGGAGATTCCCCCCCTCGTTCTCAAGGCTGGCGCCGAGCGAGAGTCTGGAGTTCTCGGCTTTCAGGTATCCCCACCAAAGCTCGCGGGTTTCGGGGCGGGGGGCCAGCTGGTAGCGGACGTTCTCCTGCATGTTCTCCTCCACCCCGACCCTTACCCTCACGCAAACCTCCCCCGACATGGAAAGGCTTCCTCCTCCTCCCACGAAGTACTCCACCGTTCGCACCGTGTTTTCGCTTTCCAGCCCGAAGAGAGCCGGGGGGGAGAGGAAGGAGGCGGTGCCCCCCTGCACCAGAATGACCGCCCCCCCCTCAAACAGGAGCGAGAAGTTGGAGGAGGAGATGTAACTGGAGAGGTAGCGGATGCTCCCCTGCCCCGAGTTGTCCACCTCCATCCTTCCGGGTCTGGGCGAGGGTGGGGAGTAGAGGAGACCCGAGACGGACTCCGGGGTCATGGGGACGGTGATGGTGACCTCCCCGTTGTCCAGCTTCTCCACCGCTTCCTTGAGGGAGATGAACTGCTCCCTCACCCGATGGGCGTGCCTCACCTCGCTCCTCTTGGCCTCCTGCATCAGGTAGCTGGTGTAGTAGATGGAGAGGCAGAGCACCGCCACGGCGAAAACCAGAATGGCACCTATCGCCTCCGAAATCCCCGCTCGCTCCACCACTTTCTAGAAGAGGTGCGATAAAGTCTAGGTGGGCAGATACTTGTAGTAGTTGGGGTCTCCACCGTACCCCAGCCAGTGGTTCCTGTAGCAGAGCATGTCGGAGGTGTATTTAATGATCATGCTGGAGGTAACGCCAACCGTGAAGTCTATCTTCGACTCCGCCTCCTCCCTGAGGGAGCCTCCCCTCCCCATGTATCTCGTGAGCTTCAACGTCCCGCTCGCCGTCCCGGAGAGCCCGGCCACCTTGATGGTTGCGTCCGCGATCTCCGTGTAGACCTCCACTACCTCCACCTCCTCGTCCGTTCCCCACTTGGTTCTGTAAGTCTGGGTTCCCTTCCGCTCCACCCTGAACCTCGCCCTTCCCTGGATCTCGAGCGTGTACTCCTGTCCCCCGTACTTCGTCTTGATTATCATGGAGTAGTTGGACCAATCTCCGGTGAAGGAGGTGGCCGGCCAGGTCCAGTTCTTGGCCGGGGGATCGAAGCTTATGATGGTGCTCTGGGTGGGCTCGTAGTGGACGGTTCCAACCTGTTTGCTCTCCTTCTCATCCGGAGTTATGAGCTGGTAGAAGTACTCGTAGTAGGCCTCAGGGTTCTGAACATCCAGCGTCTGCCACTTCATGCACCTGTAGCCCCGGTAGTCCTCCAGCCCCCTGTAGACGGTGGCGGAGTAGTACTTCTTCGTCACCTTGTAGTTTATGATGGGTATCTCGTAGTAATAATCCGTCCAGTAGACCGAGGCATCGCCGGGGGTGTTCACCTCCGTGGGGCGGAGCACCCTCACCGTGGCCGACTTGTCCTCGACCGAAACGGTATAGATTCCCTTGGTGGTGAGCGTGAACTCCTTGGTGACTGGTGCGGTCTGACCCGGTCCCACCGTGACCTGAGGAGTCTTGTCGCTCTTCTCCTCTGGACCGGAAACATACACGTCCAACTGCCCCGTCCAGCTTGAGGTACTCGTGTTCTTGAGCAGGATCCTGACCTTAATCCTGTCCCCGCTCACGGCCGTCACGGGAACATCCAAGCTCTCCACCCTCACGGCCGGTGGCTGCACCACCTCGATGGAGGCGAAAAGACCCCCTGCCGCAACCGTCAGAGCACCGGAAGAGGGCGCATTCACCCTCAGTTCCCACACGTTCTCCTGACCGCCGTCCAGCGTAATCGTCCTCGTCCTGGGGCTCTCCTCTCCTCCAACCTGCGCCTGGAAGCTCAACTCTCCCCGCACATCCCCCGCATTCTTCACCAGCAGGGTGATGGTGACCTGCTGATCTGGATACGCCTTCTTCGGCGCCTGGATGGAGAGGTACGCGGGCGTGGGAGGCGCGGGCTGACGCAAAATCAGGGAAGTTTCCTTGTTCTCCAGACGGACGCCCACCGTGGCAGTAGAGTTGGTTCCTAGGATGCTCTGCAGATCACTGGAGGTGAGGGTGGTCGAGAGCTCCTCCTGGGTTCCCGGCTTTATGGTTTTGGGTCCAATGGACTTGGTGACCGTCCCCGCCTGGATGGTTCCGCGGTAGGAGCCCTCCCGCTCCCCCGTGTTCCGAACGGTCGCCCTAACCACCACGGACTTGTTGGTGGGGACATTCTCCTCGGACACGGAGAGGCTCACCACCTCAAACTGGGCCGGTCTGAGGGGACGGAAGGTGACGGTGCTTTCGAAGCCTCCCAGGCTGTAGGTGTAGCTCCCCACGGCCCTCCCCGGAAGGCCGATGTAGAAGGTGTTTTCCCCGGCCTCCTCAAAGGTCACCTCCTGCTCGAGAATCTCCCCCTCGAAGGATATCCTAAGGGTGTAGGTTCCCGGGGCGGGAGCGCTGGCCCTGACGTAGATACCCCAGCTCCCCCCTTCCGGGACCTCCTCGGTGGGGCCTGAGACCTCTAAAATCTGGAGTTCCCCCCTCGCCCCCCTACCTCTCAGCAGGAAAACTCCTGCCCCTGCGACGGCCGCGATCACAACGATAATCAGGGGCAAGTACTTTTGCATCTTCCCTTCCTTCTCCTCCTTAAAAATCCTACTCTTTTTTGTGAGGGGAGAAGGATGGAGTGAAGAAGTGGGAGAGGCTCTTCAGGGAAATCCTTCACGGCTTCCACTCGCGGGGCGAGCGCTTCTTCACCCAGAACCAGCTGTGCGCCTCATGTTCCATCTCCGCCGGCGCCGCGAGCAGGATGATCGGCTGGCTGGAGCAGATCGGGGCGGTGGAGCACAGGCCGCAGGGCTTCAGGGTGATAGACCCCGGAAAAATCCTGCTGAGCTGGGCGGTAAAGCGGAACCTCATGGGAGACGTGGTCTACTCCGCCAGAATCCCATCCCTTGCCGAGGCGGAAAACCTTCTGGGGGGGAAGGTGCTCTTCACTGCCCACTGCGGTTACAAGCTCGCCTTCGGGGAGGACCCTGGCTACGACAGGCTCTTCGCCTACGGCAGGCCCGGGGAGGTGAGGGAGATCCTGAAGGCGACGGAGGGTGAGCCCAACTTCTTCCTTCTGGAGTGGGACGAGCACCTCGCCAAACTTTCCGAGGGCGGGAAAATCCCGCTGGTCCAGCTCTACGTCGACCTCTGGCAGCTGGGGGCGGCCAAGCTCCTCGAGAGGGTGGAGCTGGAGCTGGAGAGGGAGAGGCTGGCCGCTCTGGAGAAGCTCATGGCCCCCCCAAGCCTTCCAGAGTCCGGCGGCACAACATGATACGGGATTGAAAAGAGAAACGCCCGGGAGAAACCAGTCCGGCCGCAACAAAATCAAAAATCAAGATCCGCTCCCGGAGAAATCTCGGAGCCCCTCTTAACAGGGTTTGGAGCAAACCCGAGCTTCGGCCCGCTCACCTCGGC
>CAZWBJ010000037.1:3879-5793 GCA_964632175.1 Hadarchaeota archaeon (SeqCode)
CCCGAGCTTCGGCCCGCTCACCTCGGCAGACACCGCGACTAGGTTCGGCCAGCTTCAACTCTCAGGGCCTCGGTCCTAGAGTCCCTGCAACTCGTGCTCCATCGGGAGACAAAGTAACGATCCGGGAGGTTCGGGAACGATCCGCGGGAAAGTCAGACTTGATGTAAAGCCTAAATCCTAATTCTCCTCCTCCCCCTCTTCCTCTCCCTCCTGAGCAGGATGAAGAGCAGAGCCCCCGCCACCCCGGCCAGGAGGGGGAAGAGCAGCAGGTGCCAGGGGAAGGGGGGAGGGGCCAGCACCACTAGGTCGAATTCGGTTTCGATCGTCCTCTCCGCCCCCGTCCCCGCCGCCCTCCCCCTGTAGGTTCCCGGCCTGACGGTCTTGTGGGCCATGCAGAGGAAGCTGATCTCCGCGTTCTCCCTAGGCCCGAGCTTCGCCTCCTTGGTCCCCTCCCCCATGAAGTAGAATCCGTCCGGCAGCCTGAGCGTGACCGAGACCGTGAGGTTGTCGTCCGTGTAGTTGAGGACGGTGACCCAGACCCTCGCGCTCTCCCCCGGCAGGAAGTTCTCCGCCCGGGCCGTCAGCCCGAAGGGTTCGGCCGCGGGGAGGGTGAGCCCGGCCAGGAACCAGTTGGGGAGGTCGAGCTCTGGGGAGGGGAGGCGTGGGACCCAGTACCTGAGCGTCCTCCTCTCCCCGCTCCTGACGCTCCTCAGCACCCACTCCACCACCCTATTCTCAGGGTAGACCCTGGAGGGAGGGGGGGCCTCGAACTCTATCTCGGCCAGGTTGTCGGTCAGGGCTGGCGGGATGTACTCGTCGATCACCACCTGGAAGAGGGGGGTGTCCCCGTTCTGGAGGGTGAGGGTGACCCCCGTCTTGTTCTCCAGCCTGTTCACCTCCACCGCCCTGTTCACCCAGGGCCTCCGGTCCGGCTTAACCCTCAGGTAGAAGGCGCAGCTCACGAGCAGGTTCTCGTAGGGGGCGAAGGCCGAGACGGTCACCGTCCTCATGCCCTCGGGGGTTTCGGGGGGGAGGGTGAAGTTCAGGGTGAAGAGCCCCTTCGCAAGGGCGGGGAGGGCGAGGCGCGACGGGAGGAGGGTGGCGTTCTCGATCCCCTCCTGGCTTAGAAGGACGTTCTCTATCCCCACGTTGTCGGGGTTGTAAAGGCCAAACCTCAAGGAGTAGGGCACCCCGGGGACGACCTCCACCAGGAGGGGGTGGAGGAAGAGCATCATCCTCGTGGCCTTCGGGGGAGGCCTGTTCTCGGGCGGCACGTTCTCCGGGGGGAGGTTCTCGGGGGGGAGGACGGTCAGGGTGTAGACGTTCTCCCTTATCCTTGTGTCGCCGGTCCCCCTCACGGTTATGGGGTAGGTTCCGGGCGTGGCGGTGGCGGAGATGGAGAGGGAGAGGAGGGAGGAGAAGGGGGGAACGCCGGAAGCCTGGGAGAGGGAGGAGGTGACCCCACCCGGAACCCCGGAGAGGGAGAGGGTGACGGTTCCCGTAAAAGTGCCCACCGCTTCCACGTGGACGGTGGAGGAAAGGGAGCCGCCGGGGGCAGCCTGACCGGAGGATGGGTCCAGGTAGAGGTAGAAGTCGGCGGCGGCCAGGATGGTGAAGGTGTTCTCCGCCCAAGCCGTCAGGGGGTAACCGGCCGACTCCGCCTCTATCACCGCCCTCACCCTGTAGTCACCCGCCGGGTTGGTTCCCGTGCTCCAGAACTTGGCCAGCGAGGCGCTTCCCCCCGGCGGAACGTCCAGGGGGCTCTCCAGCATCCGCAGGGTCTCCACCAAGGTCGTGCCCCTGTAGACCTCAAACCTGGAGGTGTTCTCGATCGTCAGGTAATAGGTCCCGGAGAGGTTGGCGACGGCGCAGCCGAAACTTACGGTCTTTCCGGCCTCCACCTGGGACGGGACG
>CAZWBJ010000038.1:0-1256 GCA_964632175.1 Hadarchaeota archaeon (SeqCode)
ACTAATAAGCGGTCGAGTGCACCGACACCGCCCCAGACTCAGGGCGGAGGAAACCATCGGGCCTGGAGGTGAAATGTGGTGGATTGAGTCTGGTTCAGAAGAGGAGATAGGGTTCCAACCCCCTTTTGCCGAGCATCACCTCGGTTTCAAAAGGGGTGAGGAGGATCTCCCCCGTGCTCCTAGCATCGTCCAGGGCGATCCTTGGGCAGGCGGTGCAGACGTACGCCTCCATGCCAAAGTCTTTTAGCTCTCCTACCCTTATCTCATCCTGCACCAGCATCACGGTTTTCCTTCCCTCTTTCCTGAGCTCTTTCTCCACCCTTCTGGCGAGCTCCGGCCTCCACTGTCCCTTTTTGGTGCTGAGGAGGATGCCGAAGGTTCTGCAGGAGAGGGCCTTGGCGACGACGCCCCTCCTCCACCGGAGGAATTCCGCAGCCGAGAGCACTGTTCTCCCACCCAGCGGGTTCACGCTGATCACCGTCTTTCCGGTGGCAGCGGCAACCCCGAGGGGATGGAAGCTGCCCGTGCCCACATGAAGGAAGGCCTCCACTTTCTCGGCCACGGAGGTCGCGCTCCCCACATCGCAGCCCAGGATCTGTCCGAGGTACTTGGCTCTCCCCGAGGGTTTCCCGATGTGGACCTCAAAGCCTCTGGAAAGCAGGAGCTTTCTGAGATTCTCAAGGTAGGAGAGGTGCTGGACTGTGGTGGTCAGGCCCAGTCTCTTGTACCCCAAGCCGTGAAGGGCATCCTCCACCGCCGGGGAGGGATCGACCCGCATCCTCGCTTCAACGTAGAGGACCGGAAGCCTGGAGGGAAGCCCCATGTCCGAGTGCCCGTAGTGGAGGAGGGCCCCGCAGCCCGCTTTCAGGGCTTCCTCGTCCGCGAGGTCACAGGCGCCGTAGCAGCTCGATCCTACCAGAATTCCCTCCACCCCGCACTCCTCAAGGGTCGCCCCGATCTCCGGCCAGCATCCACCCAGTCCCGGAGGAAGCTGAACGCCAACCCTCCCGGCTCCTCTGCGCCTCAGGAATTCCTTAGCTCTTTCCTCCTCCAGGTCATAAGGCAGCATCCATAGTTCGTGCAGAGCAAGTTTTTCCATTGGTGATTGCCGAGTGAGCTCGGGGTGATCCGCGCCTTGCAAACGTTTGCAATCCCCAACCCAAATTGCGAATGCCGGCGCTGTTCGCTGGCCGCAACCATCTGCGAACGTTCGCAATCATCCAGCACAACTTGGAACCTCGAATGGGGCTTACTTT
>CAZWBJ010000038.1:1356-4925 GCA_964632175.1 Hadarchaeota archaeon (SeqCode)
TTGACCAAGCGGGCCGGATCCCCCTTCTTTTTGGAATAGGTCCGCTGCCTGTCCGAAGATAACTCAAAATGGCTAACCGAGGATAGAAAAGAGCTAAGGACGATTTTGGCAGATCTAGAGGCTCCCGCCCGAGCAGTTCTATCACAGGGGAAAGGCGAGCTGGAGGCGTACGTCGAGGTCCCGGCAAGCGTTTTGAACCTTTTTCAGGGTTTGGTTTCTCCACTCCCGGTTGTGGAAGAGTCCCTTATCCACCGCAAATTTACCCCCCAGGGCAGAGAGAAGACGCTGGGTTGCCCAAGGCTTGGGACGGAACCAGTCGAAGAGCAGAAGGCTCCGAGTCCTCCGTGCCACCTCCACCACCTTCCTGATCTCCCCCTCGGCGTCGTTCACGCGCGGGATTACGGGCCCCAGAAAAATCCACGTTTCCACCTTTCCCGAAAGCTCCTCCAATACTTGAACTCTTACATCGGGCGGGGGGGCGTTGGGCTCGAGGAGGTGGCTCAGCTCCTTGTCCAGCGTGATGAGAGTCACCCCCACGTCAAAACCCGGTCCGAGGAGGTCGCGGTCCCTTAACACGAGCCCAGACTTTGTCTGTATGGAAACCCTGAAGCCGGCGGATCGGAGGATCTCGAGGCACCTCCTCGTGAGCTCGATCTTGGACTCTAGGGGCTGGTAGGGGTCGGTCACCGTGCTCACTCCGACAGTTCCCTTCCTCTTCAGCCCCGTCTCCTCCCGCAGGACCTCCTCCATCCCTTCCTTCACCCGGACGAGCTTCCCCCACTGGAGGTGGAGCTCCTCGCTCCGGAGCACATCGGGAACATAGCAGTACCTGCAGCCGTGCCCGCAGCCCCAGTAGGGATTGAGGGAGTAGTCCAGACCGGGGAGGGTGCTCTTGCTGAGGGCGGTCCGGCAGGGGATGCTTCCGATCAAAGGAACTCCCCGAGTTTTCTCTGCTCCCTCACCCTCTTCAGCAGCCCGCAGGAGCCCAGCCACTCCTGAAGGGGAACCTCGAGCAGGGAGGAGAGGTAGGTCAGGGCTCGCTCGAGGGTTTCAAACTTTCGCGGCTCCCGCCTGAGCGCCTCCCTCACCCCCTCCCTCACGAACCAAACCCCGAGGGGCAGGAGGAAGCCTGGATGAATCTCCCTCAGGGCGATGGCAGTCGCCTGCTTCCTCTCCCCCACCAGCCTCTCCGCCACGGCGAGCCTGCACGCGTAGTAGCATCCCCCTATCTCCGGGTAGGTTTTCCTCCCCCAGTAGCTCTCGCAGTCTGAGATGATCTCCCTCTCCCTCCCCGGGTTCCAGGCGGTTCCGGGGTACCAGGCCTCCGCCCACTCGAAGGACCAGCAGTCGGGGATCATGAGCACCGCAAACGTGTTGTACAGGTGGCGGAAGTGGTAGACCCGGTATTCGTCGATGGTCTCGAAGCCCCTCACTTTCTCGACCAGCCGCTCGGAAAGGATGCTGTCCACCGCCGTGATGCTCCATCTGGTGGGGACGAGCCTCCTCTGGCGCCCGAGCCCGAGCATGCCCAGGCTGAAGACCTTCTGAATTCTGGACACCGGTACCCCTTCCCCGTAGAGCTGGTACACGGCGTGGATGGCCTTCAGGTCCCTGTCATAGAAGACCTTCTCCAGCCTGCGGTCGGCTGCGGAGGGCTGGGAGGTGAAGGATCTCAGCGGGGCGGAGGGGCCGAAGGGCTGGACCTCTTCGCTGAAGATGAGGGTGCCGCGCGGGACCCTGCTCAGCACCATCTCCGAGTCCACGGGCCGGGAGGAGAGGGCGAGGTCCTGGAGGGAGGAGATGAGGCGGTCCTGGGAGGAAACCTCTTCCCTTGCCCGCCCCCTTACTAGCGAGAAGCGGTAATCCAGGATTTCCTCCAGCTGTCTCCCCATCCAGAGCTCCGGGGTGTCGAACACCTCCGTCTGGCCGCGGAGGGGAGGAACCATCGGGCCCACCCAGACCTTGGGATATCCAATCCTTCCCACGAAGAAGGCGGGTGGGGAGGAGCCCTGCACAACGTTGGAGTTCAGGAGCCCGCTCACCCTCGCCAGGGACTGGGCTTTCACGAGCACCGGGCATCCCCCCCTTCCGCACAGGCCCCTCCCCCGGCAGGAGAGGCAGAGGGAACCAGTTCGGGCGGTGATTTTGGGGAGAAAGCTACTGGGAATCAGGCCCTCCAGCCACTTCGCCTCTTCCACACTCTCTTGGGAAAACCGCTTATTACGACGAAATCTGGTTCTTAATGCGGAGACTTGACGAAAGGGTGAGCACGGGGATCCCGGGTCTGGACGTGCTGATGAACGGCGGAATCCCTAGGGGCCACGCCATCCTCTACCTCGGCCCTCCTGGCGCGGGCAAGACCACCTTCGGTCTGGCCTTCATCTGGGACGGGCTCAGAAAGGGGGAGAGGTGCGTGACCATCACGCTGGAGGAGGACAAGGAGGCCCTGATAAAAACCGCCGCCCAGTTCGGGTGGGACTTCGGCTCGGCCCTCAGGAACCGCCAGCTGGCGGTGATAAAGATGGATCCCACCGACCTGAAGGGGACCACCAAGCTCCTCCGCGCCGAGTTCCCCCGGATCCTGAAGCTCTTCGGGGCCACACGGGTGCTGGTGGATCCCCTCTCCGTCTTCGAGCTCCTCTTCCTAGATTACGCTGACAAGCGCCAGCGCATCTTCGAACTGTGCGACCTCGTGAAGCGGGCGGGAGCGACGGCGGTCTACACGGCGGAGGCCAATCCCATGAACCCCTCCCAAACCAGGGATGGGATCATAGAGTATGCGGTGGATGGGTTCGTGGTTCTGAGGTATATCGAGCCCAAGCATGCGGGGGGGCTCAGGTATGCGGTGAGGGTGACGAAGCTGAGGAGGACGAACCACTCCAAGGAGCTCTGCGAGTACGAGATCACCTCGAGGGGCCCGGTGGTTTACCCGCACCGCAGGGTTGAGCTTAGTTAGGTCCGGCGTTTTTAATGGGAACAGAGGCTTGGTAACTTTTCTTTCTTATTAAAAATAAAAAAATTTTTTCAAACCGAAAACTATTTATTAGTCAAAGAAAAAATTTTTTACAGTGGAGGCCAGGAAGATTCTGGCGGGGGGGGAGGAGTGGCAGAATGTGGGGGAGGAGAGGATGCGAAACATTGCTCACGCCCTCTCTGATCCCGTCAGGTGTGCCATCCTGCGCGTCTTGGAGGACGGCCCCATAAGACAGCTAGAGCTGGTCAGCGCTCTCTCCAAGGTCCTGGGTAAGAGCTATGGGAGCGCTCACGTCCGGTACCACCTCAGGCTCCTCCAGAAGGCGGGTCTAGTGGGGGCGATGCCGGATCCCGCCAATCCGAGGGGGAAGGTGATCTACAAGGCCACAGACTTCAGGCTTCAGGTGAGACCCCGCGAGCAGCCCTCCCTTCAGAAGTGGGTACCTAGGACGGCCGAGGAGTTCCTGGCCGGGTTGAAGGAAATCTTGGGGAGGGGTGAAAAGTGAGGCGCACCCTTTGGATCCTCCTAGTGGTCACGGCCTACACCCTCTTCAGCACCCTCCTCGCCCCCTCCACCCCGATCTACGTCAGCCAGC
>CAZWBJ010000039.1:0-4813 GCA_964632175.1 Hadarchaeota archaeon (SeqCode)
CAGTAACAGCATGCTGCCGGAAGACTACGTAGGTACGTTACGTATATGCGTAGTCATGCGCGGGACTATTCGGGTGCATTACGTATGCGGATCATGAAGGCGCACCCGAGGACTACGTAGGTACGTTACGTATATACGTAGTGCGCAGCATGCGGGGACTAAGGTAACGTGGTAACAACAATCCGAACTACGTAGGTACGTTACGTATATACGTAGTCGTGAACATGCCGGAAAACTGCGAGGTCCACGAGTTAGAAACCGGAGATTCTACCTCACCTCTTCGAACCCCCCCTCCCTCGTGTACATCCTCACGCGCTTGAAGCCACGAATTCCGCTTGCGAGCTTCCTCATGAATTCCCTGCTCGGGCTCTCCAGAGCTTGGAAGGAGGGGTCCAGGGTCGTGAGATTCCTGAACTGCAGGAGGCACACATTTGCAGCCTGACCCCTCAGATCCTCGGCCCACCTCTCCACCACCTCTGCCTGGGCCGTGAGCGTGGGGACGAGGGTGAGCCTAGCCTCCCAGTCGGCCACGCCCGAGGCAAGCTCCAGCGAGCGCCTCACCACATCCGTCAAGCCCGCAAACCCCCCTCCCACGACCTTCCTGTAAAGGGCCTCATCGCTCAGGGGTGCCTTCACATCCACCGCCAGGAAATCCAGATGGGGAATCAACCTCTCGAGTGCCCGCGGCAGAACGGCGTTGGTTTCCAGACCCACTGCCATCCCCTCCTCCCTGCAGGCCCGTGCTAGCTCCACGCAGGCATCCACCTGCAGGAGGGGCTCGCCGCCCGAAAGCATCACGGAGTCTATCAGCGGCCGGAATCTCCTGAGCTCCGAAAGGAGGAGGGAAACCTCCACTTCCCTCCCGCCCGCGGGGTCGATGGCCGGCACGTTCTGGCACCACGGACACCTCAGGTTGCATCCTTGGGCAAAAACCGTCACGCAGGGCCTCCCCGGCCAGTCCCAGTAGGACTGATCGAAACCCGCTATCCTTATCTTCATTCGAGGGAGGGGAGATATTCCAGTCTCTCCCCAAACTCCTCCTGCTTCCCTACGTGCCAGTTCTGGACCGGGCGGTAATAACCCACTATCCTCGAATAAACCTCGCAAGGCTTGCCGCAGACCGGACACTTCCAGCATTCACCGCTCAGATACCCGTGCTCCATACAGATGGAGAAGGTTGGGGTGAGGGTGTAGTAGGGTATGGCAAAGTTCTCCGCTATCCTCTTCACGAGAGAGCGGCATGCGGAGGGGTCGGGGGAACCCCCCAGAAAGGCGTGGAAAACCGTCCCCCCATTGTATAAAACCTGGAGGTCCTCCTGGTGCCTGAGGGCCTCCGAGAGGTTGCTCGTGTAGCCCACCGGGAGCCAGGTGGAATTCGTGTAGTAGGGCACCTTCTTGCCGGCCGTCTTTATCTTTGGATACCTCTCCCTGTCGAGTCTGGCGAGCCTGTGGCTCGCGCCCTCGGCCGGGGTGGCCTCCAAGTTGTACAGGTTGCCCGTCTCCTCTTGGAACTCCTTTATCCTTTCACGTATGTGCTTGAGAACTTTGATTGAGAACTCCTTCCCCTCCCTCGTCTCTATCCCCTCGCCCAGAAAGTTGAGGCAGGCCTCGTGCATCCCGATGATCCCCAGGGTCGAGAAATGCCAGCGCAGGGATCCCAAGTACCTCGCGCTGAAGGGGAGGAGGCCGTTCCTCAGGAGCCTCTCCACCATTTGGCGCTTGATCTCCAGGCTCTCCTTGGCGAGCTCCAAGAGCCTGTCTAGCCTCTCAAAGAACTCCCCTTCCTCCTTGGACAAAAAGCCTATCCTCGGCATGTTTATCGTGACCACCCCCACGCTTCCGGTTTTATCGGCGTACCCGAAGAACCCGTACCTCCTGTAGAGCTCCCTCAGATCGAGCTGGAGCCGGCAACACATCGCCCTGATCTCCTGGGGGTTCAGGCCGCCCCTTATGCAGTTCTGGAAGTAGAAGGAGCCGAACTTGGAGGTTACCCTGAACAGGAGATCCGCCACCTCAGATTCCCAGGGGAAGTCAGGGGTGATGTTGACCGTCGGGATGGGGAAGGTGAAGACCCTCCCCCTGGCATCCCCCTCCAGCAAGACCTCCAGGAAGGCCCTGTTGAAGACATCGACCTCGTGCTGGAAATCGCCGTAGGTTTCTCCCAGCGTTTTCCCCCCGATGATGATCGGTTCCTCCCTCAAATCCTCAGGAACCTTCATGTCGAGCGTCACGTTGGTGAAGGGGGTCTGTCCCCCCCACCGCGAGGAGATGTTTAGGTTGTATATGAACTCCTGAATTCTTTGCTTGACCTCCTCAAACCCTAGACCGTCCTTCCGGATGAAGGGGGCGAGATAGGTGTCCAAGGAATTCATGGCCTGCGCTCCCGCCCACTCGTTCTGGATGCTGCCGAGGAAGTTTGAGATCTGCAGAAGCGCGGAGGAGAAGTGCTTGGGAGGGGAGGATTCCGTTCTAGCCGGAACCCCCCCGAATCCCAGAAGGAGGAGATCCTTGATGCTCCAGCCAGCGCAGTACCCGATCAGCGCGAACTGCAAGTTGTGGATGTGGAAGTCGCCGTCCGCGTGGGCCCGCGAGATCCTCGGGGGGTAAACCTTCCGGAGCGCATACTCCTCTATCACCCTCCCGGCCCCTTGAAGGAAGAGGGAGGAGAAAGAGAAGGGTATGTTGGCGTTCTCCCTCACCCTCCAGTCCTTCTGCTCCAGATACTCTTCCACAAACCCCACCGGCTCAAAACCCTTGGTTCCCTTTTTGGTCGAGACCTTCCACCTACACTTGGGGCAGGTGGCGTAGTACTCCTTCCCCCTGTACTCCCATTCGTACCCACAATTCCCACATCTCAGCCTCATTTACTACCTACCTACCTTGAAAAGCCGACTTTAAGCCCTTTGCCTTCTAAACACCCGGCTCGGTATTCTTGCATCCATAATGGTGACAAAGGCATGGGGCGCAATTTTCTCGAGACGCCTGAGAAAGGCCGCCATTTGTCTCCGGGGAACCACCGAGAGATACATATGGTGAGGCCCCCTCTCCCCGCGACAGGGAAAGACCGTGAGAGGGAAACCGGCGCGTTTGAGTTCCCTGCCCACTTCCTCGTCATGCCCCGAGGGGATCACTTCTATTGCCACGTGCCCGAGGGCCATTTTTTCCTCGACCACAATCCCAGCATACGACCCCATAGCAAAGCCACCGGCGAAAGCCAAGAAGTTCACGACCGTGACCAAACCCGAGGGCTGGGCGAGAAACCCCTGGAGCACCACACAAAAGACCACCAGCCAAATCATGGTTTCCGTGAAGCTGAGCACGGCCGCCCTTCCCCTCTGCCCCCTTATCACCAGAATGTCCCTGATCGTGCCGACGGTGTTCTGTATCATCCTGCCGGCGAAAACCGCCAACGCGATCGCCCAGGCCTCCATTAATAAACGTTTTCTTTTAGGTCATCCGTCCCATCATCATGTGGGGCGGTATTCCAGGCTTGGGGTCGACGTTAGAAAGGGTGGGATCGAATCCTTCTTCCCAATCATCGGGAGCTATTTTCCCCGCGCCTTCTGCCCGGTGGCGAGGGTTGGGAACCGGGCCCTCGTCCTCCACACGGATGGGGTGGGAAGCAAGCCAGTGCAGGCCTATCTCCAATGGAGGGAGACCTCCGATACAAGGCAGTTCGACCTCAGCCAAGACCTTTTGGCGATGAATCTGGACGATGCCGTTTGCACGGGTCTCGGGTGCTTCTTCTTCGTCGACTACGTCGCCCTCAATCCCCTAAAGGTGCCCAAGCTGGAGCTCTTGGGAAGGCTGGCTGAAGGGTTCAAGCGGTGGAGCGAAACGCTTCGGGAGCTTGGGATACCTTTCATCTTCCTGGGGGGCGAAACGGCCGATTTACCCGACCAGCTCAAAACCTTCGACCTGGCTGGAACGGTGCTGGCCACGGACACCCTCCAGAAGCTCGTAAGGGGAGAGGTGAGGGCGGGCGATGTAATAGTGGGTTTGAGGAGCGGGGGGAGGGCAAAGCATGAGAAAAAAGAGAACAGCGGGATAATGTGCAACGGGATCACGCTGGCGAGACACTGCTTGCTCAGACCAGAGTACGCCAAGAAGTACCCTGAGATCGCGGACGGGAAGTATGGGGGAAGGTTCCGCATCGATGAGTGCCCGGAGGGGCTGGGGATGACCGTGGGCGAGGCCATCCTCTCCCCGACCCGAATCTACACCCCCCTCATCCTCCGCCTCCTCCGAAAGTTCAGGGGAGCCATCTCGGGTTTGGTGCATAACACCGGCGGGGGCCTGACCAAGTGCCTGAGGATAGGGGAGAACATCACCTTCATCAAGGATCGGCTTCCACCCCCCGACCCCATTTTTCTGCTGATTCAGCGGGAGGGAAGGGTGAGCTGGAGGGAGATGCATGAGGTCTTCAACATGGGTGTGGGGTTCGAGATCTACACGAGGAGAGATGGTGTGGACGGGATTCTTTCAGAATGCGAAAGGTTTGGGGTGGAGGCCTCCGTTATCGGAAGGTGCGAGCGGGGGAAGGGGGGGAACCGAGTGGTGCTCAAGACAAAATTCGGGAAATTCGAGTATCGGGGATGAGATTCAAGGCTAGGGTGGAGGTGAGGCTGAAGGAGGGTTACCTTGACCCCGAGGCCATGACAGTGAAGAGGGCCCTCAGGGACCTCGGGCACAGGGTGGAGGAGGCGAGAACGGCCAAGGTGTACGAGCTCCTCCTGGAGGCCGAAAACCTGGAGGAGGCGAAGAAGCAGGTGAGGGAGATGTGCAGGAGGCTCCTCTCCAACCCCGTGAAGGA
>CAZWBJ010000040.1:0-4088 GCA_964632175.1 Hadarchaeota archaeon (SeqCode)
TCCCTGCGGGAGGTGAGGGCCATCAGGGCCTACCGGGACTTCATGTGGAGGCTGGAGATAGATCCAACCAAGACCCGGCCTCGGAGCTTGGGCTCTGAGGTACCACTCAGAGCCAGCTGCTCACGTCGACGCCAAGAATGCCCAGCAACGCCTGCAGGTAGTCTAGGAAGTGCTCCAGCTCCATGTTCTCAAGTAGATGGCACACACTTCTAAGTCCCTGAACCGTGGAGAAGGAGCGTTCCATCCTTATCTGCAGGTTCTGCTTGTCGGCGTCCAGCACCAGCCGGTTATTTTTCGAAGACGAGAGGGGCCAGGGGGTCCACTTGGGAAGACCCTGCGCCCCAGGCCTCCCCTCTTTCATGAAACTGGACCAGTAGGCTATGATGGCATTGGAGAGCTTCAACCTGCCCTCCTCGTTCTGGGGACTGTAGGCGAAATAGGGAGAGGAATAGGGGGGAGCCTCACCCGGTCCCACGTTACCGAAGATGAAGGGAATCTCGGAAGAGTGGCAGGCCCCGATGAGGAAATCGAAGGGCTCGGGCTCCTCGTTCCAGGCGAATTTGAAAACGTAAACATCCCGCTGGTGTATTCTCATCAAACTGGCCGGTATGTCCACCCCCACGAGCTGCCACAGGGAGGTGAGGAGGTCCGAAACGGGCTGATAGAGGGGCAGAAGGGGCTCCAGTTCCGGACCTATGTAATCGCTCAGGTTGTCGGAGAGGGGACGACCAAGGATGGCGTTCTCCATGGTGTTCATGGCCCTTTCGGCATCTAACAAGAAAGGCAGCATGAACTTGACCTCCTCGGCGGTACAACCTATGATGGCCGGCACCTTGATATACCTCCCGGTCATCAGCCTCCAGTAAGGTCTCCAGAGGGGGGAAGCTATGACGTATCCGTCCGTAAAGCCCCCCGAGAGGCCCAGAAGACTGAGCATGGGTATTCCTCCGCTGCTGAAGGATCCCATGTAATCGGGGGTGTAGCAGCGGTAGAGGTTCTCCATAGGCATGGACCGCAGAAGGCTGGCGATCTCTTCCTTGCTCATCCCAGCTATGATCCTTTTGGCCTCCTCCTCATTTTCCGCCATCCCTTCCCTCACCAAGAGTCTGACCAGCAGGCTGCAGGACTCCTTTTCCGCCATCTCCAGCGGGACTGGAAGAAGGCCCCCGCTTTCTATGATCACCCTGTGGAAGAGTTTTATTCCCCTATCGAAGTACCTCTGCTTCACGTAGGGAGAAACGAGAAGCTGGTAGATGTTCATGGCGCCGGCCGACTCGCCGGCCACCGTCACGCAGTTGGGGTCTCCTCCGAAGTTCTCGATGTTGTAGTGAACCCACTCCAAGGCCTTGATGATATCCAGCAGTCCATAGTTGCCGGAATCGTCCAGAGGATTTCCCGTTTTCAGGGCGGGATGGTAGAACCACCCGGCCAATCCCACCCGGTAGTTGAAGGTGACCACCACCACGTTGGCCTTCTTGGCCAAGTTGCCCCCGTGGTACATGGGCAGGGCGCTCTGCCCGGCCTGGTTGGCCCCGCCGTAAATCCAAACGTAAACGGGAAGTTTCTCACTGGTGGCGGGCCTCCATATGTTCAGGTAGAGACAGTTCTCACTCCCTATGAGCTCATGGTTGCGGATCTTCTCCACTTCTAAGCTTCCCATGATCCCCGCGAACTGCACTGGAGGATCCGAGAAGTTGAAGGCTTGATAAACGCCCTCCCAACGATCCGGGTCCCTTGGAGCCTTCCACCGGAGTTCCCCCACCGGAGGTTTGGCATACGGAATACCGAGCCAAATATAAAGGTTGTTTTCATGGATCCCTTCAACCAAACCATACCGTGTCGCCACGGTTGTTGAGGGCTCCCATCCCTGCCCGCTGGCGGTTGCCACCTTGGAGGAAGGAAGAGAGAAAGAGGACAGGAGTAGCAGCAGGGATATCGGTATAGAGAGGAGTAACCTTTTCATCCCCGTCCGTCCCCTCCTCCCATTTTATCTGTTGTCCCTTCTTTGGTACTTAAAAGAAACAGAGAAGGATTAAAAAGAAAAAAAAGATTCAAAAAAGTAACAACTGGAGCCGGATAAGGGCGGTGGACGAGAAGGACGTGGCGGAGCGGGTGATCGAGCACCACCTCATCCCCGCCAATTCGGGATGGTCCTTCCTTCCTCGGTATTCGCCTAAGTGGAAAAGCAAGGCTGAAGGGCCTTTTTTAGGCCATAAAACCAAGAAAAAGATGTGGTATTCCCCACCAGAGAGGAAGAACGGATGCTTGAGGGCGAATACGGCGCTGCTGCTCAGGAGGCCATGAGCATACTGGTCAAGATCGCCGAGGCTTATGATGCCAAGAGAATGGTCCCGGCCAAGAGTGCACACGTGGCGGCGGGTCTCTTCCCCGAGGAGGTTGAGTGGTACGAGAGGCTCCTGCAGGGAGGGGCGAAGTGCAGGTGTTTCACCACAAGGCACCCTTGGGGTATCGACTATGATCACTTTGAGGAAGTGGGCACCGTGTACGGCAACACGCCCGAAATCAAAGAGATCGCTGAGATGATCTTCAGCTACTCCCTGAAAATGGGGGTCATCCCCCTGGGCACCTGTATTCAGTACCTGCTGGGGGATTTCCTCATGCCTGGAGATGCCTTCTCCTGGACGGGATCCTCAGGGGTGGTCTTTGCCAACTCCGTGCTGGGTGCCCGGGGAAACATGGACGGGGCGGTGACCAACTACTGCGTGGCCATAACGGGCAGGGTCCCGGAGTACGGCATGCTCCTGGATGAGAACAGGAAGGGGCAAGTCCTGGTCGACTGCAGCGGAATAGACTTCAGCACGTTCACGGATGCCGACTACGGGGCCCTGGCGTTTCACGTGGGCAAGGTGGTGGGCAATGAGATCCCGGTGTTCGTGGGGCTTCCCAAGAAAATGACGCTGGAGCAGCTCAGGGCCATAGCCTCCCCGCTCCACGTCAGCGGGGCTGTGCCCATGTTTCACCTCGCTGGGCTTACCCCTGAGGCTCCCACCTTGGAGGCCGCCTCCGGCGGGGGAAAAGCTGGAAAGGGTGCAGGTCGATATGGAAGACATCAGAAGGACCTACGATGAGATAGCCACCACCGGAGAGGACAGACTGGACATGGTAAGCCTTGGATGTCCGCACCTGACCTACCTGGATGGCAAAAAGTGCACAGGGGGGTCAAGCTCTGGGTGGGAACCTCGTATCAGGTGAAGGTGGTGGCCGACCGAGCGGGATGGACGAGAAAAATAGAAGAGGCGGGAGGACTCCTGGTGACCAACCTCTGCATGGGGCCGGGGGCACCTTTCGCGGCGCGGGGGATGAGGGTGGTGGCCACCAACTCTCCCAGGTCCGCCTATTACGCCCCTGGAGTGGAGCACCTCTACGGAAGCACCAGGGAGTGTTTAGAAGCCGTCATCAGCGGCAGATGGAGGGGTAGGTAGTGCCCCTCATCCTGAAAGGAAGGGGTTTGGTTAAAAGCAAGACTGAGGGGGAAGCTCTGGTCTCAAATCAACCGATCTCGTTTGTGGGGGGTGTCGATCCGGATACGGGGGTGGTGATCGAGAAGGGACACGAGCTTGAAGGCCGAAGCATCAAGGGAAAGGTACTCGTCTTCCCCTTCGGTAAGGGAACCACCTACAACCCCTTTGCCATCTTCGCCATGAAGAAGCGGGAAACGGCACCAGCGGCCATAATAAACGTCAAGACGGAAGAAATTGTGCTCACGGGGGCCATCCTCGCCGAGATACCCTTCGTAGACAGGCTGGACAAGGACCCCCTCAAGCTCATAGAAAGCGACGATTACGTGAAGGTTGATGGGATACCGGCACGGTAGAAGTAATCAAGAGAAGGGATTGAGAACTTCTCGAACTCAGTCACCCTGAATCTCCTCTTTCCGGTCCTTCCTAGTCGCCCATCGATGACCCACACGCTCCCGAAGTACTCCCCGAATGCCAATCCCGTAAGTCGGGACCACAAGTACACCTCCAAATGAACCCGGATCGAACTCAGTTGAAACAGGGGGCTTGAAGAAGTGCGGCCGGCGGGATTTGAACCCGCGTCGCAGGCTTGGAGGGCCTGAGTCCTAG
>CAZWBJ010000041.1:0-4063 GCA_964632175.1 Hadarchaeota archaeon (SeqCode)
GTCAGGAAGCCCGTGAGCACCTCCATCGGTATCATTTCGTTTTACCTCCTTTCTGGTTTTTCATCGGCTTCCTTGTGCGGAGGTCCTTCTTAAACCAGAAACATCTGCAGGATTCAAGGCCGTTTTTAGTCCTCCCCACTAGGCGATGATGGCCGACTTCTGGTACCAGTGCATAGAATGCTCCCGAAAGTTTGATCCCTCACGGCGCCTCTACACCTGCCCCGACTGTGGCGGTCTGCTGGAGATCGAATTCGACCTGTCCGCCATCGCCGAGGAACTGGGAAAGCACCCGCTGAAGGGTCCGCCCTCGGTCTGGAAGTACGGGGTTTTCCTGCCCGTCCGTGACCGCTCCAAGATCGTGACGCTCAGGGAGGGGGGAACTCCCCTCTACCGCTGCCAAAGGCTGGCGGAGAGGCTTGGCGTGAGGGAGCTGTACGTGAAGTATGAGGGGGCCAACCCCACGGGCTCCTTCAAGGACAGGGGGATGACGGTGGGGGTCACCAGGGCGCTCGAGTACGGGGTGAGCACCGTGGCGTGCGCCTCCACAGGCAACACCTCCGCCTCCCTGGCCGCCTACGCCTCCAAGGCGGGCCTCCGGTGTCTGGTCCTGTTGCCCAAGGGGAAGGTCGCTCTGGGCAAGCTCGTTCAGGCCATGATATACGGGGCGGAGATCATCGCCATAGAGGGGAACTTTGACCAGGCCCTTCAACTCGTGGAAAGGCTCTGCAGGGAGAGGGGCGACATCTACCTCCTGAACTCCGTCAATCCCTTCAGGCCTCAGGGGCAGAAGACCATAGGGTTCGAGATCGCTGACGAGCTTGGGTGGGAGGTTCCGGACAGGGTGGTGGTACCCATGGGCAACTGCGCCAACATCTGGGCCATTTACAAGGGCTTCTACGAGTTGAGGGAGGTGGGGCTCACCGGGCGGATCCCACGCATGACGGGAATCCAGGCCGAGGGGGCGAAGCCCATCGTGGAAGCGATAAAGAAAGGGCTGGAGAGATTCGTCCCCGTGCCCAACCCGGAAACCATAGCCACCGCCATCAGGATAGGGAATCCCGTGAACGGACCCAAGGCGATAAGGGCGATAAGGAGATCGGGAGGGACGGCAGAGAGCGTCACGGACGAGGAAATAATAGAAGCTCAGAAGCTCCTCGCCCGGGTGGAGGGGATAGGGGTGGAGCCGGCGAGCGCGGCCACGGTGGCTGGTCTCAAGAAACTGCTCGAGAGTGGGGAGGTGGGGAGGGATGAGCGGGTGGTGTGTGTGGCCACCGGTAATGTTTTGAAGGATCCGGACGAGGTGGTGAGGATTTCGGAGGGGGCGAAGGAAGTGCCTGCGGACTATGAAAAACTCCTGCAGGTGATCTGATGGAGGAAAAGAGAAGGGTTTTCGAATTACTCGCCCAGCACCAGAGGTGGTTCAGGGATTGCGTGCCGCTAGTGGCGAGCGAGAATCTCACGAGCCCGGCCGTGAGGCTCGCCCTTCAATCGGACTTCCAGCACAGGTACGCGGAGGGGCTCCCAGGAGAGAGGGTCTACGCGGGGTGCAGGTACATCGATGAGGTCGAGCTGCTGGCCATCAAGCTGGCGAAGAAACTCTTCGGCGCCCCGCATGTCAACGTCCAGCCGGTCTCCGGGGTCACGGCCAACCTCGCCATGTACACGGCCCTGACCCAGCCCGGGGACACCATGCTCTGCCTGCCCATCCCCTGCGGAGGCCATATAAGCATGGGGAAAAGGGAGCTGGGGGGAACGGCCGGAGCTGTGCACGGGCTCAGGGTGGAGTACTGGCCCTTTGACGAGGAGCGCATGAACATCCAAGTGGAGAGGGCGGCGGAGAAGATGAGGGAGGTCAGGCCCAAGCTCGTGCTCTTCGGGGGCAGCGTCTTTCTCTTCCCCCATCCCGTGGCCGAGCTCGGCAGGGTGGCGAGGGAGGTTGGGGCGAGGGTGGCATACGACGCGGCTCACGTCATCGGGCTGATCGCGGGGAAGCAGTTCCAGGATCCGCTCGCGGAGGGGGCAGAGGTGGTCACCTGCAGCACGCACAAGACCCTGCCCGGGCCGCAGCACGGGATGATTCTCTGCACCGAGGAGCTCGGGCCAGCCATCGACAGGGCGGTCTTCCCGGGCGTGGTGAGCAACCACCATCTTCATTGCGTGGCGGCCCTGGCGGTGGCCCTTGCGGAGATGCTGGAGTTCGGGGAGGCGTACGCTGCCCAGACGGTGAGGAACGCTCAAGCACTCGCCAAGTCGCTGTATGAAAGAGGGCTGAAGGTCCTCTGTCCGGAGCTCGGTTTCACGCGCTCCCATCAGGTGCTGGTGGACGTGACGGAGTTCGGGGATGGCGGGAGGGTGGAGGCGCTTCTGGAGAGGGCCAACATCATCCTCAACCGCAACCTCCTCCCCTGGGACCTCAGGCAGGGGAGGCACTTCAGGAACCCAGGGGGGATAAGGATGGGTACAGCGGAGGTGACCAGGCTGGGGATGAAGGAAGGGGAGATGGACAGGGTGGCGGAATTCATCGCGCGCGTGCTGAGGGGGGAGGAGGCCGAGAAGGTGGCGAGGGAGGTGGCGGAGTTCAGGAGGGACTTCCAGACCCTTCACTACTGCTTCGAGCCCGGGGAGGCCTACCCGCTTCTTTTCGGGCGCTAAAAGGGCGCGGTCGGAATCTTTGGTGTACGGGTACAGGGGAAGGGCCCTGGATCTGCTGAGGCAGTCCGGCGCCAAACCAGGGGACAGGGTAAGGGTGGAGAAGGAGGGGAAGGTTTACGAGGGGGTGCTCATGCCCAGGAGCGAGCTGGGGGACGACCTGCACCTTGTCCTGAAGCTCCCCAACGGGTACAACATAGGGATCTCGATCGAGGGCGCGAAACTTGAGAAGCTCGAGGAGGGGAGGCTCTCTAGGCCCGCCCCGCCCCCGCTGCGGCAGGATGCGAGCAGGCCCAGGGTGACCATCGTGGGCACGGGCGGAACCATAGCCTCCAGGGTGGATTACAGGACGGGGGCGGTCTTCCCCGCCTTCACCCCCGAGGAGATCTGCGCCTCCGTGCCCGAGCTGCTGGAGCTGGCCAACATACAGGTGGTGGAGGCCTGCAACGTCTTCAGCGAGCACATGACGCCGGAGCTCTGGGTTAAAATAGCCGAGGAGGTGGCTAGGCAGCTCAACGGGGGCGTGGCGGGGGTGGTGGTGGCGCACGGGACCGACACCATGGGCTACACCGCGGCCGCCCTCTCCTTCATGCTTCAGGGCCTCTTCCGGCCGGTGGTTCTCACGGGTGCCCAGCGCTCCTCGGACCGCCCGAGCTCCGATGCGGCCCTCAACCTCCTCTCCTCCGTGGCGGTCGCAACCTCCGACATAGCCGAGGTCTGCGTGGTCATGCACGGATCCACCTCGGACGATTATTCCCTCATCCATCGGGGGGTCAGGGTGAGGAAGTGCCACACCAGCAGGAGGGATGCCTTCCTCTCGATCAACGAGCCCCCCTTGGGTAGGGTTTGGGGGACGAGGGTGGAGATGCTGCGTCAGGACTACAGGAGGGCCAGACTGGAGGGGAGGGTGGAGGTGGATGCGAGACTGGATCCCAAGGTTGCGCTGGTGAAGGTTTATCCCGGGATGGGGCCCGAGATGATAGAGTCCCTAGTGGGGAAATACCACGGGCTTGTCCTCGAGGGCACGGGTCTAGGGCATGCTCCTCAGACCATCTTCCCAGCCCTTAGAAAGGCGGCGGAGTCGGGGATGAGCCTGGTCATGACCTCCCAGTGCCTGTGGGGGAGGGTGAACATGAGGGTTTACTCCACGGGGAGGGATCTCCTGCAGCTGGGCGTTATCCCCGCCGAGGACATGCTTCCGGAGGTGGCCTACGTGAAGCTGATGTGGGTGCTCGGCAGGACTAGGGATCCCGTCGAGGTGGCGGAGCTCATGCGAAAGAACCTAGTGGGGGAAATCTCGGAGAGGAGCGAGGTCGGGCTCTTTCCTCCAGGCTAAATCTTCCTCGCGTTCGGAATTCACGCTAATCGGCCCGGTAGTAGCAGACCCGGAGCTGGGCGTCGTAAATCTTGGGCT
>CAZWBJ010000042.1:0-3317 GCA_964632175.1 Hadarchaeota archaeon (SeqCode)
GCGCACGAAAAAGTTTGTCTACACATAGAGTAAATGGGAGAAGCCTGCCAACCGGCAGAGGGCCATCGCTTCAAGGGAATCGTCCGCACCGGCTTGGGGGAGGGGAGGTATTACTTGTCCCTCCCTTTCTACGGACTGGCGCTGGAGTCCAAGCTCGGCTTCAGGCCCTACCCCGGAACTCTTAACCTCGAGCTTCCCAGAGAGTATATGTGGGTTCGAACCTTCATCAGGGAGAGGGGGGAAAGGGTGGAGGGCCAGGGAGAATTGGGGGGGCTGAGCCTGTGTAGGGGCAGACTCGGGCAAATCCCTGTGGGATTGCTCATCCCGGATAAAACCGCTCACAGGAATGTGGTGGAGGTGGTGGCTGAGAACAACCTCAGGCGGGCTCTAGAGCTCTCGGACGGTGAGGAGGTATGGGTGGAGATATCCTCAGAGCGCTGAAGCTGCTGAGAGAGAAGGAGTTTGTTTTGATATACGACGACCCAGCCAGGGAGAACGAGGTGGATATGGTGGTGGCCGCGCAGTTCGTTGAGCCGTGGCATGTGGCCAAGATGCGGAGGGATGCGGGGGGGCTGATATGTGTCAGCCTGCACCCAAGGATCGCCGAGAACCTCTCCCTGCCCTATTTGACGGAAATCTATGAATCCTCGCCCTTCTCCCTCTTGAGGCTCCTCAGACCTTACGACCTTCCTTACGATGAACGCTCCGCCTTCTCCATCAGCGTCAATGCCAGGAGCACGAGAACTGGGATAACGGACGAGGATAGAGCGAGAACCATAAGGGAGCTGGCGGAGCTGGGAAGACTTGCCCTGAACGGCCCGGCGGTGGAGGAGTTCGGGAGGAGGTTCAGGAGTCCGGGGCACGTTCCCCTCCTCCCGGCCGCCAAGGGGCTCCTGAAGGAGAGGAAGGGCCACACGGAGCTGTCCGTCGTTCTCGCCCAGCTTGCCGGACTCACACCCGTGATGGCGATATGCGAAATGCTGGACGAGGGTACGCACAAGGCGCTCTCGGTGGAGAGGGCCAGGGAGTATGCGGAAAGGGAGGGATATGTTCTTCTGTCAACAAGGGAGATAGTAGAGATGTCAACCGCTTCCTCCGCACAGGAAGTGGCTCGGTGGTAAGATGAAGCTCGTGGGAATCGCCGACACCACCTTCGCCCGCCTCGACATGGCCAAGATCGCCATGAAGGAGCTGAGCTCCCTTTGTAGCGTGAAGTTCGTGAGGCGAACCGTTCCCGGGATCAAAAACCTCCCCTGGGCCGCAAAAACCCTAATCGAGGAAGGAGGGTGTGATCTGGTGATGGCCTTCGGCATGCCCGGCCCAGCACCCATTGACAAGCAGTGCGCCCACGAGGCCTCGCTCGGGCTGATCCAGGTCTCTATTCTCACCAACAAGCCCATCATCGAGGTCTTCGTCTTCGAGGACGAGGCACCCAGCGAGAAGGAGCTTGCGGAACTGGCGGAGCGCAGAGCGAGAGAACACGCCAGAAACGCCTACCGGATGTTGTTCAAGCCCGAGGAGCTGGAGCGACTCGCGGGCACGGGGCAGAGGGAGGGGTTGCCCGATGCGGGACCCCTGAAACCATAGGAGCGCAACACGGCGCCGTTGGGTTCGCCTAGGTGACGGCGGGAAGTGAGCTAACCTCCCAGCCGAGCCGCTCCATATACTTTTTGACCACGCGCCTCTCCTCCTCCGTCAGTGCCTCCGGGTTCCACTTTCCATCGCTGAAGAGCACCTTCTCCCCCCCAGAATCCAAGCGCACCACCCTGTCGACCGGGCTGAAGTGGGGGAGGTTTCTCCTCACGGCCGTGACCACGTCTATGAACTTCGTAACCACTATGGTATCACTGGACTTCTTGGGGTGCCTGTGCCAAGCGTAGTGAATCTGGTACTTCGGCATTCTTTAACTCCTAATTCTGTTTTTTGAACTTACTCCACCGGAACCCTGGCCGCAGGTTTCCTCCTAAAGGAGAACAAGAGGATGAGCACCACAATCACAATGCTCACCGCCACCAGTGCGGGCGTCCAAACCGAGGGTGCTGCAATGGGCCCCCTGATGGTGATGGTCCGGGTAGAGAAGTGCGGGAGGGAAACCAGAACCTGGATGCCGCGCTCCCCGATCAGAACGAGATACTCGGCCCTCTCCCCGTCGTTCGTGGGATCCAAGACATCACTGTAATCTTCCGCTAGACTCGCCTCCTCCCCGTCCACCAAAACTTTGAGGCGCGAAACTTGGGCGAGGGGGAAAACGGTGTTGTCCATGTTTATGACCACCGTCCTGCCCTCCCTGCTCTCCGACTCCACCACCACCCTGATTTCCTTGCCCTGCACCACCTTCGGGATCCCCACCCTGACCTCGGCATGCTCATAGCTCTTAACCGTCTCCGGCACCCCGGCCTTCACGGTGACGGTCAGAACGGCCCCCAGCTTCCCCTGGAGGAGAGATCCCTCCAAGAGCCGCAGGTTCTCATTCTCCAGAGGTATCACCAGCTGACCGGCGGTCTGGGTTAGGTTCTCCCTCACCCGCACCAACTCCTCTTCCTTCTCCTCGGGGAGGACGCTCAGGTATGAGCTCGCCTCCGAAGGGAGATAAATAGAATCTCCCCGAAAAGAAGCAGTCACCCGGAATATGCCCGGAGAGGAAGAGGTGAAGACCACCGTGGCCTGACCCGAGGAGTCCGTGATCCCCCTGTCGGCCGAGAGAAGGCCCGCCTCCGCCGCCCAAACAACGGGCCTGTCCGCCACCGGATTGCCATCCCCGTCCAGAAGTCTGACTGCCAGGATGATGCTCTCTCCGGGCCGAACCGTGGCGGTTTGGGGGGTGAGAAGGAGAGAAGTTGGGATGGGAGCGGGTGAAACCACATAGGTGGCGGTGGAGGAGCTTCCCCCGTAGCCATCCCCCCCGACAAACTGGGCCGTGATTTCTACCCTTTGGGTGCTCGCAACAATGGGGGCGGTGTAGGTGACCGCCGCCTGACCCATGCTGTCCGTCACGGTTTCAGCGCTTGAGAGGGTACCTGCCTCAACCCCTCCGTAAACTGGAAAGACGCTCCACCTTATAATTCTCCCAGCCAGTGGGGAGCCCCCCTCATCGGTGAGGGTCGCGGTGACGGTGCAGGAGGCCCCAGAAACCAGCGTGAGGCTAGGGGGATTCAGGAGGAGAACGGTTGCCCTAGTAGGTGGAGTCGGTGGAGCCGTGAAGGGGTTAACCAGTGTCGCCACCCAGCAGTCTAGAGCCCTCCACTCAACCACCGTTCCCAGGGTTCCCGTATATTCCTCCTGCGAGGAAATCAAAGGAATCCACACCAGAAGAAAGA
>CAZWBJ010000043.1:0-3276 GCA_964632175.1 Hadarchaeota archaeon (SeqCode)
TGGCCTGAGGCGCCAGTCCCGTAGGGGTTCGGGGGTTCAAATCCCCTCCCCCGCATCATTTACCAGTAAATTTACTTAGGGAGGCCCTAGGAGGGGAGGTGAGCGTGGTTCTCTCGGAGGCCCAGGGCCCGGGCCCGCCTGGGCGGAAGCGGCCGTGCTGCCCCTGTTGATTGGTACGGTGGTCCTCTGGGTCCTGAGAAGGCGTGGAGCCGAGGAGTTTGGGTCCCACCTCCTTCACCCCACGGTTTCAAGCCATGGAGGGGAGGACGGAAGAGTTTGATGAGTCCGGGTTACCTCCTTGGATAGACACTACACCTTTCCCTTCACCACGCTACTGGATTATCTCGTAATAAACCGTAAGCACGTCCCCTTTCTCCGTGTCGAACCTTATGGTCGTGGAGTAGGTCTGTCTCGGACCCAAGGTGACCGGCCCTATGGTTGCGGTGTATCCTCCCACGGTCACGATATATTCCGGCTCCCAGCTCTGGTCGCATCCCCAGATCCGTATACCCCTCATGCCCGTGGCGTTCCCCTTGTTGACGAAGGTCACCGTCACGTCTTGGTAGTAGCCGATGCCCAGGACGTAGCCCTCCACGGGCTGGGACACTATCACATCGATGCTCGGTAGCGGGACGCTCATGGTTATGTTCGCCGGCTTTATCCCTATGGCCTGCTCCCAGCTCGGGTCAATCTCAGCCTCAATCTCCCCCCTGCTCTTGTAGTCTTCGTACTCTGACTCACCGTACCTGAGGGCATCTTGGAAGCTTCCGAACCCGATCATGGTGGGCTCGACGGGCTGAAACCTCCCGCTGGGGAGCACTATTCCCACGAAGATGTGTCCCGGGATGAGCACCAGGCGGGTCTTTATTCCAATCGATTCGAGCAGGGAGGAGTAAAGCACGGCAAAATCGTCGCAGTCCCCGGATTTGACGCTCAGGGTTTCGACGGGGAACTGGACGTAATCGCCCGTCGTGTGGGCATCGGAGACGTAGCGCAGGCCGTACGCCCCCAGCTGGTTGTAGATCCTCTCGGCCCCCTGCAGGACCTCCGAGTCCGAGCGGTAGGTTGCGATCGGCCTCGTCGCCTCGGTGGCGAACCCCCTGATGGCCTCGTGGGTGGGGGTCACCCAGGCGGACACGAGCTCCGGCGGATCCCAGCAGAAGAAGTTCCTGGCCTTGATGAGGACCTCCTCCGAGCTTTCCCACGTGTAGGGCCTTCCCTCCTCGTCATAGTACCCGACCACCGCGTGGAGGGAGGAGTAGGTGTCCGAGGTCAGGTTCATTATCTCGGACGACGCTTTCGGCGTTATCCTGACCTCCCTCCACTCGCCCGGTCGCAGGTCGCCCAAGTAGCAGGAGAAGTAGTCCCCGTAGCCCACGATCCTCGCCTTCGCCGTCACCCCCTTGGCGGTTCCGGTTCCCCGGTTGAAGATGCGCAGGGTGATGAGGGGCTCTCTGAGCTGGTTCAGCTTTTCTTGGGGAAGCGAGTAGAGCAACGTCGAGGAGATCTCCCGGGCGAAGGAACCCTGCACCGAAAGCTCCACCACAGGCCTGACCGTGAAGGACCCCGTAAGCGAGCCGATTTCCACCAGATAACCCTTCGGCTCCCGCCTCCCTACCTCAAAGGAAATCACTTGGCTTTCCCCCGGGCCTAGGTACACATCCTTTTCGGCCTCCTCCAGCCCGTCTATCTTGAGCCTCACCGGGCAGCTACCTCCGGCCTTCCCCACATTGGTGACCCTCACCGAGATCTTCACCTTTTCCGGTGGCCTGACTTCGGGGGGACTTACGATGAGGTCCGAGAACTCGAACTTGGGTACCCCCACGATCCTGAGCTCCCTGTGCATTCCCCCCACCTGGATATCGTGGCTCCCGACCTCCTCCTCCGCTAGGCTGAAGGTTATGGTCCTGCCCTCGCCGGGCAAGAGGCTCACCCTCTTGGTGTCCCTGACTGCTCCATCGACCAGCAGGCTTAGGTCGAAGGTGCCTGCCTTTCTCCCCGTGTTGCGGACCTCGACCTCCACAGTCACAGCTTCCCCAGGGATAACCTGTGAGGGGACCACTTTTAGACTCACCACCTCAAACTTGGCTTCGGCTTTCTGAGAGAGCCTCGTAGCGGCGGCGACTGCGGTGGCAATCACTAGGCCCAGCAGAACCACTCCTATAAGGGGGGAAAATCCTTTCCCCGTTTTCCGCTCTCCCTCCATTTTCAAAAATGTTTTTCCGTTTGTGCTTAAAGCTCTCTTACTAACTTGTACGTCGGTGCGCACTATATTGGGCAGCCTTCCAAAAAGGGGAGAGGTGGGGGAGTGGGTATCTCCCCTCCGAGGAGCAGGCGGTGGCCATCATCTGTGCCTTGGACCACAGGGCGAGAAGGAAGATTCTCCCGCACTAGGTGGAGGCCCTTGTCCTTCGTCCTGGCGGAGCGCGGAACCTCATCTCCGAGAATTCTCCCGAAGAGGCTTTATATCCCCCTCCCGTGAGAAAAAAGGAAGATGAGGTGGATCGTGCTGATCCCCGTGGCGGGGGTGTTGCTCCCGCTCCTGCTGGCGGGGCTCGGGGAGGCTGAGTACATATACATACCCCCCGGAGGGATACCCAAGATAACGAAGGTGGAGCCCGATCCGCTTGAGCTGCCCGGCGGGGGGACCAAGGAGCTGAAGATATGGGTGAAGAACCTCAGCCAGTTCGCCGGGGGCACGTTCGTTGTGGAGGATCTGAAGCTACCGGAGGGTGTCTACTGCTACGGAGCCACCTCGCCGGTGATAGGGCCGGGGGAGGAGGATGCCATAACGGTCACGCTCAGCGCTGGCCACATAGCCGAGGACAGGGAGGTGAAGGTGTACTTCACCGTGAGGGCAGTGGGGAGCAGGGAGACGCCCGATACCGACAGCGGCTCATTCACGCTGAGGCTCAAGAAGGGGTACGAGCCCACGCCCACGGTAGAATATTCCTCCCTGACCGTCATAGTGCTCGACAAGAGGACGGGCGAGCCCATACAGGGGGCCTCCGTAGTTTGCGCCGGCATCCAGAAAGAGACCGACAGCAGAGGAGCGTGCGTCTTCGATAGGGTGAGGGTGGGTACCCAGACCGTGACAGTGTCCAAGGAGGGGTACGTGTCGGTGTCAGAGTCGGTCACGGTCCTCGCCAACCAGAGCAACTTCGCGACGATACTGCTCTCCACTCCACCTGCCGGAACCGAGCCTTCCCCCTCTTTCCAAATTCCTCTTATCCTTTTAGTACTGATCGTAGCGGTTGTCGGGGTGATACTCGCCTT
>CAZWBJ010000044.1:0-3211 GCA_964632175.1 Hadarchaeota archaeon (SeqCode)
AGCGATTCACCCGAGCTCAGCGGCCCCTCGGGACCCAAGTTCCGGAACCCCCGGCTGGATCGTCTGGAGGAGCAGGGGTGGAGGGGGCTGGAGGGTTTGGAGGTTAGCTTCCCCCAGCAAGAGGAAAACCGCCCGGAGGGGTCTCTCCTCGACTCCTGGATCGGAACGTTCCACGCCGGCTTGGTTTGCGGAAGGCCCTTCCTCCTCTTACCAGAGAACAACACCTACCTCGACGACAACACCCCGACCTTCCGGTGGACGGGCCCCTATAACGAGACGGGCTACAGGCTGGTCATCGACAACGACCCGAACTTCGCGGACGGAGAAAACACCTACGATAACGCAAACCTCCCGGCGGGCCTGACGAGCCTGGAGATAGAAAACCAGCTTCCCGAGGGGAGGTGGTACTGGCGCGTTGCTGCCCTGCATGCGGGATGCGAGAACTGGTCCGAGGTCTGGACGTTTGTATGCGTGGGGAAGGTTTCTGGACAGGAGAATTACCACTGGGTACCGGTTGAGGGGTGGGCATCCCTTCTGAATAACCCGGCCAAGGAAAATTGGCTCGACGAGTATCTCCGCATCCATCCGCGGGCGAGGTGGAGAAGAATTCCCGTGGTTGGGGGGAAGGGGAGGGCTGATTTTGAGGGGATCTCCGTGAGGAGCATCACCCTCTTCCCTTCATGGGAGGCCGAAAACCTGGAAGTGATCGTGGAAGAGCTGGGTGAACCACCCGAGGGGGTTCCACCCGTCCAGGGAGGATTTGGCGTGTACTCCTACTTCGAGGTTTTAGCTTCAGTGCCCGGAGAAGCCCTGATCGAGTTCAGCGTTCCGAAGGGCATACTCAAGAAAAGGGGAGACGGCAGGAGCAGGGCGGACCTTTTCCACTACGAGAACGGGAGATGGGTGAGGCTTGAGACCCGGGAGATCGGGGAGACCGGAGATGAGGTGTATTTCGCCGCACTCTCTCCGGGGCTCTCGCCCTTCGCCATCATCCCTTCGGGAACCGCGATCAAGACCATACAGTATTCCTGGAACTCCAGACAAAACGCTAGCCAGTCATCCCTCGCCGCGGGAACCACGTACTCTTTCTCCCCCTCCAAGAGCATCTACATTCCCGATCTCCAGACCTTCAGGAGGGTTTTCGTCCTCTTCCACGTCCAGACCGGTGCCTCGGCCGCAGCCAACGTGACCGACATAACGGTGGCGATGAACATGGGCGGAACCGACCGCAGTCCCGACTACGATCCGGTGACCGGGCAGTACACCGTCAACTCGGGGGAGAGCGTCTACGTATGGGTGCTGGCGGAGTTCACGACCGCCTTCACCACCTACTGGTCTAACGGGATCGCCTGCTATCCGAAGATAACCGTCGCCGGCGCCACGACCGAGATGCACACGGCTAAGATGTTCATAACTTACGAGTACGATGAGAGTGCCCCGGTACAGATAAAGACCGTTAGGTACTTCGTCGGGAGCACCGGCAACCTCGCAGCCAACAGCTCCATTTCTTGGTCACACTACATAGACATCCCCGAGAGCGGGGTCGTGATAAGGGATAAGTGGTATGAGACTAGGGGCAGGGCGGACCTTACTGCTGCCACCGATACCAGCGTTAAGATCAGAATAGGCTCAGATGCGGACACCACACCAGCATGGATAGACGGTGCACTGAGAAGTGATGGGCTGATGTGGCTGATTTTCTCACCCACCGCCTCCTGGAACTACAACACTTCCCAGACCCTGACCGTCACGGGCTCTGGCGTGGCGATCAACGCTCTGAGCGCGGAGGCCTTCGTAACCTACGAGTACGACGCCTACAGCCCGGTCCAGGTGAAGACCGTCACCTTCGCGCTAGGGCACGCCGACGTCAACGGCTCGACCTCAGCGTTCACCATAGGGGACAACATCTACCTTTCCGACCTGCCTGGCAACGCGTACATCGACCACGCTTACTTCGAGATCTTCCACAGCACCGGCAACGGCGACTCCACCACCGTGGTCTACGCCAGCATCGGGGGATACAACCAGGCCTCTACCTCCTACACGACCAACCTGGGGGGGGAGAGTTGCGAGGGCATAAGCTACCTGCACGACCTCACCTCCCACATGAGGACGTACTGGACGAACGGTTCGGCCGTGAACATGGTGATCTCCAACGCGACCGCTAACATGCTTTATGGGGTGAGCGTTCTCCTGCACGTCACTTACAGGTACGATCCCAAGGTCCCGACTAGGGTGAAGACGGTCTGGTTCCCAGCGGGTCAAGAACCCACCTATAACACGGCTGATCCATGGACCTACAGCGTGACCCTTTATGCCCCCGAGAACAACAAGGTGAGGCAGAGCGTTGGGCTCATGGCCTTCTGGATAGGGACCGCCACCGCCTCCGAGGCCCGCCAGACCCGCATCCAGGACGGCGGGGCATATGGTTCTGCGGTTTCTCTGACTACTGGGAGTTCCGGGGAGGCCATGACCACCATCACCGTGAACAAGGACCCGGAGAACAAAGTGGTTTCGGACCTCTCGGACCTGACTTATACCTTCGAGTACGACTTTGCCCCCGGCACCGCCGTGAATGCGGCATCCTGCGGAATCATCTTCCTAACCTATCGCTATACCTTCCCACCGGGTAGTCCCGTCCTCTACTCCCCGGAGAACAACTCCATTTTCGGGGTAGGGCGGGAGAAGGTGAGCTTCGAGTGGGAGAACGGATGGTGGGCGGAGAACCACAGGATCGAGGTGGCGCTGGATCCCGGATTCACGCAGGTGGTGGACAACGTGACCGTGGTGGGTGACAACCGGTGGACTAAACCCTCCCCTGGTTACTCCACCGGAACCTACTACTGGAGGGTCTGGGCCGTGAACCTGGCGGGAGAAAACCGCTCCGAGAACACTTGGGTCTTTCATGTGGACATCAACCCCCCGAGCGCACCCGCCCTTGTTTCCCCCGAAAACAACAGCTTCTTCGACCCCTCCGAGTCCGTTATCCTCCAGTGGAGCCCTTCCACCGATGTGGGCACGGGTGTGGCTGGGTACAAAATCTACATAAACGGGGTGAACGTCGAAAACGTGGACAACACGGTCACCTCTTATTCCTTCCCCTATCACGACCCTGGCGAGTATAGTTGGACCGTCGGGGCGGTCGATTACGCGGGGAACGAAAACCTCTCTCCCACCTGGGTGCTGAGGATATGCACCTGGAGGAGCCTGG
>CAZWBJ010000045.1:0-3141 GCA_964632175.1 Hadarchaeota archaeon (SeqCode)
GAAGGAGAAGAGGTTCTCGGACGCCAGGAGGCTGGCCTACGAGCTGCAGGCCATCGTCAGGGACCTGCACGACAACTGGCTGGCTTACAGCCCCTACCTGGAGAACGACCTCTGGGAGCTCCACCGGTACATGCCCGACCAGGTAACCGAGAACGCGTGCAAGACCCTGATCGTGATCTACGAGGGCTGCCTTCCCTACCTGATCAATGCCCAGGAGCTGCAAGAAAACATCGTATACCGCTGGTTACGTGCGGACGATCCCTCCCTCCAGCAGGATGTTAGGCTACCTGACATCGAAAACGCTGTCCTGTGTGCCAAGGCCGCCTACGAGAACTTGCAGATGGTGGAGAACCTGAGGTGGAACAGCAAATACTATACCCCCCTCCCTGGAGAAAACCCGAACAGCCCCGAGTCCAAGCTGAGGAGGATGGAGATCTTCTACGCCCTACCCGGGGGCCCCCAGGACCTCAGCCGCGACATGTACGTACCCTTCCCCACCCCTTGGATAGAATCCCTGTACGTGGATTTGAGCGGACTCCACATGAAGGTGCGGGTCTACAACTTGGGGACCACGCGTATAGAGAACTTGGAGGCACACGCGTATAGTTGGGTAGATAATAAGCCTGCCCCCTCCGGCGGGGAAGACTCCAGCTGGGACGCGAAATTCTGGGCCTCTAAGTTCTTCAACAAGGGAAGTACCGATGCCGACTATTCCGGTTTCCTGAAAATAAAGGTGGATCCCATCTTCGCTTCCAAACCCCTCTTTCCCATGTACTACGTGGACAACCTGGGCAATGCCGAGATGGACCTGTGGGGACACATCATCTGGAACTTCGGCTGGCCCAGGTTGCCCTACCCCACCAAGTGCGAGGGGCAGTACTGGTGGGTGGACGAGCACCGGCTGGTGGAGAGGTTCCAGCAGTGGGGCCTTACCTACGACCTGAGCGAAAACAACCATCCCATAGTGGAGTTCTTCTGGGAAAACAACCGTATCGCTCCCTCCGTTCCCTACACGGGGGAGGGAGGAAGAGCATGCTACGTGGGAGACCCACTAGGGCACCCGGACGCGTCGTATAGCAAAAGGTACCTTGATCCGGGTGGGGATTACCTCCTCATCTCTTACGACGGTACAGAGTTCCTTGAGGAGACAAACACATGCGGTTTGGATGTTGATGATCAGTTTTCACTCATAGATATGTACATAGTAGCGGACGATGCCTTCTGGGGAAGAAAAACCGAGCTAAGGGTCTTCAGTGTCATGTATCAAAAAAGCATCCTCTGTTAAACCCACCGCCTCCTGATCGCCCAGGCCACCGTCCCCTCCAGGACGGCCCATCCCATTCCGCCCGCGTACTGGGCGCTGAGGCTGGTGAGCCCCAGCGGGAAGAGGATCTTCTCCACGAAGAGGAAGAAGGCCTTTTCCAGGGCGAAATAGGAGGCCGGAACGGCCAGGGCCATCACCACCAGCCCCTTCGGGCCCAGACCCAGGGACCTGAAAATCCTGAGGAAGAGGAGGGTCCCCACGGCCATGGTCACCAGAACACAGCCCTTCACCCGCTTGGGAAGGAAGGGAAAAGAGAAGGAGATCGGTCCCCCGGTGGGATCGGTCAGCCCCACCAGCCGGAAAAGGACCGCCGTTAGGAGCGGAAGAAAGACGAGGAAGAAGCCCGTGGGAAAGAGCAGGTTTTCCCACCTCCCGTAGCTGGTTCTCACCCGGAGGAGCCGCAGGCCGAGGTAACCCCCCGCCCCCACCAT
Source organism: Hadarchaeota archaeon (SeqCode) (assembly GCA_964632175.1). Classification (GTDB taxonomy): domain Archaea; phylum Hadarchaeota; class Hadarchaeia; order Hadarchaeales; family JAWBSP01; genus JAWBSP01. Next base: position 1,756 of record CAZWBJ010000045.1, read on the forward strand.
CAGGAAGCCGGCAGCCCCGGAGGTCCCCCCGTAAAAGGAGTGGAGCCAGAACTCCGAGCCGGCGTGGAACTCCTCCACGTACTCGGGATAGAGGAAATAGTGGAGGGTGAAGTAAAGGAAGCCCAGGTAGAACCAGACGGCCAGCATGAAGCCGAGGGGGAACTCTTTCCCTTCTATCCTGCGGGGATCCCTCACCACGGTCCACCAGGCCCAGAGGAGCCTGCGGAGGATCCTCATAGGTATCCCCTCACTTCAAAGGATGCCGGTAAGTGGAGAGAGAATAAAGGCGAGAAGAATTCAAGGTTTTTTTCTTTCATAGGGAACAGCCTGAAAGGAGGAAAGAAAAAACAAGGCTCGCTCTTCCCTTCCTCCTTAAAGCGCTTTTCGACCTTCTTATACTCCAGCTGATTTTTGGTCTCTCCGTCATCCCCAGATTTCTTTTTTCCTCCAAGCTATCTTCTTGGAGTCTTCTTCTTGGTGTTTTTATTCCTTTTATTCCTTCATGCCCTGCCTAGTCTCTAACGAGCGTGAAAACAAACAAGGAAGCATTTTCTCAAAACATCTCTCCTCACATTTTTTCCGCAGAAAAATCGGGTAGTGAAGGCAATGGAAACCAAAGAGAGGAGGAATAGCAACTTTACCCTAGAGGCTCAGCCCCCATCCAAGGAAGGAATTCCCTCCATACCTTTCTCATCCAGAGAGGGCGAAGGTTTTTGAGGAGAAGGGACTTCCTTATTTCGGTTGCCATCAACCTTTTCCACCCTTCTTCGTATTTCCTCAGGAAAGTAATTCCAAATTTCCCCTTCTTCACGGCCTCCGCCGCCACCTTTCCGGCGAGGTAACCTGTGACTAGGGCGGCGTAGATTCCCGCCCCCGTGAGGGGATCGCTCAATCCTCCCGCATCCCCTGCCAGAAGCAGGCGTTGGTGGTAGGTGCGGCAGGGGGGAGAGGAAGAAAGAGGGGTCAAAAGGACTTTGGACTGAGGTAAAGCCTCTCTTTTTCTGAAGGCTTCCCATCTCTCTAGAACCCTTCTAGCATACTTTTCCTCAGAGGTCCAAATTCCCACATTCTCCTTCCTCCCCCCGGCGAACCTCCAAGCATCCCCGAAGGGAATGATCTGCTCTTGATCAACAAAGACCTTCAACCCTTCCTCTCCCTTTCTCCTCATCCTCACGTTTATCCCGTAGCCTAGGTTCTGCAACCTCTCCCCTATGAAGCTCCTCAGGAGGGAGAGGGCCCCGTCCGCCCCTATCACCAGCTTCGCCCTGAGCTCCCCGTTCAGCACCAGGCACCCCTCCCCCTTTTCCACTTTTCTTACTTCCTTCCCCAGGAGAATCTTCGCCCCGTAGCTTGAGGCCCTCCTAGCTAGGCTCCTTTCCATCCTTT
>CAZWBJ010000046.1:0-3000 GCA_964632175.1 Hadarchaeota archaeon (SeqCode)
TCATGCACGGGTGGAGGAGGGCCGACGGGATCTCCCCGGAGGAGGCGGCAAAACTTCCCGAGCCCAAGATTTACGACGCCCAGCTCCGGGTCTGCTACTACCGGGCCGATTAAGACTATTTATAAATCGCTATGGAGGCGTACCCCACGACTTCCCCCATGAAGCCCGAGGTTTCACCGCTCGTGGCATGCTTCAACAACTTGGCCTTCCTCGCCCCCAGTCTCCTGCACGCCTCCAACATGGCGGCGACGGGTCCGTACCCACACATGCTTATACCCTCGCCTTCAACCGTCTCCACGAGCCCTCTGGGATCCAGCGAGAGAATTTTCTCGATGGCGGCTCGGTCCTTCCTCACGGCCTGCTCGTGCGGCTCGTAGTGGGTGAAGTCGGTGGAGGCTATGAGGAGGACGTCTTTGCCCTCACAGGCGGAGGCCAGCGCCTCCCCCACCTCCAGGCTCGTCTTCAAATCCTGAAACATCATGCAGAGGGGGACGAACCTGAACTCACCCAGCAGATGCTGCAGAAAGGGCAGCTGCACCTCTATGGAGTGCTCGTACCTGTGCGCCTCCTCCTCCTCGTCGATGATCTCGGACTCTTTCAGAATGGCCCTAGCAAGTTCCCCGTCTACCTCCACCTCCCCGAGGGGTGTGTGCCACCTCCCGGAGCCCATAAGCGAAACGCCGGAACCAATCCCGTGGTGGTTGGGCCCGAGTATCGCTATCCTCTCTGGCCTCCCGTCCTGGGCCAGCGCAGCGAAACCGTGGGCAGCGACCGGCCCAGAATAAACATAACCCGCGTGTGGCGAAACCAGCCCGAGCATCCTCCTCTCACCTCTCTCCAGCTTCGGAAGCCTACCCGGCCCCACTGGATGCCGGTAGCACCACTCGATCTGTCTCACCAGTCCCTCCTTGCTTCCCTCGTAGAACTGCCCCGCCACAGCCGGGAGTCTCATGTTTTTGTCTCGAAGTCCTCTATCGAATAGGGAAAGGGCTGGTCTAGGGCGAGAACCCCCCTCTCCCTCAGCACCTGCATGGCCAGAATCCAGTAAATCAAGGCGAGGGACCTCCTCCCCCGGTTGTTGGCGGGGATGACAAGATCGAGCTTGGAGGTCGAGTTGTCGGTGTTGCATATCCCAATGGTCGGAATTCCCACCTTGCTGGCCTCATCCAAAAGCTGCTCGTCCGCGGCAGGATCGGTGACCATCACCAGCCTAGGCTCCATAAAGGTGGGGAGGTGGGGGTTGGTGAGCGAGCCCGGGATGAACCTTCCCAAGGACACCCTCACACCGGTGATTTCCCCGAACTTCGCCACGGGCTGCTGGCCATGGTGCCTAGCGGACGCCACCAGCACCCTCTCGGGGTTTTCCCTAGCGATCATCTTGCTGGCCACCCTCAGCCTCTCGTCCGTCCGCTTTATGTCCATGATCGCCACCCCGTCCGGTCTTATCTTGAAAACGTAGGGCGACATGTCCCCGGTGCGCTGCTTGGTGCCCACGTGTACACCGTTCTGCAGGTAGACATCCTGCGTTACCAGCAGTTCGACTTCGGCTAGCTGCTCCATTTCAGCTCCGCCATCCTCGCCCGTTCCCCCAACTCCTCCTCAATCCTTATGAGCTCGTTCAGCTTGGCCACCCTCTCCCCCCCCACCGCGCCAGTCTTTATAATCGGGCAGCCCCACCCCACCGCCAAGTGGGAGATGGTTTCATCCGCAGTCTCCCCCGAGCGGTGGGAAATCACGGGTACGCAGCCTGCTTTCTTGGTGAGCTCCACCGCTTGAAGAGTTTCGGTAAGGGTGCCCACTTGATTGGGTTTGATGAGCACAGCGTTGCTGGCCCTCATCTCCATCCCCTTTCTGATCCGGTTGGGATTGGTGACATAGAGGTCATCTCCACACACCATACATTTCTTCCCCACCTTTCTCGTGAGCTCGGCAAAACCCTCGAAGTCCTCTTCGTGCAGCGGGTCCTCCAGAAAGAGGAGGTGATACTTCTTCACCAGCCCCACTAGAAAGTCCAACTGCTCGCCGCTGTCTCTCACCTTCCCCTCCCTCGAGTACCGGTAGCTCTTCCCATCCCAGAGCCCGCTTGCCGCCAGATCCAGACCCAGAGCAATCTCGATCCCTTCCTCCTCCCCCACCTCCTCGGCCGCCTCTGCCAGCAGCTCGAGGGCGGTCTCGCTGTCAAGTTTTGCCGCCCAAGCCCCCTCATCTCCCTTTCCCCCCGCAAAGAGTTTGTCCTTCTTCTCGATCAGTCCCTTCAGCTTCTTGTGCACCTTGGCGTTGGCGAAAGCAGCCTGCGAGAAGGTTCTGGCCCCAGTGGGTAGGACGTGGAACTCTTGAATGTCCGGCGTGGTTCTTCCGGCGTGGGCCCCCCCGCCGATGACATTCCCAAGCGGGAAGGGCAGGGAGGAGGCACGCGGGTTCAGGTACTTGTACAGCGGGAGGTTACGGGCCAGAGCCGCCGCCTTTGCCACCGCCATAGAGATGGCCACCGCGGCGTTTCCCCCTACTCTGGAAAAATTGGGGGAGCCATCCACCTCACGCAGTAACCGGTCTATTTCCTCCTGCTCCTCCACTTCCCTCCCTTTCAGCTTGGGGAAGACTTCCCTCTCCAGGATCTCGATGGAAGCCTCTACTCCACCCTCAGGGAAGGCAACCGCCTCGTTCTTCCCCCTGCTCGCTCCGCTGGGGGCCGCTGCTCTAACTCTACCAGCCCTCGTTTCGAGTTCTACCTCTATGGTGGGATTCCCCCTGCTGTCCAGAATCCGGCGGGCTTTAAGGTTTTCTATTCTCGGCATTCTGATATTAGCCGCATAACTTAAACTTTGCCCAGTGACCTCGTGGAGATAACAGAGGGGCTTCTGCTTCGCAGGTTATTCCCAACCCCCAAAAACTGATAGTTCACGAATGCGCCTCGGGAAGAATCAAACTAGTCGGCCCGGTAGTAACAGACCCGGAGCTGGGCGTCGTAAATCTTGGGCTCGGGGAGTTTTGCCGCCTCCT
>CAZWBJ010000047.1:0-2838 GCA_964632175.1 Hadarchaeota archaeon (SeqCode)
CCATTCCCCCTCCTTCCGCATATTGAGGCATGCACCTCTTTTAACGCTGGAACAGAAGGTTTTCGCCGAGAAACCTTCGAGAATTAACGTCGGTCGAGGTTTTCTGATGATCGGGGTGAAGTGCCCAAAGTGCGGCGGGGAGCTCAGGCGCTGGGTGGAGGGCGACGAACCCGCCGAGGATGCATACTGGGTTGCCTGCAGGTGCGAGCGCTGCGGGTACGTTTTAAAGATAAAGCATGTGGATTGAGCCTTGGGGTGCCCAGCCCATCTCTCATCGCGAGCACAACAACGGAAATGAAGCTGGCGTTACTATAGTAACGCCTTAAAACAGGTGACAGCACTTGCCACTCAAGGGTTAATGCGCGTTTTGGGCGTTACTATGGTAACGCCAACTCAGCAGGAACCTAGTCCGGGTGATGTGTGTTACTTAGTAGCGCAAGAAGCACGACCGGAACTCCCAGCGACATCCAAGAGAGGCCCTCGGCGATGGCGTTCCTCCCCCAGGGCCTGGGGACGGCCAACAGGAGGAGGGAGGCGGCGAGGGAAAGACAGAGGAAAAAGGTGAAGATCCACCTCAGCCGGGACCTCTCGCCAACAGCCAAGAAGAGAAGGGAGAGGGGAATTAGGCAGAAGAGGGAGACGCTTGCAGCCATGTGTGGGAGATAAACCGTCTCGGGGAAAATCCCCGCCAAGCACTGAGCGAGGGCGCAGAGGAGGAAAAACGTCCCCCCAACTTTCTTTTCCTTCCTGATCCCGGCCGCAAAAACCGCACCCGCCGCCCCTCCCGCCACCAGCCCCAGGTTGAAAAGGATGGAGGGGGCTCCCCGCGCGGACCAGATGGGCCTCTCACCGGGAAGGCCGGCTAGGTCGCTGAGCCAATTCTCCTTCAGGCAGAAGCCGGGGGAGAGGGAAATTGCCGCCAGCGTGCAGAGGGGCGGGAGGAGGAAGAAGAGCCAGCCGGAGAGCCGGGCGATGCCCATCCTGACCAGCAAGCGGAATATAAAAAGCATACGGGGCGTGGTGAGCCCCCAGTGAGAGCCAGTCGGAGCTCGGCGAAGGTTAGAGCTCCCAGTCAAGGTAAAGGATGAACGAGTTCAAGCTGAGGGACGGGAACAAGATCCCAGCCTTGGGCCTCGGGACCTGGCAGCTGACGGGCGAGACCTGCGTCAAGGCCGTCAGGAAGGCGATAGAGCTCGGCTACAGGCACATAGACACCGCGGAGATCTACGGGAACCAGAGGGAGATAGGGAGGGCCATAAAGGGGTTTCCCCGCGAGGAGCTCTTCATAACCTCCAAGGTCTGGACCAACCACCTGAGATACGAGGAGGTGCTCGGGGCCTGCGAGCAGACCCTCAGGGACCTGGGAACGGAGTACGTCGACCTCTACCTCATCCACTGGCCGAGCGAGGAGGTCCCGGTGCGCGAGACCCTGGAGGCGATGGGGGAGCTGAAACGGAGGGGGATGGTCAGGAGCGTCGGGGTCAGCAACTTTGAGGTGGGGCACCTGAGGGAGGCGCTCAGGGTTGCGCGGGATCTTGTGGTGAACAACCAGATAGAGTTCCACCCCTACCGCTACCCGAGGGAGGTTCACGAGTTCTGTCGAAGGGAGGGAATCGTCGTGACCGCCTACTCCCCGCTCGGGAGGGGGAGGGTTCTGCAGGATCCTGTCGTGAGGGAGATCGCCAAGAAGCACGCGAGGACCCCCGCGCAGGTGTGCCTGAGGTGGGCGCTGCAGAAGGGGGCGGTGGTCATCCCCAAGGCGAGCTCGGTGGAGCACCTCAGGGAGAACCTTCAGATTTTTGACTGGGAGCTTTCAGAGCGGGACATGAGGATGCTGGACGCCCTCAACAGAAATCTCAGCGTGCTGGAGTAGCCGTTTCGGATGGCGTTACTATAGTAACGCCAAAATCGGAGGCTGGTGCCTTGAGCCGTTAAGAATGCCATGGCTCCTCAGAAAGAAAGTAACAGGGTGAGTGTGAGATGACCGAGGACGCGAAGGGGGGTCAGCTGCCAATCGCGAGGAACCAAATCGGAGGTGGACCCAGCGGGATTCGAACCCGCGACCTCTCGCTTGCGAAGCGAGCGCTCTACCGCTGAGCTATGGGCCCACCAAAAAATTTGCCTCTCTCCTAATAATTTTCATGCGGCGGCGCTTGAAAGGTCCAACATCTGCGAAACCGTAAGTATCTCGATTTTCCCAACCTCCGCAACCCAGCAACTGTTTGTCTCCCATACCATATACTCGGCCTTACCTCGTGCGCCGTTCTCAGCACGATGTCATCGCTTGGATCTTCATGACCTGGATTCACCTCAACAACGGTCACGACGCTCCCAAGAGCTCTGAGAAAACCATTGATCCTCCGCGCGAACGTATTTTTTCCAGATCTCCTTGAAAGGACGAGCGCCTTTCCTTCAGCGATCCTGAAGAGTAACTCCCTCGGTTTGCCGGTCTTGAGAACGTTTGTGCCCAACAAGCCTCAATCCCTAGGCCCTCGCTCGGTGCCTCTGGATTATCTCGGCCATCTCTTCATCCGTCAGCTCGCCATACCTGGCAATCCTGGCGTCGATCTTTTTGAAAACCGCTTTCAGTCCCGCCACCTCCGGTTCTTTGCGAGCGTAGACAAGGAGTTTCGTCTTTGGCCTTATCCTAGCTTCTTCCTTATCTCTTGCGGGATCACCACCTGCCCCTTGCTACTGACAACTCTCACGTCCGGTTCGCGGCGGTATCATTATCTTACTTTCTTAATTGGGACCACCGAGAGACTACGTAGGTACGTAGTCGGGACTACGTAGGTACGTTACGTATATGCGTAGTCTGGTAAAACATGCGCCAAGAGA
>CAZWBJ010000048.1:0-2782 GCA_964632175.1 Hadarchaeota archaeon (SeqCode)
GAGGAGAGGGGCTCAGGGTGAAGAGGGCGTAGACTTTGGATTCACGTAGTACCCGCGGTCCGAGAGGTTACCGGGATCGAACTTCCTCTTGATCCTCTTCAGCCACTCCTAGAAATGCTGGTGGTGCGGGCTGAACTTCTCGGCGAGCAGGGAGGAGAGATGGGAGGGGATGGTCATTCCCAGCCTGTGTTCCAGGGCAACCCGATCCGATTCCTCCACGTACTCCATGGCCCCCTCTAGGGATTTCCTCTCCGCGGGATCGTATTCGAGGAGTCCCTTCCAGTGACAGAACCTTAAAAGGTATCGCCTATCTCCTGAACCTCATCTTTAGCTCCACCATTCCCTCCTCGATTCTCTTCTCCACGATGAGCCCCATCTTCTCGAAAAGGCGCAGCATGGGCCTGTTGGTGGCCAGCACCTGGGCGGTGAAGCCGAAGAGGCCCCTCCTCCTCGCCACGTAAGCCAGCTGCTTCAGCAGCTCCCACCCCACCCCCTGGTTCTGGTACTGATCCCTCACCGCGAAGGCCACCTCCGCGAAGTTGGTGGCCTCGTCCAGCACGTACTGGGCCATCCCTATCACCTCCTCCCTCTCCCCCCTCCTGAGCGTGGCCAGAAGGACCATCTGTCTGACGTAGTCCACCGCCACGAACCTCTGGAGGCGCTCGTGGGGCATGTCCTTTCTGGGGGAGATGAACCTCCGGTAGAGACTCTCATCCGAAAGGGAGTAGAAGAAATCCTTCAGGAGGGGCTCGTCCGTGAGCCTCACCGGGCGGAGGAGGATCTCCAGGCCCGTTTTGGTTCTCCTGTAGGTCTCCAGCTCCTCCGGGTACTCAGCCCCCACGAAGGCCTGATCCCTGAAGATCAGGCCCAGCCTCTTGGCCTCCTCGATCAGCCAGGGCCTGAAGTCGGGGTGGGCTATGCGGATGAGCTCCATGGCCCTCTCCCTCACGCTTTTCCCGTGAAGATAGGCCACCCCGTACTCCGTAACCACGTACTGCACGTCTCCTCGGTTGAGGGTGACTCCCGCCCCCTCCCTCAGCCTAGGCACTATTCTGGAAACCCTTCCCTCCTCTGCCGTGGACTGGAGGGCCAGGATGGCCTTCCCGTGCCTGGCCAGGGAGGCCCCCCTCATGAAGTCTGCCTGTCCCCCTATCCCACTATAGAAGAATCCCCCCAGGGACTCTCCGGTGGCCTGGCCCGTGAGATCCACCTCCAGCGCGCTGTTGATGGCCACCATGTGATCCTGCCTGGCTATCACCAGAGGATCGTTGGTATAATCCACGGTCCTGAACTCCACCTCCGGGTTGTCGTCGAGAAACTCGTAGGTGCTCCTTCTCCCCATGCAGAAGCTCCCCACTGCCTTCCCCCGATCCAGCACCTTCTCCGAGTTGTCCACCACCCCCTGCCTCATCAGCTCCACCACTCCGTCGGTGAAGAACTCGGTGTGAACTCCCAGGTGCTTCTTGTCCCCCAGGTTGGAGAGGATGGCGTTGGGGATGCTCCCGTATCCCACCTGAAGGGTATCCCCGTCCTCCACCAGTTGCGAAACGTACCTGCCTATCCTTTGGGAGGTTTCGTCTGGCACCTTCTCCCCGTATTCTAGGAGGGGCTCATCCCAGGGCACCACGAAGTCCACCTCCTCTAGATGAAGGAAGCCGTCACCGTGGGTCCTGGGCATGTGGCGGTTGACCTGCACCACCACCAGATCCGCGCTCTCCACGGCGGCCTTGGTGATATCCACGCTTATGCCCAGGCTCAGATATCCGTGGGAATCGGGGGGAGAGGTCTGCACCAGGGCCACATCCAGCGGAATGAAGCCCTCCCTGAAGAGTTCGGGTACCCTAGAGAGGAAGATGGGGGTGTAGTCCGCCTTCCCCTCGTTCACGGCCTGCCGGGTGCTGGGGCCCACGAAGAAGGAGTTGGCCCTGAAGTTGTCCCTGAACTTGGGCTCGGTGTAAACGGAAACCCCAAGCGACCAGACCTGGAAGATCTCAGCCCCGAAGAGGGCCTTGGGGTTGGCCTCCACCCACTTCACGAAAGAGCTCAAGAGATGCTGGGGCTCCCCGCACCCCGTGCCCACGAAGATCCTGCTCCCCCGCCGAATCCTCCTGAAGATCTCTTCCTCGGAAACGAACTTCTCCGGATACCTCCTCCTCCACTCCTCCATCTCATTAGGCTGGTGAAGGGGGGGATTTTAGCTTTAAGCAAACGCTTTAAGGTGAGGGAGAGGAATTTCTAGGGGCCCGTGGTCTAGCGGCTATGACGGCGGTCTCACACACCGCAGATCCTGGGTTCGAATCCCAGCGGGCCCACCACCCTTCGATCTCCCAAAGCTTGGACGCTGTTGAAACTCATTTTTTAGTCAGCTCTTCTACTTCCCTCTTACCTTTTTCCAGTTCCTTTTCCTGTTCTCTGTCCTCCTTCAAGAGGAGGGCCTGGAACTCCCCCAAATGGGTCTTCTCCTCCTTGGCTATATCCAAGAGGACCTCCCGTAAGGTCTGGTTGTCCGTCATGGCCGCCATCTGTTCGTAGAGGTTGATGGCATCCAATTCCGCCATCATGCCCACCCTGGCTATCTCCCTGTCCAGGTTCTCCTTGCTCACCTTTTTCAGATCGATGGGGATCTTCGACAGCATGGGACTCCTTTTTTAACGGGTGAGTATAAATAGCCGCCTCGGCCGGCGGCCCGAGCCTGAGGGAGGTTCTGGTGAATCTGCTCCTTCTGGGGGGTCTAGAGCTTTTCCCGGATCACCTTGAAGACCACCGTGTTGTGAACGTCAGG
>CAZWBJ010000049.1:0-2465 GCA_964632175.1 Hadarchaeota archaeon (SeqCode)
AAGTCCCAGCTTGTCACCTTCAGCTGCCCGCAGGATAGGGAATCGCTCGCCGGGGGAAAAACGGAAGATGTGGCATCATGAGGGCCCTGCTGGACTTGAGTTGAGGAACGCCATCAAAACGGGCTAGGTCCAGCATTGCCCTAGAAATCTCTAGGGAACCGACCACGCCTGTAACTGTGAGTGGCAAGGCGATGTTTAATTTTCGGATCCGCATCATCAATCCGAAAATCATTTGTGCTTCGCGAACTCTTTCCTCCTTGCCTCCAGCAGCAGGGGCTCTTCGCCCAAAAATTCCGCCGCACTCGTCGCCCTGCCCTTGGCCTTCTGGGCGAGCTGCATGAGGTAGCTCGGCCCGTCGCACGACCTGAAGAGGTGGTGGTCCAGTATCACCTGGGGAACCTCCCGCACCAGGACGGTGAGGTTGGAGGTGGCGAGCTCTAGGTCCTCCCTTTTGAAACGGTAGCCGAGGAGGTAAAGGGGGGGTCCGCCCGCGATCAGGATCTCCGGCCTCCACCGCAGGATGGTCCTCACGGACTCCTCGCTCACCCCCTGCAGGTCCGGGGCGTAGACCAAGCAGGAGCCGCCCCTCCTCACGGCGAAGAAGAGGGTTCTGGCGGAGGGGGAGAGGCCGTGCGGCTGGGGCTCGGAGGCCTCCACCTCGGTCCGCCCCCACCGGAACCTTCCCCCGTCCGCGATCACCAGCTCGGAGATCTCCCTGCTGAACTTCTGGAAGAGATACCCCCTCTTCCTCTGGAGGGGGGGAAGGCCCTGGTAGTCCTTCACCAGGAGGGTCTTCCCCTTGTACAGCTTCTCCGCCAGGTTCGGAGAGCTCCAAGTCCACTCCCAGTTCTCGAAGGGAGGGGTGTAGTGATCGAAGTGGTAGTGGCTAACCGCTAGGACCTGCGCCTTCCTAGAGGCCTTCAGGATCTTCTCCCTGGCCTGGGAGAGGGCGAGGTACTCCCGCTCGCTCGGCCTCAGGGAGAACCTTGGTCCCAGCGCGCAGCCGGGATCGAAGAGGATTCTGAGGTCCTCGGTCTCCACGTACGTGGCCATCCCCCTGACTCCCATGCTCTCGAAGGCGAGGGGAACGAGAGTGAACTCCATCAAAGGATAAATGGGTTGAGAGGAAGGTAAACATGCCTTATCTGTACCACCTGCAGAAGCCCAAGTTCAGAACCTCCCCCATCCTGATCGCCGGCTTCCCGGGAATAGCGGGCGTGGGGAAGATCGCGGCCGAGCACCTGATCCACTCCCTCGACGCCAAGCCCTTTCTGGAGCTTTACTCCGAGTACTTGCCCGAATGGGCTCTGAGGCGAAAGGATGGAACCCTGGGCAGCTTGGGGGTGAACTTTTACTGGGCCTCCCCTCGGGGGATGGAGCTGGTGCTGCTGACCTCTGACGCCCAAGCCATTACTCCATACGGGCAGTACATGCTCACCCACCAGATCCTGGAGACGTGCAGGGGGCTGGGGGTGAAAAAAGTCATAACGGCCGCCGCCTACGTGCTGGCACCGGGGGAAAGGAGGAAGCCAGTGGTTGGGGCGGGCTCGAGCCCGGAGAGCGTGGAGTGGCTCAGGGAAAACGGTGTGGAGGTGCTGAGAGGAGGGGTCATCGTGGGGATGAATGGGCTCCTTCCCTGCCTCTCGCCCCTGCTGGGGATGGAGGGGATCTGCCTGCTGGGGACCACGAGGGGAGGCCTAGCGGACCCGGAGGCGGCCAAGAACATCCTGCGGGTGCTCTCCAAGATGCTGGACCTAGAAATCGACCTTCAGGGCATAGAGGAGAGATACTCCCTTCCACCCTTCCCGCCGCTCGAGCCTCCCGAGGAGGAGAGGGGTTACATCCGCTGACCGCCGCCGGGGGGCGAGGACTTTCGGCCGGCCTAGCTGTTCTCGTTGTGAACTTTGGTGCGAACGTCCGAGTGTTCGAACTTTAACTGTGGCACTTAACACCTCGAATGAGACCCACCTTGGCCCCGCTCGCAACAGAAACGAGCCACCTCCAAGGCAGCATCCGGCCTCTCGGTCTCAACCGCGCTGTATTGGATCCACTTTGCCAAACCCTTGACTCCAGACGATCCCGAGTAAAGGCCCACAGGTCCTCACTTGAAATCGTATATCACGAACTTTCGCAAACTGGTGCGTTTCATCTTCCCAAGGGATTTTGGGGGGAGGTTGCTTATAAAGCAGCAAAGGGCTGAGATGCTGAAAAGCTTTTTTCTACTTTAAAAGGGACCTCACTCCAAGACACCGGATGGAAAACGAAAAAGGAGGAGAGTAAAATGTCATGGATGGAGGTACTGAGCAGCGCCTATTTTCTGGGCAACTTCTTCGCCGTAACCCTTCCCATCCTAGTCTCGATCTGGTTCGGGAACAGACAGACTCAAAGGATCATCCGTAACTCCAACGAGCAGACCCAAAGGGTCATTCAGGAGATCGTCCAGAACACCAGCGCTCAGACACAGC
>CAZWBJ010000050.1:0-2464 GCA_964632175.1 Hadarchaeota archaeon (SeqCode)
TTCCCTCCGAGGGAAGGGAAATTTACGACCCCCTGTACCGGGAGTTCAAGTCCCTTCAGCCGATGCTTTCGGAGTTCTTCGAGCGCCTTAATGCCTGATCATATGTCCATCACCGCCTAGACCACCGCCCCACCCTCCCCCCCTTACCTCCATGAGGTGATGGGTGGTGGCCTTCACCGCCATCCTCTCGGGGTGCCTGAGGGATCGAACCTCTCCCCCAGCTCCACCTCCTCCTTGGGCTCCACCTTGCCCGTATCCATCATGATTTCGAAGAGGGCCAGGCCGGCGTTCTCGAAGCTTCTCAGCTCCCTTTCCTCTCCACGAGGCTGGCGTAGAGGATGATGCCGGAAATCAAGCCCATAGCATGATCTTCCCTGGTGACCACCATGACGCTACCGAACCCCACCGTTCTCGATGGAGAAAAAAAGGCATCCAGAAAGCCTTCATGGTCGGTTTTCCCGCTCTCCACCCGGTGTAGAACGAAGGCCCCGAAGAGCTGACCATTAGAAGATCATGACCGCGTGGCCCCCTGCTTCTGCTCAGAAAGAGCTCCTCATCTCATCCCTCAACCAATGATCTGATCCAACAGTCTCAGAGTTCCCCAGCATTCTTGAACCCTTCCAGCGTGGACATGCAGGTTTCCTCTGGAGGGAACCGGTCTCCCTCAGTACCTGCCCCTGAACCTTTTCCAAAAGGTGCTCGCCATCCACCTCCTCGGCGGCACTCCCTGTTCACGGCTTGCACCTAGGGCTACCAGAGCCCTCCGGCTAGATTCCCCTCTTGAAAATTTCTATGATAACATAGTTGACGAGTAATTCCGCTATCTCCGGGGGTAAGGCCGCCAGGAGCTGATATATCGGTCCCATCTCCTTGGGAAATCCCTTCTCGAGCCCAAGGGCTTCCAGCAACTTCTGGGTGGCTTGGGCATCCAGGTTCTTCTCGATCTGGGACAGCAAGTTTCCTAGAGAGGCCAAATCCATCTCCCCGGGTGCTATCATGTCCAGCAGCAGGCCGAAGGCTCCCAGGAAGCTCTCTAGCTCGCTGGGCGCCTGCCCCTTCACCTTTCCAACGCACTCCCGGAGATCCTCAAGCATATGGTCGGCCTCCTCTTCGTGGACGGGTGTGAGGGTGAGATGGAGGGTTGGAGGAATATTCATCTTAGCTATTCCCTTCTGGGGCATCAAGTACCATCCCTTCTTCACCATCTCATCGGAAAGTTTGAACAGGTTAAGTTCCTTGGAGGTGAAAGCCATTATCACCGAGGGATCCCCCATTATCTCGAAACCCTGCTCCCTTACCCCCCTCGCTATTTTGTTCCTGGCGTTCATGATCTTCCTGGCCAGCCTGGTATATCCCTCCTCCCCTAGATAATGCATCACGGCCCAAGCGGCCGCAAGCGAAGCCTCCGACCGGGAAGAGATAACGGCCGGATTCACGATCGGGTACCCTGGCCACCTCATGTTGACGTATTGCGAAAACATCTTGTGGAACTTCCTTCTGAAGAGAACGACGGAGGCACCTATGGGGGTGTAGGCGTACTTGTGCGGATCCAGCGAGATGGAGCACACACCCTCGACCCTGAGGTCGAAGTCCGGTATCTTGTCCCCCAGCCTCTTCATGAAGGGTAGGACGAATCCTCCCACGCAGGCATCAACATGAAACCACAGGTCCTTCTCCTTCGCTATTTCTGCCAGTTCCGGGATGGGATCAATGGTTCCGAAGGGCCAGTTAGGGGCGGAACCAACGATCATGGCGGTGTCCTCGGTTATCGCCTCCTTTATGGCCTCCGGATCCGCCCGGTACTTCTCGTCCACCCCTACCCTCTTGACCCTAAGGCCCATGTACTCCGAGGCCTTGTCATAGCAGGGATGTCCGGTTACGGGCATCACTATTTCCGGAATGGTTATCTGCCCCTTCTTGAGCAGGAACCTGTCCCTGGCTGCCTTAACGGCCAGGAAGACGCTCTCGGTCCCCCCGAAGGTGAAGGTTCCGACGGTTTCCTCATCCCCGTTCATCAGGGAGATGGCGACGTCCACTATATCCTTCTCCAGCTTTATCATGCTGGGGAACTCCGTGAAGTCCAGGATGTTCTTGAAGGCACCCATCTTCATCGCTTCGTATGCCACCTCTCTCAGCTCCTCCACCCCCGACTCAAAGGCGATGGTAAAAAGTCTTGCGCTGAAGGGATCCAAATCGTCCTTGAAGTAATCCCTCAGCCTGTTGAAAATCTCTTCCTTGCTCAAACCCTTCTCGGGCAAAACTTTGGCCACAATTTAATTATGTTAGCTGAATATAAATCCTCTTGCGAACTTCCAGCGCCGAGGGGCTTTTCCCTGACCTGCACCCTCCAGAAAACGCTGAGTTTTTCGAGTGCCTTAATGCCTATCATATGTCCACCACCGCCTGGATCACCGCCCTCCCCTCCTCCCTCCTTACCTCCATGAGGTGATAGGTAACGGCCTTC
>CAZWBJ010000051.1:0-2173 GCA_964632175.1 Hadarchaeota archaeon (SeqCode)
ATCTCCTCCCCCTCGAAAACGGGCCCGTCCACGCACACCCTGAAGCCGGGATCCAGCACGCAGGAGCCGCAGAGTCCTAGCCCGCACTTCATGTACCTCTCCAGACAGAGCTGTGCCTTAAGCCCCTCCCGCTTGCAGAACTCGAGCACCTTGACCATCATCGCCTCAGGCCCGCAAGTGAGCACCCAGTCGAACTTCCCCCCCTCGAGGAACTCGGTCACCATCCCCCTTCTCCCCTCCGACCCGTCCTCCGTGCAGACGAGAACCTTCCCCAGTCTTCTCGCCTCCTCCACGAAAAGGAGCTCGCCCTTGCTCCTCGCCCCGATGAGGAACCTGAGCTTCTTCCCCCTCAGCCTCCGTGCGGCGAAGATGAGGGGGGCCATCCCGTACCCTCCCCCCACCAGCAGGAAAGAGCGGCCCTCCAGCCTGAAGCCCCTCCCGAACGGCCCTCGGAGGAAGAGCCTTTCCCCCTTCTTCAGCCGGTGCATCTTGCCGCTGGTCTCCCCCTCCCTCGAGACGGAAAGCCTGAGGATCCCGCCTTCCCACCCGGAAGCGCCTATGGGGATTTCCTCCGCCCCGGGGAGCCAGACCATGTAGAACTGCCCAGGCTCCGGGGAGGGGAGGTCGGTGCGCAGGTAGAAGGACCTGACGCGGCGGTTCTCCTCCACCACCCTCTCGATGCGGGCCGGTCTGAAGCCGAACTTCTCGAACATCAGCCCAGCTGTCCCACTATCTCTTCCTGGGAAATGTAAGTCCCGCAGTACTCGCAGGAGAGCAGGACGGGCGAGCGGGAGAGGGTGAGGAAGGTGGGCATGACGGGCTCCCTGGGCTTGTTGGTGATGCAGTTGGGGTTGGTGCACTTTATGAGGTTGGTTATCTGGTCGGGGAGTTGCACCTTGAGCTTCCCCGCCACCCTGTACCTCCTGATGGTGTTGATGGTGGCCTCGGGTGCCACCAGGGCGATCCGGTTGACCTCCTCCGGCTTCAGCTCCTTCCCCTCCACCTTCACTATGTCCTTCTTCCCGAGCCTCTTGGAGGGGACGTGCATTACGACCGCCACCGTGTACCCCTCCTTCCCCGTCAGACCCAGAATTCTGAGAACACTGAGGGCCTGCCCCGCCGGTATGTGGTCTATGACGGTCCCGTCCTTTATCCTTCTTACGATGAGCTCCTCCTCCTTCATCTCGTCCCCCCCAGCAGGAGGGAGAGGAGGGCCATCCTCACGAAAACCCCGTTGGCCGCCTGCTGGAAGTACCGGGCATGCGGGGTCTCGTCCACCTCCAGGTCTATCTCTTCCACGCGGGGCAGGGGGTGGAGAACGATAAGCCTCTCCTTCGCCCCTTCCAGCGAGGAGACGGTCAGGCGATAGCTCCCCTTCACCTTCTCATACTCGGCCGGGTCGGGAAACCTCTCCTTCTGGATCCTGGTGACGTAAAGGACATCCAGCGACCCCACCTCGAGCTTCTCCCTCTCCTCCAGGGCGATCCCCGCCTTCACCAGGCTGTCCCTCACCTCTTTCCTGAGCTTCAGGGATGGGGGAGAGAAGAGGAGGACCCTCTTGGGCTTGAACTTGGAGAGCCCGTAGACCAGCGAGGAGGCGGCCCTTCCGTATCTCAGGTCCCCCAGAAGGCCTATCTCCAGCCCGTCGATCCTGCCGAACTCCTTCCAGATGGTGTACAAGTCTATCATGGCCTGCGTCGGGTGGTGCCTGCTCCCGTCCCCCCCGTTTATCACCGGGACTCTGGCCACCTCCGCCGCCAGCTTGGCCGCCCCCTCCATCGGGTGCCTGATGACGATGAGGTCAGAGTAGCAGTCCAGCATGCGGATGGTGTCGGCGAGATTCTCCCCCTTGGCGATGGAGGTGGCTTCCGTTCCCCCGAAGCCTATCACCGAACCGCCCAGTCTGTGCATGGCAGTTTCAAAGCTCAGCCTCGTCCGAGTGCTTGGCTCAAAGAAGGCGGTGGCAAGTACCTTCCCCTCCAACCTTGGTCTGAGTTCCCCGCGCTCGATCCGAAGGGTGACCTCAAAGAGCTTCTCCAAATCCTCCCTCGAAAAGTCCAAGATGCTCAGGACATCTCTTCCCCTAAACATTTTCATTTACATCCTCCTCCCTATTGATTAGCCTATACCTCAAAAAGCTGCTTTTCCCTTTAGGCGAGGAATCGGTCATAGA
>CAZWBJ010000052.1:0-1963 GCA_964632175.1 Hadarchaeota archaeon (SeqCode)
GGCTTAACTTCCGGGATCGGACGAGTCCGGGTGTTTCCCCGCCCCTCTGGCCGCCAACCAATTAACTTGGACTTTTAGACTAAATCTACTTTGCGAGCTTCAAAAGCCCCTCCACATCCAAGTGGTCCCTAGCCTCCCTGGCAATCTTTGAGATGATCTTCTCCCAAGGACCGAGCGGTGGCTTCTCCCCCCACAGGATGGGATCGAGGGGAGGAAGTTTGGAGAGCTCCTCAAAGAACGGAAGAACCCCATACACCTTCAGCCCCACCTCCTTCTCCACACCCGCCGCGAGCTCTTTTTCGAAGAGCTCCTCCTTCTCACCAGTCAGATGGGATAGCATTTGCGGAGCAACGAAGGGATTCAGGACCATTCCCTTAACTCTCTCCCTTTGCTCAGGTTTCAGGTGCGAGAGGAGTGGAGGAACGGCCTGCGGGCACTTTCCGACGATGATCACAGGGGCATCGAAAGTCTCCGCCACCCACTGGTTCGCTATCTCTATCATTTGTGTGTAGAAGCCCATCCGCAACACCTTGCTGGGACCCGAGCCCTCGATGACCACTATGTCGTGCTCTGCGGCGAGGCCCTCAAAGCACCTCTTTCCCGCCTCCTTGACCTTCGCCCAAACCCTCCTTCTCCTTATCGTCCAGCCCTTGAGGAGTGTCCAGGGGAAGGTGTAGCCGCGGTAGATAGGTCTGCCCTCTATAAGCAGATCCAGCTTTCCTCCCGGCAGGGTCTTGGGGGTGAAGGGATTGGTTCTGTAATCGGGTTTGGTCCCGGCGGCAACGGTCTGGAGAACTTGAGAGTATCCGAACTCCCTCCCCTCCTCATCCCGGTGCACCACGCCCGTCCAGTTCAGCAGCTTGAAGGGGGCGACCTTGTACCCCTCTTCTCTGAAAATTCTGCATAAGAGGGCCACAAGAAAGCTCTTCCCCGCCCCCGTGAACGTCCCCTGAACCATTAGCTTTTTGGCCGTCATGAGAGCGTGCTCAAGATTTTTCTCAACCGGAGATATCCCTGAACCCTCTCAACCGCTTCCTCAAGAGTGCGGAGAACCGAGTCGACGGAGGGTTTCGGCGAGGGTAGGAGCGGATCCAGCTGGGGACCCCTCACCTCGGGCAGGACGCTGAGAAACTTCACTCCTCCCGCCCTGCCGTAAACCCAGCCGAACCATCTAGCCATCGCCCTCCCAGCCACCCTCCTATAACCCCACTTCACCACCACGTCGCTCAGCTCGAACTTGGTGAGAATAACTCCTTTAACCCTCCGCTTCTCCTGCCCGCTCAGATAGGAGAGGAAGCGGGCGGGCGCCTCAACCTCGTCCGTGCACAGAACTACCCGGGCATCCGCCAGTTCAGCCGTCCTCCAGTTGGCGAACTCCAGAAGGGTCGAAAGGGGCTCCCTGTAGTAGGGGGCACGGGTGGGGCCCATCCCCTCGGCCACCACAATATCAAACTCCCGGGAGAGCTGCGAGAGGCATTCCCTCACCTGTTCCTCCCAGTCCCTCAGCCGCTCCGGCTCCAGCCTGCCCGATGACACCCTTTTCCCCCTCACAAAGAATTCCACCTTACCCCTCCCCTGCGGCCGGACTAGGAGGGGATTCATGCGCGGATCGGGCTCCACACCCGCCATTCGCGCTTGAACCGCCTGAGCGAAAGCCATCTCCCCCTCCCCCACCTTCTCCGTCAGGGTAGTGAGGGCAAGAGACTTGAAAGGTGAGACCTTGAACCCCTTGATCTTTAAAGCCCGGCAGAGAAGAGAGGCGAGGGTACTCTTTCCAACCCCAAAGTCGGTGCCGTGAATCATGAGAACCTTTCCCGACATTTTCCCCTCGCAACGGTACTTATATCCCTACCTTCTTACACTGGCCCCTTTACTCAAGATTTCTTTTTGCAGGAAGGGTGACCTGTTACTCTTTTTTTGAGCTGAGCCAGCTCCTTCTTGATCCCCATCTCCCTGCAAATCC
>CAZWBJ010000053.1:0-1933 GCA_964632175.1 Hadarchaeota archaeon (SeqCode)
GTGGCGATGGTGGCGATCCTATCGAACTCCAGTTCATCCTCCTCGATCTTGCGCAGGTAAGCGTCTAGCACCCTTTCCAGGAGCTGGGGGAAGGAAGGAACCTTCCTCAGGTCGATATAGTAGGGGCTGAGGAGGCCCGAGGAGAGGCGGAATTCGCCGAAGAGCAGGCACCCGTGTTTGAAGAGTTCAGCCGCGAGCACGGATTTCCTCCAGGATTCTTTCCGCCTCCCTTCTGGGGTTCTCGGAGGAGAGGATGCTTCTCCCCACGATCTCGAAGTCGGCGCCAGCCGAAAGGGCGGAGCCGGAAGGAGCCCCCTGTGCTCCAACACCCGGAGAGAGAATGAGGGCTTCGGGGTAGGAGGCACGCGCACGCGAGATGAGGGGGGGCTTCTGTGCGGGGAGGATGAAGCCGTCCGCCCCCGCCGACCAGGATCGCGCCATCAGCTCCTCCGTGTGGTGGTTCAGGAACTCCTCCGAGCCCGGGTGGCTCATGGAACAGACCGCAAGCACCCCCCTCTCTCCCTTGATTTTGATCACCTCCTCCAGACCTCCCCTGAATCCCACGAAGGGCTGGACGATGAGGGCGTCGAACCCCGCCCCGAAAATCCTCTCCGCCACCGCCCTGTCCACGTGCCCCACATCGGCGAGCTTGGAGTCGAAGATGAAGAGGAAATCCTCGAGGAGCCTGGGGAGCTCGAGCGCCCGCAGGCCGAGATGGAGGAGCGCCGGGATTCCAATCTTGATCCCGGAGACCACGCCACGCAGGGGGGAGAGGAGCTTGACGGCCTCCTCCAGCTCCACTTTCTTGAAAGGGTCAAAGGCAACCACTATGGGGGAGGTCCTCGCCGCCCTTCTGGCTCTTTCCGCGAACCTCAAGTTCCCTTCGACTTTCTCCAGCAGACTTAAAGCGGGAGGCGCCTCGCCCTGAACCAGTCCGCGAGCTCGCCCGTGGGCACCAACGGGACCTTCCTTAGTCCGCTGACGGTTTTGCAGCCGGTGAGAAGCATGGCCAGCCTCAGCTCCTCCCGGAAATTCCTCAGGAACTCCAGAACCGCTCCCTTTCCCTTCTTCGCCGCTTGGAGCAGGGGAAGGGCGACCGAGACGGCCGAGGCCCCCAGGGCGAGCGCCTTGGCGGCATCCAAGCCGGATCTTATCCCCCCTCCCGCCACCACCGGGATCCTCACCTTCCTCGTCAGCTCGGCCACACAGACGGGGGTCGGTATGCCCCAGTTCCCGAAGGTGGTCCCGATCCTGCCCCCTCTGTAGCTTTCCACCAGGGCGAAGGAGGTTCCCCCCGCCCCCGCCACGTCTATGGCCGATGCCCCCGCCTTCTCGATCATCCTCCCCACTTCCCCGCTTATCCCGCATCCCGTCTCCTTGACCAGCACCGGGACCTTCAGCCCCCTGCACACCTTCCGGATTTTCTCCAGCACGCCCCTGTACTTGGTTTTCCCCTCCGGCTGGACGGCCTCCTGAAGGGGGTTCAGGTGGAGGAAGAGCCCGTCGGCCTCTATCATCTTCACCGCCCTTTCCGCCTCCTCCACCTCCCTCCCCTCGGTGAGCTGGGAGGCGCTCAGGTTGGCGAAGAGGAAGACATCCTCGGCCACTTCCCTGACCTGATAGGTGGAGGCGAGCCTGGGATCCTCCAGTGCGGCATGCTGGCTTCCCACGCAGAAGGCCACCCCGAACTCCTGGGCGGCCGAGGCGAGAACCCGGTTGATCTTTCCGCCACGCTCGCATCCACCCGTCATCGCCGAGATGAGCAGCGGGACGGTGAGCCTCCTCCCCAGAAAGCTACCCTCCGTGCTGACCTCGTCTAGGTCGAGCTCGGGCAGCGCGCGGTGGACGAAGTGCAGGGAATCGAATCCCGGAACACCCTTCATCTGCACGTCCTTCCCGAGGCAGATGTCGAGGTGGGATTTCTTCCTTCGCG
>CAZWBJ010000054.1:0-1574 GCA_964632175.1 Hadarchaeota archaeon (SeqCode)
GGAGGGCTCCTTCACCATCAAGGAGCACCAGCTTCACGTATCTTTCTCCCCTGCCCGTCTACTCCACCAGGACGGTGGAGAGCTGGGTGTCAAGGAGCGATTCTGACCCCTCCGCCCCCTCCTCCAACGTGAGGAACGTCCGGGAGCGCTACGAGATAAGGAAGGTTCCTAGGACCGAGACCTACACCGCCTACAAGGTTTACAGGTACACCAGGACCACTTACTCTCCCCTCCCCTGGCCGGAGGTGGAAGTGAATCTAACCGTGACTCCGAGGAACGGGTACTCGGGAGGGGTCAGGCTGGAGGCCGAGGGGCCCGGAATCGGGGCCAGGCTGGAGGCCCCAAGCTTGGGCCCCTCCGCCTCCACCTCCCTCTACCTCCGTCCCTCCTCCCCTGGCAGCTTCACCGTGACCGTCCGGGGAAGGGACAACAGCGGGAGGCTGGCGGAGACCCGGACCCTCCGGGTGGACGCCATCGACCCCCACCCGGCGGACACCTACTCCGAGACCTTCGTCGGAACCACCGAGGTCAGGGAGTACGTCCCCGAGGTCCTGGTCTCCTCAGGGACCACCCCCGTGGTTCCCCTCGAGATCCAGATTCCCCAGACCCCGATCCTGATGGGAATCTACGACGGGGGGTCGCTGGGAGGTCCCATAACCCGATACTACACAGCGACAGGTGCCATCACGGAGACGCTGCCGGATGGGAGGACCATCACCTACCCGAACTACTTGAATCCCGAGCTGAGAGAGCTGGCTAGAGAGCGGGCGATAAGAATGTCCTCATGCCAGAGAGACCTAATAGATCTACAGTCACTAAAATACTAGGCTACTGGAAAGAGGCGAACTCCTCCATCTCCACAAAATTCTATCTCTCTCTGGTAGAACTCTATCCTTTCCCGAAAGTTTTCCCGAGGCTTCCAGAGTTGAGATACGAACCGGACGTGGATTGTTTTATTAAGAGGTTGGTTAGGTATCACAGCCTGATAGAAAGAGTCTGCAGATGGAAGTTGTGAAATAGCTGCACAGCTGATGTTGTTTTCGAGCCCAGCCACCCTCAAGGTCAGATTCTTCACCCTGCTTCTTGGGACTTTTACCTCACATTCCTGCCACAAAACCTCGCGGGGATAAAGCTTGTCGATAAAGGTCGTCTCGGAGAATCCAAGAGAATGCCGAATTACACCGCTCGCAAGAAACTTTGGTGGTTCTTCCCTCATACCACATAGCTGGAGCACCTGGATTTCCCACCCAAGATCCACCTCCCTTCGCCAGAAAATCACCTGCGGTTCCAGCTCCCCATTGTCTTCTAGGTAGTACAGGATCCATCGGGACCACATCAAGAACCCCTCCTCGTCCTGCGGGACCCAGTTGTCCACGTTGGGGGCGAGGTAGTCTATCATCACGTTCTCAATCGGCCCGTTGTCCTCCGTTCCCAGCAGGTAGGTGATGAAGTAGGCGTACCTGGTCTCGTATCCCTCCTGCCCCTGGGGGAAGACCCTGAAGGGCCACCCGGCCAGCGAGCAGGCCACCAGCAGGGCCAGGGCGCAGGCGGCCCCGGCTCGGGCCGCCCAGGGC